>JAWKHR010000018.1:0-121544 GCA_041394725.1 Vicinamibacterales bacterium | reverse complement strand
GAACGACATCAAGCGGGTGCTCGCCTCTTCGACGGTCTCCCAGCTCGGCTACATGTTCCTCGCCATGGGCGTGGGCGCGTACGCGGCGGGCATCTTCCACCTGTACACGCACGCGTTCTTCAAGGCGCTGCTGTTCCTCGGGTCCGGCGCGGTCATTCACGCGCTGCACGGCGAGCAGGACATGCGCCACATGGGCGGCCTGCGGCACGAGCTGCCGGTGACCTACTGGACGTTCCTCGTCGGGACGCTCGCCATCGCCGGCGTGCCGCTGCTCTCGGGCTTCTTCTCGAAGGACGAGATCCTCTGGCAGACCTTCGCCACCGGGCACACCACGCTCTGGCTGATCGGCGTGGTGACGGCGCTCCTGACGGCCACCTACATGTTCCGGCTGCTGTACCTGACGTTCTTCGGCGAGCGCCGCGCGCCCGCGGCCGCCACCGGTCACGGGCACGACGCGGGGCACGCCCACGGCGCCCACGGGCCCGGCGGCCACCTGCACGACGCGCCCGCGCCGATGGCGATCGCGCTCGTCGTCCTGGCGATCGGCGCCGTCGGCGCCGGCTACGTCGGCGTGCCGCACGCGCTCGGCGGCCACAACCGGATCGACGCGTTCCTCGCGCCGAGCTTCGGCGAGTCGGTGGAGGCCATGCCGGCCGGCGAGGTACCGACCGCGGCCGCACCGGCCGAGCCGGCGCACGACGAGACCGCGACCGAGCTCGCGCTGATGGGCCTGTCCACCATCGTCGCGCTCGCCGGCATCGCGCTGGCCACGATCTTTTTCCTGCGGTCGCCCGGGCTGGCGAACGCGTGGGCCACGCGCTTCAGCGGCCTGCACCGGCTGCTGCTCAACAAGTACTACGTGGACGAGGTCTACGACGCGGCCATCGTCCAGCCGATCAAACGCACCTCGACGGGATTGCTGTGGCGCGGCGTGGACGCCGGGCTCATCGACGGCACCGTCAACGGCGTCGGGCTGGTCGTCCGCGGCTGGAGCGCCGTGCTCCGGCGCCTGCAGACCGGGTCGGTCCGCGCCTACGCGATGTCCTTCTTCATGGGCGTGGTGGCCATCGTCGGCTACTACCTCTGGAACTGGAAGTAGACCCGGGATGACGATGCCGTTGCTGACCCTCCTCGTGGCGCTGCCGGTGGCCGGCGGTCTGGCCGTGCTGCTGGCCGGCCGGGACCGCGACGGGCTGGCGCGCACCCTGGCGCTCGCGACCTCGCTCGTGGTCTTCGCCCTCAGCCTGGTGCTCTGGGCCGGGTTCGACGCGACCTCGGCCGACTACCAGTTCGTCGAGCAGCACGCGTGGCTGCCCGACTTCGGGATCTCGTACCACCTCGGCGTGGACGGCATCAGCCTGCTGCTGGTCGTCCTGACGACGTTCCTCACGCCGATCGCGCTCCTGTGTTCCTGGGAGTCGGTGAAGGACCGGGTCCGCGAGTTCTCGTTCTTCATGCTCGTCCTCGAGGCGGCGATGATCGGCGTGTTCGTCTCGCTGGACCTGTTCCTGTTCTACGTCTTCTGGGACGCGATGCTCATCCCGATGTACTTCCTCATCGGGATCTGGGGCTACGACCGGCGGATCTACGCGGCCATCAAGTTCATGCTCTACACGATGGCCGGGAGCGTCCTGATGCTCATCGCGATCCTCTGGGTCGCGTACTACCACCAGGCCGTCGCGGGCGTGCCGAGCTTCGACCTGCCGGACCTGCTGGCGATGAGCATCCCGCCGGCGCTGCAGACCTGGCTGTTCCTGGCCTTCGCGGTCGCGTTCGCGATCAAGGTGCCGCTGTTCCCGTTCCACACGTGGCTGCCCGACGCGCACGTCCAGGCGCCGACGGCCGGGTCGGTCATCCTGGCCGGCGTGCTCCTGAAGATGGGCACCTACGGCCTGCTCCGGTTCGCGTTCCCGTTGTTCCCGGAGGCCGCGCAGTACTTCGCGCCCTGGATCGCGGTGCTCGCGGTCGTCGGCATCGTCTACGGCGCGCTGGTGGCGATGGTGCAGCCGGACATGAAGAAGCTGGTCGCCTACTCGTCGGTGAGCCACCTGGGCTTCGTGGTGCTCGGGCTGTGCGCGCTGACCGTGACCGGCGTGCAGGGCGCGGTCTACCAGATGCTGGCGCACGGCGTCTCCACGGGCGGCCTCTTCCTCATCGTCGGCATGCTGTCGGACCGGCGCCACACCAAGCTCATCGCCGAGTATGGCGGGCTGAAGGGCGTGGTGCCGCAGCTCGTGGGCGCGTTCCTGCTGGTCACGCTGGCCTCGGTCGCGCTGCCCGGCATGAACGGGTTCGTCGGCGAGTTCCTGATCCTGCTGGGCACGTTCGGCAGCCGGTCGCTGTCGTGGGCGCACGCGCTGACGGCCGTGGCGGCGAGCGGCGTGATCCTCTCGGCGGTCTACATGCTCTGGATGTTCCAGCGGGTCAACTACGGCCCGATCACGAACGAGAAGAACCGTGGCCTGAGGGACCTCAGTACGCGGGAGTGGATCGTGATTGCGCCCGTCTGCGCGATGGCCATCTTCATGGGCGTCGTGCCGGGGCTGTTCCTGACGCCGATGGAGCCGGCCGTCCGGCGCACGGTGGAATCGGTCGTCGGGGTCTCGTCGGCCAACGCGGATGCCACGCGGCCCGACGCCGCCGGTCCCGCGGTCGCCACGGCGTCGTCCGACGCCGCCGACGCCGGGGGACGCTCCGTCGCCGGGCGGGCGCCGGACACCCCGCCCGCGCGGGCGGGGGCCGGGCCGGGCGGTGGCGCCGTGACGGCCGCCATCACGCCGGGCGACGCGCCCGCCGAGGGGGGACGCTGATGGTCACCCGGCAGGACTTCGTCGCGATCATCCCGATGCTCATCGTCACGCTCTCGGCCTGCGCGGTGCTGCTGGCCGAGGCGGTACGCCGCCGGCACGAGCGGATGCCGATGGGGATCCTGGGCGTGATCGGCCTCACCGGCGCGCTCGTCGCGTCGGCGTTCCTCTGGAACAGCGCCCACTGGACCGGCTTCGGCGTGATTCTGGTGGACAACTACACGCTGTTCTTCAACATCATGCTGTGCGGCATCGGCCTGCTGACGATCCTGATTTCGTCGGGACCGGCCCAGCGGGATCACCTGCCGGAGGGCGAGTACTACGCGCTCATGCTGTTCTCGATCGCCGGCATGATGATGATGGGCGCGACCAACGACCTGCTCATCATCTTCGTCGCGCTCGAGATCCTCTCGCTCGGCGTGTACGTCCTCACCGGCATCAAGCGCACCAGTGAGGCCGGCGCCGAGGCGGCGTTCAAGTACTTCGTGCTCGGCGCCTTCTCGAGCGCGTTCTTCCTCTACGGCATCGCGATGGCCTACGCCGCGACGGGCACGACGCGGCTCGACGAGATCGGCCTGCGCGTGGCGGCCTCGGCGAACGACCCGAACCTGCTCATCATCCTCGCGATGGTGCTGCTGCTCGTGGGCTTCGCCTTCAAGGTGGCGGCCGTGCCGTTCCACATGTGGACGCCCGACGCCTACCAGGGCGCCCCGACGCTCGTGACCGGGTTCATGTCCACGGCGGTGAAGGCGGCGGCGTTCGCGGCGTTCGTGCGCGTGTTCCTCTCGGCGCTCGAGCCCCTGCGGCCGCACTGGCTGCCGATCCTCTCGGCCATCGCGGGCCTGACGATGATCCTCGGCACGGTGGTGGGTGTCGCGCAGTCCAGCGTGAAGCGCATGCTCGCCTACTCGAGCATCGCGCACGCGGGGTACCTGCTGGTGGGCATCGTGGCCGCCAACGCCGCCGGCAAGGCCGCGATCCTGTTCTACCTGGTGGCCTACGCCGTGACGAACCTCGGCGCCTTCGGCGTCCTGGCCGCGCTCTCGACGCCGGACCGGCCGCACGACGACATCCGGGACTTCGCGGGCCTCGGTCGCGAGCGGCCGGGCCTGGCCGCGTTGCTGACCGTGTTCCTCCTCTCGCTCGGCGGCTTTCCGCCCACGGTCGGCTTCATCGCGAAGTGGTACATCATCAACGCCGCGGTGCAGGAGAACCTCATCGCCCTCGCCGTGCTCGCCGTGCTGACCAGCGTGGTCTCCGTCTTCTTCTACCTGCGCATCGTCGTGCAGATGTACATGGCGGAGGAACGGACGACGGGCCACCGGCCGTCCGTGCCGGGCGTCGCACTGACCGGGATGGTCATCGCGCTCGTCGTGGTGTTCTACCTGGGGATCGTGCCCGGCGAGCTGCTCTCGCTCGCCGCCGACTCCGTCTCGTCCATCTTCTGAGTCCTGCCGTCCCCGCGAAGGGTCAGGGCGCCTGCGCCGCGCGCGCGACCGCGTCGGGCAGGCCGGGCAGCTCCGCCGGACGGATCGTCCGGAGATCGAGCAGCAGGCGGCCATCCTCGATGCGCGCGACGATCGCCGGCGTGCCGGCGCGGAGCGCGGCATCCAGCCGCGCGGCCGACGCGGTCGAGATGGCCACCAGCCGGCTCGGAATCGTCGCTTCGGGCGCGCTGCCGCCGCCGATCGTCGAGGCGCCGTCCACCACCTCGCAGGCGAGGCCGCGAGCTTCGAGGTCGCCGGCCAGCGCGCGGGCGCGACGGTCGAGTTCGTCCGGACCCAGCGTCAGCATGTCGACGACGGGGATCTCCTTCCGGCGGGGGGCTTCGGCCCAGAGCGTGAGTGTGGCCTCGAGCGCCGCGTAGGTGAGCTTGTCCGCCCGGACCGCGCGCATCAGCGGGTGCGACGCCATCCGGTCGACGAGCGCGCGGTGGCCGACGACGATCCCGGCCTGCGGGCCGCCGAGGAGCTTGTCGCCGGAGAAGGCGACCAGGGACAGACCGGCGCCGAGGCTGGCGGACACCGAGGGCTCGTCGAGGAGCGCGGGCGGCGTCGGCAGGTCGGCGAGCCCCAGCCAGCCGCTTCCCAGATCCTCGAAGACCGGGACGTCGAAACGCCGCCCGAGGGCGGCGAGCGCGTCGAGCGCCGGGCGCTCGGTGAAGCCGGTCACCCGGAAGTTCGACGGGTGCACGCGCAGGATCAGCCCGGTGTGCGGGCCGATCGCGGCGGCGTAGTCGGCGATGCGGGTGCGGTTGGTCGTGCCGACCTCGCGGAGGGCGGCGCCGGACTGCGCGAGCACGTCGGGCACGCGGAAGCCGCCGCCGATCTCGACCAGTTCGCCGCGCGAGACGATCACCTCGCGGCCCGCCGCCAGCGCGGCGAGCGCGAGCATCGTCGCCGCGGCGTTGTTGTTGGCGACGAGGGCGGCCTCGGCGCCGGTCAGCCGGCGAAGGAGGCGCTCGGCGTGGACGCGCCGGTGCCCGCGTCCGCCCGCGTCGAGGTCGTACTCGAGGGTGGAGTAGCCGGCGGCGACTTCCCGGATCCGCGCGAGCGCGGCGTCGGCGAGCGGCGCGCGGCCCAGGTTGGTGTGGAGGATGACGCCGGTCGCATTGACGACCGGCCGCAGCGACGGCGCCGTCATCGCGTCGAGCGCCGCGACCGCGCGCGTGACGATCATCGCGGTCAGGTCGGCGCCCGTGCCCGCGCCCGCGCCGGCGTCGCGCGTGTCGGCGTCGGCGCTGTCGCCGGTGGTGCCGGGGACGCGGGCGGAGGACGTGCCGGCGCCCGCGCGCCTCGCGCCGGACGGCGTCGGCGGCCGCCCGCGTCGCGGCGCGCACGGCGTCGTGGCCGTGCCGGCCGGCGGCGCGGACGAGCGCGGGCTCGCGGAGAAGGCGATCGATCGAGGGAATCCGTCGGACGTCGGGCATCTGGGCGTTGCGGCGTCGGGGACGAAAGGATAGCATCAGGAGGCTTCCGGGCCTTCGGACCCTGCGACCCATGTCCGACACCAAGTCGCCAGACCGCGTGCTGCCCGATCAGCCCGTCTACCGGCCGCTCGAACGTTTCTGGCCGTACGCGGAGCTGTCGGAGACGCCCAGCGACGAGGAACTGGCCGCGATCCACCCGGAGCTGCGGGCGGCGATCTTCGGCCGCGGCGATACGCCGTTCTCGATCTCGATCGACTTCGTCGACTTCGACGGCGAGGGGGCCGCGCGCGCGGTGGAAATGGCCCGCGCGTCGGACGAGTACCAGTCGCTCGTCGTGGACGGGCGCCGGCGGCATCGCGCGCGGTTCCTGCCGGGCGACCGGCCGTTACGGATCCGCGACCTCTACGAGCTGGTGGGCTCGCGGCCGGACACCGACGTGCTCATCGACGACCGGCCGGTGCCGTTCGCGCGGGAGCTGTGGCTGCCGCTCGTGTGGTTCCTGATTCGATGACGGGGCGGAGAGATGAGGCGGGAGGGGAGGCTGGCAGGTGAGGCTGACAGGTGAGGGACCGGAACCAGGCGCTCCGGTCCCCCGTGGCTGGTCGCTAGCTCGGCTTCGTCACGTTGCCGGCTTGAGGCCCCTTCGGACCATCGACGATCTCGAATTCGACCTGCTGGCCCTCTTCGAGCGTCCGGAACCCGGTTCCCTGAATCGCTGAGAAGTGCACGAACACGTCGTTGCCCCCCTCGCGCTCGATGAATCCGTAGCCCTTCGCGTTGTTGAACCACTTGACCTTGCCGGTGATACGCATCTACTTGCCTGCCTTGCGAAACTGCGGTGGACAGCCACCGCTGATCCCCCCGGCGAGGTCGTCCGCGGGCGCGACGGGGGTACAAAAAAAGACCGCAACGTGCGGTCTCGACTTCGACGCAGGCCCGCTCAACGTCAACCTTCAACCCTATTCAAGTCAACCCCTGTTGTCAAGCGATTTGCGACATGCGTGTTTTGCTGAGTGTTTCCGATAAGACCGGCCTCGAGCCGTTCGCCCGGGCCCTGGCCGATCGCGGCTGGGAACTCGTCTCCACCGGGGGCACGGCGCGTACGCTGACGGCCGCCGGCCTCTCCGTCATCGGCATCGCCGACGTCACCGGCTTCCCCGAGATGCTCGACGGCCGCGTCAAGACCCTGCACCCGAAGGTGCACGGCGGCATCCTCGCCCGGCGCCACCGGCCGGACGACCTGCGGGCCATCGACGCCCACGGCATCCGGCCGATCGACATGGTCGTCGTCAACCTCTATCCCTTCGCCGCGGCGGCGGCGAAGGCCGACCTGCCGTTCGACGACCTGGTCGAGGAGATCGACATCGGCGGCCCGAGCCTGGTGCGCGCGGCGGCCAAGAACTTCCGCGACGTCCTCGTGGTCGTCGAGCCGGCCGACTACGCGCGGGTGATCGCGGCGCTCGACGCGCCGGGCGGGGCGCCGCTCTCGGTGCGGTTCGACCTGGCGCGGCGGGCCATCGCGCACACGGCGGCCTACGACGCGATGATCGCGTCCACGCTCGGCGCGGTCACCGTGGACGACCAGGCCGGGACGTTCGCGCGGGACGACGCGGCGCGCGCGGGTGGCGGGGCGACCGCCGAGGGCGAGGACCCGCGGCTGCCGGGCGTCTGGCAGCCGCGTCTCGAGAAGCGCAGCGACCTGCGGTACGGCGAGAACCCGCACCAGCCCGCGGCCTGGTACGCCGGGGGCGCGCGCGGTTTTGGCGGCGCGGTGGTGCACCAGGGCAAGGAACTGTCCTACAACAACCTGCTGGATCTCGACGCGGCCGCGCGCATCGCGGCGGAGTTCGACGAGCCGGCCGCGGTCGTGATCAAGCACACCAATCCCTGCGGCGTCGCGACCGCCGTGAGCCTCGCCGAGGCCTGCGTCAGGGCGCGTGAGGCCGACGCGCTCTCCGCCTTCGGCGGAATCGTCGGCCTCAACCGGCCGATCGACGCCGCCACGGCCGAGGCGCTCACCGCGACCTTCATCGAGGCGGTGGTCGCGCCCGGACTGGCCGCCGGCGAGGACGCGGCCGTCGCCACGATTCTGGCCCGGAAGCCGAACCTCCGCGTCGTGACCGCGTCGTTCGACGGCCTGGAGGACATGGTGGACGCGCGGACGATCCTCGGTGCGTGGCTGGTGCAGGTGCGCGACCGCGTGACCGAGGCCGCCGCCGCGTGGCCTGGCGACGCCGCGCCCGAGGTCGTGACGACCCGGACACCTTCGGCCGACGAGTGGCGGGCGCTCCGGTTCGCCTGGCGCGTCTGCGCGCACGTGAAGTCGAACGCGGTGATCTTCACCCGGGCCGACGTCACCGTGGCGATCGGCGCCGGGCAGATGAGCCGGGTGGACGCCGTCAACACGGCCGTGATGAAGGCCGGCGACGCGACGCGGGGGACCGTCGTCGCCTCCGATGCGTTCTTCCCCTTCCGCGACGGCCTCGACGCGGCGGCGAAGGCCGGCGCCACGGCCGTCATCCAGCCAGGTGGCTCGAAGCGCGACGCCGAGGTCATCGCCGCCGCCAACGAGCACGGCCTCGCGATGGTCTTCACCGGCCGGCGGCACTTCCGGCACTAGGGGGACGGGTCTGTTTTCCACGGAAACGGGCGATTCGGGGACAGGTCTCCCGCCTGGCAATCGGGCGTCCGACCAGGGGAGACCTGTCCCCGAATCGCCCGTTTCCGTGGAAAACAGACCCGTCCCCCTCCTGTTGATCCTCGCCCTGCCCGTCTTCCTGATCTACCTGGGGGCGAACACGATCTGGGACGCGAACGAGGCGTTCTACGTCGAGACGCCGCGGCAGATGGTGCTGACCGGCGACTGGGTCCGCCCGACCTTCAACGCGCAGCCCCGCCTGAACAAGCCGGTGCTGAGCTACTGGATCGTCGCCGGCCTCTACCGCGCGTTCGGCATCTCGGTCGGCGTCGAGCGCGCCGGCATCGCCGTGGGCGCGCTCGGCATCATCCTCGCGGCCTTCCTCATCGGCCGCGCGCTGCGCTCGACGTCCACGGGCCTGCTGGCCGCGCTCATCATGGCCACCGCGCCGCGCATGGTGATGTTCTCGCGGCGCATCTTCATCGACATCTACACGTCGCTGTTCATGGCGCTCGCGCTGGCGGCCTTCACGCTTGCGCTGCGGCATCCGGAACACCGGCGGCGGTACCTGCTCCTCATGTACGTCGCGATGGGGCTCGGCTTCCTCACCAAGGGGCCGGTCGCGGTGGTCCTGCCGGGCGCCGTCCTCGTCGCCTGGCTGGCGCTCGAACGCCGGTGGGCCGACCTCCGGCACCTGATGCTCGTGCCCGGGGCCCTCATCGTCGCCGCGATCGGCCTGTCGTGGTTCGTGGCGCTCTGGCAGGTCGACGGATGGGCGCCGATCCGGGGCTTCTTCATCGGCGAGAACCTCGACCGCTTCACCACGTCGATGGTACCGGGCGATCGATCGGTCTTCTTCTACGTGCCGGTCCTCTTCGGCGACCTCTTCCCGTGGGCGCCGCTCTTCGCCGCGCCGTTCGTCACCGCGTGGCGTCCGCGGCAGCCTGACGAGCGCCCCGCGCGCGCCTCGATCCGCCGCCTGCTCTGGCTCTGGGTCGTCGTCATCACGGGCGCGTTCACGCTGTCGGCCACGAAGCAGGACCTCTACATCTTCCCCGTGATGCCCGCCGTCGCGGCCCTCGTCGCGGACGCGCTCGTCGCCAGCCGTTTCGGCGCCGATCGCGGTGCCATGCGGTCGGGCCTCGTGCTGATCGCCGTCCTGTCGCTCGCCTCGGCGGGCGGCATCGCCTGGGTCGTCGGTGGCGGACGCTACGCGCTGGCCGGGGCGATTCCGGCGGCGCTCGCCATCGCCGCGGGCGCCCTCGCGGCGCTCGTGGGCCTCGTCCGCGGCCGGCCGGCCACCGCGGTGCCGGCGCTGGCCGCGGGGTTCGTGGTGTTCAATTACCTCTTCGTCGCCCGCGCCCTGCCGGACGTCGAACGCTTCAAGCCGGTGGCGCCGCTCGCGCGGGCCTTCACCGACCACGCCGCGCCGGACGCCAGGCTCGGCGCCTACGGGACGATGCTGCCGAGCCTCGTCTACTACGCGAACCACCCCGTCGAGGAGATCGCGCTCGCCCCGCGGGCCGCCATCGACTTCCTCACGTCCCCGGGCGAGGCCTGGATGCTCGTCGGCGGCGATGAGCTGGCGGACCTCTCGACGCGCCTGCCCTGGCTCTGCCTCGAGGCGGAGCGGACCTACTTCCCGTTCGACCAGAAGCTGTCGGCGATCGCGGCGGGTACGGTGCCGCCGCCGCTCGCGATGGTCAGCAACCGCTGTCGCTGATCGCCCGTGCGAGGTCGGCCGCGCTCACCGCGACCGGCCCGAACCGGGCGACGACGAGCCCGGCGGCCAGGTTGGCGAGCCGGGCCGCGTCGGCCAGCGTCGCGCCGGCCGCGAGGCCCAGGCCGAGGACCGCGATCACGGTGTCGCCCGCGCCGGTCACGTCGGCCACCTCGCGGGCCGTCGCCGCCAGCGGCGTCTCGACCGGCGAGGGCCCGGACGCGTCCAGCACCCACATCCCGTGCTCGCCGCGCGTGATCAGGATGCTCGCGCCGGTCCGCTCGTGGAGCGCGCGTGCGGCCCGCGCGGCGTCGGCATCCGTCCGGATGTCGGTCTGCGTCATCAGCTCGGCTTCGTGGTGGTTCGGCGTGATGAGCGTCGCGCCCCGGTAGCGGTCCGCCTGCGGGACCTTCGGATCGACGAGCAGCGGCACGCCGGCCGGCGTCGCCTCCGCCGCCGCGCGCACCACGGCGGGCGTGATCACGCCCTTGCGGTAGTCGGACAGGATCACCGCCCGCGCGCCTCGCGCGGCGTCGGCGATCCGCGCCGTGACGGCGGCGAGCACGTCGCCGGCGATCTCCGCGTCGCCTTCGTAGTCCACCCGCGCCACCTGCTGGTTGCGCGTCGTCACGATCCGCACCTTCCGGGTCGTCGGCCGCGCCGGGTCGGCCACCAGCCTGGCGTCGATGCCCGCCGCGGCGAGTCGCGGCGCGAGGTCCCGCGCCTCCGCGTCGTCGCCCGTCACGCCGACGAGCCGGGTGTCGGCGCCGAGCGCCGCGAGATTGGTGGCGACGTTGGCGGCGCCGCCCGCCCGTCGTTCCTCGTGGTCGAAGCGGACGACCGGCACGGGCGCCTCGGGCGAGATGCGATCGACCCGCCCGACGATGAAGTGATCGACCATCACGTCGCCGGCGACGACGACGTCGAGGCCGCGGAACCGATCGACCAGATCGCGCAGGGTGCTCATCCGGCCGCCGGCTCCGTCCGCCGGGGCGCTGGCGTCGCGTCCCCCGCCGGGGCCGCGCCGGCGCCGTCCGCGACGACGCCCGCCCCGTGCGCGGCCGCGTACGGCAGCGTGAGCAGCCCGAGCAGGAGCATCAGGAACTCCGAGTCGCCGAAGTTGTATTCGAAGAGCCCGGCCGCCAGCATCGCCACGAGCGCGGCCAGGCCCGCCGCCGCGACCGACCGGTACGGTCCGCGTCGTGCCTGCCGCAACAGGTCGAGGCCGGCGGCGACGACGAACCACAGCCACGCCGCCAGGGCGGGCAGCCCGCGTTCGGCGGCGATCTGCACCGGCACGTTGTGCAGGTGCGGGTTGGTCTCGTTGGTGTACACCGGCGGGCGATACTTGACGTACTCGCGCTGCACCATCTCGGGCCCGACGCCGAAGAACGGGTGCGCCGCGACCATGCCGCGGCCGACTTCCAGCATGGCGATCCGGTCGATGCGGACCGGGTCGTTCGGGTCGCCCATCGACGCCACGCGGGCGCGCACGTAGCCCGGGGCAACCGCGACCAGCGCGAGGCCGAGCACGGGCACGATCAGCACCAGTTTCCACTGCCGCAGCGCGAGCAGCACCATCAGGGCGACCGCGGTGCCGATCCACGCGTTGCGCGTCAGCGTGAACCCCAGCGCGACGATGAGCGCGGGCAGCGCGATCGCGGGCCAGATCCACTCGCGCCGGTAGAACACGAGTCGTGCCACGGCCGCGCACGTGACCAGCATCAGCACGCCCGAATAGGTCATGTAGGAGGAGAGCGATCCGGCCGGCCGGTTGCCCAGGTTGTCGAACCCCAGCAGGCGCGACTGCACGATGCCGTACACCGCGCCGGCGGCGCCGAGCGCGATGATCACGTCGATCACGTGCATCGCCCGGTCGCCCCGCGCGAAACGCGCCACGACCGGCACCATCAGCCAGAGCAGCAGCTGCTTCGAGTCGATGAAGCTCTCGACCGGATCGACCGAGACCGCCGAGCTGACGAGCGTCAGGGCCGCGTAGACGAGCAGCGGCAGGAAGAACGCCGGCACGTCCGGCCGGCGCCGGTCGCGCACCGCGACGACGATCCAGACCAGCACGGCGAGCGTGAGCAGCACGCTCTGCGCGATGAAGATCGAGAACTGGACCACGCCGAGGCAGGCGGCAATGAGGAGATAGCCGGTGAACTCCAGCCGGTCGCCGCCGCCCGCCGTCGCCGCGCCCGTCCCGGCCGGCGTCATCGACCGCCCTCCACGGCCAGGCAGCGCTCGGCCGCGGCCAGCACGGCCTCCGGCGCGATGGTCGTCAGGCACCGGAAGTCTCCGGGCTCGCAGTGGCGCTGTTCGCACGGGCGGCAGGGCAGCGTCCCGGCGTCAATCGACACCGTCGGCACGCGCGACGGCCGCCACGGCGCCGACCGTTCGGGCAGCGTCGGCCCGTACAGGCCGACGACCGGGACGTCGGTCGTCGCGGCGATGTGCAGCGGTCCGCTGTCGCCTCCGACGAACACGGCCGCGCGATCCAACAGGGCCCGAAGCTCCACCAGTGAACACCCCTCGGCGTCGACGATGCGCGACGCCCCGTTGCCCGACTGCCGCCGCGCCGCCTCGACGACCCGCGCGGCCGCCGCGTGATCCGACGGCCCGCTGGTCACGAGCACCCGGCGATCCGCGCCGCCCCGCGCCAGCCCCGCGGCCAGCGTCGCGAACGACGCTTCGGGCCAGCGCCGGAACGGGTTGCCCGCGCTCACGTGGAGCACGACGAGGCGGTCGCCCGTCGCGACGCCCCACGTTCCGAGCCGCGCGCCGGCGGCCTCCCGCGCACCCGGCGCGACGGCCATCGTCACCCGGTCGTGATCGGGATCCGGCGGCGCCGCCAGCGACGGATCCACCGCGGCCAGCAGGTCCCACTGGTTGGCGACCGAGTGACGCGGTCGCAGCGCGCGGGGGCGGTGCACGACGCGCGTGTACATCCACGCGCGGCCCGCCACATCGTAGCCCACCCGCACCGGCGCGCGCGAAGCCCACGTGAGCCAGCCGCTGCGCGGCCCGCCGTGCAGATCGACGGCCACGTCGAACCGCGCCGCCCGCAGCCGGCGGGCCAGGCGCAGGTCGTCGGCCACGCGGCGCCAGCCGCGGCGGTGCGGAATCTCGATGACCTCGTCGAGCGCCGGGTGATGGCGCACCACGGGCGCGGCCGCCGATTCGACCAGGTAGGTGAGCGTGGCGTCGGGGAACCGCCGGCGGACCGCGCCGAGGAGCGGCGTGGTGAAGACCACGTCGCCGATCAGCCGCAGGCGGACGAAGAGGATGCGCACGAGGGATGGGCCGGGCCGGGCCCGGTCGTCACGGTTCGACGGTCGCTTCGTCGACGAGCATCACGGGGATGTCGTCCCGCACCGGATACACCCGATGGCACTTCGGACACTTGAGCCCCGCGCCGTCGTGCACCGGCTGCACCGGCACCTTGCATTCGGGGCAGACCAGGATCTCGAGCAGGGCGGGGTCGACGGCCATGGGGGGACTATAAACCAAAGCGCGGCCGCCCACGCCGGCCGCGGTCTCCCCGGAACTGTGAAACAATCGAATTCGGGGCATCCATGACCGCGATACTGACCCTGCTGCTGGCCGGACCACCCGTGCCGGCCGCGATCCGGGCACCAGCCGATCCGCCGGCGGTCCGGGCCGCCCGGACGACGACCGTCCCGCCGCCGCAGGCGGCCCCGGCGCGCCGGCGGTTCCGGCGGCGCAGGTGGCCCCGGCGCGCCGGCGGTCCGGCGGCGCAGGCGGCCCCCGGCGCGCCGGCGGTCCGGCGGCGCAGGCGGCCCCCGGCGCGCCCGCCGATCCGCTCAGCGAGGCCTACTTCCTCTTCCTGCGCGGCCAGTCGCTCGAGGAGCAGGGCGACGTGCCGGGCGCGATCGCCAGCCTGACCCGCGCCACCGAGCTCGCGCCGAAGGCCGCCGAGATCCGCGCCGAGCTCGCGGGTCTCTACGCGCGCCAGGGCCGCGCGACCGACGCGGTGCGCGAGGGCGAGAAGGCGCTGGACCTGGACGCCGACAACTACGAAGCCCACCGCATCCTCGGCTTCGTGCAGGCGGCGCTGGCCGATCGGCTGCCGCAGAACGGCTCGATGATCGATCAGGCGATCGGCCACTTCGAGAAGGCCCTCGCCACCGGGACGCGCGATCCGGGCATGGAGATCACCCTCGGTCGCCTGTACGTCCGCGCCGAGAAGTACATCCCGGCCATCCGCACGCTGCGCAACTTCCTGCTGCTCCAGCCGGGCTATCGGGAGGGGCTCGTGCTGCTCGCGCAGGCCTACACCGGCAACGGTGAGCCCGGCGAAGCGGTGCCCGTGCTCGAGGAACTCGTCGCCGGCACCCCCGACGATCCGCGCAACCGCGCCTGGCTGGCCGAGCTGTACGAGGACACCGGCGAATGGGACAAGTCGGCCGCGCAGTGGGCGCAGATCACCGCGCTCGCGCCCGGCACGGCCACCTACGCCGTGCGCTACGCGACCGCGCTCATCAACAGCGGCGACCTGGCGAAGAGCCGCGACGTGCTGCAGAAGCTGACGGCCGACCAGCCGAAGGAGGTCATGGGCTGGTACCTGCTGTCGGAAGTCGAGCGGCGCACCGGGCATCCCGACGCGGCGGCCGACGCGGCCCGGCGCATCCTCGCGATCGACGCCACCGACGCGCGCGGGCTGCTGTCGCTGGCCCAGGCGCAGACCGCGGCGCACGATTTCGCCGGCGTGGTGAACACGCTCGAGGCGCGGGTGTCGGCGCCGCGCGACGGCGACGATGACAACGGCCTCCACGCGCGGCTCGCCGTCGAGCTGGCCGCCGCCTACCAGGGCCTCGGCGAGCGCGACAAGGCGGTCGGCGTCCTCGAGGCGGCGCTCGCGCGCACGCCGAACGACGGCGACCTGCTCTTCGACCTGGGGGCGCCTACGAGCGCGCCGGGCAGTACGGCGGCCGAGACGGCGTTCCGTCGCGTCATCGAGGCGGACCCGTCGCACGCCGACGCGCTGAACTAACTCGCGGCATCATGCTCGCCGACCCGGGACAGAAGCTCGACGAGGCGCTGTCGCTGGTGCGACGCGCGCTGGCCGAGGATCCGACAATCCGTCCTATCTGGACTCCCTGGGCTGGGCGCATTCCGCCTGGGCCGCGCCGCCGAGGCGCGCGCGCCGCTCGAGAAGGCCGTGACCGCGCGGCCGCGGGCGTCGCTCCTGCTGAATCATCTGGGTGACGTGCTCTTCGAACTCAAGGACTACCGCGCGGCCGCCGACACGTTCGACCGCGCGCTCTCCGGGGATCGCGAGGACATCGACGTCGCCGTCGTCGAGCGCAAGCGCGACCGCGCGCGCACGCTGGCGGGCCGCTAGTGTGCGGGTCGCGCGCGGATCGGCGGCGCTGCTGACGGTGGCGGCCCTCACCGGCTCGGCCTGCGCGCCGGCGCTCTTCCGGCCGCCGGCCGGCCCCGGTTCGCCCGCGCCCGACGCCGCCACGGCGCTCGACAACGCCACCGCGGCCTGCCGCGACGTGCGATCGCTCGTGTTCATCATGCACCTGCACGGGCGCATTGCCGGGCGCGGCATTCCGGGCGCCCTGCGCTTCGACGGCGCGGCCACGCGGGACGGCGGGCTCTTTCTGGACGCGAACGCGAACGGCCGTCAGTACCTGGAACTGCGCGGCACCCCCGGCGCCGCGTCGCTCTGGCTGCGCGATGGCAACCGGCTGGTGAACGCGCCGTTGACCGACATTCTCGAGGCGCTCACCGGCCTCGCGATCGCGCCGGACCGGCTGCTCGCGTTCATGACGGGGTGCGTCACCTGGGATCGGTCGATCGTCCAGGCGTCGCGCTTCGGGCGCGACATCCGCGTGCGGACGTCCGATGCGGAGATCGTGCTGGTGACCGCGCCCGCCGGGTGGCGCACGCGGTGGGGCGTGTCCGGCGGGCTGGTCGTGGACTATCACGAGATGCAGGGGCTCTGGCCCCGGCGGTTCACGATCTACCCGGAAGCGACGGCCGGCGAGGATCGGCTGACGATGCAGATCGATCAGCGGTTCGTCAACGACGCGCGGGCGTCGAATCAGGAGCTGTTCACGCCGCGGGCGCGGCCCGGCTCGGTCCCGATGACCGTGGAGGAACTGCGCGAGGCGGTGTGGCGCGACCCGTGAGGCTCGGGGCCTCAGGCCCATCGCGCGCGTCCGACGCTTCCACGACGTCACGACATCATCGACTTTTCCCGGATAACTCCCTGTGTCACGTTCGATCATCGTTCGTCCCCCGGCCAAGCTGAACCTGATCCTGCGCGTGGGCGCGCGGCGTCCGGACGGCTACCACGACGTCCGCACGCTCCTGCAGTCGGTCGCGCTCTCCGACACGCTGACGGTGTCCGAGCGGCGCGGCCCGTTCGTGCTCCAGACGCGGGCGCCGGGGGTGCCGTCCGACGACACCAACCTCGTCTGGCGGGCGGCGCGTGCGCTCTGGCAGGCCGCGGGCCAGGCGGGCGAGCCGCGCAACGCCCACGTCAAGCTCGACAAGCAGGTGCCGATTGCGGCCGGCCTCGGCGGCGGATCGGCGGACGCCGCGGGCGCGCTGGTCGCGCTCAACACGCTCTGGGACACGCGGGTCTCGCGACGCGACCTGTTCCGCCTGGCCGCCTCGCTCGGCGCCGACGTGCCGTTCTTCCTGCTCGGCGGGACCGCGATCGGGACCGGCCGCGGCGACGAGATCTATCCCGTCGACGACTTCGCGCGGCTGGGCGTGGTGATCGTCAAGCCGTCGTTCGGCGTCGCCACCCCGGACGCCTACCGCTGGTTCGACGAGGCGGCGGCCGCGGCGACGCCGGTGGCCGATCCGGCCGGGGCGGGAGAGGCGGGCGACCGCCGCCGGGTCGTGGTGCGCGACGTGGACTCGGGCTGGGCCACGGGGCCGATCGTGCCCGTCAACGACCTGCAGGGCCCGGTGGCCGCCCACCACCCCGAGATCGACGAGATGGTTGCGGCCTGCATCCGGGAGGGCGCCCTCGCCGCGGCCATGACGGGCAGCGGGTCGGCCGTCTACGGCCTGTTCCCCGAAGCCGTCGCCCGCCGCGCCGTCCGCCGCCTCCAGCGCCCGGACTGGCTGGTGATCCTCACCCGGTGACGCTCCTCGCGCCGGAGGCCCAGCGGAGAATAGGAGGGTCCTGAGGTCCCAGGGCCCTCGGGACCCGGGCCCTGCCGGACCCGAGGACCCCGCGACCCTGCGACCCCGGGACCTCTGGGACCCTATAGGTCCCTTGAGGTCCCCCCGTGATAGACTGCCGTGTTTGCAGTCTGCCCGTGCGGGCCGGCAGGCGTGGCCTGCCGTCTGGCGCCGGGTGATGTGGGTTCCGCCAGCCAGGCACCGATGGGGCGTGGCCAAGCGGTAAGGCGCGGGACTTTGGATCCCGTATTCGAAGGTTCGAATCCTTCCGCCCCAACCAGATCGGAACGTCGACGCACGATGGGTCATGGCCATCTGAAGTTGTTCACCGGGAGTGCGCACGGCGCGCTCGCGAAGGAGATCGCGGAGCATCTCGGCACGACACTGGGGGTGGCCCGGCTGCACCGGTTCCCGGACAGCGAGGTGTCGTTCCAGATCGACGAGAACATCCGCGGGACGGACGTCTTCCTGGTGCAGCCGACGTGCGCACCGGTCGACCAGCACCTGGTCGAGATGTGCGTGATGATCGATGCGTTCCGCCGCTCGTCGGCGTCGCGCATCACGGCCGTGATTCCGTACTACGGCTACGCGCGGCAGGATCGGAAGGACAAGCCGCGGGTGCCGATTTCGGCCAAGCTCGTGGCGAACCTGCTGAGCGCGGCCGGCACGAACCGGGTGCTGACGATGGATCTGCACAAGGCGCAGATTCAGGGCTTCTTCGACATCCCGGTGGATCACCTGTTCGCGGCGCCGGTGATCATCGACTACCTCGCGCGGCAGAACTTCGGGCCGATGACGATCGTCTCGCCCGACGTCGGCGGCGCCGAGCGCGCGCGGGCCTACGCGAAGCGGCTCGACGCGGACCTGGCGATCGTGGACAAGCGCCGGAGCGAGGACGGCACGGCGGAAGTGATGAACGTGGTCGGCGACGTCGACGGGCGGGTCTGCGTGATCGCCGACGACATCATCGACACGGCCGGCACGATGCAGAAGGCCGCGCAGGCGCTGAAGGACAACGGCGCGAGCCGGGTGCTCGCGGCGGCGGTGCACGGGGTGCTGTCGGGGCCGGCCATCCAGCGGATCGAGGCCGCGCCGATCGACAAGCTGATCGTGACCAACACGATCCCGCTCGCGGCCGAGAAGGCCGCGTGCGACAAGATCGTCGTGCTGTCGGTGGCGCGCCTGCTGGCGCAGGCCATCCGCAGCATTCATGAGGAGACTTCGGTCTCGAAGCTGTTCGTCTAGGAGTCGTCTAACGCCATGGAAGCCACACTCGACGCCGTCCGGCGCGCCAGCCGGGGCCGCAACGAAGCCGTCCGCCTGCGCCAGTCCGGCCAGATTCCCGCCGTCGTCTACGGCGGCGCCTCGGACGCCGAAGCCATCGCCGTGGACCCGAAGAGCCTGATGCGGATCCTGCATTCGGACTCGGGCGCCAACACCCTGATCGCGCTCAACCTCGAGGGGGCCGACACCAAGGTGCTCGTGAAGGAGTACCAGCTGCACCCGGTGACCCACAGCCTGCTCCACGCCGACTTCTATCGCATCGCGATGGACAAGGTGCTGCAGGTCACCGTGCCGATCCGCCTGACGGGCGAGGCCAAGGGCGTCAAGGCCCAGGGCGGCGTGGTGGACTGGGTGCACCGCGAGCTGGAAATCGAGTGTCTGCCGGGCGACATTCCGGAGCACATCACGGTGGACATCACCGAGCTGATGCTGCACCAGGGCGTCCGCGTGCGCGACCTCGACACGGGCGGCAAGTGGACGGCGCTCAGCGAGCCCGAGATGCTCATCGTCCACGTCGTCGCGCCGCGCGTCGAGGCGGCGCCGGCGACCGACGAGGCGGCGGCCGCGGCGGCGGCGGCGCCCGGCGCGACGGCGGCCGAGCCCGAGGTCATCAAGAAGGGCAAGGCCGAGAAGGACGAGGAGGACAAGGCCTGAAGCTCGTCGCCGGCCTGGGCAACCCCGGCGAGGCGTACCGCGGCACCCGCCACAACGTCGGCTTCGAGGTCGTCGACCTCCTGGCGGCGCGGCACGGGGTCGCGATCGACGCCGCGGACCTGGCGCGCGACGCGGCGACCGGCCGCTGGCGCCGCCCCGAGGGGCAGGTCCTGCTGGCCAAGCCGCTGACCTACATGAACGTCAGCGGCCAGGCCGTGCAGGCGCTGATGCGCTTCTACAAGATCGCCCTGCCGGACGTGCTGATCGTGACCGACGACGTCAACCTGCCGCTCGGGCGGTTGCGCGTCCGGGCGACCGGCACCGAGGGCGGGCACAACGGACTTCGGTCGATCGCGGCGCACCTCGGCACGATCGACTATGCGCGGCTCCGCGTGGGCGTGGGTCGCGGCGACATGCGGCGGGACCTGGCCGATCACGTGCTGGCCCGGTTCGAGCCGGACGAGCAGGCCGAGATCGATCGCGCGACGATCCGGGCTGCGGACGCCGTCGAGATGTGGATGTCCGACGGCGTCGAGGCGACGATGAACGCCTACAATCGCGCGGACGATCGGTAGCACGACAGCTCCTTGCCGCCCTCCGAGAGGGGGCGGCCTGATGGCCAGAAGGAGGCACATGAGCACGGTTCGGCAGTACGAGTTGATCTACATCACGCCGCCCGAGACGACCGAGGAGGTGCTGGCGGACCTGCAGCAGCAGGTGGCCGGCATCCTCGAGAAGTTCGGCGCGACGATCGCCAACACCGAGAACTGGGGGCGCCGGCGCCTGGCCTACGAGATCGGGGGCCATCGCGAGGGCGTCTACGTCCTGCACCTCATCGACGGGCCGGCGGAGCTGACCGCCGAGCTCGATCGCCGGCTGCGCGTCATGGACCTGGTGATCCGGCACCTCATTGTCCGCGTGGACGAGGAGCTGGCGGTGGTCGGGCGCGCCCAGGCGCGCCGCAAGGCGGCGACCGCGGCGCGGCGTGTGCGGCGCGGGCTGCCGCCCGAGCCCGCCGAGGGCGAGCGGCCGGCCAGGGACGGCGAGGACGGCGAGCAGGCCGGAGGTGAGCGATGAGCGACAGGGACGACAAGGGCGGCGGCCGTTCGCGCGACAAGGGCGGACGACGCGGGTTCTTCCGGCGCAAGCGCGTCTGCAAGTTCTGCGTCGAGAAGATCGACTACATCAACTACAAGGACGTGAAGCTGCTCGCGCCGTTCATCCCGGAGCGGGGCAAGATCCAGCCGCGTCGCATCTCCGGGGTCTGCGCCAAGCACCAGCGCGCGCTGCAGAACGCGATCAAGCGCGCGCGCCAGCTGGCGCTCGTCCCGTACGTGACCGACTGAGGACGCCATGGCGATTGAAGTCATTCTCAGGGAACACGTCGAGCACCTCGGCCGCCGCGGCGAGGTCGTCAAGGTGGCCGACGGCTACGCCCGCAACTACCTGCTGCCGCGCAAGCTCGCGCTGGCGGTGACCGAGGAGAACAAGCGCCAGATCGAGCGCGAGCGCACCCGCGCCGAGGCGAAGGACGCCGAGGAACTGCAGGCCGCCGTCGCGCTCGCCGGCCGCATCAACGCGCTCGAGCTGACCATCAGCCGCCGCGTCGGCGAGAACGACCTGCTCTTCGGGTCCGTGACCTCGCCCGACCTGGCCGAGGCCCTGGCGGCCCGCGACATCCCGGTGGATCGGCGCAAGATCCAGCTCGGTGAGCCGATCAAGACCGCCGGCGAACACACCGTGCCGATCCGCGTCCATCGCGACGTGACGGCCGAGCTCAAGGTCCGGATCGTTCCTGAAGAGGCCTGACCGGCTCTGGCCTGAAGAGGCCTGACCGGCCTCGAATCCGGACGCGGCCCGAGCGGCCGCGACACCTCTGGCGCCAGGCGGGCCTGCCCGCCTGGCGCTTTTCCCGTTCAGGCGCCGGGCCTGAGGTTCTATCATTCCCCGCATGGCCGACCGCACGCTGCCGCACAACCTCGAAGCCGAGAAGAGCGTGCTCGGCGCCATCCTGATCAACAACCAGGCGTTCAACCAGGCCGCCGAGGTGATCGACGCGGAGGACTTCTTCCGCGACGCGCACCGGCGCATCTTCGAGAAGATGGTCTCGCTGACCGACCGCAGCGAGCCGGTGGACTTCGTCACGCTCAACGACGAGCTCGCCCGGTCCAGCGAGCTCGACGAGGTCGGCGGGCCCGCCTACATCTCGTCGCTGACCGACGGCGTGCCGCGGTCGGCCAACGTCGAGTACTACGCGCGCATCGTCAAGGAGAAGTCCACGCTCCGGCGGCTGATCCAGTCGGCCAACGAGGTGCTCGTCCGCGCCTACGACGCCGAGGAGGACGCCGACGAGCTGCTCGACTCGGCCGAGCGGTCGATCTTCCAGATCGCCGACAACCGGATGCGCAGCGGGTTCGTCAAGCTGAGTGAGCTCGTCGACTCGGGCTACCAGCTGATCGAGACGCTGCAGGCGCATCGCGGCCTGGTGACCGGCGTGCCCAGCGGGTTCGTGGACCTCGACGAGATGACCTCGGGCTTTCAGCCCGGCGACCTCGTCATCGTCGCCGCGCGGCCGTCGATGGGCAAGACGAGCCTCGTGCTCAACATGGCGCTGCACAGCGGCATCGAGGCGGGCAAGTCGGTGGGCATCTTCAGCCTCGAGATGTCCAAGGAACAGCTGTTCATGCGCATGCTCACGTCGGAGGCGCGCGTGGACGCGCACCGTTTCCGCGGCGGCTTCCTGTCCGAGCAGGACTACGCGCGGCTCGTGGACGCGTTCGCGCGGCTGCACGAGGCGAAGGTGTTCATCGACGACACGCCGTCGATCGGCATCCTCGAGATGCGCGCCAAGGCCCGGCGGCTCAAGCTCGAGCACGGGCTCGACATGATCGTCGTCGACTACCTCCAGCTCATGCAGGGCCGCGGCCGGTTCGAGAACCGGCAGCAGGAGCTCGCGTCGATCTCGCGCGCGATGAAGATCCTCGCCAAGGAGCTGAACGTCCCGATTCTCGCGCTCAGCCAGCTGAGCCGCGCGACCGAGACCCGCGGCGACCACCGGCCGCAGCTCTCCGACCTGCGCGAGTCGGGCGCCCTCGAGCAGGACGCCGACGTGGTCATCTTCATCTTCCGCGAGGAGATGTACCAGAACGAGGGCGAACCGCGGCCCGAGGCCGAGGGCACGGCCGAGCTCATCATCGGCAAGCAGCGCAACGGGCCCATCGGCAGCGTGCGCGTCGCGTTCCTCAAGCAGTACACGCGGTTCGAGAACCTCGCCCCGGGTGGCCCCTACGGGGCCGACGCGTGATCCGACCCACGGTCGCCGTCGTCAGCCTGGAGGCGATGGCGGCCAACCTGCGCGCCATCCGGCGGCTGCTCGAGGAGCGCGCCGACCCGCCCGGCCTCATCGCGGTGGTCAAAGCCGGCGCCTATGGCCATGGCGCGGTCCACGTGGGGCGCGCGCTCGAGGCGGCGGGCGCGGCGATGCTCGCGTGCGCGGACATCGAGGAGGGCGTCGAGCTGCGCCGCGGCGGCGTGACGATCCCGATCCTGGTCTTCGGCGCCCAGAGCGTCAGCGACCTGGCCGGCGTGTTCGAGCACCACCTGACGCCGACGATCTCGACCCCCGCCGCCGCGACGGCGATCGAGGCCGCCGCCGCGGCGCGCGGCGTCCGCATCGGCTGTCACCTCAAGATCGACACCGGGATGAACCGGCTGGGCTTCCGGCACGACAACCTCGGCCGGACGCTGCCGCCCGTCCTCGCGAGCCCGCACCTCTCGATCGAGGCGGTCTACACCCACTTCGCCACCGCCGACGACCCCGAGTCGCCGATGCTCGAGACCCAGCGCGCGCGCTTCGAGCGGGCGACCGCGGCGCTCGGCGCCATGGGCCTGCGCGGTCCCCGGCGACACGCGGCGAACTCGGCGGCGCTCCTGCGCGACACCCGCACCTGGTACGACTGGGTCCGGCCGGGACTCCTGCTCTACGGCGTGGTCCCGCCGCCGCTGTCGGCGACGAACCTGGACCTGGGACCTGCCCTGTCACTGGTCAGCCGTATCGTGGCCGTGAAGGGGGTACGGTCGGGGGAGGGCACGGGCTACGGCCTGCGCTGGACCGCCGAGGGACCGCGCACGCTGGCCGTCGTCCCGGCCGGGTACGCCGACGGGCTCGATACGCGACTGGCGGGCCGCGCGTCGGTGCTGGTCCGCGGCCGCCGCGCGCCCATCGTCGGATCGGTGTGCATGGACATGATCACGATCGACGTCACGGGCCTGGACGTCTCGCCTGGCGACGAGGTGGTGCTGCTCGGCCGCCAGGGCGACGAGGTGATCACGGCGCGCGAAGTCGCCGCCGCCATCGGCGCGATTCCGTGGGAAGTGCTGTGCCGGCTGGGCAGCAGGATCGAGCGAGAGTATTGGGGATAAGGACGCCTGAGAAACGTTGAAGTTCGAACTTCGAACTTGGAACATCGGTGGCCGGCTTCGCCGGCGACCTTGGTTCGGAGTTCACAGTTCGAACTTCGAAGTTTCGCAAGCGCCGAGCGGGTAAGAGCTACCCCCGCTCGGCTCCCTCAAGGGTCCCAGCTACCCGGCCACCGGCTCGGCCAGCTTCCGTCGGGCGCTCGAGAGGATGCCGATCATCTCGCCGGCTTCGAGGATGAGGGGATCGACGGTCACCGACGGCACGAGGTCGGTGGCGCGCATGAGGCGGAGCCAGTAGCTGGTCTCCCGGGCTTCTTTGAGGGCCACGCCGAACCGGGTCGCGGAATCACGGCGGCTCAGCGCGGCCCGGGCCTCTTCGAGGTTGGCGCCGACGGAGGTTCCGGCGCGCAGCATCTGGCGCGAGAGATGCAGAGGCACATGGTGATGCTGCGACAACAGGACGTACAGCCGGACGACGTCGCAGGCGAAGCGAAACGATCGGTCCTGAAAGGACTCGAGCCGGGGTGTCATGCCTGAGAGCCAAGCAAACGAGATGCCGGCGAAGCCGGCCACCGAGGTTCCAAGTTCGAACTTCGAACTTCGAAGTCTCGCGTGAAGCATTCCCGCACCTTCTTCGCCTGCACCACCTGCGGCGCGCAGTCGCAGAAGTGGATTGGCCGGTGTCCCGACTGCGGCGCGTGGAACACGTACGTCGAGGAGCGCGCCAGCGTTGCGGCGGGCGCGACGGCCGGGCCCGCCGCGTCTGCCGCGCGGCTCGGCGGCGGCCGGGCGCAGCCGTACGACGCGGTAGACACGGTCACCGCGCCGCGGCTGTCGTCCGGCGTCAGCGAGTTCGACCGCGTGCTCGGCGGCGGTATCGTGCCCGGCTCGCTCGTCCTGCTCGGGGGCGAGCCCGGCATCGGCAAGTCGACGCTCCTGCTGCAGGCCGCCGCGCACTTCGCGGCGAGCGTCGGGCCGGTGCTCTACTGCTCGGGCGAGGAGTCGGAGCACCAGATCAAGCTGCGCGGCGAGCGCCTCGGCGTCGGCGCGGGCGCCCTCTTCCTCCTGGCCGAGACGTGCGTCGAGCGGATCATCGAGGAAGTCGATCGGCTCAAGCCGCGCCTGCTCATCGTGGACTCCATCCAGACGGTGTTCTCGCTGAAGATGACCTCCGCGCCCGGCAGCGTGGGGCAGGTCCGCCAGGCCGCGACGGACCTGCTGTTCACCGCCAAGGGCCGGAACCTGCCGACGATCCTCGTCGGCCACGTGACGAAGGACGGCAGCCTGGCCGGCCCCAAGGTGCTCGAGCACGTGGTGGACACGGTCCTCTACTTCGAGGGCGAGCAGCACCACGCGCAGCGCGTCGTGCGCGCGGTGAAGAACCGGTTCGGCGCGGTGAGCGAGCTGGGCGTGTTCGAGATGACGGCGTCGGGGCTGCGGCCCGTGCCGAACCCGTCGAAGCTCTTCCTGGCCGAGCGGCCGTCGGGCGTGCCGGGGTCCGTCGTCCTCTGCACGATCGAGGGGTCGCGGCCGATCCTCGTCGAGGTGCAGGCGCTGGTGTCCACGGCGACCTTCGGCAATCCCCGCCGCACGGCGAACGGCCTGGATCCGCAGCGGCTCGCGCTGCTCCTGGCGGTGCTCGACAAGCGTGTCGGCCTGAACCTGGCGACCGACGACGTGTTCGTCAACGTCGCGGGCGGGATGGCGGTGGACGAGCCGGCGGCGGACCTCGCGACGCTCGTCGCCGTCGCGTCGAGCCTGCGCAACCGCGTGGTGCCGCCCGACGTCGTCGTGTTCGGCGAGGTCGGCCTGGCCGGCGAGGTGCGGGCCACGTCGCAGGCCGCGTTGCGCGTGCGCGAGGCCGCGCAGCTCGGGTTCCGTCGTGTCGTCGCCCCGGAGGGCAACGTGCCCGCGGCGGACGTGCCCGGCGGACTCGACGTCGTCGGCGTGCGCGACGTCGGGCAGGCGCTCGACGCGCTGGTGTAGGGCACGCCCACTCCCACCCCGTTCCAGTGCCGGAGGCGCGGGCCGCCCGCGGAGGGGCCCGGCCCCGCGTCCGGCCCCCTCCGCCGTACCCGGCTACAATGTTCCCGATGAACGGCTACCTCCTCGTGAGGGGCGTTTTCACGGCCGTGGTCGTGTATGCGGCGACCGTGATCGGTCCGGTGGAAGGCCATCCGTCCCTGAGCGCGCTGCTCGGACTGCTGGTCGCCCTCGGGATCGTGATCGCCGAGACGCACCTGCGCGATGCCGAGGTCACGAAGCTCCTGGGCGCGCTGCTCGGCTTCGGCGTCGGCCTGTGGATCGCGCGCACCATCAGCTCGTCGCTCTACTGGGCCAACACGGGCAACACCCGCGTGCAGTTCCTGCACGGCCTCATCATCATCGTCCTGCCGTACCTCGGGCTGGTCCTCGGGTCGCGCAAGGGTGAGTGGCTGGAGCCCGCCAAGTTCCTGTCGCTCTTCCGCGACGCGCGGCCCCAGAAGCGCTACAAGATTCTCGACACCAGCGTCATCATCGACGGCCGCGTCGCCGAGATCGTCGAGACCGGCTTCCTCGACGGGACGCTCGTCGTGCCGCAGTTCGTGCTGAAGGAACTGCAGTACGTCGCCGATTCCTCCGACCCGCTCAAGCGCAACCGCGGCCGGCGCGGCCTGGACATCCTGCACCGCATCCAGAAGATGTCGGGCGTCGAGGTGATCGTCTCCGACCTGGATTTCCCGCAGGTCAAGGAAGTGGACCTGAAGCTGATCGAGCTGGCGCGCACGCTGCTCGGCAGCATCGTGACGAACGACTTCAACCTCAACAAGGTCGCGCAGCTGCGCGGCGTCGAGGTGCTGAACATCAACGAGCTGGCCAACAGCCTGAAGCCCGTCGTCCTGCCGGGCGAGGTGCTCAACGTCTTCATCCTCAAGGAAGGCAAGGAGCACAACCAGGGCGTGGCCTACCTCGACGACGGGACGATGGTCGTGGTGGACAATGCGCGGACGCGGATCGGCCGCAACCTCGACATCGTCGTGACCAGCGTGCTGCAGACCACCGCCGGACGGATGATCTTCGGCCGGCACGCCGACGCCGCCGCCCCGGCTGGCGACGGCGGGCGTGCCGAGGGCCGCGGCGACCGCGACCGCGACGAGGCCGCCCGCCGGCCCAGACCCGCCGCCCAGGCGTGACCGTGCCGCCGTTCCACTGGTGGCGGACGGTCTTCGT
Organism: Vicinamibacterales bacterium; assembly: GCA_041394725.1. Classification (GTDB taxonomy): domain Bacteria; phylum Acidobacteriota; class Vicinamibacteria; order Vicinamibacterales; family SCN-69-37; genus JAWKHR01. Next base: position 94,713 of record JAWKHR010000018.1, on the reverse strand, counting down.
CCTGATCCCCCTGATTGCCGTCTACACGATCGTCCTCGGCCTGGCGTCGCTCGTCGGCGGACTCCTCGATCGACGCGGCATGTGGGCCCACCGGTGCGCGCAGTGGTGGGGCCGCGCGATCGTGCGGACGAGCGGCGTCCGGATCGAGCGCCGCGGGAGCCTGCCGCCGCCCGACCGGAGCTGCATCTTCGTCGCCAACCACGCGAGCATCTACGACATCCCGATTCTCTTCACCGCGATCCCGCGGCAGCTCCGCATCATGGCGAAGGCCGCGCTCGGCTGGGTGCCGTTCATCGGCTGGCACCTCAAGTGGAGCGGCCACCTGCTCGTGAACCGCACCAACCCCGGCGCCGGCATCCTGAAGAAGATGCAGCGCCTGACCCGCCACGGCGCGTCGCTCATCGTCTTTCCCGAGGGATCGCGGACGCGCGACGGCCGGGTGCAGCCGTTCAAGGCCGGCGTGTTCCTGCTCGCCGTCGAGAACCGGTGGCCGATCGTGCCGGTCACGCTGACGGGCAGCCGCACGGTGATGCCGAAGGGCCGCCTGATGGTGTGCCCCGCCGACGTGGTGGTGACCGTCCACGAGCCGATCTCCACTGACGGGCTCACGCGCCGCGACGTCCGCGCGCTGGCGGAGCGCGTGCGGGAGATCGTCGCCGGGGCGGGTCCGGGCACGTCCGATGCCGCGGGTGTGCCAGAAGCGACAAACAGGGTGTAGGCGCGACAGAATCGTAATGCCATGTACGGTTCTGCAATCCACTCGTTGGCGTGGAAATGAGGAACGGACTAGAGAGCAGTCGGGGTGACGACCGCGAAATGGTTCGGTCCTTGCTTTCCCTCGTAGCCAATCTCCAACACGTTTCTCTTGTTTTGAGGGGACGAGAGTGAAGAACGTGACCTTGGTCAGTCCCGGCCCGTCACCATCGCACGCCTCAGCCACGGAAGCTGATTTCGCAGCGGCCGGACGGCTGGACCCAGCCCAACCCAACCCAACCCAACCCAACCCAACCCAACCCAACCCAACCCAACCCAACCCTAGCGCGAGCCGGCCTCAACGACGTGCGCCGTCAACGAGGGGCCTTGCCACCGCTCTCGACCGGTGTGTGCGACGAGAACGCCGTTCGACGCAGTCTTCTGAACGACGTCTCAGTGAATCAGGGCCCAGCAGCCCCCGACTTCGTGCTCGTTACTGTCTTTGTCTTCGGAACGAATGGGGGCTGTGATGATAGACACCCTCGTCGTCTGGCCGATCGCTTCCTCCCTTCGTGAGCCATTCGTGTCCGAGCTCGAGCAGCTCGGTCACGAAGTGATCATCACGTACGCCTCCCGAACTAGCCTGGAGGGGCTTGATGCCAAGTCGTTGGACTCGGTTGTCTTCGAGTCCGGCCGACTCCCTCTCGCGAGCGTGCGTGCGCAGATCGCCACTCGGCAACCCGTTCCCTTCCTGGTGGAGCTGGTCGTCGCCAGCTCGGACCGAAGCGCGTCGCTGGACCAGCGCAGGATTCGGCAGTTCGTCTCGGGCCGGGAGCACTTCTTGGCTACGGTTTCGAACGCAGATTGGCAGGCTGCGGCCCGGGACGTAAACCGTTTGACCTGCTGGGGTATGCGGCGTAGGAACGTCGCGGCCCAGTTCGTCGCTCTTCACGGCCGCCTGCTGAGGGCGGAGCGGGATGAGCGTGTGCAGATCTCTGAGGAGATCTCCGCACTCGTCCGGCCGGAACTATTGACGTGCCTCGGACGCTGGTGTGGCCCCTGCGCCGACCGAGACGACCTGTTGTCCGCCGCCGTCGCAGACGCTCTTGTGAAGTACCTTGCAAGGCCTTTCCTCTGCGATCCAGCCGCTGGCGACCCGGTCGCCTGGTTCACCGCAATTGCCAAGAACAAGGTCATCGACGCCCTCCGCGACCGCAAGCGGCGAGCGGAGTGGGAGAGTCCCGCTGGCGTCGATTGGGACCTCGATCGGATGGCCCCGCCCACCGCGCCGAATCCGCCCGGCGAGGGCGACGGGCTGGCGACACACACGCGAGAGCTGGTCGAGCGGTTGCTTCCTTTCGCGTGGACGAGATGCGAGGAGCGGTACCTCTGGTCAAAGTTCGGCGGCGGATCCATTGCCGAGCAGGCTGAAGCGCTCGGTATCACCGGCAGCTCGCTGGCGGAGCTTCGCGCGGTCACTCGGACCGCTTGGCATCGAATCAAGGAGCGTGGCGTGAGGGCCGGCGCGATCGGTCCGCGTCGGCGCCGGCCAGGGCTGAAGACATGAACACGAAACCAACGCGACGAACCGTCTACTGTGCGATCCAGGCCCTCGTGGATCGTATAGAGGGTGAGGGCCAGAAGAAGCAACCCGAACCCGTCGGCAGGCAGGAGAGGAGCCCTCGGAGAGCAAACGTAGGTGTACGGGACGGGGTGTGCACGAAGGAGGCCATATGCAAAAGCCCGGTTCGTTTCTCGGTTTTGCTTCCTTGCTGATGGCAGTCGGAGCCGTCATTTCGATGTTCTCGAGTTCGGCCGTCGCCCGGGAGGAGTGCGTCGAATCGCCGACGTACTGCTGTTACTGGACGGCAAGCGGGACCTACGGCTGGTCGGCTGGGACATGTGACGCGAACTCGTGCCCCAGTGGCAAGCGCACTTGCACGGAAGGATCCGGCGGGTCCAACGCGCGATACGGCGACGACTGCAACTGCGGGGTCGGCGGCTAGCTAGTCAAAGAGTCGACTTTGGCGGTCAGAGTGGCGACGAAGGACCTCGATTCGCGCGAGGCCACCGGCAGCTTCGGTTATCTGCAGAAGCACTGGGGAACCTTCGTCTTTCTTGGGTTGCTCACGCTCTCCCTGGCCCTCAACCTGTTGTTGTGGCTCGCGAGGTAAAGGCCCGATGGGCAACTCAGGTCACCGGACCTTCGTGGACTGGGCGGAGTCGCGAACGGGCCAGCGTCTTGGCCTGCTGGTTCTCGCCGTTTCGCTGGCAGCCAATATTCAGCTAGTCCATAATGCGCGGGAGGTGAAGACGTCACCCCACTTCATGGCTGGGCAGGTTCTTGGACCTTTGCCGGTACGGGAGCCGCGGGGACAGGCGCTCACCATGAATGTCAAGGAACCGACGGTTCTCTACGTGCTCGCTCCTGGCTGCACATGGTGCGCGAGAGACTACGAGAACCTGTCCGTCCTCGGAGCCGCGATCGGGTCGGCCTACCGGGTCGTGGGTATTGTCGTTCGCGGCTCCGAGGACGCGAGCACTTTCGAGGAGTACTTCAGGCGGCACCCGTTTCCTGGGCGGTTGTTGATCTTGGATCTTGACGCAGTCGAGCCGATTGTAGCCCTGCGGTTCGCAGGCACACCGCAACTGCTGGTAGTCGATGACCACGGGACCATTCAACGCGCGTGGGCCGGAGCTCTCTATGGCGAGCGACAATCCGAGGTGGAGCACTTCTTCGGCCTCGTATTGCCGGGTATTGCATCGTCAGGTGTCGCGCCGGAAGAAGCGCTGCTGAGATAGGGTGGCGCGCCAGGTCCAGTACGGTATGGCCACGATTTCGCTCGAGGCGGCTCGCGCCTGGCGCCGACTCCGCGCGCGTCCTGCCCTCACCATTGTCACCATCGTCCTCATCGGAACTGCCGCAGCTACTGCTCTTCTGTTTGTCCGTCTGAGATCGCGGAGCGTCGTCAATCCTCTGGGCGTGCCTGCCGCCGACGAACTCATCGTTCTCGGGTGGCGGCGTACGCCCACCTCCCCGCCGTCCACCGACTTCACGTATCCGGTGGCGAAGGCGGTCGTCGACGCCCTTCCGTCGGTGCCGGTTTGCCTGATCGGGGCGACGTCAGAGATCCTGGTCAACGGCAACGGGGTGCGTGGATACGTGCGCGCGGACTTCCTGTCCTGGGCATCATTCGAGGTGCTCGGCGGCGACGTTCAGGCCGGGCGGCGGTTTGCGGCCACCGACGACGTTCCCGGAGCGGCACCGGTCGCCATTCTGTCGGACCGGTTGTGGCACCGTGTGTTTGGCGGCGACCCGGGCATCATCGGCACCGATCTCAAGGTCGGAGACGGGACGGCCGTCGTCGTCGGTATCGCTGCACCATCGTTCCGCGGGCTGGCCATCCAGGATCCCGGCATTCTGTACCTGCCGGTCGAGTCATCACGGCAGCTCAGGCGCGCGGGGAATCTCTTCGGAGACCGTCCGGGGTCGGAGGGCAGTTGGCTTCGAATCGTCGGTCGCGCCAAGGTCGGAGGTGAGCGAGAGTCCGTTCGCGCTGTACTGGCACAGCGGCTTTCGGCCGGGCTCGTAGCCGACATTCAGCCGGCAGCCAATCTCGCGATGTCGCCCGCAGTCCGAACCGCCGTCCAGTCTTTTGTCGCCGTCCTCGGGATTTCGGTCGGGTTGGTATGCGGAATGGCCGCGGTTGCGGCGGCAACGTGGTTGTCCCTCTTGCGGCGGGCGTCGAGTCGAGAGGTGGAGGCGCGGTACGCACTCGGGGCTGGTTCCATGAACTTGATGCTGCCGACCCTTTGTGAGGCGGGGCTCGTGGCAGTGGGCAGCGGACTGCTGCTGCTACCCGCCTCGGCGGCGATCCTGGCTGTCGTCGGTAGATATCGTCTTCCAGGTGACCTGGCGATTTCGGACCTGCAACTCACGCCCACTGTCGGGTCCGTGATACTCGTGGCGAGCACCGTTTTCTCCGCGATGACGCTGATCGCGCTTCTGGCGGGAAGACGGGGGAACTCGGTCGCCGCCGCTGGCTGGGCCCTGGTCTTCGGTCCTGTCGGACGACACGGCTTTCTCTTGCTGCTCGCTGGCCAGGCGGCGCTGACATTCGCCGCCACCGCGGGCGGCCTCGCCCTGCTGGTGACCGTCAGCACCGCCTTGACGCTCGTCGATCCGGTCGATGGGGCGACGCTGGCCGTAGCCGAGGCGAGGCTCGGCACGGCAGCCGACGCGCGTGAGGGGATGCCTGACCGTTTTGAAGCCTTGCGCGCCGCCTTGGCCCAGCATCCCCGCATTCGTGCCGTCTCACTCGTCAGCGAGGGCGCAACTGTTCTCTCCGGCCTGGCTCTCGACGGTCATCCGGACGCCGTCCCTGGCCGCGTCGACTTTGAGGCGGTCGATCGGGCCTACTTCAGCACGGTGGGAATCCACCTCGTGGAAGGGCGTGACTTCCGCCCCGCCGATGCCGCAGGAACTCCGCCGGTGGCGATCGTCTCTGCGACGCTGGCGAGCCAGATGAAGGCCTTGACTGGCAGCGCGATCGGCCTGCGTCTGAGTGCAGGGAGCTCCTCGGACCCCGTCGAGGTCGTCGGTGTGGTTCAGGATCTCGTCACGAGCGTCAGCCGGCCTCGGCCGTTGGTCGTCTATGTTCCATTGCCTCAGTTTGAGCCCACCGGTTTCAGTGCGTACCGGCGCACGGTCTGGCTCAGGTCGACAGAAGCGGGTAGCGCGGTGCTCAGGGATGCCACAGAGGTACTGCGTTCGCAGGGCGCAGTCGCACCGGTGCCCTCGTTCGTCTCCCTCAGGAACCAAGTCGCTGACGCGATGATGCCTCAGCGCCTCGGTGCCGCATTCCTCCTTGTCTTTGCAGTCGCCTTCGGCCTCGCGGCCGTGCTAGGAACACATCTGGTGACCGCGTTGGAGATCAAGCGACGACTTCCTGCTCTCGCCGTGCGTGCGGCGGTCGGGGCACCGCCACATGTCATGGTGCGCGACGCCTGTGCGCCGATCGCATTCGCCATCGGGCTGGGAGTCGCGGCAGGAACAGGCTTGGTGCTTCTCATCGCGCCGATACTTGGCCGGGCCGTTCCAGGAGCAGTCGCACCGGGTACACGGGTTCTCTGCCTGGCGGCACTGCTCGTGCTCGGTTCGTTTCTCCCAGCCAGTGTCGGCGGCGCGGTAGAGCTCTGGCGCGTCCCACCATCCGTGCTGCTGCGGCGCAGCGGCGTCGATCCGTCGGCTGGGTATTGATATTGAGCTCGCCGTGACGGTCCCACCCAGAACACGGCGGGCCGATCTCAGATGGCAGAGCAGCTATGATTTCGGAGTGCTCTCCCGCTTCGAACCTGCGGTGCGCGACTGGTTCCAGTCGGTGTTCGACGCGCCGACGCGGGCGCAGCGCGAGGGCTGGGCGGCCATCGCCCGCGGTGACTCCACGCTGATCCTGGCGCCGACCGGGTCCGGCAAGACCCTCGCGGCGTTCCTCTGGGCGATCAACCGCATCGTGGCGACCCCGGCGCCGCCGCCGCGCGAGCGGTGCCGGGTGCTCTACGTGTCGCCCCTCAAGGCGCTCGCGGTGGACGTCGAGCGCAACCTGCGCGCGCCGATCGTGGGCATCGGGCGCGCGGCCGAGGCACGCGGCGCCGGCTTCACGCCGCCCGAGGTCGCGGTCCGGACGGGCGACACGCCGGCCAGCGAGCGGGCCCGCTTCCAGCGGCGACCCGCCGACATCCTGATCACGACGCCCGAGTCGCTGTTCCTGCTCCTGACCTCGCAGGCGCGCGAGGTGCTGCGGTCGATCGAGACCGTGATCATCGACGAGATCCACGCGCTCGTGCCGACCAAGCGCGGCGCGCACCTCGCGCTCTCCCTCGAGCGCCTGCAGGCCATCGCGCGCGCGCCGCTGCAGCGCATCGGGCTCTCGGCCACGCAGCGGCCACTCGAGGAGGTCGCGCGGTATCTCGGCGGCGTGGCGCCGGCCGTGAGCCGCCGCGCGCGGCCCGCGCGCCGCGCCAGACGCGGGGCCCGTCCCCCGGCGCCGGCCGCCTCGGTCCATGCCGAGTTCGGGCAGGCGGGCGGTGAGATTCGCCATCGCGACGTGACCATCGTCGACGCGGGCGAGCCGAAGCGCCTTGCCCTGCGCATCGACGTGCCGGTCGAGGACATGGCCGCGGTCGGCCAGCCGAACTCGTCGGCGACCGGCCCCGCCTCGACGACGCCGCGGCAGTCGATCTGGGCGGCGATCCATCCGCGACTCCTCGATCTCATCCGGAGCCATCGATCGACGCTGATCTTCGTCAACAGCCGCCGCCTGGCCGAGCGCCTGGCCGCGGCGGTCAACGAGCTGGCGGGGGAGACGCTCGTCCGATCGCATCACGGCTCGCTCGCGCGCGAGCAGCGGATGGACATCGAGGATCGCCTGAAGGCCGGCACGCTTCGCGCGCTGGTCGCCACCTCGTCGCTGGAACTCGGCATCGACATGGGCGCCATCGACCTGGTCGTGCAGGTCGAGGCGCCGCCGTCGGTCGCGAGCGGCCTGCAGCGGATCGGGCGCGCGGGCCACCAGGTGGGGGCGGCCAGCGAGGGCGTCATCTTCCCGAAGTTCCGCGGCGATTTGCTCGCGTGCGCGGCGGTCGCGCGCGCCATGCACGAGGGCCGCGTCGAGGCGACGCGCTATCCGCGCAACCCGCTGGACGTCCTCGCGCAGCAGATCGTCGCGATGGTCGCCGTGGACGACTGGACCGTGGACGCACTCTTCGCGGTCGCCCGGGGCGCGGCACCGTTCGAGGCGCTCAGCCGCGAGGCGTTCGAGGGCGTCCTCGACATGCTCTCGGGGCGCTACCCCTCGGACGAGTTCGCGGAGCTGCGACCGCGCGTGACCTGGGATCGCGCCCGCAACCGCCTCACGAGCCGCGCCGGCGCGAAGCGGCTCGCGATCGCGAATGCCGGCACCATCCCCGACCGCGGCCTGTACGGCGTGTTCCTCGTCGGCACCGGCCGGCAGAACATCCGCGTGGGCGAGCTCGACGAGGAGATGGTCTTCGAGTCGCGCGTCGGCGAGGTCTTCGTGCTCGGCGCGTCGAGCTGGCGCATCGAGGACATCACCCACGACCGCGTGCTGGTCACGCCGGCCGCCGGGCAGCCCGGCAAGACCCCGTTCTGGAAGGGCGATCGCCCCGGCCGCCCGCTCGAGCTCGGCCTCGAGATCGGCGACCTCACGCGCGATCTGGCGCGCGGGTCGATTCCGGCCGCGCTCAAGCGCCTGACGACCGGGCACGATCTGGACCCGGCCGCCGCCGAGAACCTCGTCCGCTACGTGCGCGACCAGGCCGCCGCCGGCGCGGTGCCCGACGCCGCGACCGTGGTCATCGAGCGCGTCCGCGACGAGCTCGGCGACTGGCGCGTGTGCCTGCTCTCCCCGCGCGGATCGCGGCTCCACGCGCCGTGGTGCATGGCCGTCGTCGCGAAAATCCGGCGTGAGACCGGCGTCGACGTCGAGACGTTGTGGTCCGACGACGGGTTCGTCGTGCGGTTTCCGGACGTGGACGCGCCGCCGGATCCGTCCCTGCTCGTGCCCGATCCGGACGAGGTCGAGGCGCTGGTGATGGCCCAGCTCGGCGCCACCGCGCTCTTCGCCGCGCGGTTCCGTGAGAACGCGGGCCGCGCGCTGCTCCTGCCCAGGCGGCGGGTCGGGTCGCGGGCGCCGCTCTGGCAGCAGCGCAAGAAGGCGTCCGACCTGCTCGGCGTCGCGGCGCGATTCGGGTCGTTCCCGATCGTGCTCGAGACGTATCGCGAATGCCTCCGCGACGTCTTCGACCTGCCCGCGCTCGTCGACACGCTGCGGCAGATCCGCGATCGCCGGATCGCGCTGGCCGTGGTCGATCCGGCCACGCCGACGCCGTTCGCCGCGTCGCTGCTCTTCGGCTACGTGGCCAACTTCCTCTACGACGGCGACGCGCCGCTGGCCGAACGGCGCGCCCAGGCGCTCGCCGTCGACCAGGCCCAGCTCCGCGAGCTCATCGGCGACGCCGAACTGCGCGACCTGCTCGACGCCGACGCGATCGCCGCGCTCGAGCTCGACCTGCAGCGGCTGACCGACGCCCGGCGCGCGCGATCCGCCGACGGGCTCCACGACCTGCTGCTCGAGATCGGCGACCTCTCGCGCGACGAGCTGGCCGCGCGGTGCCAGCCGTCGGCGCTCCCGGCCGCGCTGGACACGCTCGTCGAGGCCCGCCGCGTCCTCGAGCTGCCCGTGGCGGGGGAGCGGCGCATCGTCGCGATCGAGGACGCGGCGCGGTACCGCGACGCGCTCGGCGTGCCGCTGCCGCGCGGCGTTCCGGAGGCGCTGCTCGAGCCCGTGGCGGACGCCACGGGCGATCTCGTCTCGCGTTATGCCCGCACGCACGGCCCGTTCACGCCCGCCGACGTGGCGCGGCGGTTCGGCCTCGCGGCGCCCGTCGTGGAGGCGACCCTGGCCGCGCTGCTCGAGGCGGGGCGCGTCGCGCAGGGCGAGTTCACGCCGGGACGGACCGGCCGCGAGTGGTGCGAGCCCGGCGTGCTGCGGCAGGTCCGGCGGCGATCGCTCGCGTCGCTTCGACACGAGGTGGCGGCGGTCGATGCGGCGGCGTTCGGCCGGTTCGCGGTCACGTGGCACGGGATCGGCGCGGCACGCACGGGGCCCGACGCGCTGCTCGACGTGATCGAGCAGCTGCAGGGCGCCCCGCTCATCGCGTCGACGCTCGAGCGAGACCTCCTGCCGGCGCGGCTCCGGCCCTATGCGGCCGCGTGGCTGGACACGCTCGCCGCCGCCGGGGAGGTCATCTGGACCGGCGTCGATCCGCTCGGCGCGCGCGACGGCCGCATCGCCCTGCTCCTGGCCGACCAGCTCGACCTGCTGCCGGATCCCGTCGACGAGGTCCTGACCTCCGAGGAGACGTCCGTCGTCGAGTGGCTGGGCGCGCACGGCGCGTCGTTCTTCGGCGACCTGCACGCCGGTCTCGGCGGTGGATATCCGGGTGATCTCGTCGAGACGCTCTGGGCCCTGGTCTGGAAGCGCCGCGTGACCAACGACGGCTTCCAGGCGCTGCGCGCCTGGCTGGAGCCGCCGGAGCGGCGACGGCGCGCGACGCGCCGGCCCGCGTTCCGGTCGCGCCGCCTCGTGCCGCGCGCCGCCGAGGGCCGATGGTCGCTCGTCCGGACGCCGGGCGCCGCGTCCACGGCCACGTCGCGGCTGGCGACGCGCACGCGGCAGCTGCTCGCGCGCCACGGCGTGCTCACGCGCGAGGCGGTGGCGCACGAGGGCGTGGCCGGCGGCTTTTCCGCCGTGTATCCGGCGCTCCGCGCGATGGACGAGGCCGGGCAGGTGCGGCGCGGCTATTTCGTTGCCGGGCTCGGCGCCACCCAGTTCGCGCTGCCGGGCGCGATCGACCTGCTGCGCGGATCGCGCGGCGCCGAGGACGAACCGCGCGGCGTGGAGATGGCGGCGACCGATCCGGCCAACCCGTACGGCGCCGCCCTGCCGTGGACGCTCGCGGGCGCGATGCGCACCGCCGGTGCCTCGGTCATCCTCGTGGACGGTGAGCTCGCGGCCTACCTGCCCCGCGGCCGCCGCGACCTGCTGGTCGCCTGGCCCGAGGAGGAACCCGCGCGATCGCGCACGGCGCGCGCGCTCTCGGCCGCCCTGGCGGCGCACGCGTCGGCCGGCGAGGACGAGGCGCCGCGCGGGCTGTTCATCGAGACGATCGGCGGCCGGCCGGCGCCGGAGCATCCGCTGGCCGCGGCCCTCCTGGACGCCGGGTTCGTCCGCGCCGGCCTCGGCCTGCACTGGCCGGTGCACGCGTCCCGCCGCGCGTCCGACCGGAGCGCCTGAGGTGCCGGAAGGCGACACGATCTTCATCACGGCGCGCCGCCTCGACGGGGCCCTGGCCGGACGCGACGTGACCGGCTTTCACTCGCGGCTCGGCCCCCTGACCGCCCTGCCCGTGCCGGGTGGTGTCGTCGGCCGCGCGATCGACGGCGTCGAGGCGCGCGGCAAGCACCTGCTCATCCGGCTGTCGGGCGACCTGATCCTGCGCACGCACCTCCGGATGCACGGGGCGTGGCACCTGTACCGCCCCGGCGAGCGCTGGCGGCGCGCCGCGTCACGCGAGCGCGTCCGGATCGAGACGCGCGACTGGCTGGCCATCGGCTTCGACGTTCCCGTCGCCGAGTGGCTCACGGGCCGTGCGCTCGCGCGCCACCCGATCGTCCAGGCGCTCGGCCCCGACCTCCTGCGCGACGACTGCGATCCGATCGAGGCGCGCCGGCGGCTGGCCGCGCGCGGCGATCTCGACATCGCCGACGCGCTTCTCGACCAGCGCGCGCTCGCCGGGCTCGGCAACGTCTACAAGTCCGAGGTGCTCTTCGCGTGCCGCGTGCACCCCTTCGCGAAGGCGTCGGCACTGCCGGCGGAGGTGCTCGATCGCCTCGTCGACACCGCGCGCCGGATGCTCGCCGCCAACGTCTCGCCGGGCCGGGATCTGCCCGGCGCCGGCCGTCGCACGACGAACCGCCTGCGCGCGGACGAGTCGCTGTGGGTGTACCGGCGCGCGCGCCAGGCCTGCCACCGGTGCGGGACGACGATCCGCATGCAGCGGTCCGGCCCGGACGCGCGAAGTACCTACTGGTGCCCGGCCTGCCAGGCCGCAGACGACGCGGGTGACACGCCGACGGCCGGACATTGAGCCGGCGATGGCCGCCGTGGGCTAGGATCGCCGCATGACGGAGGCCGCAACGCTGCGTGTCGATGCCGCCGTCGCCGGCATCGTCCGCCCCGCGTCCGGCGTCCTCGCGCCTGTACGGGTGGTTGCGCGCGAGTCGCTGATGGACGCGCCGCTCGAGGCCGCGGCGGCCGCGATGCGCCGCCTGGCCGAGGCTCCAGAGCGGACCGCCGCCGTGCGCACCATGTACAAGCGCGTCGGGATCGACCCCACGAAGACGCGGCCGTCGTCGGAGGCGCTCCTGCGCCGCGTCCGCAAGGGCGATCCGATCCCGCGCATCAACAGCCTCGTGGACGTCGTCAACTGGACGTCGCTCGAGACGCAATTGCCCTTCGGGCTCTACGACCTGGATGCGATCGAGACCGAGGCCGGCACCGTCGCGCTGCGACTCGGCCGGGATGGCGAGGCGTATCCCGGCATCCGGAAGGACGCCGTGCACGTCGGCGGCCGGCTGGTGCTGGCCGACGCGCTGGGCGCCTTCGGCAACCCGACCTCCGACTCGGCGCGGACGATGGTGACCGAGCGGACGACGCGCGCGCTCGTCGTCATCTTCGCGCCGGTGGACGTGCCGGCCGCCGAGGCGGACCGGGCCCTCGCCCTCACGCGGGAGCGCGCGGAGCGCTTCTGCGCGCCGCGTCCGCCCGCCTGAGCGGGCGTCAGCGGGCGGCGTCGAGCGTGGCGCGCCAGTGCAGGACGACGGTGGCCGACCCGACGCCGCTGCTCGTCGGCGCGAGGGTCAGCAGCCGCTGGCGATCCGGCGTGAAATCGAACGAACTCACCCCCGGCGGCAGCGTGCCCGTCTGCCGCGGCGTGCCCACCGAGAGGGCCGCGCCTCCGGTCACGTCCGCGCGCCAGAGGGAGCGCAGGTCGGCGCCGGCGTACAGCAGCGCCCGCCCGTCGCTGGTCCAGGCCGGCGCGACCCCGCTCTGCTGGGAGACCTGCACGCGACGGCCGGCGCCCGAGATCGCCTGCACGTACACCTCGAAGCGCCCGGTCTGGTCCGACGAGTAGGCCAGCCACTGGCCGTCCGGCGAGAGCGCCGCGCTCATGTCGAGGGTCGGTCCCGCCACCAGGCGCACGCTCTCGTCGCTGTCGAGCGACAGTCGATAGATGTTCTGCTGCGTGTCGGCATCGAGCTGCATCATCAGGATCGAGCGGCCGTCGGATGTCCAGGCGCTCGGACTCTTGAACAGGGACGGCGAGTGGTCGATCTGGCGCTCGGCGCCGGCCTCGTCCACCGGCCTGACGTAGATGTGCTGCGGTCCGTCCCGGTCGCCGGCGAACGCGATCTGCCGTCCGTCGGGCGACCAGATCGGCGAGTCGTTGCGCCCGGGAGCCGTCGTCAGCGGGACGGCGCTGGCCCGGGCGAGATCGATCAGCCAGAGCGACGATTCGGACGGGGAGATGGAGCGGGCGCAGACGGCCCGTGCGCCGTCCGGCGAGATGTCGCATTTCTCGTAGTGTCCGGGCGGCAGGTCGAGCACGCCGAGGGGACGTCCGGACGTGTCGTACCAGGCCGCGGTCGTGTCGGTCGAGGGCGCCGCATAGTAGGCGAGCGCGCCGGTGTTCGACGTCGAGACCGCCTGTCCGGCGGTGAACGAGACCGTGGGGTCCGTGATGCTCGCGGGTTCGTCCTCGAGGGGGACCGGGTCGCCGGAGGCCTTCAGCGTGTGCGCGTCGAACGGCTGCGCGGCCAGCACGCCCTGTCGTGCGTAGAGCAGCCAGCCCGGATCGGCGTACACGGGGGCCGAGTCGAATTCGCCCACGAGCACGCGCGGCCCGCCGTCGAGTGAGGCCGCGTAGATGTTGAACTTGCCGTTCCGGCCGGGCACGGTCGCGTACAGGAAGTGCCGTCCGTCGGGCAGGAGGGTCGGGAATCGGTGCCCGGCCTCGCCCGACTCGGTATCGACCGTGGTCACCGCGACGGGCGTGCCCCCGGTGGCGTTGATCCGGTAGAGGGGCCCCGTGGCGTCCGGGGCGTAGATGATGTCGTTCGAGGAGAGCCAGATGGCGCCGCGCCCGCCGGGCGTGTCCGCGATCGTCTCCGCCCGGCCTCCCGTCGCGGCGATGGTCTTGAGCTTGGTTCCCGTGAAAAAGCCGATCCGCCGGCTGTCCGGCGACCAGAACGGCAGGACCGCGCCCGTGGCATCGTCCAGGCGGGTCGCCACCTTCGAGGCGAGCGGGCGGACCCACAATTCGCTGTTGGCCTTCGTCACGGTTCCTACGATGAACGCGACCATCGTGCCGTCGGGCGAGATGGCGACCCCGGTGGAATCCGGGTACATCTCGCTGGCTGGCGGGGGCAGGATGGACAGGCGGACCGTGCCCGGGGCCGGCGCGGTTCCTCCTGGCCACAGCAGTGCCGCCACGGCGGCCGTGACGACGACGCCGGCGAGGGCGGGCCAGAGGCGGGCCAGGCGCGATGGCGACGGGGCCCTCGCGCCCTCCGGATCGGGTCGCGGCGTCGCGGCCGGTTCGGCCGGCTCGTCCAGTTCCAGGCGCGCGTCGCCGATGGCGCTCAGGCGCCGGCGCGGGTCCTTCTCGAGGCAGCGCCGCAGCAGCCGGCGCAGCGGGCGTGGCAGATCCGGCGGGAGCGCGTCCCAGCTCACCTCGTCCTTGATGACGCTGGCGAGCGTGACCGAGATGTCCTCGCCCTCGAACGCCCGCCGGCCCGTGAGCATCTCGTACAGCACGGCGCCGAACGCCCAGATGTCCGCGCGACGGTCCACGGCCTTGCCGCGCGCCTGCTCCGGCGCCATGTAGGCCGCCGTCCCGAGGACCATCCCCATTTGCGTCGCCCGCGCCGTGAGGGTCGGTGAGTTCATCGCGTCGGCGCCGGACCCGCCCGCGGGATCCATGGCCTTGGCCAGCCCGAAGTCGAGGACCTTGACCGTGCCGTCCGGGCGAACCTTGATGTTCGCGGGCTTCAGGTCGCGATGCACGATGCCGGCGTCGTGCGCGGCCTCGAGGGCGTCGGCGATCTGGCGGGCGACGGGCAGCGCCTCGGCGAGCGGCATCGGCCCGCGGGCGATGGCCGTCGACAGGTCCTCGCCTTCGACGAGTTCCATGACGAGCGCCAGCGGGCGCGCCTCGCCCGACGGCGAGCCGTCGCCGGCTCCCGTCCCGGCCTGGTCGTGCTCGAGGCCGTAGATCGCGGCGATGTTGGGATGGTTCAGGGAGGCCAGGACCTGGGCCTCGCGCGTGAATCGCGCGAGCCGATCCGGGTCGCTGCCGAATGCCGCGGGCAGCATCTTCAGCGCGACGTCCCGGTTCAGACGAGGGTCGTGCGCGCGGTAGACCTCGCCCATGCCGCCTTCGCCGAGCTTGCCCACGATTTCGTACGCGCCGATCGTTTCTCCCATCTGGCGGGATTATACGGGCCGCCGGACCTGGAACAGGAACTGGTTCAGGCAGAAGAAGAACGCGCCGTCGCGCGCCAGCTGGTGCTGCTCGTCCAGCCAGGCGCGGGCCTCTTCTGACGCGACGCCGCCGCGCGCCGCGACGAACTCGGCGACGATCGGCATGATGCTCGCGGCGTAGGTGTCGGGGGCGAAGACCGGCGTGAACTGCGTGATCACGCCGTGCCCTTCCATCGCCAGGCCCGCGCGTCGAAGCCTCGGTCCGAGCGTGCGGGGCAGGTCGGTGTGCGGGCAGTGCGCGCCGAACGCGTCGAGCACCCGCGCCATCCGGGCGCGGTCGGCCGAGTGCCAGAGGATCGAGTCCCAGTCGGTCGCGACCACCACCGCGCGGCCGCCGGGCTTCAGCACCCGGTGCATCTCGCCGAGCGCGTGGTCCACGTCCGGGATGAACTCGAACACCTGGACGGAGGCCGCCGCGTCGAAGGTGGCATCGTCCACCGGCAGCTGCGACGCGTCGCCGGACTCGAACCGCACCCATGGGACGTCGGCACAGCGATCGCGGGCGCGCGCCAGCATCGCGTCCGAGGTGTCCACGCCGAGGACGCCGCCATCCTGGCCGACCGGGCCCGCCATGTCGCGCGCGAGGAATCCCGGTCCGGTCCCGACGTCGATCACGCGCTCGCCGGGCTGGAGCGCCAGGGCGTCGCGGACGAGGAGGCGGCGCCGGGCGGCGTCGGGCGTCTGGTAAATCGCCTCGAAGCGACGCGCGGCGTCGGCGTCGAATGCCATGCCGCGCGCAGGCGGCGCGTCGTCGTGTGTGGCCATCGAGACCGGATTCTATCGCCCGACCCCGACTACAATGCCACCTCGTGCCGGAATCCTCGACACCCGTCCCGACCGGATCGGTCGGCGTGATCATCGTGGCGGCCGGGCGGGGCGAGCGTCTCGGCGGCGAGGTCCCGAAACAGCTGCTCGCGATCGGCGGCCGCTCGATCCTGCGCCGCAGCGTCGATGCCTTCGACGCGCGGCCCGACGTCGCCGAGATCGTCGTCGTGCTGCCGGCCGACCTGGTCGAGCGCGGCCGGGGGCTCGTCGGCCCGACGGCGCGGCCGGTGCGTTGCGTGGCGGGCGGCGCGAGGCGGCAGGACTCGGTGCGGCGCGGGTTCGAGGCGCTCCCGGCCGGCCTCGACGTCGTGCTGGTCCACGACGCGGCGCGACCGTTCGTCGACGACGCGACGATTGCGCGCGTGCTCGACGCGGCGCGGGAGACCGGCGCCGCCGTGCCGGCGGTCCCCGCGCGCGACACGATCAAGCACGTCGAGACCGGCCGCGACGTCGTCCGGGCGACGATCCCGCGCGGCGAGATCTGGCTGACGCAGACGCCGCAGGGATTTCGCCACGCGGTGCTGGCCGGGGCCGTGGCGCTCGGTCGCGACGCGGCGGACGCCACCGACGAGGCGATGCTCGTGGAACGGGCCGGCGGGCCGGTGCGGGTGGTGATGGGAGACGAACGCAACGTGAAGATCACGACACCTGACGACCTGGCCGCGGCCCGACGGCGTGTCGAGCCGTCCGTGCGCGTCGGCACCGGGTACGACCTGCATCGGCTGGTGTCGGGGCGTCCGCTGCGGCTGGCCGGCGTGGACCTCGGCGGGGACGTCGGTCCGGCGAGCCACAGCGACGGCGACGTGCTCTGCCACGCCCTGGTGGACGCGATCCTCGGCGCGGTCGCGGCCGGCGACATCGGCCGGCACTTTCCGAACACGGACCCGGCGTGGAAGGACGCGCCTGGCCTGGACCTGCTCGCCCGCGCGGTCGCGATTGTCGCCGGGCAGGGCTGGCGCGTGTCGCACGTCGATGCCACGGTGATCCTGGAGCGACCGAAGGTCGGTCCGCACGAGGCCGCGATCGTCCGGGCCCTCGCGGCGACGTTGGGCGTCGATACGTCGGCCGTCAGCGTGAAGGCCAAGACCAACGAGGGCGTGGACGCGGTCGGCCGGGGGGAGGCGATTGCCGCCCACGCGGTCGCGGTGCTCGAGCCGGGCGGCGGCGCGTGACCGGCCTGCGCGTGCGGTTCGCGCCCAGCCCGACCGGGCAGCTCCATGTCGGCAACGCCCGGACGGCGCTCTTCAACTGGCTGCTCGCGCGCCGCCACGGCGGCGCGTTCGTCCTGCGAATCGAAGACACCGACGTCGAGCGATCCACCGCGGTCTCCGAGGCCGCCATCCTCGAGGACCTGCGCTGGCTCGGCCTCACCTGGGATGAGGGCCCGGACACCGGCGGCGACGTCGGACCGTACCGCCAGTCCGAGCGCCTCGAGCGCTACCAGGCGATCGCGCGCGCCTGGCTGGACCGGGGGCTCGCGTATCACTGCTTCTGCACGCCCGCAGACCTCGAGGCGGCGCGGGCGCAGGCGCTCGCGTCGGGGCGGCCGCCGAAGTATCCGGGGACGTGCCGGGACGTCACGCCCGAGGACGCCGCCCGGCGGATCGCCGTCGGGACGCCTGCCGCCGTCCGCTTCCGCGTGCCGGCGGACCGCGACGTGACGTTCCACGACCTCGTCCGCGGCGACGTCACGTTTTCGACCGACGTCATCGGCGACCCGGTCATCCTGCGGTCCGATGGCCGGCCCGCCTACAACTTCGCGGTCGTGGTGGACGACCATGCGATGGCGATCACCCACGTGATCCGCGGCGAGGACCACATCTCGAACACGCCGCGCCAGGTCCTGATGTACGAGGCGCTCGGCGCGACGCCGCCCGCGTTCGCGCACCTCTCGCTCGTCATGGGGCCGGACCACGCGCCGCTCTCCAAGCGTCACGGCGCCACGAGCGTGGCGGAGTTCCGCGCGCGCGGGTTCCTGCCCGAGGCGCTGGTCAACTACCTCGCGCTGCTCGGGTGGTCGCCGGCGACGCCGGACGATCCCGACGCCGAGATCGTGCCGCTCGGGGTCATGGCCGGCCGGTTCGCGCTCGACCACGTCAGCCACAGCGCGGCGGTGTTCGACACGGCCAAGCTCGCCTGGATGAACCGGCACTACCTGCGCGCGCTGCCGATCGCCCGCGTCGCCGCGGAGGCAGCGCCCTGGTTCGAGCGCGCCGGCTACCTGCGGCCGGCTTCGCCCGAAGGCCTCGCGTTTCTGGAGACGATCCTGCCCATGGCGGTCGAGTCGGTGGATCGGCTCGAGGAGATGCCCGCGCGGCTGCGGTTCCTGTTCGACTGGCGCGAGGACGAGGCGGCACGGCTGGTGGAGGCCGAGCCGCGGGGCGGCGACGTCGTGGCGGCGTTCGCGGCGGTCGTCGCCGACCGCGGCCCGCTCGACCGCGACGCGTTCAGGGCCGCGGCGGCGGAGGTGCGCGAACGGACGGGGCTCAAGGGCCGCGGGCTGTTCCACCCGTTGCGCGTGGCCCTGACGGCGGCCGACTCGGGTCCCGAACTGGACCTGGCGGTGCCGGCCATCGATCGGGGCGCGGGCCTGGCCGGCGCGACGGGGCTGCCTTTGATGCGGTCGTGCGCGGCGCGCGCGGCGGCGGTCGCCGCGCGGCTGGCTGCGGGGCCCTCCGGCGCCGCGGAACGGTAGGCGCCTCGCGCCGGCGGCTGCCGGCGTGAGAGGATCACGGGATGGCCTCGCTCATCTACGGCCTCAATGCGGTGGGGGAAGCGCTGCGGGCGCGGCGCGTCGCGCGGCTGCTGCACGTGCGCGGCGCCGGGCCGCGCGTGGACGACCTCGTCGCCCGCGCGCACGAGCTGCGGATCCCCATCGACACGCTGGATCGGCGCGCGCTCGACAAGCTGACGCGCGGCGGCGTGCACCAGGGCGTGGCGGCCGAGGCGCACGCCGTTCAGGCCTACACGGTGGAGGAGCTCGTCCGCGAGGCGGAAGGCCCCCCGCTCCTCGTGGTGCTCGATGCCGTCGAGGATCCGCAGAATGTCGGCGCGATCCTGCGTTCGGCCGACGGCGCCGGCGCGCACGGCGTGATTCGACAGGCCCGGCACGCGGCGCGGCTGGAGGGCGCGGCGGCCAAGGCCTCGGCCGGCGCGGTAAGCCACGTCCGGATCGCGACGGTGGTCAACATCTCGCGCGCGCTCGAGGAGCTCAAGGCGCTGGGCGTGTGGACCATCGGCCTCGACGGTTCGGCCACCGACCGGTACGACGAGGTCGACTACACCGTGCCCACCGCGGTCGTGGTGGGTTCGGAGGGCACGGGGCTGCGCCGCCTGGTGCGCGAGACCTGCGACCGGGTCGTCGCGATCCCCATGGCCGGGGCGGTCGAGAGCCTGAACGTCTCGGTGTCGGCCGCCGTGACCCTCTTCGAAGCGGCCCGCCAGCGGAGGCTCGCCGGGGCTTGACGTTTCGGGCATAATGGGAAGGTTGTGGGTTCCAGCGCCGGTGCGGCTCTGGGACCGTCTGGTGGCCGCGCCTGACGCCCCCGGGCCAGTTGCCCGATTGGCATGGAGCGTGCTACCATTCCCGTTTTGTCCGGCTGGCGTAGCTCAGTCAGGTAGAGCGGCTGATTTGTAATCAGCGGGTCGGGGGTTCAAATCCCTTCGCCAGCTCCAAGTTCCGGGCCACACCCTCACTCACGCATGTCGCAGGGAACCTACGACGTTCCAAGCAGATAGCGGATCGGGGCTGGCTCCCATACGCGACCGGGAGCTCGTCGGGTGGCGTGTCGGCGGAACGGAGCGGCGGCGGGGCAGGCAGGTGGGCGCGGCCGGTGTGGCCGTGCAGGGGATTGGCGAGGTAGCGAAGCGGTCAAACGCACCAGACTGTAAATCTGTCGCCCCAGTGGCTTCGGAGGTTCGAATCCTCCCCTCGCCACCATTTTTTCTTGCGGCCGCGGGGCGCCGCGCGGCGGGTCTGGTGTGGATCGGGAGTGTGACGGACGACGTTTTCGGCACGCGGGACGGGAGCCTTTGGCGGGAGTAACTCAGTGGTAGAGTCACAGCCTTCCAAGCTGTTGGTCGCGGGTTCGATCCCCGTCTCCCGCTCCAGCCTTCGCGGAACGCTCGCTGCGCTCGCCGCTTCGGCTGGCAGGCCGGCGAGAGCGGAACGCTCGCTGCGCTCGCCGCTTCGGCTGGCAGGCCGGCGTAGCGGAAAGCGGAGCGCTGGCGCGACCTGTCGGCCGTAGCGGCGAGCGAAGCGAGCGTTTCGCGAAGGCCGATGTAGCTCAGTTGGCAGAGCGCGTCCTTGGTAAGGACGAGGTCACCGGTTCGATCCCGGTCATCGGCTCCAGGTGGGACGGCGCGGCGCCGGGCAGGCGGACGCGACGTCGTGTTGGCAGGTGGAATTCGGCGGGGCACTGGGTCACCGTCGTTGATGACGAGGGACGGAGAGCGATGGCGAAGGAGAAGTTCGATCGGTCTAAGCCGCACGTGAACGTGGGCACTATCGGCCACATCGATCACGGCAAGACGACGCTGACTGCGGCGCTCACCAAGGTGGCCGCCGACAAGGGCTGGGCCAAGTTCATCCCGTACGACGAGGTGGCGAAGGCCTCCGAGTCGCAGGGACGTCGCGACGACACGAAGATCCTGACGATTGCGACGAGCCACGTCGAGTACAGCACGCCGAATCGTCACTACGCTCACGTCGATTGCCCCGGGCACGCCGACTACATCAAGAACATGATCACGGGCGCCGCCCAGATGGACGGCGCGATCCTGGTCGTGAGCGCCGTGGACGGCCCGATGCCGCAGACGCGCGAGCACGTGCTGCTCGCCAAGCAGGTCAACGTGCCGTTCATCGTCGTCGCCCTGAACAAGGTCGACGCGGTCGACGACCCGGAGCTGCTCGACCTGGTCGAGCTCGAGGTGCGCGACCTGCTCAAGAGCTACGGGTTCCCGGGCGACGACCTGCCCGTGGTCCGCGTGTCGGCGCTCAAGGCGCTCAACGGGGATCCGGAGGGCGTCGAGTCGGTGACCAAGCTGATGGAGGCGCTCGACACCTACATCCCGCTCCCCGAGCGTGAGGTGGACAAGCCCTTCCTGATGCCGATCGAGGACGTGTTCTCGATCTCCGGCCGTGGCACGGTCGTCACCGGCCGCGTGGACCGCGGCAAGGTGAAGGTCGGCGAGGAAATCGAGATCGTCGGCTTCAAGCCCACCGAGAAGAAGGTCGTCACGGGCGTCGAGATGTTCCGCAAGCTGCTCGACGAGGGCGTGGCGGGCGACAACATCGGCGTGCTGCTCCGCGGCGTGGAGAAGGACGACGTCGAGCGCGGCCAGGTGCTGGCCAAGCCGGGATCGATCACCCCGCACACGAAGTTCAAGGGCGAGGTGTACATCCTGTCGAAGGACGAGGGCGGCCGTCACACGCCGTTCTTCAACGGCTACCGGCCGCAGTTCTACATCCGGACCACCGACGTCACCGGCACGCTGAAGCTGCCCGAGGGCGTCGAGATGGTGATGCCGGGCGACAACACGGCGATCGAGGGCGAGCTGATGGTGCCCGTCGCGATCGAGAAGGGCAGCCGCTTCGCGATCCGCGAGGGCGGCCGCACCGTCGGCGCCGGCACGATCACGGAGATCGTCGAGTAGCGGTTCGGGGTGCGACGCCCGGCCTGCGGCCCTGACCGGCCGGAGGCCGGGCGCCGGCGTCTCGACTCGATGCGGGCGTCCCCGCAGGAGCCGGCGCCGGGCGCCGAACAGTGAGGCACTGAGATGCGCGAAATCATCACGCTCGCCTGCACCACGTGCAAGCGGCGCAACTACAGCACGACCAAGAACCGCCGCAAGACGACCGAGCGGCTGGAGTTCAGCAAGTACTGCCGGTTCTGCCGCAAGCACACGGCGCACCGGGAAGGGAAGTAGGGGCGTCGAGGTCGAGTGCCCCGCATGCAGGCCAGTAGCTCAACTGGTAGAGCATCGGTCTCCAAAACCGAGGGCTGGGGGTTCGAGTCCCTCCTGGCCTGCCAGTGATTCGAGGCAGGCGTCGACGGGCGTGCCGGGACGGGCGCCCGGCGCAGCGGGTTTCAGCGGGCGCCGTGGGGCGCTCGCCGGTGGGTTGACGCGTGGCAAAGGCGGCGATGTTGGACACCCTGAAGGAATCGGCGGAGTCGGGAGGCTGGTTCAGCCGGGCGCGGCGCTTCCTGATCGACGCGCGCAGCGAGCTCGGCCGTGTGACCTGGCCGACGCGGCGCGAGGTGTGGGCCACGACGATGGTCGTGATCCTGGTGTCGATCTTCTTCGGGGTGTACCTCTACGTGATTGACATCACGCTGTCGTACATCCAGACGCGGCTGTTTCTCTGGTTTGGCGCCTAGGAGCCGGACGGCGGCGCCGGACTCCGGCGGCCACGCCAGGCGGACGATGACTGACGACAAGACGAAGCACTGGTACATCATCCACACCTACTCGGGCTTCGAGAACAAGGTGAAGGAGTCGCTCGAGCAGCGGATCCAGGCGTACGGGCTGCAGGACGAGATCGGCGAGATCCTGATCCCGACCGAAGAGATCGTCGAGAAGCGGGGCGGCCGCGAGGTGAAGAGCTCGCGCCGGTTCTTCCCGGGCTACATCCTGGTCGAGATGCACATGTCCGACCACGCGTGGCACGTCGTGAAGAACACCCCGAAGGTCACCGGGTTCGTCGGGGCCGGGCCGAAGCCGTCGCCGCTCGCGCGCGAGGAGGTCGACCAGATCCTCCACCAGGTGACGGTGGCGGCCGAGAAGCCGAAGCCGAAGTACTCGTTCGAGCGTGGCGACCAGGTCCGGATCAACGAGGGCCCGTTCGCCAGCTTCAACGGCACGGTCGACGACGTGAACACGGATCGCAACACGCTGAAGGTGATGGTGACCATCTTCGGCCGCGCGACGCCGGTCGAGCTGGATTTCCTCCAGGTCGAGAAGCTGTAGGCGAAAGCGATAGGACGTGAGGGCGCCCGCGCGCGGGTGCCGGAAGTGACGGTCGAGACATGGCGAAGAAGGTTCAGGCGCAGGTCAAGTTGCAGATTGCCGCCGGCAAGGCCACGCCGGCGCCGCCCGTGGGGACGGCGCTCGGGCCCCACGGCGTCAACATCATGGACTTCTGCAAGGCGTTCAACGCGAAGACCGCGAAGGACGACGGGCTGATCATCCCGGCGGTCGTGACGATCTACTCCGACCGCACGTTCTCGTTCGTCACCAAGACGCCGCCGGCCGCGGTGCTGCTCAAGCGCGCCGCGAACATCGCCAAGGGCTCCGGCGAGCCCAACAAGACGAAGGTCGGGACCGTGACCCTGGCGCAGGTCCAGGAGATCGCGAAGCTCAAGCTGCCCGACCTGAACACCTCGTCGCTCGAGTCGGCGACCGCGTCGGTCCGCGGGACCGCCCGGTCCATGGGCCTCGACGTCATCGATTGAGGCCGCGCCGGCCCGGCCGGCGCGCGGCGGCGGGGAAGTGCGTTCCGGTGGGAGGCCCGACGGGCCGTCAGGACCACGGAGGTCAGAGATGCGGACACGGGGCAGGAAGTACGACGCGGCGAAGCAGCAGGTGCCGAATCGCCCGCACACGGTCGAGGAAGCGATCCCGCTCCTCCAGAAGGTCAAGTTCGCCAAGTTCGACGAGACCGTCGAGCTCGCGGTCCGGCTCGGCGTCGACCCGAAGCACTCGGATCAGATGGTCCGCGGTACGGTCGTGCTGCCGCACGGGCTCGGCAAGTCGAAGCGCGTGCTCGTCATCGCCGGGCCTGACAAGCAGCGCGAGGCGACCGACGCCGGCGCCGACGAGACCGGCGGCGAGGAGCTCGTCGAGAAGATCACCGGCGGCTGGATGGACTTCGACGCGGTCGTGGCGACGCCCGACATGATGCGCGCCGTCGGCCGGCTCGGCAAGGTGCTCGGCCCGCGCGGCCTGATGCCCAATCCGAAGACCGGCACCGTCACCGTCGACGTCGCCAAGGCCGTCCAGGAGATCAAGGCGGGCAAGGTCGAGTTCCGCGTCGACAAGGCCGGCGTCGTGCACGCGCCGGTCGGCAAGACGTCGTTCCCGGCCGAGAAGCTCATCGCCAACGCCCACGCGCTGATGGAGAGCATCGTCAAGGCGAAGCCGGCGGCCGCCAAGGGCAAGTACCTGAAGAGCGTCACCGTGTCCTCGACGATGGGACCCGGCATCGCGATCGACACGTCGCGGGTCGACGATCTGGTCAAGCACTAGCGAGAACTTCGAGCTTCGAGGTTCGACTCGAAGTGTCGCGGAGCGAGAGATGGCAGTCAGCAGAGCGGACAAGGAAACGGAAGTCGCCGAACTCACGGCCGCGTTCCAGGCGGCCGAGACGGCGGTGCTGGTCGATTACCGCGGCGTGACCGTGCCGCAGGTGACCGAGCTGCGGGAACAGGTCCGCGCGGCCGGGGCGACCTACCGCGTGGTCAAGAACACGCTGGCGAAGCGCGCGACGTCGGGGACGCCGTTCGAGGCGCTGCGCGATCACTTCACGGGCACGACCGCCGTGGTCTTCACCAGCCAGGACCCGGTCGCGGCCGCCAAGGCGATCACGACCTTCGTGAAGACGGTGCCCACGATGGCGGTCAAGGCCGCCGTCGTCGCCGGCGAGGCCGTCGCGGCGTCGGCGGTCGACGAGCTGGCGACGCTGCCCGGCAAGCCCGAGCTGCACGCCAAGCTGCTGTTCGTGCTGCAGGCGCCGATGCAGCAGCTCGTGACCGTGCTCAGTGCCGTGCCGCGCGACCTCGTGTCGGTGCTGGCGCAGGCGGAGAAGAAGAAGGCCGAACAGGCCGGCTGAGGGTTCAGGACGACCGGAGGGGGGCGTGGGACGTCCGTACTCCGCAGGGATTCGGGGTTTCCGAGGGAGCAGAGAACAATGGCCGAAGTGACGCAGCAGCAGGTGGTGGACTACATCAAGGGGATCTCGGTGCTCGAGCTGTCGCAGCTCGTCAAGACGCTCGAGCAGGAGCTCGGGGTCTCGGCGGCCGCGGCGATGCCGATGGCGATGCCGATGATGGCGGGCGGCGGCGCGGCGGCGCCGGCCGAGGAGCAGACCGAGTTCACCGTGACGCTGACCGACATCGGCGGCAACAAGATCAACGTGATCAAGGTCGTCCGCGAGGTCACCAGCCTCGGCCTCAAGGAGGCCAAGGACCTGGTCGAGTCCGCGCCCAAGCCCATCAAGGAAGGCGTGACGAAGGACGAGGCGGCCACGATCAAGAAGAAGTTCGAGGACGCCGGCGCCAAGGTCGAGATCAAGTAGGCGGCCCGGTCCGGACCGCCCGCGCGGCGCGTCCCCGGTCCCGGCGCCCGGAGCCCCGGCTCCGGCAGGTCGGCGGGCGGCCCCCCACCGGGGCCGTCCGCCCGTTTCATCGCGCGTGCCGTCGGCGCTGTCCGGCGGCGCGATTCATTGGCTGTCCGGCCCGACTGCGGGCCCCGAGGATTCCTGAATGTACAGCCTGCCCAAGAACGTCTACCGCGAGCGCATCGACTTCTCCAAGATCAAGACCACCGTCCCGATCCCGAATCTCATCGAGATCCAGAAAAAGTCCTACGAGCGGTTCCTGCAGATGAACCGGCTCCCCGCCGAGCGCGAGGACGTGGGGCTGCAGTCGGTGTTCAAGTCGGTGTTCCCGATCAGCGACTTCCGCGAGAACTCGTCGCTCGAGTTCATCGAGTACTCGATCGGCAACTGGGAGTGCAAGTGCGGTCGCCTGGTCGGCCTCGAGCACCTGCGGAAGAAGTGCGCGTCGTGCGGGACGGTCCTGGTGGCCGACCCCTACGGCGAGGGCGCGGTGATCTGCCCGTCGTGCGGCACGGCCAACGAGGCCCGCGGCGACGTGTGCGACCTGTGCGGCACGACCGTCTCGATGAAGCTGAAGTACGACGTCGAGGAGTGCCAGGAACGCGGCATGACGTTCGCGGTCCCGCTCAAGGTCACGATCCGGCTCGTGGTCTGGAACAAGGACCCCGAGACCGGCGTCAAGACGATCCGGGACATCAAGGAGCAGGAAGTCTACTTCGGGGACATCCCGCTGATGGGGGACCACGGGACCTTCATCATCAACGGGACCGAGCGCGTCATCGTCAGCCAGCTCCACCGGTCGCCGGGCGCGTTCTTCCACACCGAGGACAAGACGCTCTACACGGCGCAGATCATCCCGTACCGCGGGTCGTGGGTCGAGTTCGAGTACGACGCCAAGAACCTGCTCTACGTGCGGATCGACCGCAAGCGCAAGTTCCTCGCGAGCGTCTTCCTGCGCGCGCTCGGCCTGCGCGGGGCGAACGAGATCCTGCGGACGTTCTACAGCGTGGACGAGCTCGTGCTCGACGGCGGCCGGATCCTCTGGAAGGTCTCCGACTCGCTCGTCGGCCGGCGCGCCGGCGCGGAGTTCAAGATCCCGGGCTCGGACCTGGCGCTCCACGCGAACAAGAAGATCCGGCGTGACCAGGTCGAGGCGCTCAAGAAGGCGGGCGTCGAGACGGTCGAGCTGGCCGACCCGGAGCGCGAGGGCGCCTGGACGGCGGCCGACATCATCGACCCGCAGACGGGCGAGGTCATCCTCGAGGCCAACGAGGAGCTCTCCGAGCGCGTGATCGCGATGGCGCAGGAGAAGGGCGTCGAGCGGCTCGAGGTGTTCTTCCCGGAGAAGGACGAGATCGGGCCGGTGCTCTCGGCCACGCTCAAGAAGGACCCGATCCAGAAGCACGAGGAGGCGCTCATCGAGATCTACCGGCGCCTCCGCCCGGGCGACCCGCCGACGCTCGACAGCTCGCGGACGCTGTTCGAGAACATGTTCTTCAACCCGCAGAAGTACGACTTCTCGCGGGTCGGGCGCCTCAAGCTCAACACCAAGCTCAAGCTGACGACGCCGCTCGACGAGAAGGTGCTGCACCCGGCGGACTTCTACGAGGTCATCCGGTACCTGCTCAAGCTGCGCAAGAACCCGACGCTCGTCGACGACATCGACCACCTGGGCAACCGCCGCGTGCGGTCGGTGGGCGAGCTGCTGGAGAACCAGTTCCGGATCGGCCTGGTCCGCATGGAGCGGGCGATCAAGGAGAAGATGTCGGTCTACCAGGAAATGGCGACCGCCATGCCGCACGACCTGATCAACGCGAAGCCGGTCATGGCCGCGATTCGCGAGTTCTTCGGGTCGTCGCAGCTGTCGCAGTTCATGGACCAGACCAACCCGCTCTCCGAGGTCACGCACAAGCGGCGGCTCTCGGCGCTCGGGCCCGGCGGCCTCTCGCGCGAGCGGGCGGGCTTCGAGGTCCGCGACGTCCACCCGACGCACTACGGGCGCATCTGCCCGATTGAGACGCCGGAAGGCCCGAACATCGGGCTGATCTCGTCGCTCTCGTCCTACGCGCGGATCAACGACTTCGGGTTCATCGAGTCGCCGTACCGCAAGGTCAAGGACGGGCAGGTCATCGACTACGTCATCGTCACCAACGCCGGCGGCCACCCGAAGTACAAGGTCGGGGACGTGGTCGAGGCCGACGACCTGGTCGGCGCCGACGGCCGGTCGAAGAAGAAGGGCGTGGAGTTCGAGCCGTACTGCTTCTACCTCTCCGCGTGGGAGGAGGACCAGTACGTCATCGCGCAGGCCAACGTCGAGCTGACCGAGACGCTGCGGCTGAAGAACGACCACGTGAACGCGCGGCAGGCCGGGGACTTCATCCTGGCGCCGCGCGAGCGCGTCGACTACATCGACGTCTCGCCGAAGCAGCTCGTGTCGGTCGCCGCCTCGCTCATCCCGTTCCTCGAGAACGACGACGCGAACCGCGCGCTGATGGGCTCGAACATGCAGCGGCAGGCGGTGCCGCTGCTCCAGGCGCGGTCGCCGTTCGTCGGCACCGGCATGGAGTACATCACCGCGCGCGACTCGGGCGCGGTGGTCGTCGCGCGGCGGTCGGGCATCGTCGACTACGTGGACAGCAAGCGCATCGTCGTGCGCGTCGAGGGTGGGGACGCGGAAGGGATGTCGCGCGAAATGGGCGCCGACATCTACAACATGACGAAGTTCAAGCGGTCCAACCAGAACACCTGCATCAACCAGCGCCCGATCGTCCGGGTGAACCAGCGGGTGACGAAGGGGCAGGTGCTGGCCGACGGGCCGTGCACCGAGCTCGGCGAGCTGGCGCTCGGCCGCAACGTGCTGGTCGCGTTCATGCCGTGGCGCGGCTACAACTTCGAGGATGCGATCCTCGTCTCCGAGCGGCTCGTGAAGGACGACTACTACACGTCGATCCACATCGAGGAGTTCGAGATCGAGGCGCGCGACACGAAGCTCGGGCCCGAGGAGATCACCCGCGACATCCCGAACGTCTCGGAGACCTACCTCCGCGACCTCGACGAGAGCGGCATCATCCGCATCGGCGCCTACGTCAAGCCGGGCGACATCCTCGTCGGCAAGGTCACGCCGAAGGGCGAGACCCAGCTGACGCCGGAGGAGAAGCTGCTCCGCGCGATCTTCGGCGAGAAGGCCGGCGACGTGAAGGACGCGTCGCTCACCTGCCCGCCCGGGATCGAGGGCATCGTGGTCGGCGTCCGGATCTTCTCGCGCAAGGGCATCGAGAAGGACGACCGCGCGAAGCAGATCGAGCAGGACGAGCTCGAGCTGATGGAGAAGAACCTCCAGGACGAGATTCGCATCCTGCACGAGGAGACGAAGAAGCGGCTGGTGGCGCTGCTGCTGGGCCGCACGCTGCGGACGGACCTGTTCGACGCCGACGGCCGCGACCGCGTGCTTCGCAAGGGCGAGGTGCTCACCGAGGCCGCCATGGCCGACGTGCCGTTCTCGACCCTGGTGCGGGCGCGCATCGAGACCGACGACCTGGGCTTCGAGGACGAGCTCCGGCTGATCGAGGACCGCACGGCGCAGCGGGTCGACGTCATCCAGCGCGAGTTCGAGGACAAGAAGGAGAAGATCCGCCGCGGCGACGAGCTGCCGCCCGGCGTCATCAAGCTCGTCAAGGTCTACGTCGCGATGAAGCGCAAGCTGTCGGTCGGCGACAAGATGGCCGGGCGGCACGGCAACAAGGGCGTCATCGCCCGGATCCTCCCCGAGGAGGACATGCCGTACCTGCCGGACGGCACGCCGGTCGAGATCGTGCTGAACCCGCTCGGCGTGCCCTCGCGCATGAACGTCGGGCAGATCCTCGAGACGCACCTCGGGTGGGCCGCGCACGCGCTCGGTCTCTACTTCGCCACGCCGGTCTTCGACGGCGCGGCCGAGGGCGAGATCAAGAAGTGGCTCGAGGAGGCCGGCCTGCCGAAGAGCGGCAAGACGGCGCTCTTCGACGGGATGACGGGCAACGAGTTCGAGCAGGACGTGACGGTCGGCTACATCTACATGCTCAAGCTGTCGCACCTGGTCGACGACAAGATCCACGCCCGGTCGATCGGCCCGTACTCGCTCATCACGCAGCAGCCGCTCGGCGGCAAGGCGCAGTTCGGCGGCCAGCGGTTCGGCGAGATGGAGGTCTGGGCGCTCGAGGCCTACGGCGCGGCGCACATCCTCCAGGAGCTGCTCACGGCCAAGTCGGACGACGTCACGGGCCGCGCGAAGATCTACGAGGCGATCGTCAAGGGCGATGCCTCGTTCGCGCCCGGCCTGCCCGAGTCGTTCAACGTGCTGATCCGCGAGCTGCAGGCGCTCTGCCTCGACGTGGAGCTCATGAAGACCAAGGCGCGACCCGCGCTCGAGCCGCCGGACGCGGACGAGGCGGCCGAGACGCCTGAAACCCCGGTGGGAGCGTGAATCCGATGAGACCGAATCTGAACGACAAGGGTCAGCTCACCGCGGACTTCGACGCGATCCGCATCAGCCTCGCGTCGCCCGACCGCATCCTGCAGTGGTCGCACGGCGAGGTCACCAAGCCGGAGACCATCAACTACCGGACGTTCAAGCCGGAGCGGGACGGCCTGTTCTGCGCGAAGATCTTCGGCCCGGTCACCGACTGGGAGTGCCTCTGCGGCAAGTACAAGCGCATGAAGCACCGCGGCGTGATCTGCGACAAGTGCGGCGTCGAGGTCACCCAGGCCAAGGTCCGGCGCGAGCGGCTCGGCCACATCGCGCTGGCCACGCCGGTCAGCCACGTGTGGTTCTTCAAGGGGCTGCCGAGCCGGATCGGCCACCTGCTGGACATCACGCTGCGGGACCTCGAGCGGATCCTGTACTTCGAGGCCTACGTCGTCACCGACGCGGGCGAGACGGATCTGAAGGACAAGCAGCTGCTGACCGAGGACCAGTTCCGGCAGGAGCGCGAGCGCTGGGGCCAGAAGTTCAAGGCCCAGATGGGCGCCGAGGCGATCAAGGAGATGCTGCGCCGGGTCAACGTGGACCGGCTGGCCGAGGAGATGCGCGAGAAGATGCGCCACGAGACCTCGGCGCAGAAGAAGCTCAAGTACGCCAAGCGCCTCAAGGTCGTCGACGCGTTCCGCCGCTCGAACAACAAGCCGGAGTGGATGATCCTCGACGTCATCCCGGTCATCCCGCCGGAGCTGCGCCCACTGGTGCCGCTCGACGGCGGCCGGTTCGCGACGTCGGACCTGAACGACCTGTACCGCCGCGTGATCAACCGGAACAACCGGCTCAAGAAGCTCATCGAGCTCAAGGCGCCCGACGTGATCATCCGCAACGAGAAGCGGATGCTGCAGGAGGCGGTGGACGCGCTGTTCGACAACGGCCGGCGCGGCCGCGTGCTGCGCGGCGCGAACAACCGGCCGCTCAAGTCGCTGTCGGACACGCTCAAGGGCAAGCAGGGCCGGTTCCGCCAGAACCTGCTCGGCAAGCGCGTGGACTACTCCGGCCGCTCGGTCATCGTCGTCGGCCCCGAGCTGAAGCTTCACCAGTGCGGGCTGCCGAAGAAGATGGCGCTCGAGCTGTTCAAGCCGTTCATCTACAACAAGCTCGAGGAGCGGGGCCTGGTCTCGACCATCAAGCAGGCCAAGGAGATGGTCGAGCAGCAGCGGTCCGAGGTGTGGGACATCCTCGAGGAGGTCATCCGCGAGCACCCCGTCCTGCTCAACCGCGCGCCGACGCTGCACCGCCTGGGCATCCAGGCGTTCGAGCCGGTGCTGGTCGAGGGCAAGGCCATCCGGATCCACCCGCTCGTCTGCACCGCGTTCAACGCGGACTTCGACGGCGACCAGATGGCGGTGCACATCCCGCTGTCGCCCGAGGCGCAGATCGAGGCCTCGGTGCTGATGCTCTCGTCGAACAACATCCTGTCGCCGGCCTCGGGCCAGCCGATCGCGACGCCGTCGCAGGACGTCGTGCTCGGGTGCTACTACCTGACCAAGGCGAAGACGGGCGCGAAGGGCGAGGGCCGGGCGTTCGCCTCGGTCGAGGACGTCATGCTCGCGCTCGAGGCGGGGGAGATCGAGACGCTCTCGCCGATCCGCCTGCGCTACACGGGCCCGCTCGTGGACCTGACCACGGCGCGCGACTCGCAGGACGTGCTCGAGGCGGAGCTCCAGCCGGCGGCCACGCGCATCATCAACACGACGGCCGGCCGGGTGATCTTCAACGCGGCGCTGCCCGACGTGATGCCGTTCATCAACGGGCTGCTCAAGAAGAAGGGCCTGGGGCAGGCGGTCCGCTACTGCTACCTCAAGCACGGCCTCGACAAGACCGTCGAGATGCTCGACAGCCTGAAGCACGTGGGCTTCACCTACGCCACGCGGTCGGGCCTGTCGATCGGGATCGACGACCTGGTGATTCCCGAGAAGAAGGCCTCGCTCGTCCAGCAGGCGCGCGACGAGGTCATCAAGGTCGAGGGGCAGTACCAGGACGGCGCGATCACCAACGGCGAGCGCAAGAACAAGGTCATCGCGATCTGGTCCGAGGTCACCGAGCGGATCGCCGACGAGATGTTCGGCGAGATGGAGACGGCCGACAAGTCGGGGATGGAGTTCAACCCCGTCTACATCATGGCCGACTCGGGCGCGCGCGGCAGCAAGCAGCAGATCCGCCAGCTCGCGGGCATGCGCGGGCTGATGGCGAAGCCGTCGGGCGAGATCATCGAGCAGCCGATCACGTCGAACTTCCGTGAAGGCCTCACCGTGCTGCACTACTTCATCTCGACGCACGGCGCGCGGAAGGGCCTGGCCGACACCGCGCTCAAGACGGCCGACTCCGGCTACCTCACGCGCCGGCTGGTGGACGTGGCGCAGGACGTGATCATCTCGGAGCTCGACTGCGGCACGCTCGACGGCATCGAGGCGCGCGCGATCGTGGACTCCGGCGGCGAGATCATCGAGCGGCTGAGCGACCGGATCATCGGCCGCGTCGCGCTCGAGGACATCGTCGACCCGTCGTCGGGCGACGTGGTCGTCCCGGCCGCGGGCGAGATCGACGAGGAGCTGGCCGACAAGATCGAGGACGTCGGGATCGAGCGCGTCAAGATCCGCTCGGTGCTGACGTGCGCCTCGCGCCGCGGCGTGTGCGCCCGGTGCTACGGCCGCGACCTGGCGACCGGCCGGCTGGTCGAACTCGGCCTCGCGGTGGGCGTCATCGCCGCGCAGTCGATCGGCGAGCCCGGCACCCAGCTCACGATGCGGACGTTCCACATCGGCGGCACCGCGTCGCGCGTCTCCGAGCAGTCCACGCTCGAGGCCCGGCACAAGGGCACGGTCCGGTTCGAGAACCTGGTCGCGGTCGAGGGCCGCGAGAAGGGCGAGGCCGGCAAGTCGCTCATCGTGATGAACCGCAGCGGGTCGATCAACATCCTCGACGACAAGGGCGTCGTCCGGGAACGCTACTCGGTCGTCTACGGCGCGCACCTGCGCGTCAAGGACGGACAGCAGGTGGAGAAGGGGCAGATCCTGATCGAGTGGGATCCCTATACCTTCTCGATCCTCACCGAGGCGAGCGGCACGCTGCGCTTCAAGGACATCATCGACAAGGTGACGGTCCACGAGGACGTCGACGAGGTCACGGGGCTCTCGCGGCTCATCATCGTCGACTCGCCGGACGAGAAGAAGCAGCCGGCGATCGAGATCGTGAACAAGGCCGGCGAGGTCGTGCACCGGTACCACATGCCGTCGAACGCGCACCTGATGGTCGCCAACGGCGAGCCGGTGGTCTCGGGCGACGTGCTCGCGAAGATCCCGCGCGAGACGACCAAGACGAAGGACATCACGGGCGGCCTGCCGCGCGTGGTCGAGCTGTTCGAGGCCCGGAAGCCGCGCGAGACCGCGGTCATCTCCGAGATCGACGGCACGGTGCGGCACGGCGGCATCGTCAAGGGCCTGCGGAAGATCCTCGTGGTCCCCGACGAGGGCGGCGAGCCGCGCGAGTACTCGCTGCCGCGCGGCGTGCACGTCAACGTCCAGGACGGCGACCGCGTCCGCGCGGGCGAGCCGCTCATGGACGGCCCGCGCAACCCGCACGACATCCTGGCCGTCCTCGGCGAGAAGGAACTGCAGGGCTACCTGGTCAACGAGATCCAGGAGGTCTACCGCCTGCAGGGCGTCGGCATCAACGACAAGCACATCGAGGTCATCGTCCGGCAGATGATGCGGTGGGTGAAGGTCGAGGAGGTGGGCGACACCGAGTTCCTCATCGAGGAGCAGGTGGACCGGTTCCGCTTCCAGGAGGAGAACGAGCGCGTGCTGGCCGCGGGCAGCACGCCGGCCAGGGGCCGGCCGCTGCTGCTCGGCATCACGAAGGCCTCGCTCTCGACCGACTCGTTCATCTCCGCCGCGTCGTTCCAGGAGACGACGCGCGTGCTGACCGAGGCGTCCATCTCCGGCAAGGTGGACTACCTGCGCGGCCTCAAGGAGAACGTCACCATGGGCCGCCTCATCCCGGCCGGGACCGGGTTCGAGTGGTACCGGCACGTTCACATCCCGATGGACACCCCGCCGCCGCCCCCGCCGCCGTCGCCCGAGGAACTCGAGGCCCAGCGCGAGATGGACGACTACGCGGACGTGGACTTCGGGATCCGCGATGAAGGCGAATAGAGCCATTGCGGATTGATGATCGGTGATTGAGGATTGATTGGTGATTGTCGATCGGGTGATTGTCGATTGAGAGAGCGATGATTGGCTGATTGGCTGATTGGCTGATTGAAAGATTGGCTGATTGATAGATTGATAGATTGAGGACTCCCTCATCGAAGGCGCCGCGGCGGAAGCCGCGGCGCCGGTTCGGGCGGTGGGGTCCCTGTCCGGGCGCCGGCTGTCGGCGGAGTCCTCTCGTGTCGCCGGGAGTCCGTTGGATCCGTGATCCAGGTCGCCCTTGGCCTAGCGTTCGAGCCGAACTGGCGGCTTTCGTCTTGCGGCCGCCTTCTGTGGCTGCTACGGTTTTCCCAGCGCCAACGCCAACGCCAACGCCAACGCCAGCATAAACGCCAACAACGCCAACGCTCCCCCAGGCTCGATGGCGGGGCTTGGGCGCGAGGGGGACATGGAGGCGCATGCGGAGTGGGCGGATGCCGCGGGGTTCGGTCCGGTCGAGGAGTTCCCTGCGGGGACGCCGCTGTTTCATCAAGGACACCGGCCATCGGCCGTCGGCCTGATCGCCTCGGGCTTCGTGAAGACGATTCGCCGTGAGCGGGACGACGACGCGCTGATCGCCCTGCGGGGGAGCGGGTGGCTGCTTGGTGCGTCGTCGGCCCTCCTCGACCGGCCCTACGCGACGTCCGGTGTCGCGGCGACGCGGTGTCGGCTTCGTTCGCTGCCGGTGGCCACCTTTCTCAGCCACGTGCGGCAGAGCCCGGATCTTGCCGGCGCGTCCTCGATCTGCTCGCCCGACAGACACGCATCGACGACATCCTCCGAGGCGAGATGGCGGTGTATCCCGCGCCGGAGCGTCTCAGGCGAACCGTCGTCCGGCTCGCGACGCAGCTCCAGTCGCCGCGGCGCCGGGGACACATCGAACTGGCGCTCCCGGTGACGCTCGGCGAACTCGCGCAGCTGGTCGGGGTCAGCCGCGAACATCTCGGCCGCCTGCTGGCCGAGCTCGAGCGGAATGGATCCCTGAGGCGGCGGCGTGGGGTGCTGGTACTCGCGCTGGCGCGGTGGCCGGAGTGTGACGGGAAGACCGCGGCTGTGGGCCCGTGACAATTGCCCTGCTCGATGGTGACGGATGTCCTTGGGGCATCGGCGATTTCCGAATGAGAATCCTGACGGCTCGAGCCGGTAGTCTGCCTTTCTTGGGAGGCATCTGATGGCGCAACCGTCCAGTCGTGGGCTTCTTGCACTGCTCGATCATGTGAAGGCGGTTCTGGGCCTCGTCGCGACGCTGCTCATCATCGCCGTCGGACTGCTGATGGTCGATGCGATGACGGGCATTCACGTGATCACCGTCGAGCCCACGGTCCGGACGACACGAACCAATGCGCCGGAGAATCCGCCTCCGCCGCCACCACCGGCGCTGCCGGGCGAGCCGATCACGCTCGAGGGTGCCGCGCTGCGCGGCACCCGGAACGCCCCGCTGGCCATGGTCGAGTGCCGGACTTCCAGTGCCCCTTCTGCGGGCGATTTGCCGCCGAGACCCTGCCCGAACTGGACCGCCAGTACGTCGCCACGGGCAAAGGTGCTCTTCGCCTATCCGCCATCCTGCTGCCGCAGTTGCATCCGCTGGCTGAAGGCGGCGGAGGCGGCCGAGTGCGCTGGGCGGCAGGGCAAGTTCTGGGCGATGCACGACCGGCTCTTCGCCGAGCAGTCGCAGCTCCCGTCTCGAGCCTGGCTTCCCGCTGGCGGTGGAGCTCCACGGACCCGGCGGTTTTCGATAGCTCTCTATCTGGTGAAGCGACGGCCAAGGTTCAGGCCGAGGGCGACAGGCCGTGCGGTGGGCATGTCCGGGACCCCGGGATTCTTCCTGGGCCGCCTCAGGTCCGATGGCCGCGTGGACGTGACCGACGCCTGGTTGGCGCTCAGCGCCGATGGCGGCGTTCAGCGGGTCATCGAGGGCTGCTGGCGAGCCAGTGAACCGCGATGGTGCGGACTGCCTCGTCCCGGGAGACCCGGCCCGCGGCGTGTCGCCGGAACAGGGCCGGCCGCGACTCCGGCGGGAAGCGAGATCGTGCCGGGAGGTGGGATGGAGAAGACGATGACGAACGTGAGATACGCGGCGCTGCTGGTGGTCGCGTTTCTGTCACATGAGCCTGCGACCACCAGGCACCGCCGCCGGAAGAACGGGCCTTGGCCGTCGTTGGCGTTCGCCGGTGCGCCGGCGGCGGCGGCCGCCGCGGGCCGGACCGCGTAGCGGAGACGGGACCTGCTGGGAGGAGGGCTGCGGTTTCCGGAGGTAACGAAACGCCGGGCGACGGATGCCTGGAGGACGGCGGCAACTGCCCGGAAGACTGCGGGTACTGCGGAGACACGTACTGTTCGCCGGAGATCGGCGAGGACCTTCAGGGAGTGCATCTACGATTGTGGGCACTGCGGAGATGGGGTGTGCCAGCACCCGTGGGAGTCTGCGTCAGGGAGTTGTTGTGAAGACGACTGCAGCTCCGCGCCGTGGAGAATGCTCGGTGTCAGACGAACGGCCAGTGTGGAAGTGGCAGAAATCTGCTCGCCTGGTCACTGCTGCGTCCCTGAGTCTCCGGAGGTTGGAGATCCCCCTGCCTGCGGAGGTATGCCAGGGAGCTCGGGACTTGCTGCAGCAACGACGTGGCGCGTCTCCGACAGTCCATTGGAGGGTCACTGCACAGTTCCAAGCCAATCGATCTGTCCGGACGCGCCCACGTGCGGCGGTGACATCGATTGCAGGCGAAGACGATCAACGGCTACCCCAACAGAAATGCTGTGAGCCTGCCATCGGCCGATGCGTCTGGACGTTCTCGTCCGGCTGCGTGGAGCCGAACTACTGTCAGTGGGAGCGGCGATGCTCGTCGTGTTAACCTCGCGATGCTTCTGTTCCGGTCCCGGCGCCGCGTCCGCGCGGGCGTCTGATCTGCCGGGGCAGTCACCGGCCACGATGCTGCGGGAAGTGCGGGCGCGTACTCAGTGCTCCAGAGACGAAGGACACGGACGGCCGAATCAGAAGCGCTGCTTGACGCGCTGCAACGCGCGGGA
Organism: Vicinamibacterales bacterium; assembly: GCA_041394725.1. Taxonomy (GTDB): domain Bacteria; phylum Acidobacteriota; class Vicinamibacteria; order Vicinamibacterales; family SCN-69-37; genus JAWKHR01. The sequence goes on along the minus strand of JAWKHR010000018.1, from coordinate 57,942 downwards.
GGACGTCCCCGAGGCAGAACTATGCTCGACGGACAGTTCGACGCCCACGGCAGAATGCTCGACCGCTACGCTCGGCAGGGCTTCCAGGTGGGAATCAGGAAACACGCGCTGTGGATCGTGAACGCGGAGAACCGGGTCCGGCCGGACTCGCGGGCGTTCGTCGAGGACCGGCCTCGGGCCGGACGGGTGGATGACGTTGAGTCGCGCCGCCACCTGCGACGGAAGCACCGCATTGCTCCTCGTCGCCGGATTCCCTGGCCCTGGCGAGGGTGACCGCTGCAGATGGTGACGGCGCAGGCCGTGACCTGGCTGGAACGCGACCAACGCGACCTGTCCGGACGTGTCCGGCGCCCGCCAGACGTTCGCGCAGGATCCGAACGTCTGAAACGGAGCCGGCGACGATGGGCACCATGAGAGGTCGGTCCGGGATGACCGGCGTTGCGCTGGTACTGCCGGCACTCGCACTTCCGGCCTGCGGCGTGCCGTCGCAGCTGCAGCTCACCCACGCCGCATGCACCTGGCCTGCTCGGGGCCATCGTCGCTTTCCGGAACGGTGTAGAGAGCAGCCTGACTTCCGTTAATCGCAGGCGCTGTCGCGACGCTCGCAACGGCAGGAGGCACGGGGCCAGGTGCCGAGAGGACCGTCGTGACCGGCGCCTCAGGCGCCTTCGCGTTCGAGGGGGTGCCTGCCACCTGGATGGCGCTGACCGTGACAGCTCCAGGGCACCTCGAACGCATCACCGGCCTGGTCGGGGGAGGACGCCGCGATGGCCTGCGCATCGATGCCATCTCCCTGGCGCCGCCGTTCTCGCTCGACTTCTATCGCCAGTTCGCGCGAGGGGGCTACGAGGGTCCGCTCCGGACTCTCAAGCCCTGGACCGTCTCCCCGAGCTTCTACGTACGAACCGTCACCGAAGACACCGGCGAACCAGTCGCTGCGTTCGTGATCGACGGCGTGAAGCGTGTCTTCGAGCGGGCGGTTCCCGAACTGACCGGCGGCAGGCTCGCGGTGGCGGCATTCGAGACCGGCGCTCAACCGGCTGTGCACCGTGAGGGATGGGTCAGTGTCACCTTCCGGCACGACATGGAACCGGGTCTAGCGGGGAGTTCCACGGTTGGCCCCGAGGGCGCCAGGCTCATTCAACTCCGATACGACCCGCTCATCGACCGGGAGGGCCAGTACAATCCACTGCATTGCGAGTCGTTCACGGTGTCCGTGGCCGATCACGAGATCGTTCACATGATGGGGTTTCGGCACACGGACGACACGTTCAGGGATTTTCACTCCGGCCACGGGTGTCCCGGCGCCGGCCGACCTGAACGAGTTCGCCATCATGCCGCCTTGGTGTACACGCGGCCCTATGGCAACCGAGACCCTGACGCGGACCCGGTCGGCTATTCGGCCGCGTCCACTGCCGCCGATGACGAACTGGTCACCTGCCCGGTGGATGTCGTGTCGCTCATCCATCCGGCCCACCGCTGATGGCGCCCTTTGTCCTGCCAGGTTGGCGCTCCTCGGTCTCCATGCGCCTGCTCCACAAGGCGTTTCGATGCCGCGATGCTGATCAACAACTCGCGGCCCGACCCGCGACGCCGTCGTGTCTGCGCCCTCCTCGTCCTGGTCGCGCCGCTCTGGGCGTGCTCTGGCGGCACGACCAGGCCTGACGGCCCGACGACGCCCTCGACCCCCAGAACCGGGACCGGCACGATCGCCGGGCTCGTGGTGCACACGCTGACCGGCACGCCGGTCGCCGGCGCGACGCTGGCGGTCGAGGGCCAGTCGGCGACGACGGACACGGCCGGCCGGTTTTCGCTGGCGGGCATGCCCGTCGACCTCACGGGTCGCGTCACGATCAGCGGCGAGGCCATCGTCACCCGCCAGACGCGAATCCAGTTCGCCGACGAGCGGACCGGCGTGACGTTCGACGTGATCCCGGCGACACTGCTCGACTTCTATCGTCAATTCGCCCGGAACGGCTATGAGAGTCCGGGATTCCTGTTCGACCTGTCCAGGTGGGTCGAGGATCCGCACGTCTACATCGACCGGATTACGACCGATTCGGGAACCGTCGTGCCCGAGCCCATCGTCGAGGAGGTCGCGAGAGTCATTCGGGCCAGCGTGCCCGAACTGACCGGCAACCAGTTCAAGGTCGTGGCCACGGAAGTCGGCGACGTCCAGCGCCCGTTGACGCCAGGCTGGCTCAACGTCGAGTTCCGATCGTCCCTGCAGACGGATCAGGCGACGGGCATCAGGATCGGTGCGACCCAGGGACGGCGACACATCGAGCTGCTGTATTCCCCGGAGCTGGACGCGCGAGGTGACCTCGACTTTCGACGCTGCGGGTCCGTGACGATCATGGCGGCCGACCACGAGATCGTCCACGCCATGGGCTTCTACCACACGGATGACCCGCGCGACTTCGAGTCCGGTGACGGTTGTCCGGGAACCGGCCGTCCCGAGCGCGCCGTCCAGGCGGCCGCCATCGTGTACGCGCGGGCGCCCGACAATCGCGATCCGGACTTCGATCCCATCGAGGTCGTCTTCAGCACGAGCGACCGGTCCGTGGTCGGCCGGTCGGTCACCTGCACGCTGTCGGACATCCGCGGCCCACGGCGATGAGCCGCGCGGCCGCCGCCTGACCGGGCGCTTCGCGGTCCGGCAGCCGCGCGCTTGACTTTCCCTCGCCGGGCCGACACGCTGATGGCGCCACCCCTGCCTGTCATGGGCCACGCATGGCTGACGACCGGCTTGTTCGACCGAACCAGCAAGGCAGACCTCACGGGAACGACGGGAACGGCAGTCCGTCCCGTCGCCGAATGACAGGTCTTCGGCCCCTGCTGGCCGCCCTCGCCGGCGCAGTGGCGCTCGGCCCGGCCGCGCCCTCCGCCACCTCCCAGACGCCGCCGCAGCGTCCGGTCTTCCGGGCCGCCGCCGATCTCGTCGAGCTGGCGGTCACCGTCTTCGACAAGGACGGACGGCCGGTCACCGACCTCACGCGCGAGGACTTCGAGGTGCGCGAGGACGATGCCCCGCAGACGCTCGAGCAGTTCAGCTTTGTGGATCTGAGGCCCGCCCGGAATCCGGAATCCGGCGGCAATCGAGGCGGCTCCGCCGAGCCTGTCGAGGCGTTCGTGCCGGTGGACGTCGGGACGAACGAGGCGGTGGGCGAGGGACGGGTCTACGTCATCGTGCTCGACGGCCTCCACGTGAGCCCGCTGCGGTCCACCGTCGTCAGGCGGCTGGTCCGCGAGTTCGTGGCCGAACACCTCACGCCCAGGGATCTCGTCGCGGTGCTGACGCTCGGGTCGGCGTCCGCCGCCGGGCGTCACGAGTTCACGCACGACCAGGCGAAGGTGCTGGCGTCGGTGGACGAGTTCGTCGGGAGCAAGAGCCAGTCGGCGACGCTGAACAAGATGGTCTCGTCGTTCCGGGCGGCGAACGACGGCCCGGCCGACGACTTCGAGGCCGGCGTCAAGGCCAACGACGCGCGGCTCCTGTTCGAGACGCTCCGCCAGGTCTGCGCCGCGCTCGGCGACAGCGCGAGCCGCCGGCGCGCGGTCGTGCTGTTCTCCGAGGGCATCGAGCTCGACATGACCGATCTCATCGGCGCCGACTCGCGGACGACGGGGTTCGGCGCGATCCCGACGCACACGGCGTCCCGGTATGCCGAGGACCTCCTGCGCGCGCAGCAGGCGCTCTACGACGCCGCGCGCCGGTCGAACGTCGCGCTCTACACGGTGGACCCGCGCGGCACCACCACCGGCGAGGACGACCTGATGCAGGCGTTCGGGAGCTCGCCGGCGGGCGTGGACATCCAGCAGGAGGTCCAGCGCAGCCAGGGCACGCTGCGAACGTTCGCGCAGCAGACCGGCGGCGTCGCGGTCGTGAACACCACCAACTTCTCGCGCGGGTTCGACGCCATCGTCCAGTCCAACAGCACCTATTACCTGCTGGGCTACGCGCCGACCAACGCGCAGCGCGACGGCACGTTCCGGAAGATCCGCGTCCGCGTCAACCGACCCGGCGTGACGGTGAGCGCGCGCGAGGGCTACTTCGCGACGCCGGATGCGCCGCCGGCCGATGCGCCACCGGGCGCGGGCGATCGCACGCCCGCGGGAGGCGATCGTCCGGTGGTCGCCGACGGCGCCGGGCGGCCGCTGAGCGACCGGCTGGGCGCGCTGCTCGCCAGCGCGCTGCCCGCGCGCGGTCTCGGCCTGCGCGTCTCCGGCGGCATCGTCGGCTGGCAGGACGAGCGCGCGACCGTCGGCCTGGTCATTGAACTCGACACCGCGGACCTCGCGTTCGCCGAGGCGGATGGCGTCATCGAGAACGACCTCGAGCTGGCGTTCCAGGTCGTCGACGACCAGGGGCGCGTGCCGGCGGGCAACGGCGCGCGGGCGCATCTGCGGCTGCCCGCCGCCGAGCGGGCGGCCATCGGCAGCGGACTGCGGTACGTCGCCGAGGTCACGCTGCCGCCGGGCCGGTATCAGGTCCGGGCCGCGGCCACCGAACGGGTCGGCGGGTCGGGCGGCAGCGCGTGGCTCGACGTCGACACGCACGCCCGCGATCGGAGCGCGGCGGGCGCCGTCCTGCTCGTCCGGCTCGACGGCGCGCCGCTGCCGACGACCGGCCAGGCGCCCGCCATGCTGGCGCTGGCGGGGGCGCCGCCGACCGCCGCGCGGGAGTTTCCGCTCGGCAGCCGCGTCGCCGTGGTGATGGCCAGCGAAGCGGGTGGACCGGCAGGCGACTGGACTGCGACGGTCCTCGATGCCACCGGCGCCGCGCGAGCGACGCCGCCGGTCCGTGCCGTCCCGCCCGCCGGCCCCGCGGCCGCGGCGGGGATTCGCCTCGACGTCGCGACGGCCGCGCTCGGACCTGGGGTCTTCGATCTGGTGCTGCGGCGCGCGAACGGATCCGCGGCCGAACGGCACCTGCGCTTCCGCGTGCGGCCGCCAGGCCTGCCGTCCCCCGGTGCCGAGGCGGCTGCCTTGCCTGCGCGCGAGCCGAGACGGTAGGCTGGTTTCAGGGCCATGCACGCCAGACCGCGCGTCTTCCCGGCGCTCGTCGTGGCGCTCGCGGCCGGCCTGGCCGCCGCGCAGGGCCTCGCTGCGCGCCAGCAACAGTCGCGACAGCCGCGAGAACCGCAGCAACAGCAACAGCAACAGCAACAGCAACAGCAACAGCAACAGCAACAGCAACAGCAACAGCAACAGCAACAGCAGCAAGCGCCCCAGCAGCCGCAGTTCCGCGGCGAGGTGGACGTCATCCGCCTCGACGTCTCCGTGCTCGACAAGGACCGCCGCCCGGTGCGCGGGCTGACGCTGTCGGACTTCCAGGTCTTCGAGGAGGGGAAGCCGCAGTCGCTCGTCGCGGTGAGCGAGGTGGACACGGCCGCGAGCGACGTGGCGCCGAGCGCGTGGATGCGCTACACGCCCGAGGACGTGGCGGCCAACGACTCGCTCGAGCGCGCGACCGACGGGCGCATCATCGCGCTCGTCCTCGACGACTGGAACATCCCGTGGGACGACCTGGACATGACGCTCAACGCGCGGGCGATCGCGCGCGACGTCATCGACCACATGGCGCCGTCCGACGTGGCGGCCGTCGTCTATCCCCTCGACGCCGGTCGGACCGTGGACTTCACGAGCGATCGGACGCGCCTGCTCGAGGCGATCGACAACTACAACCCGCGCGAGCGGCCGTGGATCTACGACACCGGCGGCGCGCCCGGCCCCGGCGGCGGGGACATGCCGCAGCGGTTCAGCCCGGTGCTCGGCCGATCGCGCTGCCAGCAGACGCAGCCCACGGTGCCCGTCCTCGACACGGTCGCGGCGCGGCTGGCCTCGGTGCCGAACCGGCGCAAGACGCTGCTGCTCGTCAGCACCGGCGTGCCCGTCAATCCCGGCGACTCGCGCGGCTGCAACGGCGAGCTGGCCGAGATCATGCGCGACGTCTACCGGCGCTCGCAGCAGTCGAACATCAACATCTACAGCATCGACCCGGGCGGCTATCGAGGCTACGAGGACTACCTGCAGCGGCCGGCGATGCGCGGCCGCGCCATGGGCGAGTCGATGACGCCCCAGGCCGCGACGTCCGCCGCGCGGCTCCGCCGGAACTTCATGGAGATCACCGCGTCCGAGACGGGCGCCTTCGCGGTGACCCGGACCGACGAGGTGGACGCGGGCGTGGACCGCATCTTCCGCGAGGACGCCGCCTACTACCTGGTCGGCTACCAGACGTCGAACGGCGCGCCCGACTGCAAGTACCGGAAGATCGAGGTCAAGGTGGACCGGCCCGGCGTCGAGGTCCGCACGCGCGCCGGCTACTACGCGCCGTGCGAGAAGGGCTTCGAGTCGGAAGCCGCCCGGACGCCGCCTTCGTCGAACGCGCTCGGTCTGGCCGGCCTGATGAGCCCGGTCTCGCTGCCGCTGCGCGCTCAGGCCATCGCCCTCGGCCCCTCGGCCGACGGGAAGAAGACCGACATCGGCGTCGTCCTCACCGTTCGCCTGCCGCCGTCGGCCGGCGCCGTGGACGAGACGGTCACGGTCACGCGCAACCTGTACGACGCGGACGGCCGCGCCGGCGCGCCCGCCCAGGACCGGCGCGACCTGACGCTGCCGCCGTCGGGCACCGATCCGCTGACCTACGACCTGTACTACCGCCTGTCGCTCGAACCTGGACGCCGTGAGGTCCGGTTCAACGTCCACAGCAACGCGATCGACCGCGGCGGTTCGGTCTACGCGCCGGTGGACGTGCCCGATTTCTCGCTGCGCAGCCTGTCGCTGACCGACGTCGCCCTCGGCGCGCCGGTCGAGGGCGGCGGGGGACCGGACGACGGCTTCGGCGGCCTGCTGCCCGTCCGGCCGACCACGGCGCGGGAGTTCTCGGTGAGCGACCGCGTCTCGGCGAGCCTGCGCTTCTACGTCGGTCCGCGCGCCCAGCCGGCGCCCATTGCCGTGGACGCGCGCGTGATCGACGCCTCGGACCAGGTCGTGTTCCAGCAGCAGGTGGTGATCCCGCCGGGGGATCTCGACGCGAAGCGGAGCGCGGTCTTCACGCTGCCGCTGCCGCTCGAAGGCCGGACGCGAGGGCCGCACCTGCTCAGCATCAGCGCTCGGCTGGGCGACGGCCTGCCCGTTCGCCGCGACGTCGTCTTCCGCGTCCGTTAGGGGAGCCCCGCATGAGCCCCGCCTCCGACCTGCGCGCGCACCTGCTCGACGCCCTGGACCAGGCCTACAATCGCCGCTCCTGGCACGGCACGAACCTGCGGGGCGCGATTCGCGGCCTCACGCTCGCCGACCTGTCGCGCCGGCCGGCGGCCGGCCGCCACAACATCTGGGAGCTGGTCGTCCACTGCGCCTACTGGAAGTACGCGGTGCGGCGGCGGCTGACGGGCGAGAAGCGCGGGTCGTTCCCCCTGGCCGGGTCCAACTTCTTCCCCCGGCCGGAGGTGCGGACGATGGCGGCGTGGCGCCGGGATCTGGCGCTGCTCTCGGCCGAGCACCGGCGCCTGCGCGATGTCGTCGCGACCCTGCCGGCCCGCCGGTTCCGGGTCCGGAACCAGGGCAGCGCCTTCACGAACCTCGACTTGATTGCCGGGGTGACGGCGCACGACCTCTACCACGCGGGCCAGATCCAGCTGATCAAGGCGCTCATCCGCCCGCGGCGGTGACCCGGGCCGTGACCCGGGGGAGGCCCCGGACGGTGGCGGCTGGCCCTCCGGAACGGGCCGTCCGGGCTCGACTTCCGGCCCGGTCCGGGCGGGGTCGGTGACAAACCCGCGTCAGGTTCCGGCGGCGGTGAACGGACCCCCCGGGCGCGTCGTAAGAAGCGAAGTCCGCACGACCAGCCTCCGAACCACCCCTGGTTTCCTGGCCCCGTGAAGACCCGCGCGTCCGGTGGGGACGGCGCGAGTACTGGTATAGGATTCCCGAACCTATGAACGACCGTGTAGCCCAATCCGAGACGCCCAATCAGTACCTGTCCGTGCTCCTGCTGCTGTTCGTGGGCAGCGGGTGCGCGGCCCTGATCTACGAGGTCGTCTGGTTCCAGCTCCTGCAGCTCGTGATCGGCTCGTCGGCGGTGTCCCTGGGCGTGCTGCTCGGTACGTTCATGGGCGGCATGTGCCTCGGCAGCTACCTGCTGCCGCGCTACATCGACCGGCGGCACCACCCCATGCGGGTCTACGCCTTCCTCGAGGCGGGGATCGGTGTGATGGGGCTGCTGCTCCTGTTCGGCATGCCGCTCGTCAACGGCCTCTACACCTCGATTGGCCACGGCTCGATCGTGCTGCGCGCGATCATCGCGTCGATCTGCCTGCTGCCGCCCACGCTGATGATGGGCGCGACGCTGCCGGCGATGTCGCGGTGGGTGAAGACGACGCCGGAGGGCATCGGCTGGCTGGGCTTCTTCTACGGCGGCAACATCGGCGGCGCGGTCGTCGGCAGCCTGCTCGCGGGCTTCTACCTGCTGCGGGTGCACGACCAGGTGTTCACCACCTTCGTCGCGGTGGCGCTCAACGCGACGGTCGCGATCGTCGGCCTGCTGGTGGCCTCGCGGTCCACGTTCACGCCGCCCGAGGAGGTCAGCGAGGACGTGGTGGCGGCGCCGGGCGCGCGCTCGGTCTACTTCGTGATCGCGGTCTCGGGCTTCACGGCGCTCTCCGCGCAGGTGCTCTGGACGCGGCTGCTGTCGCTCCTCTTCGGCGCGACGGTCTACACCTTCTCGCTCATCCTGGGCGTCTTCCTCTTCGGCCTCGGCATCGGCAGCTCGCTCGGCGCGGCGATCGCGCGCACGGACGTCAACCCGCGCGCGGCGCTCGGCTGGTGTCAGATGGCACTCTGCGGCGCGCTCGGCTGGGCGGCCTACATGCTCACCGACTCGCTGCCGTACTGGCCGATCAACCCGTCGATCACGTCGAGCATCTGGTACAACTTCCAGCTCGACATGGTGCGGTGCCTGTGGGTGGTGCTGCCCGGGTCGATCCTCTGGGGCGCGAGCTTCCCGCTGGCGCTGGCCGCCGTGGCCGAGCGCGGCCAGGACCCGGGCCGGCTCGTCGGCGCGGTCTACGCGGCCAACACGGTCGGCGCGATCGTGGGCTCGCTCGGCTGCGGCCTGCTGATGGTCGTCACGCTCGGCACGCAGATGTCGCAGATGGTGCTGATCGTGGTCTCGGCGCTGGCCGGCCTGATCATGCTGGCGCCGGTCGTCGCGGGCGAGGGCGGCAAGGCGGCCAGCCCGCGCTGGGCGGGGACCATCGTGCTGGTGATCGCGACCGCCGCGGCCGGGCTGATCTCGCGCAGCGTGCCGCCCGTGCCGGGCATCCTCGTCGCCTACGGGCGCTACGCGGCGACGTGGGTCGGCCTGAGCAACATCATCTACGTGGGTGAGGGCCTCAACGCGTTCGTCGCCGTCTCCGAGATGTCCAACGGCGTGCGCAACTACCACAACGCCGGCAAGGTCCAGGCGTCGAGCGAGCCGCAGGACATGCGCCTGCAGCGCATGCTCGGCCACGTCACCCACCTGCTGCCGAAGGCGCCGTCGAACGCGCTCGTCATCGGCTGCGGCGCGGGCGTGACCGCCGGCGCCGTGTCGATCGGCCCGGCCGTGAAGACGATGACGATCGCCGAGATCGAGCCGCTCGTGCCGGCCTCGGTCTCCAAGTACTTCGGTGAGCACAACTACGAGGTCGTGGACAACCCGAAGGTCACCGTCCACATCGACGACGCCAGGCACTTCCTGCTCACGACCGACCAGATGTTCGACGCGATCACGTCCGACCCGCTGGACCCGTGGGTCAAGGGCGCGGCCTCGCTCTACACCGAGGAGTTCTTCGAGGTCGCCAAGCGCCACCTGAACCCGGGCGGCGTGGTCACGCTGTTCGTGCAGCTCTACGAGAGCAACACCGAGGCGGCCAAGAGCGAGATCGCGACGTTCTTCAAGGCGTTCCCGAACTCGATGATCCTCGGCAACACCAACAACGGCCAGGGCTACGACCTGGTGCTCGTGGGCCAGGTGGAGCCGATCCACATCGACCTCGACGAGATCGACGCGAAGCTCGAGAGCCCCGAGTACGCCCAGGTGGCGCAGTCGCTCCGCGAGATCGGCATCTACAACGCGGTGGACCTGTTCTCGAACTACGCCGGATCGCCCGCCGACCTGGCGCCCTGGACGAAGGACGCGTCGATCAACCGCGACCGCAACCTGCGCCTGCAGTACCTCGCTGGGCTGGGCCTGAACCTCTACGAGAGCGGGCCCATCTACGCCGGGATGATCAGCTACGCGCGCTACCCGGAGGGCATGTTCACCGGGTCGCCGGAGAAGCTCGAGGCGCTGCGCGCCGGCATCGCGCGCGGCCTCGGCCGGTAGGCCGACCGGCCCGCCCCCGGAGTCGGCCGGGGGCGGAGCCGTAGTACCATGGGCCGCACACGACCATGACACGACGCGCTGCCGCCCTTGCCGCAGGTCTCGTCGCGGCCATCGCGCTCGCCGGCCTGGCGCCCGTCGTCCGCGCCGCGCCGCCGGCCGGCCGCCGGCCTGCCAGGCGCCGGGTTGCCAGCCACGCCGGGCGCGCGGTCGCCGACCCCCTGCCGGACCGCCTCACCGACGAGGCCTTCTGGGCGCTCAGCCAGGAACTCTCCGAGGCGGACGGCGAGTTCCGATCCGACAACCTCGTCTCGAACGAAATCTGGTTCCAGTACACGCTCGACGACCTGCTGGCGCGCAGCCGCAAGGGCGCGGTGTACCTCGGCGTCGGTCCGGAACAGAACTTCACCTACATCGCCGCGCTCGAGCCACGGATGGTCTTCATCACCGACATCCGGCGCGGCAACCTGCACACGCAGCTGATGTACAAGGCGCTCTTCGAACTCTCGAACGACCGCGCCGAGTTCGTCTCGCGGCTGTTCACCAAGCCGCGCCCCGCGTCGCTGACCCGGGACTCCTCGGCGCAGGAGATCTTCGACGCCTACGCGCAGGTCGACACGAGCGGCGAGGCCGCCTTCAAGCAGAACAGCCAGGACATCCTCGACCTGTTGACGAAGACGCACCACATCCCGCTCTCCGAGCGGGACCAGCGGGCGATCATCGACAACGTCTACTACTACTTCTACTGGTACGGGCCGCCGCTCACGTACAACTCGTCGTCGGGCCGCGGGTTCGGCCGCAGCAACATGGCCAGCTATTACGACCTGATGACCGCGACCGACCAGCGCGGCGCCGCGCGGAGCTTTCTGGCCAGCGACGCGGCCTTCCGCACCCTCAAGCGCCTGGAAGAGCGGAACCTGGTCGTCCCGGTCGTCGGCAATTTCGCGGGGCCGAAGGCGCTCCGATCGGTGGGACGCTACATCCGCGATCACGGCTCGACGGTCTCGGCCTTCTACCTGTCCAACGTCGAGCAGTACCTGAACCAGCAGGGCGTCTGGCGCGCGTTCTGCGCGAACGTCGCGACGATGCCGCTCGATGAGCGGAGCACGTTCATCCGGTCGTCGCAGAACCGCTCGTTCGGCGGCGGGGGCGGCGGCCTGGTCAACTCGCTCGGCGGCATGGCGGCCGAGACGAAGGGCTGTGGTCCGTCCGTCCCCGTCGGCGGCCCTGGGAGTCCGCCCGGCCGCTGACCGTTGCCGGGCCGCCGCCAGCGCCGGGCGGCGGGGGCTCGTTCCGCGGGGTTGAATGGCACGCATGACCGACACGACCCGCCGGCGTCTGCTCCTGGCGGCACCACCGCTCGTCCTGGTGCTGGCGCTGTCGGTCTGGGTGTGGACGCAGTCGATTTCGGCGACCGTCCTCGACCTGCCCGGCGCGCTCACCGACCGCGAGTTCTGGGCGCTCGTCGAGGACTACTCGGAAGCCGGCGGGTTCTTCCGCTCGGACAACCTCGTTTCGAACGAGGACACGTTCCAGCACGTCATCCCCGAGCTCACGCGCATCGTCCGGCCCGGCGGCGTCTACCTCGGCGTCGGCCCCGACCAGAACTTCACCTACCTCGCGGCGCTGCGGCCGAAGCTCGCCTTCATCGTGGACATCCGGCGCGGGAACCTGCACGCCCACCTCATGTACAAGGCGTTGTTCGAGCTGTCGGAGGACCGGGCGACGTTCCTCTCGAAGCTGTTTTCCCGACCGGCCCCGGACGGTGTCGGGCGGGACGTGCCGCCGGGCGAGCTGTTCGACGCCTTCGTCAACGCGCGACCGGACCGGCAGGCCTACGAGGACAACCTCCAGGCCATCTACCGGCAGCTCACCGAGGTGCACGGCTTCCGCCTCGCCCGCGGGGATCGCGAGGGCATCGAGTACGTCTACAGCAGCTTCTTCGCGGCCGGGCCCTTCCTGGCGTACTCGAACGCCGGCGGCGGGATGTTCGCGCGCCGCAATCCGCGCTACCCGAGCTTCCAGGCCCTGCAGGTCGCGACCGACGGCGAGGGCCACCACCGGGCGTACCTGGCGTCGGACGAGGCCTACCAGGCCGTCCGGGCGATGCAGCGCGCCAACCTCATCGTGCCGCTCGTCGGCAACTTCGCGGGCCCGAAGGCCCTGCGCGCCGTCGGCGCCTACCTCCGGGACCGGGGCGCGACCGTGACCGCGTTCTACACGTCCAACGTGGAGCAGTACCTCTTCCAGGACCGGATCTGGGGGGAGTTCGCGCGCAACGTCATGGCGCTTCCGCTCGGCGAGTCCAGCACGTTCATCCGCTCCTGTTTCAACACCTGCGATTCGCCGGTCGGGTCGCGCTCGGTGACCAAGCTGGATTCGATGCCCGGGCTGATGGCCGACTTCGCCGCGGGCCGGATCACGTCATACTGGGACGTGACGATGCATACTCGTTGAGGGCCGCGGTCTGGGCCCGCAGGTGGGGAATTCCATGATCCGGCGTCGCGTCGTTCCGTTCGTCCTGCTGCTGCTGTGGCTGGCGCCGTCCGCGCCGTTCGCGCCCGCCACGCCGTTCACGCGTGGCGTGGCCGCCGCACCCGCGCGGTCCGGGTTCTCCGGGGCGCCCGCGGCGCCGGCCGGGCTCGCCGGGACACCGGCGGCGGCCACCAGCCTGCCGTCGCGCCTGAGCAACCAGGAGTTCTGGCGCCTGTCCACGGCGCTGTCAGAGCCCGACGGGTTCTTCCGCTCCGAGAACCTCGTCTCCAACGAGCACACCTACGAGTACGTGATCCCCGCGCTGCAGCAGGCGGCGCGGCAGGGCCAGGTCTACCTGGGGGTCGCGCCCGACCAGAACTTCACCTACATGATCGCGACGCAGCCGGCGATGGCGTTCATCGTGGACATCCGCCGCGGCAACCTGCTGCAGCACCTGATGTACAAGGCGATCTTCGAGCTCTCGACGGACCGGGCCGATTTCGTCGCCCGGCTCTTCTCGAAGACGCGGCCCGAGGGGCTGAGGCCGGACGCGACCGTGGCCGAGATCTTCACGGCGTTCGACAGGATCCGGCTGAGCGACGAGGAGTACCAGAAGCGGTACCAGGACAACCTTTCGGCCATCAAAGCGCACCTCGTCAAGACGCGCGGCTTCCCGCTCACGCCCTCAGACCTGCAGCACCTGGAGGAGATCTACTACGCCTTCTTCTGGGACGGTCCCGGCATCCGCTACTCGAGCAGCAACCAGCGCGGGTTCGGCGGACGCGGCTTCAGCAACTTCCCGACCTACGAGGAGATGATGATGCAGACGGACTGGGAGGGGGAGGCGCGCAGCTACCTGGCGAGCGAGGCCAACTTCAAGTACGTCAAGGGCCTCGAGGAGCGCAACCTGATCGTGCCCGTCGTCGGCAACTTCGCGGGCCCGAAGGCGCTCCGCGCGGTGGGCCAGTACATCCGAGAGCACGACGCGGTCGTCTCGGCGTTCTACGTTTCGAACGTCGAGCAGTACCTCTTCCAGGACAACCTGTGGGACGCGTTCGCGGCCAACGTGGCGACGCTGCCCGTGGACGAGAAGAGCGTGTTCATCCGCTCCGTCTCGAGCCGCTACGGCTACCGCGGGCCCTACCAGTGGAGCGACGGCCGTGCGAGCGCGCTCGATCCCATCGCCGCGCTCGTCGCCGACTACAAGGCCGGACGCATCCGCAGCTACTTCGACGTCAACGCCCGCTCGAAGTGACCGGGCGGTCCCGGCCAGGGGAGCGCCAGCTCCGCACGTCCGCGCCGGCCGGCGCGTAGCGCAGCACGTGCGCGGCGATCCGCCCCATCAGGTCAGCGCCCCGTGGTCCCCAGCAGTGCGGCGCCATCGGCTGGAAGACGACCTCGCCCGTGAACGGCGGATCCACCGCGCGCTCGCGGAGGAACTCGTCGAGCTCGCGGACGCCCATGTTCAGGTAGTACGAGTCCATGTCGCCGATGTAGACGTGCAGCTTGTGCGCGACCTTCGGGCCGAGCGTCGTCCAGTTCGTCTCCAGGATGTTCCGCAGGTCGTAGTGCGCCTTCCAGTAGGCGGCCACCTCGTGGTCGATCTCGCCCGTGCGCTTGTCCCAGATCCGCCGGGGATAGCCGTCCGGGCCGACGGGCGAGTAGGTCGCCTCCCAGATGTCCCACTGGCCGCCCGATCGAGACCGGTCGCCGACGACCAGCTCGTACCAGTTCTCGTCCTTCATCATCGACTGGATGTTGCCGTCCGGCCGGCGCTGGTTCGGGCGCTCCACCCTCATCCAGCCCCGATCGATCCAGTAGGCGTTGGCGTCGTCGTAGACGTTGACGATCTGGTGGTAGCGGAAGTCCACCGAGTCGGGGCAGAGCGCGAACGTGCCGCCGTAGAGATCGGGGTAGAACACCTGGTGCGCCACCGCGATCCAGCCGCCGGTCGATCCGCCGGTCAGGACGCGCGCCCACGGCTGGCCGATCGCGCGGAAGCGCCGTTCGACCTCCGGCAGCAGCTCCCGGGTGATCGCGTCGCCGTAGGGGCCGTTGTTCTCGGAGTTCACGCCGTAGGAGTCGTCGTAGTACGGCGACGGGTGCTGCAGCGTGACGTAGAGCATCCGCGGCGTGTCGTCGGCCTGCCAGTACGCCGTGAAGTCCTGGTCGCGCCCGAAGCCCCCCGGCGCTCCGAGCGAGAAGTGGCCCTGGGAATACACGACCGGATACCGGGCGTCCGGGTGGTCCGCGAAGCCCTTCGGCAGCAGCACGGTGGCCCCGAGGTAGATCGGGTGGCCCCACCACTTCGTGAGGATGTCGCTCTGGATCCGGATCCGCTTGACGAACTCGGTGTCCGGCGGCACCGTCACCGGGGGGATGACCTGGTCGGCGGTCAGGCGGATCGGCGCGGGGGAGGCCGGGTCGAGGTGGACGGTCACCGGCGCGCCGAACAGGTTGCCGGGCGACCGCTTCCAGTCCTGCCCTTCCCACTGATCCATGTGGAGCCAGACGGTGTGCCCGTCCGCCCGCTCGAACTTCGTGTAGACGTTCACGAAGGGCTGGACGACGTAGTCGCCGGCGGGAAGGTCGCGGAGGCTCTGGACGGGGTGGCCGAAGGCGGCCGGTCCGATGCGGGCTGGCTGGCCAGGGGCCAGGGCCTCGACGGGCACCGAGAACAGGGGGGCGCCGGTCGGGCTGGCCTGCTGGATCGGGGTTCGGGATTCCCCGGGCCGGCTGATGGCCACGTAGACGCGGCCGGTCACGGGCTCGGCCCGGGCGGCCGCCGGGAACTCGACCTCGAACCACGGGCCGGGGCCGGCGGCCTGCCGGCCGGCGGCGGTCGTCGCGAGGGCGGCCAGGGCGAGGGCCAGGGCGCCTGCGCCGGCGATGGGGCGGAGCGGCCGCAGGGTCTGGAGGGCTCGGAGCGGTTCGGCGAATCGCATGTGCGGCATCCTAAACCCGATCCCGTGGCCCGGGAGGCCCTGGACGTGCTTGGACGGGCCACTGGGAGGCTGGCGGGGGGAGCGTCGGCTGGCCCCAGGGGAGGCGCGAGGCGGGCACTGCCCCGCGAGGCCTCGCCGAGCCGCGCCTGGCCTGGGATCACGATCTTGACCCCCTGCTTGCGGGCGTGCTACCCTCGCAAGGTTATTTCGGGCTTAGGACACCCTATCTAGGCCCGCTTCCAGTCGAAGCTCCCGCTTCCTGGTCGATTCCGCGTGATCGGTGGATGCCGACGGGCGTCCGGACGCCGATCACCATGGCTGTGATTCAGCAATAGGGGATTGTCTCGGGCGCCGAGCGCGTGCTCTCAGGCCCGTGACGCAACCGCGCCGCCGGTGGCGGCGGCGTGGATCGTTGCCGGTCGGCGGCGGGGCGTGGCGTCCCTTCGCGACGGGTGGCGAGCATCCGGTGTCGGTCGGGGCCGGCGCCGCGGGAGTGGAGAACGACGTGCCGACGATCAGCCAGTTGGTCCGCCAGGGGCGCGAGAAGGTCCTGAGCAAGACGAAGAGCCCGGCGCTGCAGCGCAGCCCGCAGAAGCGCGGCGTGTGCGTGCGCGTGTTCACGCAGACCCCGAAGAAGCCGAACTCGGCGCTCCGGAAGGTGGCGCGCGTGCGGCTGACCAACGGCATCGAGGTGACGACCTACATCCCGGGCGTGGGGCACAACCTGCAGGAGCACTCGCTGGTGCTCATCCGCGGGGGCCGCGTGAAGGACCTGCCGGGCGTGCGGTATCACGTCGTGCGCGGGACGCTCGACGCGGTGGGCGTGGCCGGGCGGATGCAGGGGCGTTCGAAGTACGGGGCCAAGCGGCCCAAGAAGGCGTAGACCATGCCGCGACGCAGAGAGATCCCGAAGCGCGAGGTTCCGGCGGATCCGATCTACGGCAGTCCGCTGGTGACGAAGTTCATCAGCACGATCATGCGTGGGGGCAAGCGCTCCACGGCCGAGCGGATCATGTACAAGGCGCTCGACATCGTGAAGGAGAAGACCGAGGACGATCCGCTGAAGGTCTTCAAGAAGGCGGTCGACAACGTGAAGCCGGCGCTCGAGGTGAAGTCGCGCCGGGTCGGCGGGTCGAACTACCAGGTGCCGATCGAGGTCAACCCGAACCGGCGCCTGTCGCTCTCCATCCGCTGGCTGGCCGGTTACGCGCGTGACCGCGCGGACGGCAAGACGATGCAGGAGAAGCTCGCCAACGAGTTCATGGACGCGGCCAATCTCCGCGGCGGTGCGGTCAAGAAGCGCGAGGACACGCATCGCATGGCGGAAGCCAACAAGGCCTTCGCGCACTATCGCTGGTAACCCTCGTCATGGCCCGTAAAGTCGCCCTCGATCGTTGTCGCAACATCGGCATCATGGCCCACATCGATGCCGGCAAGACGACGACCACCGAGCGCATCCTCTTCTACACCGGCATCACCTACAAGATTGGTGAGGTTCATGAGGGCACGGCCGTCATGGACTGGATGGAGCAGGAGCAGGAGCGCGGCATCACGATCACGTCGGCCGCGACCACCTGCACGTGGCGCGACCACCGCGTGAACATCATCGACACGCCCGGCCACGTGGACTTCACGGCCGAGGTCGAGCGGTCGCTCCGCGTCCTCGACGGCGCGGTCGCGGTGTTCGACTCGGTGGCCGGCGTCGAGCCGCAGTCGGAGACCGTGTGGCGGCAGGCGGACAAGTACCGCGTGCCCCGGATCTGCTTCGTCAACAAGATGGACCGGATCGGCGCGAACTTCCTGCGCACGTTCGAGCAGATCCGGACCAAGCTCCAGGGCAACCCGGTCGCGCTGCACCTGCCGATCGGGAGCGAGGACAAGTTCGCCGGCGTCGTCGACCTGATCCGGATGAAGGCGATCCGGTGGAAGGACGAGACGATGGGCGCCGACTACATCGTCGACGAGATTCCCGCCGACCTGATGGACCAGGCGAAGGAGTTCCGCGAGGCGCTCATCGAGAAGGTGAGCGAGGTCGACGACCAGATCCTCGAGAAGTACCTCCACGGCGAGGAGATTCCCGAGGAGCAGATCAAGGCGGCGCTCCGGAAGCGGACGATCAACTCCGTCCGTCATGAGGACGCGGCGTTCGTGCCGGTGCTCTGCGGCTCGGCGTTCAAGAACAAGGGCGTCCAGCCGCTGCTCGACGCGGTCGTGGACTTCCTGCCGTCGCCGCTGGACATTCCCGCCGTCGACGGCCTCGACCCGAACGGCGAGGAGGGCGCGACCCTCGAGCGGCCGGCGAAGGACGACGCGCCGTTCTCGGCGCTGGCGTTCAAGATCATGACCGACCCGTTCGTCGGGCAGCTCACGTTCATCCGCGTGTACTCGGGCGTCATGCAGTCGGGCATGTCGGTCTACAACTCGACCAAGCAGAAGACCGAGCGCATCGGCCGGCTGCTGAAGATGCACGCCAACAAGCGCGAGGAGATCAAGGAGGTCTACGCCGGCGACATCGCCGCCGCGGTCGGCCTCAAGTCGGTCTCCACGGGCGACACGGTCTGCGACGAGAAGGCGCCGGTCATCCTCGAGGCGATGGACTTCCCGGAGCCCGTCATCTCGCTCGCGATCGAGCCCAAGACCAAGAGCGACCAGGAGAAGCTCGGGATGGGCCTCGCCAAGCTCATGGCCGAGGACCCGACGTTCCGCGTGAAGACGGACACCGAGACCGGCCAGACGGTCATCGCCGGCATGGGCGAGCTGCACCTCGAGATCATCGTGGACCGCCTGAAGCGCGAGTTCAGCGTCGAGGCGGCGGTCGGCAAGCCGCAGGTCGCCTACAAGGAGACCGTCACGCGCGGCGCCGAGGGCGAGGGCCGCTACGTCAAGCAGACCGGCGGCCGCGGCCAGTACGGCCACGCGAAGATCCGCCTCATCCCGCGCAAGCCGGGCGAGGGCTACGAGTTCGACAACCAGATCGTGGGCGGCGTGATTCCGCGCGAGTTCATCAAGCCGATCGACCAGGGCATCCAGGAGGCGCTGACCACGGGCGTCCTCGCCGGCTACCCGATGGACGACGTGAAGATCGAGCTCTACGACGGGTCGTACCACGACGTGGACTCGAACGAGATGGCGTTCAAGATTGCCGGGTCGATGGCGTTCAAGGACGCCGCGAAGAAGGCGCACCCCGTGCTCATGGAGCCGGTGATGCGCGTCGAGGTGACGGTGCCCGAGGAGTACATGGGCGACGTCATCGGCGACCTGACCAGCCGCCGCGGCCACCTGCAGTCGATGGACGCGCGGGCCGGCACGCAGGTCATCAACGCCCGCGTCCCCCTGTCCGAGATGTTCGGGTACGCCACCGACCTCCGGTCGCGCACGCAGGGCCGCGGGTCCTACTCGATGCACTTCGACCGGTACGAGCAGGCGCCGGCCTCGGTGAGCGAGGCGGTCGTGGCCAAGTTCCAGGGCAAGGACTAGAGAGTCACCCATGTCGACACCGTTTTCGGAAAAGATTCGCATCCGCCTCAAGGCGTACGACTACCGCGTGCTGGACCAGTCGACGACCGAGATCGTCGATACGGCCAAGCGCACCGGGGCGCGGCTCGCCGGACCGGTGCCGCTGCCCACGGAGAAGAACAAGTGGACGGTGCTCCGCTCGCCCCACGTGGACAAGAAGTCGCGCGAGCAGTTCGAGATCCGGACGCACAAGCGCCTGATCGACATCTTCGAGCCGACGTCGCAGACGGTGGACGCGCTGATGAAGCTCGACCTGCCGGCGGGCGTCGACGTCGAGATCAAGGCGTTCGGCAAGGAGCACAAGTAGGGCCGGGGATCGGCGGGCCGGCCTCCGGCGTGCGGCGCGGGTCTGACGCGCCGCCCGGAAGCCGCGCGCCGGGCGCCGAGCGCCGACAGGCGAGGGTGTGATGGTGACAGGACTCATCGGACGCAAGGTCGGGATGACGCAGGTCTTCGAGCCGGACGGCACGGTCGTCCCGGGCACGGTGATCAAGGTCGGACCGTGCGTGGTCGTGCAGGCCAAGTCCGCGGCGACCGACGGCTACGAGGCCGTCCAGCTCGGGCTGGTGGACGAGACGCCCGTGAAGGCGAACAAGCCCATGGCCGGCCACTACAAGAAGGCCGCGGTGCCCCCGACGCGCGTGCGGCGCGAGGTCACGGTGAAGGCCGGTGCCGAGGCGCCGAAGCCGGGCGACCAGGTGCTGGTCAGCATCTTCAGCACGGGCGACCGCGTGGACATCATCGCGAACGGCCGGGGCAAGGGCTTCCAGGGCGTCATGAAGCGGCACAACTTCGGCGGCGGCGCCGCGACGCACGGCTCGATGTTCCACCGGGCGCCGGGCTCGATCGGCGCCTCGTCGTTCCCGTCCCGCGTCGTGAAGGGCATGCGCGCGGCCGGCCGGATGGGCGGCAAGCGCGTCACCACGCGGAACCTGCGCGTCGTCCGCGTGGACGCCGAGAGCCACCTGCTGGTGGTGCACGGCGCCGTGCCGGGCGCGCCGGGTGGCATCGTCGTCGTGCGCCAGGCCGTGGCGCGCAAGCCCGAGCCGCAGCCGCAGGCGGAGAAGCCCAAGAAGGGCAAGAAGTGAGGCGGATCGCGCCATGAAACTCGACATCGTCAACGGACAGAACGAGAAGGTCGGGAGCTTCGAGCTCGGCGAGACGTTCACCGCCGGGCCCGTCAAGGCCGACCTGATCTGGGAGTCGGTCGTGCGGCAGAACGCGTCCGAGCGGCGCGGCACGCACATGACCAAGAACCGCGCGCTCGTCTCGGGCAGCGGCCGCAAGCCGTGGCGCCAGAAGGGCACGGGCCGCGCCCGCGTCGGCGAGGCGCGCAACCCGCTGTGGCGCAAGGGCGGCACCGTGTTCGGCCCGCAGCCGCGCAGCTACGACTACGCGCTGCCGCGCAAGGTCGAGCGCGGCGCGCTGCGGAGCGCGATGGCGTCGCGGCTCCGCGCGGGCGACGTCATCGTCGTCGAGGCCCTGGCGGCCGAGACGCCGAAGACGAAGGAGACCGCCGCGATGTTCAGGCGGATCGGCGCGACGGGCAAGACGCTCGTGACCGACGTGGTGCTCGACGACGCGTTCGCGCGGTCGGCGCGGAACATCGCGGGCGTCCGGCTCGTGCCGAGCGGCCGGCTCACCCCGCGCGACGTGATGGACGCGGGGCGCATCGTCGTCACGCGCGCGGCGCTCGAGCGCCTGCAGGAGGTGCTGCGATGAAGGTCACCGACGTCATCCGGCGGCCGCTCATCACCGAGAAGACGACCATCGCCCGCGCGAGCGGGCCGGTGCTGGTCTTCGAGGTGGCGCGGGCGGCGACCAAGATCGAGGTGAAGCACGCCGTCGAGAAGCTCTTCGGCGCGAAGGTCGCCACGGTGCGGACCCAGATCATGCACGGCAAGATCAAGCGCCAGGGCCGGTTTGCCGGGCAGCGGCCGGACTGGAAGAAGGCGTGGGTCCGGCTCAAGGCCGGCGAGAAGATGCCCGAGGTCTTCGAGGGAGCCTGAGATGCCTATTCGCAAATACAAGCCGACTTCGGCGGGGCGCCGGTTCCAGAGCGTGCAGACGTTCGACGAGATCACGACCGACAAGCCCCACAAGCCGCTCATCGAGCCGCTCCACCGCTCGGGCGGCCGCAACAACCGTGGCGAGCTGACGTCGTGGTGGCGCGGCGGCGGGCACAAGCGGAACTACCGGATCATCGACTTCAAGCGCGACAAGACCGGCATCCCCGGGAAGGTCGCCACGGTCGAGTACGACCCGAACCGGTCGGCGCGGATCGCGCTCGTCACCTACGCGGACGGCGAGAAGCGCTACATCCTGCACCCGCTCGGCCTGAAGGTCGGCGACACGGTGCTCGCGGCCGACACGGCGGACATCCTGCCGGGCAACTGCCTGCCGCTCAAGGCGATTCCGCTCGGCACGCAGCTGCACAACGTGGAGCTCAAGCCGGGCAAGGGCGGCCAGATCGCGCGGTCGGCCGGGTCGTCGGTGCAGCTGGTGGCCAAGGAAGGCGAGTACGCCTCGGTGAAGATGCCGTCGGGCGAGGTCCGGCTCATCAACATCGAGTGCCTGGCCACGATCGGGCAGGTCGGCAACATCGACCACGAGAACGTCTCGATCGGCAAGGCCGGGCGCACCCGGTGGCTCGGGCGCCGGCCGCACGTGCGTGGCGTGGCGATGAACCCGGTGGATCACCCGCTCGGCGGCGGCGAGGGCAAGACCTCGGGCGGCCGTCACCCGGTGACGCCGTGGGGCATCCCGACGAAGGGCTACAAGACGCGCCGTAACAAGCGCACCGATCGCTTCATCGTGCAGCGGAGGAAGAAGTAGGCCATGTCCCGATCGCTCAAGAAAGGCCCCTTCATCGACGTGCATCTCCTCGAGAAGGTCGAGGCGATGAACCGGGAGCCGGAGAAGCGGGTCATCAAGACCTGGTCGCGGCGCTCCACGGTCATTCCCGAGATGGTCGGGCACACGATCGCGGTGCACAACGGCAAGAAGTTCATCCCGGTGTACATCACCGAGAACATGGTCGGGCACAAGCTCGGCGAGTTCGCGCCGACCCGCGCCTTCAAGGGGCACACCACGAAGGCCGAGAAGGCCGCGCAGGTCGCCGCGGCGGGCAAGGGAGGCGCGTGATGGTCACCGGGGAGGCCACCGGACGCTACGTGCGCACGTCGGCGCAGAAGGCCGGCCTGGTCATGGACCAGATCCGCGGCGCCGCCGTCGGGCAGGCGCTGGCGACGCTGCGGTTCTCGCGCAAGGCCATCGCGCGCGACATCGCCAAGGTGCTGCGGTCGGCCATCGCCAACGCGCAGCAGAAGGACGGTTTCGGCGGCGACGTCGACCGGCTCTTCGTGTCGGGCTGCTGGGCGAACCAGGGACCGAGCATGAAGCGGGTGCGCCCCGCGCCGATGGGCCGGGCGTTCCGCGTGGTGAAGCGGACGGCGCACCTGACCGTGACGGTGGCCGAGCGCGCGGCGCGCGTGGCGCCGGTCGCCGCCGCGGGCGGCGCGTCGAAGAAGCCGCGGAAGTCCCGGGCGGCCGGGGCCGCGGCGGGGAAGACGAGCGCGGCGAAGGCCTGACGGCCGGCGCCCAGGACGAAGGATCAAGGACGGCTATGGGTCAGAAGGTTCATCCCTACGGGTTCCGGCTCGGGTTCAACAAGACCTGGCGCTCGCGGTGGTTCGCCGACAAGGACTACGCGAAGCTGCTGCACGAGGACCTGAAGCTCCGCCAGCAGCTCAAGTCGCGGTTCTCGCACGCGGGCGTCGCGCGAATCGACATCGAGCGCGCGGCCAACAAGCTGAAGGTGGACATCCACACGTCCCGGCCCGGCATCATCATCGGCCGCAAGGGGACCGAGGTGGACCGGCTGCGCCAGGAGCTGCAGAAGACGACGGGCCGCGAGGTGTTCATCAACATCCTCGAGATCCAGAAGCCCGAGCTCGACGCGCAGCTGATCGGCGAGTCGGTGGCGATGCAGCTCGAGAAGCGCGTCGCGTTCCGCCGCGCGATGCGCAAGGCCGTCGAATCGGCCCTGCGGTTCGGCGCGCGCGGGATCAAGGTGCGCGTGTCGGGGCGCCTCAACGGCGCCGAGATTGCGCGGTCCGAGTGGTACCTGCACGGGCAGCTGCCGCTCCAGACGCTGCGCGCGGACATCGACTACGGCTTCGCCGAGGCGTTCACGACCTACGGCGCGATTGGCGTGAAGGTCTGGCTGTACAAGGGCGAGCGCCTCTCGCCGCGGATCGGCCGCGAAGAGGAGTACCGGCAGCCGCGGCGCGCGGGCGGGCGGTGACGCCGGCGCCGGATGCTGACTGAGAGAGACACATCATGTTGATGCCGAAGAAGGTCAAGTACCGCAAGCAGCAGCGCGGCCGCATGCGCGGGCTCGCGTGGCGCGGCTCGACGGTGGCGTTCGGGGACTACGGCCTGATGACGCTCGAGCCGTGCTGGCTGACCGACCGGCAGATCGAGGCCGCCCGCGTCGCCCTGACCCGCGGGATCAAGCGCGGCGGCAAGGTCTGGATCCGGGTGTTCCCGGACAAGCCGATCACGAAGAAGCCGCAGGAAACCCGGATGGGCAAGGGCAAGGGCGCGCCCGAGCAGTGGGTCGCGGTGATCAAGCCCGGCCGGATCCTGTTCGAGATCGAGGGCGTGTCGCTGGCCGACGCGCGCGCGGCGATGCGGCTGGCGGCGGCCAAGCTGCCGATGAAGACGCGCTTCGCCCAGCGCTTCGCCGAGGAGAAGGTGTCATGAAGGTCGGCGAGCTGCTCTCCGAACTCCGCGGGCTGCCGGTCGAGGACCTGCGCCAGCGCGCGAAGGACCTGGACGACCAGGTCTTCCGCCTGCGCCTGCAGCAGACCATGGGCCAGACCGAGTCGGGCCACAAGGTGCGTCCGCTCCGCCGGGAGCTGGCGCGGATCAAGACGGTGCTCGGCGAGAAGGGCGTCAGGGACTGAGCGATGGCGAAACGCGAAATCTACGGCACGGTCGTCAGCAACAAGATGCAGAAGAGCGTCGTGGTCGCCGTCGAGCGCCAGGTGCGCGACGAGGTCTACGGCAAGCAGCTGCGGCTGACGACGAAGTTCATGGCGCACGACGAGGCCAACGACGCGAAGGTGGGCGACAAGGTCGCGCTCGTCGCCTCGCGGCCGATCAGCCGTCGCAAGCGCTGGGTGGTCACGCGCGTCGTGGAGCGGGCGCGGATCGTCTAGGGCGGCAGCCCCGCGGCACGAGGCGCGGGGAGGAGTGACCAATCATGGTACAGATGCGATCCATTCTCGACGTGGCCGACAATTCCGGCGCCCGCAAGATCGCGGTGATCAACCCGATCGGCGGGTCCACGGGCCGCTACGCGCGGATCGGCGACATCGTCACGGCGTCGGTGAAGGAAGCCACGCCCGACGCGACGGTCAAGAAGGGCCAGGTCGTCAAGGCGGTCATCGTCCGGACGCGCAAGGAGCTGCGCCGCAAGGACGGCAGCTACATCCGGTTCGACCGCAACGCGGCCGTGCTCATCAGCCCCGAGGGCGAGCCGATCGGCACGCGCGTGTTCGGCCCGGTGGCGCGGGAGCTGCGCGAGCGGCGGTTCATGAAGATCATCTCGCTGGCGCCGGAGGTGCTCTAGTCATGATGCGCCAGACGCTCAGCATCCGGAAGAACGACAACGTCGTGGTGATCGCCGGCCGCGACCGCGGCAAGCGCGGGCGCGTGCTGCAGGTCATGCCGGTCCGGCACCGCGTCGTCGTCGAGGGCGTGAACTTCATCAAGCGGCACACGCGCCCGAACCCGCAGCGCAACGTCAAGGGCGGGATCGTCGAGCGCGAGGCCTCGCTGGACGTGTCGAACGTGCAGCTGGTCTGTCCCGAGTGCGGCGTCGCGACCCGGGTCGGGCACCGGCGGCTCGACGACGGCCGGCGGGTGCGGGTGTGCCGGAAGTGCGACGGAGTCGTGGACAAATGAGCCGCCTGAGAGACCGTTACAAGTCCGAGGTCGTGCCGGCCCTCCGGAAGGAGTTCGGCTACGCCAACATCATGGCCGTGCCCCGCATCACGAAGGTCGTGGTCAACATGGGCCTCGGCGAGGGCACGCAGAACGCCAAGGTGGTCGACACCGGCGCCGACGAGCTCAGCCGGATCACCGGCCAGAAGGCGGTCGTGACGCGCGCGAAGAAGTCGATCGCGCAGTTCAAGCTCCGCAAGGGCATGCCGATCGGCGCGATGGTCACGCTGCGCGGCGACCGGATGTTCGAGTTCCTGGACCGGCTGATCGCGGTGGCGCTGCCCCGCGTGCGCGACTTCCGCGGCGTGTCGGCGCGCGGCTTCGACGGCCGCGGCAACTACACGCTCGGCCTGCGCGACCAGCTGATGTTCCCGGAAATCGACTACCTGAAGGTGGACACGTCGCGGGGGCTCAACATCTCGGTCGTCACCACGGCGACCACCGACGAGGAGGCGCGGCGGCTGCTCCAGCTGATGGGCATGCCGTTCCGCCAGAACTGACGACCATGGCTACGACTGCAAAGAGCGTCAAGGACCGGAAGAAGGCCAAGTTCGGGGTGCGGCGGCGGAATCGCTGCCAGAAGTGCGGCCGGCCGCGCGCCTACCTGCGCAAGTTCGCGCTCTGTCGCCTCTGTTTCCGCGAGCTCGCGCTCCGCGGCGAGGTGGCCGGCGTGATCAAGAGCAGCTGGTAGCGCCGGGCCGGAGATCGACAGCAGACCGTTCTCGTAAGGACAGCACATGACCGATCCGATCGCAGACATGCTCACCAGGATCCGCAATGCCGTGCACGCGCGGCATCAGCGCGTGGACGTGCCCGCCTCCCGGTTCAAGGCGGAGATCGCCCGCATCCTCGAGCAGGAAGGCTACATCCAGGGCTTCAGGACCGTCGAGGCCGGCGAGGTGCCGCGCCCGTACCTCCGGCTGTTCCTCAAGTACGGCCCCCGCGGGGAGAACGTGATTACCGGGCTCGAGCGCGTGAGCCGGCCCGGCCGCCGCGTCTACCTGGGCCGTAACGACGTGCCCCGGGTGATGGGCGGGCTCGGCACGAGCATCCTGACGACGTCCCACGGCGTGATGACGGGCCGGCAGGCCGTCCAGGCCGGCGTGGGCGGCGAGGTGCTCTGCAACATCTGGTAGAGGCGGAGTCGTGCGACGGGCGCCCGGCGCCCGGCACGGAAGTGAGACGACCATGTCGCGTATTGGAAAGAAACCGATTCAGGTCCCGAAGGGCGTGACCGTCACGGTCCAGCCCGACGCGGTCCAGGTCAAGGGCCCGAAGGGCACGCTGACGCAGAAGGTGCCGCCGGGCGTGTCGTTCGCGCTCGACGGCGCGGAGCTGACGGCGCAGCTCGCGTCGGCCGACCCGGAGTTCCGGAAGTTCCACGGGCTCGCGCGGACGCTGGTGGCGAACGCGGTGACCGGCGTCACGCAGGGCTTCAAGAAGGAGCTCGACATCGTGGGCGTCGGCTATCGCGCCGAGGTCAAGGGCAAGCAGGTCGTGTTCGCCCTGGGCTACTCGCACCCGATCGTCTTCGACGTGCCGACGGGCATCGACATCGCGGTCGACAAGCAGACGCACGTCACGGTGACGGGCATCGACCGGCAGCTGGTGGGGCAGGTGGCGGCGAACATCCGCGGCCTGCGCCGGCCGGACCCGTACAAGCAGAAGGGCGTCCGCTACACGGGCGAGGTCCTCAAGAAGAAGGTCGGCAAGACCGGGGCGTAGAGCGGAGCGACGTATGAAGATTCGCACGAAGAAGGACCGGCAGGAGCGGATCCGGCTGCGGCAGCGCAAGCGGATCACCGGCACGACCGAGCGGCCCCGGATGGCGGTGGCGCGGTCGCTGGCGCACATCTCGGCGCAGGTCATCGACGACTCGACCGGCCGGACGGTGGTGGCGGCCTCGAGCGTCGAGCCTGGCCTGAAGGGCACGTTCACGGGCGGGCCGACCGGCGGCAACGTGGCCGGCGCGGCGGCGCTCGGGACGGTGGTGGCCGAGCGGCTGAAGGCCAAGGGCATCACGCGGGTCGTGTTCGACCGCGGCGGCTACCTCTATCACGGCCGGATTCGCGCGCTGGCCGACGCGGCGCGCAAAGCGGGCCTGGAGTTCTGAGACATGGCGGACTTTCGCGAAAGAATCGATCCCTCGCAGCTCGAGCTCAAGGACACGGTGGTCAACATCAGCCGCGTCACCAAGGTCGTCAAGGGCGGCAAGAACCTGAGCTTCAGCGCGCTCGTGGTCGTCGGTGACGGCCAGGGCGTGGTCGGCTTCGGCATCGGCAAGGCCAAGGAGGTGCCGTCGGCGATCAAGAAGGCGATCGAGGCGGCGAAGAAGGCCCTCGTCCGCGTGCCGATGCGCGGGACGACGATTCCGCACCCCGTGCTCGGCCGTTTCGGCGCCGGGTCGGTGCTGCTCAAGCCGGCGCCCGACGGGACCGGCATCATCGCGGGCGGCGCGGTGCGCGCGGTCGTCGAGTCGGCCGGGATCAACAACGTGCTGACCAAGTCGCTCGGCACGGCGAATCCCCACAACGTGGTCCGCGCGACGTTCGCGGCGCTGACCGACCTGCGCGACCCGGCCGCCGTGGCGCGGCTGCGCGGCAAGGACGTCGAGGAGCTGGTGGGAGCATGAAGGCCCTGAAGGTCACCCAGATCCGGAGCGGCATCGGCTTCGACAAGAAGCAGAAGACGGCCCTGCGCAGCCTGGGCCTGCGCCGCATCCGGCACACGATCGAGGTCGAGGACACGCCGGCGACGCGGGGGCTCATCCTCCGCGTGCGTCACCTGGTGAGAGTGGAGCCGAGCTGACATGTCGCTGAACAACCTGCGTCCGCCCAAGGGCGCCAAGCACGCGAAGAAGCGGGTCGGCCGCGGGCCCGGGACGGGCCACGGCAAGACCGCGGGCCGGGGCGAGAAGGGCGCGAAGTCCCGGTCGGGCTTCCGGCACAAGCGCGGCTTCGAGGGCGGCCAGATGCCGCTGCACCGGCGCGTGCCGAAGCGCGGCTTCCACAACCCGTTCCGTGTCGAGTACGCGGTGGTCAACCTCGACACGCTGACGACGGTCTTCGAGGCGGGCTCGTCGGTGACGCCGGAGCTGCTGCGCGAGCGCGGCCTGGTGCACGGCACGAAGGCCCCCGTCAAGGTGCTCGGCCGCGGCGAGATCGCGAAGGCGCTGACGGTGCGGGCCCACAAGTTCTCCGGCACGGCCGCGGAGAAGATCGCGGCGGCCGGGGGCGTAGCGGAAGTCATCGACTGATCCGGCGACCGGACCCCCGGTCACGCCCGCGACGGTCGCGGGCGGGCGCGAGGGTCCGGTGGCGGGATCGCGAGATGAGGACATGGACAGTATCAAGAACATCTTCGCGATACCGGAACTGCGGAAGCGGGTGCTCTTCACGCTGGGCATCCTCGCCGTGTACCGGCTCGGGGCGCACATCCCGACGCCGGGGATCAACGGGGCCGCGCTGGCTGAGCTGACTCAGCAGGCGGCCGGAGGTCTCTTCGGCCTGTACGACATGTTCTCGGGATATCAGCTGTCGCAGATGACGGTCTTCGCGCTGGGCGTGATGCCGTACATCAGCGCGTCGATCATTCTGCAGCTGCTCACGGTCGTCTGGCCGTACCTGGAGCGTCTGTCGAAGGAAGGCGAGCTGGGGCGGCGGAAGATCACCCAGTACACGCGGTACGGGACGATCCTGCTGAGCGTGGTGCAGTCGCTGGGCATCGCGTTCTTCCTCGAGAACTTCAACCAGCAGGGTGGCCTCAACATCGTGCCGGATCCGGGCTGGGGCTTCCGTGCCATGACGGTGCTGACGCTCACGACCGGGTCGGTGCTCGTCATGTGGCTCGGCGAGCAGATCACCGAGCGCGGCGTCGGCAACGGCATGTCGCTGCTCATCTACGCCGGCATCGTCGTCGGGCTGCCGCGCGGCGTGGTGTCCACGCTGGGCCAGCTCCAGAGCGGGCAGATGGGCCTGCTGCGCCTGGCCGTCCTGCTGATGCTGATGGTCGCGGTCGTCGGCGCGGTCGTGTTCGTCGAGCGCGGCTACCGGCGGGTCACCGTGCAGTACGCCAGGCGGATGGTGGGCCGGCGGATGTACGGCGGCGCCAGCACGCACATCCCGCTGAAGGTGAACACCGGCGGCGTCATGCCGGTCATCTTCGCGTCGTCGATTCTGGCGTTCCCGCAGACGCTCAAACCGATGTTCGCGCAGACGGGGTTCGCGGCGAGTGCGATCGAGCAGCTGTCGATCGGGTACCCGCTCTACAACCTGCTCTACATCGGGCTGATCATCTTCTTCGCGTACTTCTACACGGCGATCATCTTCAACCCGGATGACGTCGCGGAGAACATGCGGAAGTACGGCGGGTTCGTGCCGGGCATCCGGCCCGGCAAGCGCACCGCCGAGTACATCGACGGCATCCTGGCGCGCGTGACGCTGTTCGGCGCGATCTACCTGGCGCTCATCGCGCTGCTGCCGGAGTTCATGCTGACCGGGTTCAAGGTGGCGCCGATCCCGTTCATCGGCGACCAGCTCGACGCGGTGATCCCGCGGTTCATCACCGAGGGCCTCGGCGTGACGTTCTACTTCGGCGGCACGTCACTGCTGATCATCGTCGGCGTCGCGATGGACACGGTGCAGCAGGTGGAGTCCCAGCTGATCATGCGGCACTACGACGGCTTCATGAAGAAGACGCGGGTCCGCGGGAGGCGTGGCTGATGCGGCCCCGGGGCGGCGCGGCCGCGACGCCGGGATGGCTGTGAAGCTGGTGATGCTGGGACCGCCAGGCGCCGGAAAGGGCACCCAGGCGGACCGGTTCGCGCGCGCGCGCGGGATCCCGAAGATCTCGACCGGCGACATCCTGCGCGAGGCCGTGCAGGCCGGCACCGAGCTCGGGCGGGCGGCCCGCGCCCTGATGGAGACCGGCCGGCTCGTCGGCGACGACCTGATGATCGGGATCGTGCGCGAGCGGCTGTCGCGCCCGGACGTCGCGCGCGGGTTCGTGCTCGACGGGTTCCCGCGGACGGTGCCCCAGGCGCAGGCGCTCGACAAGCTCGTCGACGACGTCGGCACGCTGGTGGTGATCGACGTGGAGGTCCCCGAGGACCGTCTCGTCGAGCGGCTGGGCGGCCGGCGGATCTGCCGCAACTGCGGCTGGACCGCGGCGCCGGGCCTCGAGGCGTGCGAGAAGTGCGGCGGCGAGCTCGTCCAGCGGCGCGACGACGCGACCGACGTGGTCCGGGAGCGCCTCCGGGTCTACTGGGAGCAGACGCAGCCGCTGGTGGACTACTACAGCCGCCGGCCGACGTTCCGGTCGGTGGACGGGGATCAGTCGCCGAACGCGGTGGCCGAGGACGTGGCCGCGGCGGTCGCGTCGGTGGTGGGGGTCGAGTCGTGATCGTGTGCCGGTCGGCGGCCGAGATCGAGCGCCTGCGCGCCGCGAACCAGTGCGTCGCGGAGGTGCTGGCGCGGCTCGAGGCCGCCGTGGCACCGGGCGTCACGACGGCCGACCTCGACCGGCTGGCCGAGCAGCTGGTGCGCGAGCGGGGCGCCGAGCCGGCGTTCAAGGGCTACCGCGGCTACCCGGCGACGCTGTGCGCGTCGGTGAATCAGGAGGTGGTGCACGGCATCCCCTCCGCGTCGCGGGCGCTGGCGGCGGGCGACATCGTCTCGCTCGACGTCGGGGTGAAGCTCGACGGGTACTACGGCGACTCGGCGATCACGGTCGCGGTCGGCGAGGTCCCGGCGAAGACGACCGAGCTGCTGCGGGTGACGCGCGAGGCGCTCGAACACGGAATCGAGCAGGTCCGCGTGGGCGGCCGGCTGTCGGACATCGGGCACGCGGTGCAGCAGTGGGTCGAGCAGCACGGGTTTTCCGTGGTGCGCGAGTTCGTCGGGCACGGGATCGGCGAGAAGCTCCACGAGGAGCCGCAGATCCCGAACTACGGCTCTCCGGGCCGGGGGCCGAAGCTGGCCGCGGGCATGGTGTTCGCGATCGAGCCGATGGTCGCGATGGGCCGGCCCGACACGAAGGTGCTCTCGGACGGCTGGACCGCGGTGACGCGCGACGGCAGCCTGGCAGCGCACTTCGAGCACTCGGTGGCGGTGACCGCGGAGGGCCCGCTGGTGCTGTCGGCGCGGCCGGTCACGTCGGGAGCCGGGCCGCACTAGGCGGCATGGCGGCGCGGGTGCCGGACGGGCCGCCGGTGGAAGTGGAAGGCACGGTGCTGGCGGTGCTGCCGCGGGCGCTGTATCGGGTCGGGATCGAAGGCGGGCGCCAGGTGACGGCGCACGCGGCGAGCGGGCCCGGCGTCAATTTCGTCCGGCTCGTGACGGGCGATCGGGTGGTCGTGGCGCTCAGTCCGCGCGACCACGGCCGGGGGCGGATTCTCCGGCGACGCCCGGCGCGCTAGGCGCGCCGGCGAGTGAAGGCGGGAGCAGCGATGAAGGTCAGGGCTTCGGTGAAACGGATTTGCGTGAAGTGCAAGGTCGTGCGGCGGCGCGGGGTCGTCCGCGTGATCTGCCCGAATCAGAAGCACAAGCAGAGGCAGGGATAGGCGATGGCCAGAATTGCAGGCGTCGATCTGCCGCGCACCAAGCGCGTCGAGATCGGACTGACGTACATCTACGGCATCGGCCGGAAGCGCTCGAACGACATCCTCGCCGCGGCCGAGGTCAGTGGCGACATCCGCGTGAAGGACCTGTCGGAGGACGACGTCCGCAAGATCAGCCGGGTGATCGAGGAGCAGGGCGGGGTGGAGGGCGATCTCCGCAAGGAGATCTCGCTCAACATCAAGCGGCTCGCCGAGATCGGCAGCTATCGGGGGGCGCGGCACCGGCGGAACCTGCCGGCGCGCGGCCAGCGGACGCGCACGAACGCGCGGACGCGCAAGGGGCCGCGTCGGGGCGCGGTCGCCCGCAAGAAGACGGAGTAGCAGATGGCCAAGACGCAAGCCGAAGGCGGCGCCGAGTCGGGCAAGCCCGCCAAGCGCAAGAAGACGTTCAAGAAGCGCGGCGAGAAGCGCGTGGTGCACCACGGCTTCGCCCACATCCAGGCGTCGTTCAACAACACCACGATCACGATTACCGACACCGAGGGCAACGTGATCGCGTGGTCGAGCGCGGGCGGGATCGGGTTCAAGGGCTCGCGCAAGGGCACGCCGTTCGCGGCGACCCAGGCGGCGATGGCCGCCGGCAACGCCGCCAAGGCGTTCGGCCTCCGGTCGCTGGAGGTGCGGGTCAAGGGGCCCGGCGCCGGGCGCGAGTCGGCGATCCGCGCGCTCCAGACCGTGGGCATCGACGTGAAGTCCATCCGCGACGTCACGCCGATCCCGCACAACGGCTGCCGGCCGCCGAAGAAGCGGCGGGTCTGAGGGTACGGGGCACGTCGAACGTCGAAGTTCGAACACCGGTGGGCGCCGTCGGCGCCGCCGGTCGGGTCGTGGAGTGAAGTGAGAGGTCGGCGGCAGGGCCGCCCGCCAGAGGTTCGAAGTTCGACCTTCGGACTTCCGAGTTTGCGAGGATCACCCAGATGGCACGGTACATCGGTCCGGTCTGCCGGCTCTGCCGGCGCGAGGGCATGAAGCTCTTCCTGAAGGGCGAGCGCTGCTACACGGAGAAGTGCGCGATCGAGAAGCGCAACGTGGTGCCCGGTCAGCACGGGCGCGCGCGCAAGGCCAAGATGGTGGGCTACGGCATCCAGCTGCGCGAGAAGCAGAAGGTGAAGCGCACCTACGGCGTGCTCGAGAACCAGTTCCGCCGCTACTTCGAGGCCGCGGACCGGCAGAAGGGCATCACCGGCGAGCTGCTGCTGCAGACGCTCGAGCGGCGGCTGGACAACGTCGTCTACCGCTGCGGCTTCTCGACGTCGCGGGCCCAGGGGCGGCAGCTGGTGCGCCACGGCCACTTCACGGTCAACGGCCGGAAGGTGGACATCCCGTCGTACCTGGTCCGCCAGGGGGACGTCGTCGGCGTGCGCAAGGGCAGCGCCGAGAACCCGACCATCCAGCACGCGATGGAGGAGGTCAAGGGCCGGGGCGTGCCCGAGTGGCTGTCGGTCGACGCGGCCGCCGCGCGCATCGCGTCGCTGCCGACGCGCGAGCAGATCAACCTGCCCGTGCAGGAACAGCTGATCGTCGAGCTCTACTCGAAGTAGGGCACGACGCGTGAGTCCGGGCGCCGCGTGGCGGCGTCCGGGGTTCCGCCGGCCGGTGTGCGGCCGGGCGGAGCGCCAGTTGCCGGCCCGCAGCCCTCAGACCTGCGGCGGGAGGCCGGTGACTCAACCTGCAGGTCTGGCGCCGGTCCCGACGGGGCGGGCGCGGGCGAAAGGATGACACCGATGTTGTGGAAGGGTTTTCAGCGGCCGAAGCGGCTGGAGTTCGAGCGGGAAACGCAGACGGATCGGTTCGGGCGCTTCTGGGCGCAGCCGTTCGAGCGGGGCTTCGGCACGACCGTCGGCAACGCGATGCGGCGGGTGCTGCTCTCCTCGATCGAGGGCGCGGCGGTCACCGCGGTGAAGATCGAGGGCGTGCTCCACGAGTTCTCGCCGATCCAGGGCGTGGTCGAGGACGCGACGGACATCATCCTCAACCTGAAGCAGATCCCGATCAAGCTGCACTCCGAGCACGCCAAGACGCTGGTGCTGCGGTCGAGCAAGCCGGGTGAGGTGCGCGCGCGCGACATCGAGGCCGACGCCGACGTCGAGATCCTCGAGCCGGACGCCCACATCGCCACGGTGAGCGACGGCGGGACGCTCGAGATGGAGCTCCGCATCAAGCGCGGCCGCGGCTACCTGGCGGCCGACAAGAACTTCGACGAGGACCTCGGCATCGGCTGGATCCCGATCGACTCCGTCCATTCGCCGGTGAAGAAGGTCAACTACGTGGTCGAGGCCGCCCGCATCGGGCAGACCACCGACTACGACAAGCTGACGCTCGAGGTCTGGACGAACGGCGCGGTGACCCCGCGCGACGCCGTGTCGCTCGCCGCCAAGCTGATCCGCGACCACTTCACGATCTTCGTGGGCATCGACGAGGCGGGCGACCAGCCACTCGCGAGCGCGGCCGACCAGCCGTCGGCCGCCGTCAACGAGCACCTCGACAAGTCGGTCGAGGAACTGGAGCTCTCCGTCCGGTCCTACAACTGCCTGAAGAACGCGAACATCCGGACGCTTCGCGAGCTCGTGCAGAAGACCGAGGGCGAGATGCTCAAGACGAAGAACTTCGGGCGCAAGTCCCTGAACGAGATCAAGGACATCCTCGCCACGATGGGGCTGAGCCTGGGCATGCGGCTCGACCAGCCGGGCGGCGGCGCCGCCGAGGAATAACGCCCGCGGGGCGCCCTTCCGGGGGCGCCCCGCCGTCGTCATCGACCGAGACAGGCACGAAGGAACCAGGACAGTCCCATGCGTCACAGAGTGGCATACCGGAAACTGGGTCGGGTCACGGAGCATCGCATCTCGCTGCTCCGCAACCAGGCCACCGCGCTCATCCGCCACGAGCGGGTGCAGACCACCGTCCCGAAGGCGA
The DNA here is from genome assembly GCA_041394725.1 of Vicinamibacterales bacterium. GTDB lineage: Bacteria > Acidobacteriota > Vicinamibacteria > Vicinamibacterales > SCN-69-37 > JAWKHR01. The sequence continues at coordinate 23,099 of JAWKHR010000018.1, read as the reverse complement.
AGGAGCTGCGGCCGTTCGTCGAGCGGCTCATCACGATCGCGCGTCGCAGCCTCGACGCGCCCGAGCAGAGCAGCCGGGGCGTGACCGCCCGCCGGATGGTCGCGCGCGACATCGCCGACCGCGACGTCGTGAAGAAGCTGTTCGACACGATCGCGCCGCGGTACGCGGAGCGCGCGGGCGGCTACACGCGCATCCTGCGGCTCGGGCACCGTCGCGGTGACGCGGCCGACATGGCCGCGCTCGAGCTGCTCGGCAGCGAGTACAACCCGGACGCCGAGACCGAGGCCGCGAAGAGCGAGGCCGAGAAGCCGAAGAAGAAGGGCGTGGGCGGCCGGCTGCGCGAGGCCCTCGGCGGCGGCCGCAAGAAGGCCGCGTCGGCCGAGGACGGCAAGAGCAAGGCGAAGGTGTCCAAGGCCGCGAAGGGCGCCGGCAAGAAGGTGTCCACGCCCCGCAAGGCGGGCGGCAGCTAGATTCGTGACCGCGGCCCCGCGCCGCGCGGAGGTGGCGACGTGACCGACTATCCTCTTCCGCCCGCCGCCGCCTTCGAGGAGGCCCGCGAGCGCATGCGGCCTCACGTCAGGCACACCCCACTGGTCGAGTCCCGGACGCTCAGCGAGCGGACGGGATTCGACGTGCGCCTCAAGGCCGAGCTGTTCCAGCGCACCGGCTCCTACAAGATCCGCGGCCCCCTCAACAAGTTCTCGTTCCTCTCCCCCGAGCAGAAGGCGCGCGGCGTCATCTGCTCGTCGGCCGGCAACCACGCCCAGGGCGTCGCCCTCGCCGCGAGGATCCACGGCATCAAGGCCGTCGTCTGCATGGCCGAGAACGCGACCCGGTCGAAGATCGAGGCGACGCGCGGATACGGCGCCGAGGTCGTGCTCCACGGCACGATCTGGGACGAGGCCAACGAGAAGGCGAAGGCCCTGGTCGCCGAACACGGCTATACCTACGTGCACCCCTTCGACGACGAGCAGCTCATCATGGGGCAGGGCACCGTCGGCCTGGAGATCCACCAGGACTGGCCCGAGGTGGACGTCGTGGTCGTGCCCATCGGCGGCGGCGGGCTGCTCTCGGGCAGCGTCATGGCGCTCAAGAGCCGGAACCCGAACGTCCGCGTGATCGGCGTCGAGTCGTCAGGGGCGCCGGCCATGCAGCAGAGCGTCCGGGCCGGCCGGCTGGTGACGCTCGACCGGGTGGACTGCGTCATCGACGGGCTGCGCGTGAAGCGCGTGGGTGAACGGACGTTCGAGATCATCCGGCGCTACGTGGACGACATCGTGACCCTGCCCGACGAGGCCATCTTCGACGCCGTCCGCTGGATCATGCACTACGCGAAGCTGGTGCCGGAAGGCGCGGCGGCGGCGCCCGTGGCGGCGCTGCTGCACGGCCTGGTCCAGGCGCCCGCCGGGTCGCGCGTGGCCTGCGTGCTGAGCGGCGGCAACCTCGACCTCGACCAGCTCCGCGGCCTCCGCTGGAACTGAACCGAGGTCCCGCAGCCTCCGCTGGAACCAGGCCTCAGTCGGCCGTACGCAGGGCCTCGGCCGGGTACACGGACGCGGCCCGGCGCGCCGGCGCGATCCCCGCAATCAGTCCGACCAGCACGAGCAGCAGGACGGCCACCACGCTCGTCGTGCCGGAGATCTCGGGCCGGGCCGAGGGTGGCAGCTGCGGGACGGCCGCCGCCATCCGCGTGATCGCGAAGGCGACCACCAGGCCCACGCCGCCGCCGGCGAGCGCGATCGCCAGCGCCTCGAAGAGGAACCCGGCGAACACCGCGTCCCGCGTCGCGCCGAAGGCCCGGCGGATGCCGATCTCCACGGTCCGCTCGCGCACCGACATCAACAGCACGTTGGCAATGCCCATGGCGCCGGCGACCAGGCCCACCAGGCCGACCACCACGGCCAGGATGCGAAGACCGACGATCACCCGCCGCAGCACGCGCAGGCGCTGGATCGTGTTGGTCACCCGAAGCTCGCCGCCGGTCTCGCCCCGGAGCCGGCGCTGCCGGTCGAGCGCCGCGTAGACCTCGGCGACCGCCGACGCCTCGGTGTCGGTCGTCCGCAGCCGGAACCGCAGCGCGGACGCCTGGTCGTCGCCGTGCAGGGCATCGGCCGCCGCGCGGAAGGGCACGAACAGCGTCTCGTCCAGGCCGGACCGCAGGTCGGTCTCGGGGTCACCGACCCAGTCGAGCTCCCCGACCACCGTGAACGGCCAGTCGCCGACGACGACGGTCTGTCCGAGCGGCGATTCGGCGCCGAACAGCGCGCGCGCCAGGTGCGCGCCGATGACCGCGACCCGCGTGCCCTGCGCCTGCTCCTCGGGCACGAACAGGCGACCGCCGGTCACGTGCAGCTGGAGGATCTCGAAGCCGTCGGCGGTGATCCCGCGGACGTCGGTCGCGTCCGACCGCCGGTCGGCGGTGGTGACGGGCTGGGTGCTGAGGTTTTCGGCCGAGGCCAGGTCGAACGCCGGACTCGACGCGAGCACCGCGGCCTCGTCGCCGGCGCGGAGCGTCGCGGGCAGGCTGCGCGTGTCGCGCAGCCGTTCATCGTCGGCCTGCGCGGTGGCGACGATGACGTTGCCGCCGGCGGAGGCGAAGGTGGCCACCGTGAATCGATGCAGGCCCGAGACGACCGACACGAGCAGCGCGACCGCGGTGATGCCGGAGGCGAGCGCCACGGCCGAGGCGGTGGCCTGGAACCGGCGCGTCGCCAGGCTCCGTCCCGCGTCGGCCAGGAGGGCGCCGAGGAGGATCCGCCGCCGGGCCAGCCAGGAGTGACGTTCGATCACGGCGCGCCTACCGGCAGACGACGACCTCGCCCCGTTCGAGGCCGGTGCGGACCTGCATGCGATCGGGCTCGATGGCGCCGAGCTGCACGTCGCGCCGGACGTCGCCTTCGGGCGTCCGGATCTCGACGTAGGAGCGGCCGTCGGCGTCGGTCCACACGCAACGGCTCGGCACGACGACGGCCGTGCGGTCCTCGCCGAGCACGATCTCGGCACGCGCGGGCACGTTGACCCAGGCGCTCGCCGACTCGGTCAGCGCGACGACGATCGGGAACGTCGACAGGCGGCCGGGTCCCTCGAGCTCGCCGGCGGTCGAGACCGACTGCACGGCGCCCTCGAGCCAGACCGCGTCCTTCGAGTCGAGGCGGATGCGCGCGGGCTGGCCCGGCCGCAGGCGCTGCGCGTCGGCGGCCGTCACGCGCGCGTGGAACGCGGACCGCCTGGCGTCGCCGAGCGTCATCAGCACCGTGCCGCCGGCGGCCGACTGGCCCACGCCCGAGACGCCGCTGCCGACGTTCACGCCGCGACGGAGCACGACGGCGTCGAACGGCGCGCGCACGATGGTGTGGTCGAGCTGCGCCTGCGCGCGTTCCACGCCCGCGCGCGCCTCCTCGACCTGCGCGTAGGTGCTCTGGCGGCTGCGGCGCCCGCGCTCCAGCTCGCGCTCGGCGAGGCGCAACGCCAGCTGGCTCTCGTCCAGTTCGTTCTTCGAGAGCAGGCCGCGCGCGTAGAGCGCCTGCTGGCGTTCGAAGGCGCGGCGTTTCAGCTCGACGCTGGTCGTGTCGAGGTCGAGCCTGGTGGCCTCGTCCTGGAGCAGGGCCTGCCGGAGGTGGGCCTCGGCCTCGTCGAGCGCCGCCTGGGGCATCGCCGAGGACAGCCGGGCCAGGACCTGCCCGCGCCGCACCTGGTCGCCCTCGCGGACCAGGACGGCCTCGACCAGGCCGGACGTCTCGGCGCGAACGTCCATCGTCACGGCCGGTTTCACCAGGCCGGAGGCGACGAGCGTCTCCTCGATGGGGGCGGTGCCGACGGTGTACGTGACGCGCGGCTCGGGCTCGGCTGACGGGCGCGAGCCCAGCCAGATCCAGGCGCCCAGGAGCGTCACTCCGGCCGTCATGCCGGCGGCAAGGTAGGTCAGGCTTCGCCGCACGGGTCCTCCTCGTGCACGGGACACCGGCGCGTCCGCCGGGCCCTGAGGACGATTGCAGCAAGAACCGGTCCAGGGAAGATCGACGGCAGCGCCAGCGGTGCCGCGGGCACCGATCAGTGGGGAGGTGCAGTCAGCGTACCGACCCGATCGCGCACTGTCAATCCTGTGCGTGGCGAATCCGTGCTACCAGAGGCGGTCGGAGAGCAGGCCGACGCTGACCGCGTAGGCGTTCGAGCAGTTGTAGTCGAGGATCGCGAGGTAGTTCCGGTACACGAGGAAGTGGCGGTTGCGGCCCCGGACGAGCGAGGCGCTCATGTCCGCCACCGGCAGGGCCCCGCCTCCGGCCAGGCGGACACCGAGCCGCCGCCAGTCGGCGAGCGGGCGGGCCACGGTCATCTCGCGCAGCGCGCCGCACCCGGCCGTGCGCATCGGCACGTCCCGGTCGATGGCGTCCATGACGTCGCGCGAGATCCGCACCTCGCGCCCCCACCGCTCGCCGGGCGCCCAGCCGGCGTTCTTCAGGTAGTTGCCGATTGACGCGAACACATCGGGCGGGCTGGTCCAGATGTCGGTGCGGCCGTCGCCATCGAAGTCGACGGCGTGTTTCAGGTAGCTCGACGGCATGAACTGGGGCTGGCCCATCGCGCCGGCCCACGAGCCCTTCATCCGGTCGATCGAGATGTCGCCGCGCTCGAGGATCCTGAGGGCCTCGAGCAGCTCGGTGCGGAAGAGCCGCGAACGGCGCGGGTCGTAGGCGAGCGTCGCGAGCGCGTTGACGGTCGGATAGGTGCCGGTGAAACGGCCGAAGTTCGACTCGAGGCCCCAGACGGAAACCAGGATCGGCGCGGGCGGTCCGTAGGCGTCGGCCACACGGGCAAGCAGCGAGGCGTGCGTCCCCGCCATCCGCGTCGCCGTCGCCGTCGTCCGGCTCGTGAGCCACTGGCTCACGTAGCTGTCGAGCGTCTGCACGCGTTCGGGCTGCGACCGGTCCCGCGTGACGACCACCGCACTCGGCTCCTCGATGGTGGCGAGCGCCGAGTCGACGACGGCTTCGGAGATACCCGCCGAGACGGCCTCGGCGCGCAGGCCGGCGAGCCATTCGGCGAACGGCGGACGTTGGTCCCTGGCGCCGTCCTGCGTGGCGCCGCCCTGCGTGGCGCCGCCCTGAGTGGCGCCGCCCTGCGCGGCGACGATGGGGGCACCGGCGACGATGGCACCGGCGAGCAGGACGCCGGCGACGAACGCCGGGCCGACGATCGCCGCGCCGGCGCCGGGCGCGGCGCGGCGACCGGCCCGGGCCGGGCCGCGTGGGATCCGCTCGTCGGGGGACATCGCCCTATTCTGGCATCTTCGTTTCAGGGCGTACAAGACCGGATCGACCCCGTCATTCCTCGTCGTCGGGCGCCTCGCCGCGCTCGGCCTTCGAGGCCGCGATGATCTTCGCGTGCAGGTGTGCGGGTACCTCGTCGTAGTGCGAGAACTCCATGTGGTAGGCCCCGCGCCCGCCGGTCGTCGACGTGAGGGTCTGCTCGTAGGTCAGCATCTCGGCCATCGGCACCGTGGCCTTGATGAGCGTGGAGGACCCCCGCGTGTCCATGCCCGAGATCCGGCCGCGGCGGCTGTTGAGGTCGCCCATCAGGTCGCCCGCGAAGTCGGACGGGGCGGACACCTCGACGGACATCACGGGCTCGAGCAGGGTGGGCCGGGCGCGCGACATCGCGTCCTTGAACGCGAGCCGGCCCGCCATCTTGAACGACATCTCGTTGGAGTCCACGTCGTGGTACGACCCGTCGTAGACCGTGGCCTTGAAGTCCACGACCGGATAGCCGGCCAGGTAGCCGCGCATCCGGGCCTCCTGGATGCCCTTCTCGACGGCCGGCACGAACTGGCGCGGGATCGCGCCGCCGAAGATGTCGTCCTCGAACACGAAGTCGCCGCCGCGCCCGAGCGGTTCCATGCGGATCTTGCAGTCCCCGAACTGGCCGTGGCCGCCGGTCTGCTTCTTGTGGCGCCCGTGCGCCTCGACGCGCGCGGTGATCGTCTCCCGGTAGGCGATCCGCGGCGGCTTGAGGTTGACCTCGACGTTGAAGCGACGCCGCAGCTTCGCCACCGTGACCTCGATGTGGAGCTGGCCCTGGCCCGAGAGCAGCAGCTCGTGCGTCTGCTCGTCGCGGCCGTAGCCGATCGACGGGTCCTCCTCGCGCAGCCGCTGCATCGCCGTGCCGATCTTGTCCTCGTCGCCGCGGGTCTTCGGCTCGATCGCGTAGGACAGCACCGGTTCCGGGAACCGGATCGGCGGCACGGTGAAGCCGGCCGACGCGTCGCCGAGCGTGTCGCTCGTGTGCGTGTCCTTGAGCTTGGCCACCGCGCCCAGATCGCCCGCCCGCAGTTCCGCCACGTGTGTGTGCGTCTTGCCCTGCACGACCAGCAGGTGCCCGAATCGCTCGGACTGGTCGCGCGTGACGTTCGCGACGGTCGCGTCCGACTTGAGCACGCCGGAGATGACGCGGAACAGCGTGATGCGGCCGGCGAAGGGATCGGCGACGGTCTTCCAGACCCACAGCGCCAGGGGCTGGGCCGGATCGGCCTGGCGGGCGGCCGGGGCGCCGGACGCGTCGAGGCCGGGGAACGCGCGGTCGGCGGCCGAGGGCACGCACGTGACGATGGCGTCGGCGAGCGGCGGGCCGCCGACGTTGCGGAGCGCGGACGTGCAGTAGACCGGGAAGAGGGCGCCGCGCGCGACGGCGGACGCGAGGCCCGTGGCCAGCTCGTCCTGGGTCAGCGTGCCGGCCTCGAAGAACCGTTCCATCAGCGTCTCGTCGGCCTCGGCGACCATCTCGATCAGCGCCTCGCGGGCGGTCGAGGCCGCGTCGGCCATCGCGTCCGGCACCGCGCCCTCGGTCATCGAACCCGACTCGTCGCCGGCGAACGTGTACGCCTTCATGGCCACCAGGTCGACGACGCCGGTGAACTGCTGCTCCTCGCCGATCGGCAGCTGGACGGGAATGACGGCGCGCCCGAGCGTCTCGCGCATCGAGTCCAGGGCGCGATCGAGGCTGGCGCGCTCACGGTCCAGGCGGTTCAGCACGATCAGCCGGGGCAGGCCGAACTCCTCGGCCATGGACCAGACCTTCTCCGTGGACACCTCGACGCCGGCGACCGCATCGACGACCACCAGCGCCGCGTCCACCGCGCGCAGCGCGGCGCGCGCGTCGCTCAGGAAGTTGCCGATGCCGGGCGTGTCGATCAGGTTGATCTTGGTCTTGTTCCACTCGAGGAAGGCGGGACAGGCCGCGAGGGTGTGTTTGCGGGCGACGGCTTCCTCGTCGTAGTCCGTGACGGTGGTGCCGTCATCCACCTTGCCGAACCGGGTCACGGCGCCGGCATCGAACAGGAGCATGGAGGCGAGCTGCGTCTTCCCCGAACCGCTGTGCCCCACCAGTGCCACGTTCCGGATGCCCGCCGCGTCGAAGACCCTCATAGGGGATGCCTCCTTTATGAATCATACAAGGGGAAGGCCCTGGGTCAGCTGAGGGTTCTGGGGCCCCGGGGCTGAAGGTCCCGCGGGCGAGGGTTCGAGGGGTCGGGCTTCCTGCGGGGCGGGCTCGGGAGGGGCCGGGGGCCGAGTGAGGGCCAGCGGCGCGGAGCCTGAGCCCCGGGAGGCCGGAGGGTCCGGCAGGGACACTGCCCCTGCATCCGGATCCCGGGACGCTGGGACCCGAAGGTCCCTACTGTACCTCGAACGCCTCGATCGGGTCCAGCCGGGAGGCGCGGATGGCGGGCACCATGCCGAAGAAGACGCCGACGCCCGCCGAGAAGCCGATGCCGATGGCGAACGACCACCAGGGCAGCGAGACGGGGAAGCCGGTGCCGAAGTGGATGGCCAGGCCGACGCTGGCGCCGATGAGGATGCCGAGCAGGCCGCCGACCGACGTCAGGAAGACGGCCTCGAGCAGGAACTGCCAGAGCACCTCGACCCGCCGGGCGCCGAGCGCCTTGCGGACGCCGATCTCGCGCGTGCGTTCGGTGACGCTGATCGTCATGATGCTCATCACGCCGATGCCGCCGACCATCAGGGCGATCGACGAGAGGACGACCAGCGCGAGGAAGACGGCCTGGGTGATCTGCTCGTAGAAGTCGAGCACGGCGTCCTGGGTGACCAGGTCGAAGTCGTTCGGCTGGTCCAGGCGCAGGCCGTGGCGGACCCGCATGATCTCCTCGACCTCCTGCATCGCCTGCTCGCGCGGCACGCCCTCGCGCGGCACGGCGGCGATGACCACGCTGCGCGTCGAGCCGCGATCGGCGAAGTTCGCGCGGATGCCGTACATCTTCTGGTAGGTCGTGTGGGGCACGACGACGAAGTTGTCCACGCCCGTGTCGAAGCCGCCCGGGCTCGGCCGCTTGGCCATCACGCCGATGACGGTGAAGCGGTAGAGCCCGACGCGGACCTGCCGGCCGATCGGATCCTCGATGGGGAAGAGCGCGGTCTTGACGCTCTGGCCGATCAGGCACACGAACTGGCGCCGCTGGAGCTCGGCGGCGGTGAAGAACCGCCCGGACTCGACCTCGAGCTGATTGACGTAGGGCCAGCGGTCGGTGGTGCCGAAGACGACGGCGGGCGGCGATCGCTGCCCGCGGTAGTAGACCCGCTCCTGCTGCACGCCGCCCGGGCCGCCGCCGCCGAACATGACGTCGACGACCTCGATCGACGGGGCGTCCTGCTCGATGGCCTCGGCGTCGGCCGGCGTGACGTTGGGCCGGCGGAGCAGCGTCTCGAAGTCGGCGCCGGACCCGAAGCTGATGCCCGAGAACTTCTGCACCATGATCGTGTCCGGCCCGATCTGGCGGATGAGGTCCTTGATCGACTCGTCGAAGCCGCGCACGAGCGACGTGATGCCGACGATCGACGTGATGCCGATCACGATGCCGAGGACGGTGAGCGCCGAGCGGAGCTTGTTCGTCCGCAGGGTGTCGAACGACATCGCCAGGATTTCCGTCAGCAGCGACCAGCGCATGGCTACTCCCGCCGCAGCGCCTCGATCGGGTCGAGGGACGCCGCGCGCATGGCCGGATAGAGCCCGAAGAACAGCCCGACGGCCGCCGTCATGCCGATGCCCAGCGCCACCGACCAGGCCTCGACGATGGCCGGCAGCGGGCTGACCAGGCTGATTGCGTACGCGACGAGGAACCCGAGGCCGGTGCCGATCATCCCGCCGAACGTCGAGAGCGTGATCGACTCGGTCAGGATCTGCCAGAGGATGTCCCGCCGCCTGGCGCCGAGCGACTTGCGCAGGCCGATCTCGCGCGTCCGCTCGCTGACGACCATCAGCATGATGTTCATGATCACGATGCCGCCGACCACGAGCGAGAGGCTGACGACGCCCAGCAGCACCGCGAAGATGCCGCGGGTGGCCTGCGTGTAGAGGTTGAGGAACGTGTCCGACGACAGGATGCCGAAGTTGTCGGGTTCCTTCGGCCGCAGCCGGCGCTGGATCCGCAGGGCCAGCCGCGTGTCGTCCTTCGCCGCCTCGACCAGCGACGGCTCCGACGGCCGGACGGTCAGCCGCAGGCTCTGGCGCGACCCGAAGATCCGCTGCATCGCGACGATCGGCACCACGACGAACTCGTCCTGCGACTGGTTGAAGATCATGCCCTTCTGCGGCGCCACCCCGACCACCAGGAAGTGCACGCCGTTGACCGTGATCGTCTTGTCGATCGGCGTGACCTGTCCGAAGAGCGTGTCGGCCGTGTCCCAGCCGAGGATGGCAACGTTGCGACCGGCGTCGAACTCCGACGGCGTGATCGTCCGCCCGAACGCGATCGCCGTGGACGGCACGAAGTTGTAGTCCTTGGTGACGCCGCGGACCTGCACGCTGTCCACCGAGACGCCGCGGTAGCGGACCTGCGCGTTCGCGTTGATCTCGGCCATGACCAGGCCGATGTTCGGGCTCGACCCCCGCACCGCGTCCACGTCATCCATCGTCACGCGCGGATTGCGCGCGGCGCGCTGCTGCTCCTCCTCGGTGAACGTGATGCCGGTCCGCGAGACCGTGAAGGCGTCGGCCGCGAACTGCGACTGGATCATGTCCTGGACGCTCGCGTTCAGGCCCTGGACGAGCGACACGACCGCGATGATCGACGTCACCGCGACGATGTTGCCGAGCACGGTGAGCAGCGACCGCAGCTTGTTCGCCCAGATCGCCTGGAGCGCGATGCCTGCGGCTTCGAGGAACTGATGCATGGACCCGGCGTCCGGCCTTTCCCTCCGGTCCGGCTAGCCGCCGGCCTGCGTCGACTGCGGCCCGACCGTCGAGTTGTTCACCCTCACCTCGTCGCCCTCGCGCAGGTTGCGCACCGAGGCGAACGGGCCCGTGATCACCTCGTCGCCGGCCTGGAGGCCCGAGAGCACCTCGAAGTGCTTCTCGCCCGCGATGCCGATCTTGACCGGCTGGAAGACCGCGCGGCCGTCCTTGATGAGGAACACGCCCTCGATCTCCTTCCGCTCCTGGCCGGGCTCGAGCGTGGCGGGCGTCGTCGGACGCCGGGCCGCGCCGGCCGGGCCGGCCGGCATCTCCGTCTTGACCATCTCGCCGCTCGCGTCCACGACCCGCTCGCGCACCGTCATCGCCTGGATCGGCACCGCGACCGCGTCCGCGCGGGTCGCCGTCGTGATGACCGCCGTGCAGGTGAAGCCGGGACGGACGCCCGGCACTGCGCCGTCGATCGTCACGACCACCTTGAAGTTCGTCGCCCGCTGGCCGGCCGTGGTCGTCTGGATCGGGCTGTTGCCCACCTCGGTCACGTGGCCCGGGAATTCCTTGTCCGGCAGGGCGTCGATCGTCACCTTGGCCGGCTGGCCGATCGTGATGAACGGGATGTCGGTCTCGTCGACCTCGATCTCCGTCTCGATGACCGACAGGTCCGCGATCGTCAGCAGGACGGTGCCCGCGTTGTTCATCGTGCCGACCACCGCCGTCTCGCCCTCCTCGATGTTGCGGCGCGTGACCAGGCCGTCGAACGGCGAGACGACGCGGACCTTGTTCAGGTCGTACTGCGCGCTGTTCAGGTCCGCCTCCGATTGCTTGACGCGCTGTTCCTGCGCCTCGATCTGCCGCTGCTGCACCTTGAGGTCGGTCTCGCGCATCGAGACGTTGTTCATGGCGCGCTCGTACGCGTCGCGCGCCAGGAGGCCGGCCTCATACAGGCCTTCCTGCCGTTTCAGGTCGTCCTTGGCCTGCTGCAGGTTGACCTGCGAATTCTCGTACTGCGCCTGCTGCTGCGCCAGCACCGAGCGCGCCGTCTCGAGGCTCGCCGACCGGTTCTGAACCGCGGTCTCCAGGTTGCGCGGGTCGATTTCGAGGAGCAGCTGCCCGCGCTTGACCAGGTCACCCTCCGCCACGGTCAGGTTGACGACCTTGCCCATGGTCTCGGCGCTGATGTTCACCGACTTCTGCGGCTGGACCGTGCCCGACGCGGAGACGATGGCTTCGAGGTTGCGCTTCTCGATCTTCTCCGTCGTCACCGACAGGCCGGACGACCGGTTGAGGCCGACGTTGGCCCACGCGATCACCCCCAGCACGACGACGACCAGCAGACCGATGAGGAGCTTCTTTCGGTTCATTCCGTTACCTGCCCATGAACGACGAGAAGATCGAGACGACGCCGACGACGATGACCACGTACAGGACCATCAGCGTCACCGTGATCCCGCCGGGTTTCTTCTTGTAGAGCACCCCCAGCCCGATGCCGAGGATGGCGATCTGCCAGATCGTGAAGACGTTGAGCCCCGACAGCACCCGCGAGAGGAAGCTCTCGGGCGCCAGCATCGGCGCGAGCGCCGCCAGGTTGAACGGCCCCGTGGTCGTCCACTTCGTGGACATCAGCTGCACGGGCAGCGTGGCCAGCGCGCCCAGCGCCAGCACCACCATCGAGTGGGTGACCACCCCGAGCACCTGCTTGAAGGCCGCCGTCCCGCCGAGCACCGCGTTGAACACCGCCCAGTAGAGCGCCGTGAAGAACAGCGCGATGATCGGCATGAAGATCAGCGTGCCCACGACCGCCCCGATCCCGCCGATGGGCGAGTGGCTCTGCGCCTCCATGCGCTGATACATCTCGTCCGACAGGGGCTGCCCCGTGAAGCGCTCCATCTGCTCCACCTGCATCTGCAGGGCCGCCTGCCGCCCGCGCTCGGTGAACTGCGGGATGGCCGCGGACACGCCCGTGACCAGGGCGATGAGCAGCAGGATGATCACCGGACGGGGCTGCTGGACGATGGCCTGGAACGTGGCCGTCGGCGACGTGATGACGCCGATGGCACGCGCGAGCAGGCCCATGTCGGGCGACGGGGCAGGGGTTTCGGATTCGGTCATGGCGGTTACCCTCTCTCCGGGCGAGGACTGGATCCCCAAACGTCTAATTGTACCGCCGCGAGCAATTACGTTGGCCACCGGCGGAAGTTCCCTGTCGTCATACACTTCCGGTGGTAGTCTTCTTCACCATGTCCCGCCGAATTCTCGCTGCCTTGCTGCTGACGTTGGTCACGCCAGTGTTCGCTTCCGCACAGATCGTCATGGAAGCGATTGGCGAGCGGGCCCTCGGCATGGGAGGGGCCTTCACGGCGGTGGCCGACGACGCGACGGCGGTCTACTGGAACCCCGCAGGCCTGGCGGGTGGCCAGCCGTACGGAGCGACAATCGAGTGGAATCGATCACAGTTTGGTGATCTCCAGGGCCCGGCTGTTCCGGGTCTGACTCGCCGCAAGTCCACGTTCACCGGCTTCGGCAGCTGGCCGCTCGGCCTCTCGTACGCCCAGCTTCAGGAGACGTCGCTCGTGCCGTCGGCCTCGGGCGAGCCTCGCGGGCAGGTCCTCGAAGCCCGCCAGTACGGAGTGACGATTCTGCAGACGATCGTTACAGGCGTGGTCGTCGGCAGCACCCTCAAGTACGTGCGTGGATACGGGGTTTCCGGCCCGGCGGAGGCCCTGACGGGCGAGGCGGCGCTCGACCGGCTGGAGGAGATCGAGCGGGAGGCCCGGAGTGGCTTTGACCTCGACGTCGGCGTGATGCTCGACTTCGTCAAGGTCCGGGCCGGGGTGAACCTGAAGAATCTGAGGGAACCGGTCCTGGGCGAGATTGACGGAACTGACATCCGGCTCGAGCGGCAGGCCCGACTGGGCGTCGCCGTGCTTCCGACGGATGGCCTGACCCTTGCTATGGATGTCGACCTGAACACGGTCGGCCTCCGGGACGGCCTTCGTCGAACGATCGCCTTTGGCGGCGAGAGCCGTCTGGGATCGCGCCTGTCTGTGCGGGGCGGCGTGCGCTGGAACCTCGAGGCGGAGGGCAGCCGGACGCCGGTCGGAACGGTGGGGGGCAGTGTGATGCTCTGGTCCGGCTTCTGGCTGGACGGCCACTACGCTCGCAGCAGGCTGGACGGAGACCGGGGCTTCGGGGTCGCGCTCCGCGCCGGGTACTAGCCGGGGCGGCGCTCCAGTCCCCGCGGGGGACACCGAGGCTCTGGGCATCCGCGCGAACGCGCCCAGGCGACGGCCGTGTGCGAAGGAGCCATGGCTGTCCGTCTCGGCGAACTACTGCTGCGCGAGAAGCGCGTCACCCCGGCCCAGCTGCAGGAGGCGATGAACCACCAGCGGTCGAATGGTGGACGTCTGGCTGCCAGTCTGATCAAGCTCGGGTTCCTCAAAGACGAAGACATCCCGTCGCTCCTCAGCAAGCACTACGGCGTGCCCTCGGTGAACCTGGCCGAGTGCGACCTCGACGCCGGCACGGTCCGCCTGATCCCGGCCGAGACCGCGGCGCGCTACAACGTGATTCCCGTCGGCCGGAACGGCACCGTGCTGACGCTGGCGATGACCGACCCGGCGAACGTCTTCGCCATGGACGACATCAAGTTCATGACCGGCCTGCACGTCGAGCCGGTGGTGGCGTCCGAGGCGGCGATGAAGGAGGCCATCGCCCGGGCCTATGGGGCCCACGGGGGCCACGGGAAGAACGGCTCGTCCCCGTCGCCCTCGTCGAAGGAGAGCAAGGGCGCCTCGTCGGACCTGGTCAACGAGGCGCTCCGGGACTTCGGCGCGAACGAGGACCTCGAGCTCATCGACGACGCGGAGGAGATCGACGCGGCGTCGCTCGAGCGTCAGGGTGGCGAGACGTCGATCATCCGGCTGGTCAACGCGCTGATGCTCTCGGCCATCCAGCGGGGCGCGAGCGACATCCACATCGAGCCGTACGAGAAGGAACTGCGGATCCGCTTCCGCATCGACGGCGTGCTGCAGGTGGTCATGCAGCCCGGCATGAAGTACCGGGACGCGATCTCGTCGCGCATCAAGATCATGGCGAAGCTCGACATCGCCGAGAAGCGCCTCCCGCAGGACGGCCGCATCAGAGCGCAGTTCAACGACCGCGGCCGGGTCGGGGGAGATCGACTTCCGCGTGTCGTGCCTGCCGACCCTCTTCGGCGAGAAGATCGTGCTCCGCCTGCTCGACCCGGAGGCCTCCGGCTCGACGCGGCCAAACTCGGCTTCGAGCCCGACGCATGCTGGCGCGATTCGACCGCGCCATCCGCAAACCGTGGGGGATGGTGCTGGTGACCGGCCCGACGAACGGCAGCAAGACCAACACCTCTACTCGTCGCTCGCGCAGATCAACCAGCCGGGCGCGAACATCATGACGGCCGAGGATGATCGAGTTCAGCTGCGCCGGCATCAACCAGGTGCAGGTCCGCAAGGTCGGGCTCGGCTTCGCCTCGGTGCTGCGGTCGTTCCTGCGGCAGGACGAACATCATCCTGGTCAGCCGAAATCCGCGACAGCGAGGCGGCGGGCATCGCGGTGAAGGCCGCGCTGACGGGCCACCTCGTGCTCTCGACGCTGCACACCAACGACGCGCCGAGCAGCATCCGGCCACATGGTGAACATGGGCATCGAGTCGTTCCTCGTCGCCAGCTCGCTCAACCTGATCGCGGCCAGCGCCTGTTGCGGCGGATCTGCGGCAGTGCAAGGAACCGCACCCGTGTGCGACGGTCCCGGCTCGTCGAGGCGGGCTTCGCGCCCGGCGTGGCCAGACCGTCAAGCCGATGCGCGGGCCGCGGGTGCGACCGGTGCGGCAGCACGGGCTACAAAGGGCCGCGTGGGCCTGCTCTGGTGATGGAGATGACAAGGCCTTCCGCGAGCTCGTCATCACCGGGGCGTCCTCAACTCGACCTGCGCCGGCAGGCGGTGACCGACGGGATGTGGCGCTTCGCCAAACGGGCTCGAGAAGGTCCGCCAGAGGTGTTTCGACGATCGAGGAAGTGGTGCGGGAGACCATGTGATGAACCTGCCAGAACTGCTGCGCGCGACGCTCGACCTCGGAAAGCTCGGACCTCCACCTGTCCATCGGATCGCCACCGCAGGTCAGTGTCGACGGCGACCTGCGCCGGCTCGACCTGCCGGACCTGACGCTGCCGGACGTGACCAAGGCCCTCGCCTGCAGCGTCCTGACCGACGCCCCAGAAGAAGAAGTTCGAGGAGACCTGGGAACTCGACCTCGCGTTCGGCCTGCGCGGCGTCGGCCGCTTCCAGTGCAACGTCTTCAGCCAGCAGGGCGCGGTGGAGCTCGGTGTTCCCGCCTCATCCCGGAGAAGATCGGACGCTCGACGAGCTCGGCATGCCGTGGTGTCTCGGACCTGGCCGATCCTTGCGGCCTCGTGCTGGTGACGGGCCGACGGGCAGCGGCAAGTCGACGACCCTGGCCCGCGGTCATCGACCGGATCAACGCCGCCAAACCGGTGCACATCCTGACGATCGAGGACCCGATCAGTACCTGCACCTACAAGACCGCGCTGGTCGGCCAGCGCAGACTCGATTCCGACGCAGAGCTTCGCTCGCCCTCCGGGCCGCCCTCCGTGAGGACCCGGACGTCGTGCTGGTCGGCGAAATGCGCGACCTCGAGACGATGGAAGCCGCGATGAAGCTCGCCGAGACGGGCCACCTGACGCTCGGCACGCTGCACACCAACTCGGCGGCGCAGACCGTGACGCGCATCATCGACGCCTTCCCGGCGCACCAGCAGGCGCAGATCCGCACGCAGCTCTCGCTGGTGCTCGAGGGGATCGTGACGCAGACGCTGCTGCCGAAGGCGGGCGGCGCCGGCCGCGTGGCGGCGCTCGAGATCCTGGTCGCGACGCCGGCCATCCGGAACCTGATCCGCGACGACAAGATCCACCAGATCTACGGCACGATGCAGGCCGGCCAGGAGAAGCTCGGCATGCAGACGATGAACCAGTCGCTCGCGCGGCTGGTCGAACGCCGGGTGATCACGCGGGAGACGGCCGCCAACGTGTCGGCCAACCGCGACGAGCTCTTCATGATTCTGGAGCGCGGCACGCAGCACGCCGCGCCGCCGGCGTCGATCGCGGCCCGCCGGCCGTTGCGACAGGAGGCACGATGACGACGTACGCGTGGGTCGGACGGACACGGAACGGACAGGTCGTCAAGGGCGAGCGGGCCGCCGAATCCCAGGCCGCGCTCACCGACGCGCTGCGCCGCGAGCAGATCCTCGTGACGCAGGTCGGACCGGCGGCCAAGAAGCAGCAGCGCTACAAGCGCGTCTCCGACAAGAGCCTGGCCATCTTCACCCGCCAGTTCTCGGTCATGATCGACGCGGGCCTGCCGCTCGTGCAGTGCCTGGAACTGCTCGCCAAGGAGGAGCCCGACAAGCGGCTCGCCGCGGCCATCGAGCAGGTCCGGCAGGACGTCGAGGGCGGCGCCGCCCTCAACGACGCGATGCAGAAGCGGCCGTTCGCCTTCGACCCGCTGTACACCCACATGGTGGCCGCCGGCGAGGCGGGCGGTATCCTCGACGTCATCCTCAAGCGCCTGTCCGAGTACATCGAGAAGCAGGCCAAGCTGAAGGCGCAGGTGCGGTCCGCGATGATCTACCCGATCGCGGTCCTGAGCATCGCGGTGGTCGTCGTGTTCGTCATCCTGTGGAAGGTCGTCCCGACGTTCACCGACCTGTTCCGGGGCCTCGGCGCGACCCTCCCGCTGGCCACCCGGATCGTGCTCTTCGCCAGCCAGAAGCTGATCGTCGCCATGCCGTTCCTGATCGCCGGCGCCATGGGCTTCGGCTACCTCTTCCGGCGCTACTACGCGACCCCGAACGGCCGGATGAAGGTGGACGGCGTCCTGCTCCGGATGCCGCTCATCGGCAAGATCCTGCGCAAGGTCGCCGTCGCCCGGTTCTGCCGGACGCTGGCGACCCTGCTCTCGTCGGGCGTGCCCATCCTGGACGGCCTCGACATCACGGCCAAGACGGCCGGCAACGCCGTCGTGGAGAAGGCGATCCACACCGTCCGCAGCAAGATCGAGCGCGGCGAGACCGTGGCCGCCCCCCTGCGCGAGACCGGCGTGTTCCCGCCCATGGTGGCCCAGATGATCGGCGCGGGCGAGAGCACCGGCGCCCTGGACACGATGCTGAGCAAGATCGCCGACTTCTACGAGGACGAGGTGGACGTCGCCGTGGCGGGCCTGCTCACGATCCTCGAGCCCGCCCTGATCTGCGTCCTGGGCGTCATCGTCGGCGGCATCGTCATCTCGATGTACCTGCCGCTGTTCGAGCTGATCAACCAACTGTCCTAGACGACAGTCAAAATTGTGAGCGCGCGTGCCGACCTGCCAGCCAGTCTGGTGGGTCGCACGCGACACCGGAAGGGACGGTTCCGGAGATTTGGCCGGAACATCAGAGGAATCAACGGGTTACGAGGTCATGCCGCCCGGGGCAAAAGGGTGGTATCAAGGTTGCTAAGAAAGAGATTGCGGACGGTGCTTGGGCAGGTGCGCAACCACTACGCGGCCGGCCGCTGTGTGAGCTAGGACAAACAGTGAGTGCACCTTTTGAGGAGAGCAACGGATATGAACGGTAGAGGAGACAAGGGTTTTACCCTCATTGAGCTGCTGATCGTCGTGGCGATCATCAGCATCATCGCGGCGATCGCCGTGCCGGGCCTGCTCCGCGCCCGTATGACGGGCAACGAGACCTCGGCCATCGCGTCGCTGAAGGTCACCACCTCGTCGCAGGTCGCCTACTCGGCGGTGTGCGGCAACGGTGGCTACGCGTCCAGCTACCAGGTGCTCGGAACGGCGCCTGGTGCGGACCCGAACGCCGAGGCCTTCATCTCGAAGGACCTGGGCCATGCGGCGCCCGTGCAGAAGAGCGGCTACGACTTCGACCTGGTGGCGGGCACGGGCTCGTCGCCGGGGCCGAACGACTGCAACGGCACGGCGACCAACTCGGCCTGGTACGCGTCGGCCGAGCCGCAGACGCCGGGCACGACCGGCAGCCGCGCGTTCGCGGTGAACACCGGCAACACGATCTGGCAGAACACGGACCCGTCCGGCACCGCGCCGACGGAGCCGTTCACGGCCAGCGCGACGGTCTCCGTCATCCAGTAACGGAGCCGTGTTTCGACCGCCCGGGACCCGGTTTCGACCGGGTTCCGGGCACTCTTCCGATTGGGGCCCCGCGCGACGGCCGGCCCCCAGGACTGTGGTACAAACAACCCCATGTCTCCGCGCACTCGATGGCTGATTCTGGGGCTGGCTCTGGTCGGCCTGGCCTTCGCCGGTTCCTCGGCCTGGGTCCACTACCGGCTCATCGTCGACCCGACCTACGTGAGCCCGTGCGACATCAACGCCACCTTCAACTGTTCGCAGGTCTACCTCAGCCCGTACGGCTCGGTCTGGGGCGTGCCGGTGGCCCTGGGCGGCGTGATCTGGTTCGCCCTGGTCGCGCTGCTGGCGGGCCTCGGGCGTCCTGACGCCGAGGGCCGGAGTCCGATCGGCGGCTACCTCTTCGCGGTGGCGACCATCGGCCTGGCCGTGATCCTCTATCTCGGCTACGCGTCGTTCTTCACGCTGCGCACGGGGTGCCTGCTCTGCATGGGCACCTACGTCTGCGTGGTCGGCATTTTCCTGGCCACCGGCCTGAGTCGGAACGCCTCGGTCAGCGGCCTGCCGGGCCGCCTGGCGGGCGACCTGCGGTCGGTGTTCTCGCACCCGGTGACGCTCGTGACCGCGCTGCTGTACGTGGTCGGCGCGGCCTCGCTCATCGCGTTCTTCCCGAAGGAGGGCGCCAGTCGGGCGGCCGCGGTGGTCCCGCCGGCGGCCAGCGACGCGGAGGCCTTCTCGCGGGCCTGGAACGCGCAGCCCCGGGTGGACCTCGGGGTCCCGGCCGACGGCGCGGCGGTGACGGTGGTCAAGTTCGTGGACTGGCAGTGCCCGTCCTGCAAGGCCGCCTACTACGCCTACAAGCCGGTGCTCGACAAGTACATCGCGGCGCATCCGGGCGCCATCCGCGAGGTCATCAAGGACTACCCGCTCAACGGGAAGTGCAACTACTTCATCAACGGCGTCGGCCACCCCGCGGCCTGCGAAGCGGCGGTCGCCATGCGCCTGGCCCGCGATCGCGGCAAGGCGCAGGAGTTCCTCGACTGGATCTTCACCGCGCCGGCCCAGACGGCCATCGAGGCGGACGCCGTCAAGGCCCAGATCCGCCAGATCCTCGGGGACCCGTCGCTCGACTTCGACAAGGAGTACGCCGCGCGCATCGACGCCGTCCAGCGGGACGTCGCCGACGCCGGGGCGCTCCAGATCAACTCCACGCCGACCTACTTCGTCAACGGCGTGCGGGCGCAGACCGCCACCGGCTGGCTGCCACCGCAGTACTTCGACCTGGCGATCAAGCTCGAGCTGGAGAAGGCCGGAGTGCAATAGCGGGCCCGCCCGCGTGCAGCCTGTCAAGCCTGTCATGGCGACCGCCGTTTCCACCGACCGCCTGACGAAGGACTTCCGCACGGGGTTCTGGCGCCCGACGCCATTCCGCGCGCTCGACGACCTGACGCTCGAGATTCCGGTCGGCGGCGTGTTCGGCCTGCTCGGCCCGAACGGCGCGGGCAAGAGCACGACGCTGAAGCTGCTGATGAACCTGCTCTGGCCGACCTCCGGCCGGGCCGAGATTCTCGGCTTTCCGCCGGGGCACCTCGAGGCGCGCCGGCAGCTCGGGTTCCTGCCCGAGCATCCGACCTTCTACGACCACCTCTCGGCCCGCGAACTGCTGACCTACTACGCCGGCCTGTTCGGCCTGCGCGGCGCCGACAAGGCGGCGCGCGCCGATGCCGTCCTCGACGAGGTCGGCCTCGACGGGGACGCGCGGCGCCGGCGCATCCGGTCCTACTCGAAGGGCATGGTCCAGCGCGTCGGACTGGCGCAGGCGCTCGTCAACGACCCGGCGCTCGTCGTGCTGGACGAGCCGATGTCGGGCCTCGATCCGCTCGGCCGGCGCGAGGTCCGGGAGCTGATCCTCCAGCTCCGGGACGCGGGGCGGACGGTGCTGTTCAGCTCGCACATCCTGAGCGATGCCGAGGCGCTCTGCAGCCGGGTGGGGATCCTCAACCGGGGGCGGCTCGTCGCGTCGGGCAGCCTGGATGAACTGCTGGCGGGACGCACCGGCCGCGGCACCGAGGTGATCGTCGCGGATCTCCCGCCGGAGGCGGCGGATCGCCTGCGCGCCGCGGCCCGGACCACGACGTCGATTGCGGCGGGACGGTACGCGTTCGAGCTCGCGCCGGAGGTCCGGCCGGAACCGTTCATCGCCGAGCTGGCCGCGGCCGGCGCCACCCTCGTCTCCGTGACGCCCCTCCGGACGACGCTCGAGGATGTCTTCGTCGAGAGCGTGGGGGCGGCGCCCGTGCACGCGCACACGTCCGCGGCGCGCGGCGGGGCGGCGGGCGGGAACGCCGGCCGCCCGCGGGAGGTCGCATGACGTCCTTCCGGCGCATCGGCCTGGTCGCCTGGCACGTATTCAAGGAGAGCGTGCGTGATCGCGTGCTCTACGCCATCGGCGCCTTCGCGCTGCTGCTGGTGGCCTCGTCGATCCTCATCGGCCAGATCACGGCCGGCGAGGACGTGAAGTACATCAAGGACATCGGCCTGGTGGCGATCGAGCTGGCGGGCCTGCTGATGACGGTCTTCATCGGCGTCGGCCTGGTCGCCCGCGAGATCGAGCGCCGCAGCATCTTCGGCCTGCTCGCCAAGCCGCTGCCGCGCTGGGAGTTCATCGTCGGCAAGTACTGCGGCCTGCTGTTGACCATCCTCGTGAACATCGCCGGCATGACCGCCGCGCTCTACCTCATGCTCGCCTGGATGGACTGGGGCGAACTCGAGGTCGTTCGCGCGTCGTGGGACGCCCCCGCGGTGGACCCGCGGCTGCTCATCCAGGTGTCGTTCATCGCCGCCGAGATGGCGCTGCTCACGGCGATCGCGCTCTTCTTCTCGACGTTTTCGTCGAGCGCGCTGCTGTCGGTGGCCTTCACGGTGGGCCTCTACGTGATGGGGCAGTTCAGCGGCGACCTCCGCAACTTCGGCGACATGGTCGAGGTGCCGGGCGCGATTGCCTCGATCGTGGCGGGCATCGGCTGGAGCGTCCCGGCGTTCTCGGTCTTCGACGTCAAGGGCGAGGTCGTCCACCACCTGCCCATCGGGGCCGCCAAGGTCGCCTCGACCCTGCTCTACAGCGCGCTCTACTCGGTGGTCGCGCTCTCGGGCGCCGTGGCGATCTTCTCGCGGCGGGAGTTCAAGTGATCGGCCGGCCCCGGCCGTGGCGCTCGCTGGTGCTCGCGGCGGTCGCGCTGCCGCTCGCCGTGACCGTGCTCTACGGCCGGGAGCGGTCGTTCCCCGCGCCGCCCCAGACCGAACGGCTCCTGTACCTGCGGTCCGGCAAGGTGGCCGACCGGCTGATGATGTCGTTCGACGTCATCGCCGCCGACGTCTACTGGATTCGCGCGATCCAGCACTACGGCCGCGACCTGCGGGAGTTCCACCCCGACCGGTTCGGCCTGCTGTATCCGCTGCTGGACCTGACCACCACGCTCGACCCGCACTTCAACATCGCCTACCGGTTCGGTGCGATCTTCCTGGCCGCCCCCGCGCCCGACGGGCCCGGCCGGACGGATCTGGCGATTCAGCTGCTGCGAAAGGGCCTCGCGCAGAATCCCACGCGCTGGCAGTACGCGCACGACATCGGCTTCGTGCACTACTGGTACACGCACGACTATGCGCAGGCGGGCGAGTGGTTCACGCGGGCGGCGGCGATGCCGAATGCGCCGCCCTGGATTCAGCCGCTCGCCGCGCTGACGATGGCGCAGGGCGGGGACCGCGAGGGCGCTCGGGTGCTGCTCGAGAACCTCGCGCGGGATGCCTCCGAGGAATACATCCGCAACGCGGCGCTCCGCGGCCTCGCGCAGCTCAAGGCGCTCAACGCGATCGACCAGCTCCAGGAGATCGTGGAGGCGTATGCCTCGAAGCACGGCGGGCGGTATCCCGGCGGCTGGAACGACGTGTTTCCCGGCGGCGCCGCGCCCGTCGACGCGACGGGGGCGCCCTTCGTCCTCGACCCGAAGACCCACACCGTCGACGTCTCGCCGCTTTCGACCCTCCGACCGCTGCCCGTGGTGCAGCGTCGTCGGTGACGACGCAGGGCCTGATCCTGCTGGGCGTCTGCGGCCTGGCGATCGGCAGTTTCCTCAACGTCTGCATCGCCCGCCTGCCGATCGGCCAGTCGATCGTCTCGCCGCCGTCGTACTGCCCGAAGTGCCGCACGCCGATCAAGTGGCACGACAACATTCCGGTGCTCGGCTGGGTTCGCCTCGGCGGCCGTTGCCGCGCGTGCCGCGCGCCCATCAGCGCGCGGTATCCAATCGTCGAGGCGCTGACGGCCGTGCTGTTCCTGTGGCAGGCGATCGTCGTTGGCGACGACCTGGTGCTGCTGGCGGCGCGCCTCGTCTTCACCGCGATCCTCATCGTCCTGTTCGGCACGGACCTCGACACCCAGCGGCTGCCGAACGTCCTCACGCTGCCCGGGATTGCGGTCGGTCTGGCGTTCAGCCTGGTCGCGGCGCCGGGCATCGTCGACGCGCTCATCGGCGCGGCGCTCGGCGCGGCCATCCTGTGGCTGATCCGCTGGATCTGGTTCCGCGTCACCGGCGTCGAGGGCATGGGGCTCGGCGACGTGAAGATGCTCGCGATGATCGGCGCCTTCCTCGGGTGGCAGCAGGTCTGGGTGACGCTGTTCCTGTCGAGCCTCGCCGGCGCCGTGATCGGTGTCGCGCTCG
>JAWKHR010000017.1:0-132389 GCA_041394725.1 Vicinamibacterales bacterium | reverse complement strand
CCGCGACATGGGATTCATTCCCTTCGTAACCGGGCTCTGCGTCGTCTGCTACGTGCTGACGCTGGCCGCGTCGGGCAACCAGATCGGCGGGCTGCTCTCGCCGTCGAACTGCAGCTCGCTCCGGTTCGGCGCCAGCGGCTGGATTCCCGTCTACGGCCTCGACCGCTGGTGGACGCTGCTGAGCGCGTCCTGGCTGCACGGCGGCATCCTGCACATCTTCTTCAACATGTACTGGATCCGGTATCTCGCGCCGGACGTCGCGGAACTCTACGGCGCGGGCCGCATGATCATCATCTACGTGGTGGCCGGAATCACCGGGTTCCTGGTGACCTCGACCGTCGGCTACTACCTGCCGTTCCTCCCGGGACCGCTGGCGGGCGCGCCGATTACCCTGGGCGCGTCGGCCGCGATCTTCGGCCTGCTCGGCGCGCTGGTCTACTACGGCCGGCGCGGCGGCTCCAGCCACATCGGCGCGCAGGCCAAACAGCTCGCGGTGATCGTGTTCATCTTCGGGTTCATCATGTCCGGCGTGGACAACTACGCGCACGCCGGCGGCTTCGCGGGCGGCTGGCTGGTGTCCCGCTGGCTCGACCCGCTCAAGCCGGAGCGGATCGATCACCTGGTGATCGCGGTCGTTCTGCTCGCGCTGTCGGTCGGCTCGATCGTCCTGTCGCTGCTCGTGCCCGTCGGTCTCCCTCAACTCAACTGCCTCTGATGCGCAAACCCGTCGTCCTCATCACCGGGGCGTCCGGCGAGATCGGCCATGGCCTGATCGAACGCCTGTCCCAGGACCCCAGTCGCGGCATCGTCACCGTGGATCTGGCGCCGCTCGCGCCCGAGCTCGGCCGGAAGGTGGACCGCGAGGTCACCGGCTCGATTCTGGACCGGCCCCTGCTCGAGCGGCTGCTCGCCGAGTTCGAGGTGGACCTGATCTTCCACATGGCGGCGCTGCTCTCGACCCGGTCGGAGTTCTCGCCGGTGACCGCGCACGAGGTCAACGTGGACGGCACGCTGACGCTGCTCGAGTTCGCGCAGCACGAGGCGGAGTCGCACGGACGCCCGGTCCGGTTCCTCTACCCGTCGTCGATCGCCGCCTACGGGCTGCCGACCCTCGACGACAAGCGCCGGGCCGGCCGGGTGCGCGAGGACCAGTGGGCCGAGCCGACGACGATGTACGGGTGCAACAAGTTGTACTGCGAGCTGCTCGGCCGGTACTACGGCCGGCACTACAAGCAGCTCGCGGCCGAGTCGCATGCCGGCCGGGTGGACTTCCGCTCGGTGCGGTTCCCGGGACTCATCTCCGCGGTGACCGTCCCGTCGGGGGGCACGTCCGACTACGCGCCGGAGATGATCCACGCCGCCGCCCGTGGCGAGGCGTACGCCTGCTTCGTGCGGCCGGACACGCAGATCCCGTTCATGGCGATGCCCGACGGCGTCGAGGCGTTGCTGGCGCTGGCCGCCGCGCCGCGCGATCGGATTACGCGTTCGTCCTACAACCTCGGCGCGTTCTCGCCGACGGCCGAGGCCATCCGGGACGAGGTGCTGCGGGCGTTCCCCGAGGCGGACATCACCTTCGCCGTGGACCAGAAGCGGCAGGGCATCGTGGACACCTGGCCGGCGGAGGTGGACGACTCGGCCGCGCGGCAGGACTGGGGGTTCGCGCCGCGGTACGACTTCGAGGCGGCGTTCCGCGAGTACCTGATTCCGGAAATCCGCCGGCGGTACTGACCTCGGTCACACTCCGGCCCGGGCGGCTCCCTGGTGATCAGAAGGAGCCGACATGCCCCACCTCACACGCCTGATTCCCCTCTGGACCGTCGTCGTCGCCGTCGCGGTCTCGACCGCGATTTCCGGCCGGTTCGACCGGCCGTCGGACGTCTTCGACGTCGCCGTCTCCGGCGCCGGACGCCCGGTGATCCTCATCCCCGGCCTGTCCACCACCGGGGTGGTCTGGGACGCGACCGTCGTCGCGCTCCGGGACCGGCACGAAGTGCACGTGCTCACGCTGGCCGGCTTCGGCGGGCCGGAACCGGTGGGGGAGCCGTTCCTGCCGCGGGTGGCGCGGGGCGTCATCGACTACGTGAAGGCTCGCGACCTGCGACAGCCGGTGATCGTCGGGCACAGCCTCGGCGGCTTCGCCGCCTTCGCGGCGGCCGCGGAGGCCCCGGACCTGTTCGGCGGCGTGGTGGCGGTGGACGGCGTGCCGTTCCTGCCCGCGCTCGCGGATCCGGCCGCGACGGCCGACGGGCAGGTGGCACAGGCGGCGTCGATCAAGGCACTCTATGCGAGCCTGACCCGGGAGCAGTTCCTGGCGCAGAATCGACTGGCGCTGGGATCGATGATTACGGACCCGGTGAACGTGGAGCACGCGGTCGGCTGGGCCGCGCGGGCCGACCCGGGCGCGGTCGGCGTGGCGGTGGCCGAGATGCTGACCACCGACTTGCGCCCCCGCGTGTCGGCGATCCGTGCGCCGGTGCTGCTCATCGGCGCCCTGGGCGCGGTGCCCGAGGCGATGCGGCCGGCCGTGCGCGCCGGCTACGAGGCCCAGGTCGCGCGCATCCCGGACGCGACGGTGGTGTTCGCCGAGCGCGCGCGGCACTTCATCATGCTCGACGACCCGGTGTTCCTCCACGAGACGCTCTCGGCGTTCCTGGCCCGGACGGCTGGCCCGGTGGACAGGGGGCGCTGACGATGGACGTGCCGCTCGCCCTGCTCATCGAGCGTGACCTCCCGGCCGCCGCGCGCGGCGACCGCGATGCGTTCGCGCGGCTGGTGGACGCCACCCGTGTGGTCGTGTCGTCGATCGTCCTGGCCATCGTCCGCGACGCCGACCTCAGCCGGGACGTCGCGCAGGACGTCTTCCTGGCGGCGTGGCGCGACCTGCGGCAGCTGCGCGACCCGCGCAGCTTCCTGCCGTGGCTGCGCCAGCTCGCGCGGCATCGCGCGTATCACGTGCTGCGGACCGAACGGCGCCGGCGTCGCCGCGTGACGCCGGCCGACACCGAGGACCTGCTGCTGGCCGCCGTCGATGCGCGGCCCTCGGCCGACGAGGCGCTCGCGGCGCGGGAGGACCAGCGCGTGCTGGCCGCGGTGCTCGACGAGCTGCCGGACGAGACGCGCGAGGTGGTGACCTTGTACTACCGCGAGGGGCAGTCCACCGCGCAGGTCGCGGAGCTGCTCGGCCTCGGCGAGGCGGCGGTGCGCAAGCGGCTGTCGCGGGCACGGGCGGCCCTGCGCGACACGCTCCTCGAGCGCTTCGGCACGGCCGCGCGGGTCACGGCCCCGGGCGCCGTCTTCACGGGCGCGGTGATGACCGCCCTGTCGGTCGGCGCGCCGGCCGCGGCGTCGGCGGCCACCACCTCGTCGCTGGTCGCGAGCGCGAAGTCGTCGATGATCGGCGCGATCGGCGCGATCGCGGCCGCGGTGCTCGTGCCGTTCGCCGGCGGCGCGGCCGGGGTGCTCTTCGGGACGCGCCAGCTGAAGCGCCAGGCGCGGTCCGCGACGGAACTCGTCGCGCTGCGCCGGTTCGAGATGGTCAGCCTGGTGCTCGTCTTCGCGACGGCGGTGGCGTTCCCGGCGGGCTGGATCCTCACCGGGTCCCGGTGGTCGCCGGTCGTGACCTTCGCGGTTTTCATCGCGGGACTGGCGATCCTGCACGCCGCCTGGCTGCCCGCCATCGTCCGTGAGCGTCACGCGCTGGAACGGGTCGAGGACCCCGAGCGCGCCCGCCAGGCCCGCGCCCGCGAACGTCGCGCGGCCCGGATCGGCTGGACCTTCGGGTTGATCCTGGGCACGGCGGGGCTGGTGGCCGGCCTGCTGCTCTAGGATCCTCCGGACCCTGGGACCCTTCGGACCCTGGGACCCTCAGGACCCTCCTCAGGGTTCCAGGTATTCCTTTGGCGTCGGTCCCGGGTCCGGGCGCCCGCTGCCTTCCAGGCGGCTGATGGCGCGCACGGTCATGTCGTGATCGCAGAGGATCTGGCACGACAGGCGGACGCCGGTGAGGCCTTTCGCCGCGAGCCGTTCCTGTTCGGCCGGGGTCATGGTGGCGGGTTCGCCCTCGATGAACTCGACGCGGCAGGTGGTGCAGCGGGCGCGGCCGCCGCAGGCGTGCAGCTGATCGACGCCGGCGTCCTGCTCGAGGGCCAGCACGAGGCGCTTGTTCAGCGGGACGTCGAACGTCCCGAAGTTCTCCACGGTCAGTTTCGGCATCCGACGATCATAGCGAGTTTCTGATCCGCGCGACCCGCTCGAGCGCCGCATCGATGTGCGGGCAGACGTTCTCGCGGCCCACGTGGTCCACGAAGCCGGCCTGTTCCATCACCGCGCGGGGCTGGCTCTGCGCGCCGCAGAAGAGGATGTGCCGGCCCGACGCGCGCACCCGGTCGGCGGCGTCCTCGAGCGCCTGCAGACCGGTCGCGTCGATCGCCGTCATGTTGCGCAACCGGACGATGACGAACGGCGGCAGGGTGTCGAGGTCGGTGAGCGCATCGTGCACCTTGTCGGTCGCGCCGAAGAGGAACGGCCCGTGGATCCGGAAGATCGTCACGTCGTCCGGAATCGTCTTGTCCTGCAGGACGTGGGCCTGGCCGCTCTGCACGTACTCGGCCGTGACGCGCGACACGGTCGTCGTCGCCGACACCCGGCGGATGTAGAGGAGGGCGGCCATCACCATGCCCACCTCGACGGCCACCGTGAGGTCGGCGAAGACCGTCAGCAGGAAGGTCGCGAGCCAGACGGCCGCGTCGGTGCGGGTCTGCCGGAGGAGCGCCGGCACCTCGTGCCACTCGCCCATCCGCCACGCGACGATCATGAGGATGCCGGCGAGCACCGGCATCGGCACGCGTCCGGCCAGGTTCGCGCCGGCCAGCAGGACCACGGCGAGCGTCAGCGCGTGCACCATCCCGGAGACCGGCGTGCGGCCCCCGGACCGGATGTTGGTCGCCGTCCGGGCGATGGCGCCGGTCGCCGGCAGTCCCCCGAACAGCGGTGAGACGACGTTGGCCACGCCCTGCGCGACGAGCTCGACGTTCGGGTTGTGCCGCCCGCCGGTCATCCGGTCGCCGACCACCGCGGAGAGCAGCGACTCGATGGCGCCGAGCATCGCGACGGTCACGGCCGGCGCCAGCAGGGTCAGCATCAGGGCCGGCTCGAACGCCGGGACGTGCAGCGGCGGCAGGCCGGAGGGCACGCCGCCGAACCGCGACGCGACCGTGTCCACGGGCAGGCCCGCGGCCATCGCCACGCCGGTGCCGCCGACCAGCGCGACCACGGTGCCCGGCACCCGCTGCTGCAGCCGGTTGGTCACCAGGATCACGAGGACCGTCGCCGCGGCGAGCCCGGCCGCGGGCGTCGAGAACGTGTCCCAGTGCGCCGCGATCGCCCGCATGCGCGGCACGAACTCGCCGGTGTTCTCGGCCACCTGGAGGCCGAGGAAGTCGCGAATCTGGGTGCTGGCGATCAGGATCGCGATGCCGTTGGTGAAGCCGATGATGACCGGCCGCGGGATGAACTTCACCGCGCTGCCCGTGCCCGTGAGGCCGAGCACGATGAGCAGCACGCCCGCCATCATCGTGCACATGAACAGGCCCGACACGCCGTGGCGCGCGATGATGTCGGACACGACCACCACGAAGGCGCCCGTCGGGCCGCCGATCTGCACCATCGACCCGCCGAGGGCCGAGATCAGGAACCCGGTCACGACCGCGCAGTAGATGCCCGCCTGCGGCGTGAGGCCCGACGCGATCGCGAACGCCATCGCGAGCGGCAGGGCCACCAGACCCACGGTGACGCCGGCGATCAGGTCCTCGCGGAAGAGCGTGCGGTCGTAGTGGCGGAGCGCCTGCACGGAGGCAGGCAGCCAGGCATCGGGGAGACGGGGCATACGGGCGCCGGACGCGCCGGGTGAAGAGTACTACAGGGGCCTCGCGCCCCGATAGCCGGGGCACCGAATCGCCGAAGCGGGATTCCGAACTGTGCCATCCTGCTGGCATGCTCGACCCGGCCCTGCTCGTGCGCGCGTATCGCGAGGGCCTCTTCCCGATGGCGGTCGAGGACGGGGAGATTGGCTGGTTCTCGCCCGACCCGCGCGGCATCCTCCCGCTCGACGCCTTCCACGTCTCGCGCCGGCTCGCCCGCGTCATCCGCCAGGGGGCGTTCACGGTGACGACCGACCGCGACTTCGTCGGCGTCATGCGGGCCTGCGCCGACCGGCCGGACGAGGAAGGCACCTGGATCAACCACGAGATCGTCGAGAGCTACGCCGCGCTCCATCGCCTCGGCCTCGCGCATTCCGTCGAGGTCTGGCGCGAGGGCGCGCTCGCCGGCGGGCTCTACGGGGTCCACCTGGGCGGCGCGTTCTTCGGCGAGTCGATGTTCCACACCGTGACCGACGCGTCGAAGGTCGCGCTCGCCGCGCTCGTCGATCGGCTGCGCCGCCGCGGGTTCCGGCTCCTCGACATCCAGTGGGTCACGCCGCACCTCGCGACGTTCGGGGCGATCGAGATTCCGCGGCGCGACTACCTCCAGCAGCTCGAGGCGGCGCTGGCCCGGGACTGCCGGTGGGACTGACCAGTGGCGGGGCGAGGTGCCGGGTCGGCTCCCCGCCGGGTCAGTGGACGGTGTACGGTTCGCTGAGCGTGAACGGCGCGATGGTCGCGTCGAACGCATCGCCCGTGGTGGTGACCATCTGGTAGGTCCCCTCCATCGTGCCGAACGGCGTCGTGAGGGGGCAGCCCGACGAGTACGTGAAGGTCTCGCCGGGCGCGAGCACCGGCTGCTGGCCGACGACGCCCGGGCCGCGGACCTCTTCCACGTGCCCGGTGCCGTCCCGGATCACCCAGTGCCGGGACATGAGCTGCACGGTGTCGTGCGAGCGGTTCTCGATCGTGATGGTGTACACGAAGAACCAGTGCTGCTGGAGCGGGCGTGATCGTTCCGCCGAGTATTCCGAGACGACCGAGACGCGGACGCCGCGGGTCGTCGCTTCCGACGTGAACATGCGCTCATGATGGACGATCGTCCCGCATCGCCGCAACCGGATCCGGGCGCCGGGCTCTGCGCCACCTGCCGGCACGCCGAGGTCATCGAGACCGATCGCGGCAGCCGCTTCGTGCGGTGCGGCCTCTCCCGCACCGACCCCCGGTTCCCGCGCTACCCGGCGCTGCCGGTGCGCCGGTGCGCGGGGTACGCCGGGCGCGCGCCGTCGCCGCCGGTACCTGTACACTTGTCCGCGATGCATCGAATCGTGCCCGCCCGTCTGAAACCTGGCCTCACCCTCGACCAGATTCCCGAACCCGCCCGGTCCGGCGACCAGGCGTCGGCGCTCTCGTCCGCGCTCATCCGCGGCCGCGCGCTGATCTTCTGGGACCCCAAGGCGCCGCCGGGCACGAAGAAGCTCGACGCGATCGACACGGACCAGATCACCCCGGCCGCCGACTGCGTGTCGGAGAGCCTGGAGACGCTCGACGAGCGCTGGAAGGCCGGGTCGTTCCGCTACCTGATGCCGGACTTCCGCCGGCGCGTGCACGCCGGCCAGACCTTCGTCATCGCCGGCGACCGGTTCGCCATCGGGTCGTCGCGCGAGATGAGCCCCGCCGGCCTGAAGGGCGTCGCCGAGGAGGCCGGGCTCGAGATGGTCATCGTCTGCGGCGAGAACATGGGCGACATCTTCCGCCGCAACGCCTTCAACCTCGGCCTCCACGTGGTGCAGTGCCCCGAGGCCGTGGCCGACGCCCGCGACGACGACGAGTTCACGTTCGACCCGGTGTCGCGGGCGCTGGCCAACGTGACGCAGGGCACGCGCTACACGCCGGTGCCGCTCGCGCCCAAGGAGGAGGAGATCCGCCGGAGCGGCGGCATCTTCGCGGTCGGGCGACGCGAGTTCAAGGCCTCGGTGGCGACCGTGCCGGTCGTCGAGTTCGCCGGCGCCGACGTGGCGCGCACGATGACGACGACCGAGCAGATCGTCTGGGCCCACCGGGTGGACAAGTCGCTGCGCCGCGAGGACCTGAAGCCGGGCGCGACGCTGCGCGTCTACGCGGACCTGCTCCCGGCCTCCGACGGCACGGCGCCCTTCGCGATCCACACGTTCAACCAGATCACGGGCGGCCGGACGATCGACCCGCGCCAGGCGGCGGTCGCCAACGATCACTTCGTGTTCACCGGCAAGGAGACCGACGACAAGCAGACGTCGATCGGCCGGGCGTTCGCGGCGATGCACGGCCTGGAGCGTCCCTACTACGCGACGCCGGGCGACGGCATCTTCCACTTCTACTTCCCGGAGCAGGGACTGGTCTATCCCGGGCACTTCATCCCCGGCGCCGACTCGCACAGCCGCGCGTACGGCGCCTACGGCGCGGTCGGCATCGGGGTGGGCTCGACCACGCTCGGGTTCGGGTGGTCGACGGGCTACATCTACTTCACGCTCGCGCGCGCGCGGCGCGTCGTCTTCACCGGCCGGCTGACCCCGTGGGTCGGCGGCAAGGACATCGTCCTCGAGCTGTTGCGGCGGTGGGGCGCGAAGCAGTCGCAGGGCATGTCGGTGGAGTTCGTGGATCCCGACCGCGCGCTGCCGATGGTCTCGCGCAACACGATCTGCAACATGATGGCGGAGGCCGAGTCGCAGAACGGCATCTTCGCGCCCGACGAGACGACGCTGGCGTGGTACCGCGAGAAGGGGTTCGCGGACCTGCCCTACCCGCTGATCGCGCCCGGCGCGGACGCGGTGTACGCGATCGACGAGACGTTCGACCTCGGGAGCGTCGGCCCGATGATCGCGAAGCCGTTCAGTCCGGGCAACGCGTTTCCGGCCGACGAGGTCGCCCGCGAGAAGATCACCTTCGACAAGGCGCTCATCGGGTCCTGCACGAACGGCAGCTACGACGACCTGCTGCAGGCCGCGCTGGTGATCCGCGCCGCGCGCGGCCAGGGGCTGACGAAGGCGGTGACCGAGTTCAAGGTGTTCCCGGGGTCGGGCGGCGTGGGCCGCCAGATCGAGGCGCCGGACCCGCGCCTGGGCGGCGAGTCGATCGCACACGTGTTCCGGGAGGCCGGGGCGGTGATCCGCCAGTCGTGGTGCGGCCCGTGCTTCGGGCAGGGCGAGGACTCACTCACCGCGGGGCAACGCGCGATTACGTCGTTCAACCGCAACTGGCAGAACCGCATGGGCCTCGGCGGCGAAGGCTACCTCGCCAGCCCGTCCGTCGTCGCCGCCTCCGCGCTCGCGGGCTACATGGCACCGCCGAGCGCGCTCGGGCTGGAGTGGGAGCCCGAGGTCTTCGGGGTGTGAAGGGCGTGAAGGGGATGGAGGGCGTGAGGGGTCGCGGTGTCACGGTGTCACGGTGTCGTCCCCAGGGCTTGTCCTTTTGACATGAAGGGATGAAGTCATGAAGGAATTGAAGGGAAGTCCGGGCGGACACTTCGCGCGCTGACGGGTTCGTCCGGGCAGGCGACCGCGACGGCAGGCGAGCTTGCTCGCCCGGCCGGCCGGAATGGCCGGCCGCGTGGAAGACGACAGGAGCGGGATCGAGAGTCCGCAAGCCAGGTTCGACCGTCGGACTCTCGATCCCGCTCCTGTCGTCTTCCACGTGCCGTCGCGGTCGCGGTGCCGGACCCGCCGCCAGCTTCATGTCCTTCAATTCCTTCATCGTCTTCATGCAACAGGACGAGCGCCAGACGTGGCCCGAGGTCTCCGGTAGCCGTCGCCGCCCATTGGAACGCCAGGGGCGGGGAGGCCCGGCGCCGGTGCTAGCATGCCCGCATGCCCGTGCCGGAAGCCGACGGTTGCTGTCCGCCAGCGCCCCGCTGATCGCCGCGGCGATCGGGATCACGTCGGCTTCACGGCCTCCCGCCCTCGACGCGCGCCAGGCTCAGCCCCCCGCGCAGGCGCAGACGGTCATGCCCACCGCCGGCATGGTCATCACGCAGTCCACGCGCCTCGCTCCGGGCCGCTACCGGCTGGCGGCGCCGGCGGATGGCCCGGCCATCCGGATCGCGGCGCCTGGCGTGACGCTCGATCTCACGGACGTCGTGATCGAGGGCGGCGATCCGCTGGCCGATCCCGACGGCTACACCGGCACCGGCATCGCGATCGACGATGTGGCGGACGTCACGATCCGCGGCGGTGCGGTACGGGGATTCAAGGTCGGCCTGATCGCGCGGCGGACGCCGCGCCTGCACCTGACCGGCACCGACCTCAGCTACAACTGGAAGGCCCGCCTCTGGAGCGGCATCGAGCGCGAGAGCCTCGTGGACTGGATGTCGTACCACGACAACGAACAGGACGAGTGGCTCCGCTACGGCGCCGCGATCTACCTGAGCGACTGCCGGAGCTGCGAGGTGGACCACGTCCGGGTCGTCCAGGGCCAGAACGGCCTGATGATCACGCGGTCGTCGGGGCTCCGCGTCTGGAATAACACGTTCTCCTGGAACTCCGGCGTCGGCATCGGCCTGTACCGCACGAGCGACAGCGTCATCCAGCACAACCAGGTGGACTGGGACGTCCGCGGCTACTCGCACGGGTTCTACTACCGCGGCCAGGATTCGACGGCGATCCTGCTCTACGAGCAGTCGAGCCGGAACACCATCGCCTACAACTCGTTCACCCACGGCGGCGACGGCGTGTTCCTCTGGGCGGGGCAGTCCACGATGGACACGGGACAGGGCGGCGCGAACGACAACCTGTTCTACGGCAACGACGTCAGCCACGCCGTCGCCAACGGAATCGAGGCGACGTTCAGCCGCAACCGCTTCATCGCCAACCGCATCGAGGACTGCTGGCACGGCGTGTGGGGCGGGTACAGCTTCGACAGCACGTTCGCGCGCAACCGGTTCGTTCGCAATGACGAGGGCCTCGCCATCGAGCACGGCCAGGACATCCGCATCATCGAGAACACGTTCGACGGGGACAAGACCGCGATCCGCCTCTGGGCCAACGCCACGCAGGACCCGAGCTGGGGATACGCGAAGGCGCGCGACACCCGGAGCCGGGATTACCTGATCGCCGACAACCGCTTCGTCGGCCACGAAACGGTGCTCGACGTGATGCGAACCAGCGGCGTCGAAGTGGACGACAACCGGTTCGACGACGTCAAGGTGCCTCTCCGCGCGGGCGTCGACGTCAGCCGCCTGCTCTGGGAACCGCGCCGGGATCGGGAGGCGGCGGACTTCAGCGCCGTGGCGCCGATGCCCGGCGCCCGTGACGCGATGCTCCCCGACGGCGCCCGACGTGGACGGGCCACCATCCTCGTGGACGAGTGGGGGCCGTACGACTACCGGTCGCCGAAGCTCTGGCCGGCGGGAAAGCCGACGGACCGGCCGTTGAAGCTGCGCGTGCTCGGGCCGGAGGGCGCCTGGAAGGTGGCGTCGGTGCGCGGCGCCCGTCTGGATGCCGATTCGGGGGTGGTGCCGGGCGACGTGACCGTGACGCCGACCGGGAGCAACACCGACGTCGATGTGAGGCTCGAGTACACCGGCGGTGCGGTCGTGACGTCTCGCGGCGTCGAGTACGCCGCCGGGACACCCGTGTCCTTCGGCTACACCCTCTTCGAGCCCGCGATCGACTGGGCGGTGCGCGCGTGGACGTTCGACGAGGCGTCGGATCCGGTCACGACGCCCGCCGCGTTCGCCGCCAGGCTCGAGACCGCGCCGGTGAAGACCGAACGGCTGCCGCGACTCGGGTGGATCTCGGGTGGCGTGTTCCTGCCAGACCTGCCGCGGGATCGCGTGGCGCTCCGGGCCGAGGGCCGGGTGGACCTGCCCGCCGGTGACTACGATCTCCAGGTCATCTCGGACGACGGCGTCCGCGTCTGGGTGGACGACCGCCTGGTCCTGGACCGCTGGGACGTGCACGAGTCGGTCGTGGACCGCGTGCCCGTGACCGGTGGCCGGCACCGTATCCGCCTGGACTACTTCGAGATGACCGGCTGGGCCGAGCTGCAGGTCCGGTTCGCCCGCC
Source organism: Vicinamibacterales bacterium (assembly GCA_041394725.1). GTDB lineage: Bacteria > Acidobacteriota > Vicinamibacteria > Vicinamibacterales > SCN-69-37 > JAWKHR01. The sequence goes on along the minus strand of JAWKHR010000017.1, from coordinate 120,433 downwards.
GGTAGGTGTCCTGTCATAATCGGTGCACCCGGAAAGCTGCCGGGAGGAGGTCTTCGATGGCTGCTGGTCATCGGTCCGTGAGGGGTGTGGCCGCGGTAGCGGCCGTCGTGATCGCCGGTGCCGTGCTGCTCGCGCAGGACGTCACGCTGCGCTACCACTGGAACAAGGACGAGACGCTGCGGTACCGGCTCACGCAGGAGACGGCGGTCACCATGACCGGCACGCCCATGGGCGACATGCAGATGGGCACGACCATGGGGCAGGTCTACACGATGACGGCCCGCGACGTCACCGACGCCAGCGCCCGCGTCGAGGCGACGTTCGAGTCGATCCGGATGGTGGTCAACAGCCCCGCCGGCTCGATGGCCTACGACACGAGTGCGGCGACGAAGGCGTCCGATCCGGTGATCGCCGAGGCCGGCAAGATGTTCGACGCGATGGTCGGCAAGTCGATGACCGTGACGCTGACGCCGACCGGTGGCGTCGAGAAGGTCGAGGGGCTGTCGGCGCTGTCGCAGGCCATGCAGGGCGCGATGCCGCAGGGCGCGATGCCCGGCTCGGGGCTCGACACCCTGATGAGTGACGACGCGATGAAGGGGATGTTCTCGCAGTCGTTCCAGTCGTTCCCCGGCAAGGCGGTGCGCCAGGGCGAGACCTGGCAGAACCAGATGACCGTGCCGAACCCGCTCGCTCCGCTCGCGTTCACCGGCACGCACACGTTCACGGGCCTCGTGCCACTCGACGGTCGCGACGTCGCGCACATCACGTCGATCATCGCCGTGAAGCCGGGTGAGGGCGGCGGTGGCGCCGGGCTGGGGGGCCTGCCGATGACGGTGACCGTGGGCGCCGGGAACGGCGACACCGAGACCTGGTTCGATCACCGGCTCGGCCGCGTGGTGAAGATGGTCGGCCACATGACGCTGCCGATGACGATGTCGATGACCGCGCCGGACGGATCGACCCTGTCGATGGACGCGTCCACGCGCACGACGACGACGATGGAGCTGGTGAAGTAGCGCGTCGCGCCGCCGATGACGGAACTGCTGATCGCGCTCGTCACGCTGACGTTCCTCGAGATCGTCCTCGGCGTCGACAACATCATCTTCATCTCGATCCTGTCGGGGAAGCTCCCGAAGGGCGAGCAGAAGCGCGCGCGCCGGGTGGGGCTGCTGGCCGCGATGGTGATGCGCCTGGCGCTGCTGTTCTCGATCGCCTGGGTCATCGGCCTCACCGCGCCGCTCTTCGCGGTGTTCGGTCGCGAGATCTCCGGGCGCGACCTGATCCTGGTCGGCGGCGGCCTGTTCCTGCTCGGCAAGGCGACCTGGGAGATCCACGACAAGCTCGAGGGGAGCGAGTCGCACGGCGGCGCGAAGGCCGTCGCGTCGTTCGCGAGCGTGATCGCGCAGGTCATGCTGCTCGACGTGGTCTTCTCGCTCGACTCCGTCATCACCGCGGTCGGCATGGTCGACGACCTCCGCGTGATGGCGGCCGCCATCGTCGCCGCCGTCCTGGTGATGATGGTGGCGGCCGAGCCGATCAGCGCCTTCGTCGAGCAGCATCCGACGCTGAAGATTCTCGCGCTGTCGTTCCTGCTGCTGATTGGCGTGTCGTTGATCGCCGAGGGCTTCGGCACGCACATCCCGAAGGGCTACATCTACTTCGCGATGGGGTTCTCGGTGTTCGTCGAGGCGGTCAACATCCGCATTCGGGGGCGCGCCGAGCCGGTGCAGCTGCATCGGAAGTTCGAGAACGAATGACGGGGACCGGCCGGTGAGGCGGGCCCGCGAGGCGGGACCGTGGTGCGGCCGGGTCCGGGGAGGCTGTGTGTCGAGACTACTGGCGGGAACCCTGATGGCCTGCGCCGCGTCCGTGGTGCTGGCGGCGCAGTCGGCGTACGTGCCAGAACGCGTCCTGGCGACCGGCACCGGGACGATGACCGACTTCGAGGCGATGCTGGCGGACCTGGCGTCGGCCGACGTGATCTTCCTCGGCGAGCAGCACGACGACCCCAACACCCACCGGCTGGAACTGGCCGTGCTGCAGGGCCTGCAGCGGCGACGGGGAGATCTCGTGCTGTCGCTGGAGATGTTCGAGCGCGACGTGCAGGAGCCGCTCGAGCACTTCCTGATGGGGCACACGCCCGAGCAGGAGTTTCTGGCGGGCGCGCGTCCGTGGCCGCGCTACGACACGGACTACAAGCCGCTCGTGGATTTCGCCATGGCGCACCAGTGGTCCGTCGTCGCCGCGAACGTGCCGCGCCCGATCGCCAACGAGATCTCGAAGGAGGGGCTGGGGGTGCTGGCCGGCAAGCCGGACGCCGAGCGCGGCTGGTTCGCGCGCGACCTGCAGTGTCCGCTCGACGGGGAGTACTTCGACCGCTTCGGCCAGGCGATGGGCGGCCATCCGGCCGAGGGGCAGACGGTGGCGGCGCAGCGCCAGATGGTCGAGCGCTTCTATCAGGCGCAGTGCGTCAAGGACGAGACGATGGCCGAGTCGATCGCTGGCGCGTACACGGCGGCGGCCGCGGGCGCGAAGCGGCCGGCGGTCGTCCACGTCAACGGCGCGTTCCACAGCGACTTCCACCTCGGCACGGCCGAGCGCGTGCGCCGGCGCCTGCCGGCGCAGCGCGTCGTCGTCGTCACGATGATGCCGGTCGCGAACCTCGACACGATCGCGCCGACCGACGACGACCGGCGCCGCGCCGACTACCTGGTACACGATCGGGTAGGGGTCAGGACAGCCCGCGGCGTGCGCGATCACAGAACTGTCATGACGATTCTGTGATCGCACACGCCGCGAGGCTGCGATCCAAGACCTGACCCCTTCACGGCGAGTTTGCACGGCTGACGGGCCGTCGTCGCAGCCTCACCCGACACTGGATTCGCGCCGGAGCCGCTCGGCTCCCGGGCTCCGGTCGGTCCAGTGAGGATGTGTCCATGTCATCGATTGCCCATGCCTGCCGGCCGCCGCGTGTCCGCGGCGCGCTGATTGTCATTGCCTGTCTCCTCGGTCTCGTCGCCAACGCCAGGCCGGCGTCCGCCCAGACCGACGCCGGCGCGCTGCGCGTGCTGGTCACCGATCCCAGCGACGCCGTCGTGCCAGGGGCCACGGTCGAGGTCGTCAACGCCGCCACCAACGACCGGCGGACGGCGGTCAGCGACGCCACCGGCTACGCCCAGTTCGTGGCGCTTGCCCGCGGCACCTACACGGTGCACGTCACGTTGTCGGGCTTCCGCGCGGTCGACGTCAGCAACGTCCGGATCGACGTCAACGAGCGGCGGTTCCTGCCCGTGACCCTCGCCGTCGCGCAGGCGGCCGAGACGGTGGAGGTCGTCGCGAGGAGCGCGGCCATCCAGACCGAGGAAGGGTCGATCGGACAGGTGATCAAGGGCGACGTCGCGGTCGAGCTGCCGCTGGCGGCGCGCCGCTACACGGAACTGGCGCTGCTGGTGCCCGGCACGTCGAACAGCACGATGACGGTCGAGACGCGCGGGCCCGGGTGGTTCGTGGCGAACGGCAACTACCAGACGCAGAACAACTTCGTGCTCGACGGCTTCGACAACAACCAGGGCACGCAGAACGCCCAGTCGCTCTCGGCGCAGGTGGTGCAGCCGTCGCCGGACGCGATCAGCGAGTTCAAGGTCCAGACGAACAGCTTCTCCGCCGAGTTCGGCCGGTCGGCCGGCGCGGTGGTGAACGTGTCGCTCAAGTCGGGCACGAACGTCACGCACGGGTCGGCGTTCTACTACAACCGCGACAAGGCGCTGGCCGCCCGGTCGTGGCGCGCGGCGCTCATCGGCGCGCCGAAGGACGACCTCGAGTGGCACCAGACGGGCGGCACGCTCGGCGGGCCGATCGCGCGCAACAAGGCGTTCTACTTCGCGTCGTACGAGGGCTTCCGCCGCAACTTCTCGGACTCCTTCCTCACGGCCGTGCCGACGCTCGACCAGCGCAACGGCGTGTTCGCGAGCGCGATCACCGACCCGTCGACCGGCCAGGCGTTCGCCGGCAACACGATTCCGCGCGACCGATGGGATCCGCTCGGCGCCAGGCTGCTCGACCTGTTTCCCGAGCCGAACCTGCCCGGCCGCACGTCGTCGGGGGGGCGCGTAATCGAGAACTACGGCGTCCAGCGCGCCGGCAACGAGCGGACGCACAAGCTGGACCTGCGGACGGACGTGGTGCCCACCGTGGCGGACCGCGTGATGGTGCGCTACAGCTTCCTGCAGCAGGCCATCAACCGCGACGCAATCTTCGACGGCCTGGGCGACGGCGTCGGCAACCAGGGCGAGCAGTACAACCGCAACCAGAGTCTGGGCGTGACGTGGACGAAGATCGTCGGGGCCCGCATGGTCAACGAGGCCCGCGGCGGCTACAACCGCACGCACTCGCGCTTCGCGCACGCCACGGCCAACGACCTCACGGCCTCGGAGTTCGGCTTCGTCGGCCTGCCGGACTTCATGAATTCGACCGGCGGCCTGCCCCTCATCGACTTCAGCAACTACAACGACCTCGGCACGCGCAACTTCCGGCCGCAGTACCAGAACCCGCGCCAGTGGCAGTTCCTCGACACGCTGACGATGACGACCGGCGCGCACCAGGTGCGGACGGGCGTCGAGGTGCGCCGCAAGCACAACGAGCTCGTGGACATCGTGCGACGGACGCCCGGCTACAGCTTCAACGGCCAGGTCACCGGCAACGACATCGCGGACCTGCTGCTCGGCCTGCCGCGGTCGCTCACCGCGACCACGCTGCCGATCATCGAGTGGGAGCAGCAGTCCTACGCCGGCTTCATCCAGGACGACTGGAAAGTCCGGCCGGACCTGACGCTCAACCTCGGGCTCCGCTACGAGTACACGACGCCGTACTACGGTGCCGGCGACAACAAGAACGTGAACTTCGACTTCGCGACCGGCCAGCTCGTGTTCGCGAGCGACGCGGACAAGTATCTGATGGATCCGGACCGGAACAACCTCGCGCCACGGCTCGGCTTCGCCTGGCAGGCCGATCCCGAGCGCCTGGTCGTCCGCGGCGGGTTCGGCGTCTTCTACTCGATGGAGGACATGCGGGGCAGCGAGGGCATCATCGCCCTCAACCCCCCGGCGCTCATCCAGGCGTCGCTCGTCGGCACCGGCAACTCGTCGCCCATCGGCCTGTCGGATCCGTTCCCGGCGACCCTGCTGAGCAACTACGACCCGTCCACCGTGTCCGTCAAGGCCCGCGAGCGGAACCAGCAGGCGGCGCGGATCACGCAGTGGAACATCGCCACCGAGCTGCTGGTGTCGAACGACACGACCGTCGAGCTGGCCTACGTCGGCAACGCCGCGCGGAACCTGCTTGCGAACGTGCCGGTCAACACGGTCGAGTTCGGCCAGGACGGATCGGTCCCGGCCAACCGGCCGTTCCCGGGCTGGCAGCAGATCGACGACAACATCACCGAGGGGCAGTCGTCGTACCATGCGCTCCAGGCCAAGCTGGAGCACCGCCTGTCGGGCGGGTTCTACGCGCTGGCGTCCTACACCTACGCGCGGGCCGAGGACGAGATCGGCGCCTGGGGCGCCGGCGCCAACGGCGTGCAGCTGCGGATCAACCCGGACCTGAGTAACGTGGACCAGGCCCTGCGCGGGGAGCGCGGACCGAACGGCCAGATCCCCCGGCAGCGGTTCACGCTCTCCGAGGTGTGGCAGCTGCCGATCGGCCGTGACCGCGCGGTCGGCGGCGGCATGTCGCCCGTGCTCGACGCGATCATCGGCGGCTGGCAGCTCTCCACCATCTGGACCGTGCGTTCGGGCCTGCCCGTCAACGTCACGCTCGCCTCGAGCGGCACGGATCCCAACACCGGCCAGCGGTACAGCTTCCTCAACCGGAACGGTGGCTCGCTGCGGCCGGACCTCGTGGGCGATCCGAATGCGAATTCCGACGCGTCGAACGACCGGCTCCACTACCTGGACGCGGCCGCCTACGCGCTGCAGGCCGTGAACACGCCCGGCAACGCGCCCAGGAATTCCGCCTGGGGGCCCGGCTACTTCACCGTGGACCTGAGCCTGGTCAAGCGGTTCTCGTTCGCCCGCGCGCGGTTCGCCGACGTCCGGGTGGAGGCGTTCAACCTGCTGAACCGGGTCAACTACAAGGACCCGAACGGCACGTGGGGATCGTCGAACTTCGGCGTCATCAGCGACGCGTATGATCCCCGCATCATGCAGATTGCCGTCCGGTTCGGGTTCTAGGGCGATGCGTCAGCCCGACACCCGGTGCCGCCGGGCCGTCGTCGCCGCCGCGCTCGTCGCCGTCGCGCTGTCCGTGCCTGCCGCCTCGGGGCGGCAGGCCACGGCCATCGCCCCGGGCACGCGCGTGGCGCTCGACGCGCACAACGCGTATCCCTACAACGGCCGGTTCGAGGACCGGATCGACCGCGCACTCGCCGGCGGCGTGCCCGTCGCGATCGAACAGGACCTGGTCTGGCAGCCGGGCGAGGACGGCCGGCCCGGCCGGTCGGTAATCTCGCACGGCGCGCCGTTCGACGGCACCGAGCCGACGCTCGACCAGTACTTCTTCGAGCGCATCCGCCCGATCGTCGAGCGGGCACTCCGCGACGGCGATTCGTCCGACTGGCCGCTGGTCACGCTGAACCTGGATCTCAAGTCCAACGAGCCCGAGCATCACCGCGCGCTGTGGGACCTGCTCGGCCGATACGAGTCCTGGCTCACCACGGCCGTACGCACCGCTGACGGCACGCGTCCCGCGCCGCTCGACGTCAAGCCGGTGCTCGTGCTGACCGGTGAGGCCGACGAGCAGGAGCGGTCGTTCCACGACCAGGTGCCGGTCGGCGCGCGGCTGCGCCTGTTCGGCGCCGTCCACGTCTCGCCGACGGTGGGCGCCGGCGAGACCCGCGAGGCCGCCACGGAACGGTTCTGGACGTCACTGCCGGCGACGCCGTTCCCGCGCGCGACGAACTATCGCCGGTGGTGGAACGCGAACTGGGGCGTCGTCGAAGCCGGGGGCCAGCGCCAGGCCGGCCAGTGGACGTCCGAGGACGCCGCGCGCCTCGGCGCTCTCGTGAAGGGCGCGCACGACGCCGGTCTGTGGGTCCGCATGTGGACGCTCAACGGCAGCGACGAGGCGACGCGCGAGGCCAACGACTGGTCGGCGGGCTACAACTTCGGCTCGATCGAGGCCGCGGAGCTGCGCTGGCGCGCCGCCATCGAGGCGGGTGTCGACTACGTCGCGACGGATCTCTACGAGTCGTTCTCCCGCGTGCTGCACGCGATGCGGCCGCGCGCCGGTACGCCGGCCGAGATCGTGATCGACGGCACGCTCACGCCGGCCGATCGGCTCAAATGGATCGAGCGGCCGTTCGTGGTCCCGCCCGGCACGGCGCGCATCGACGTGGAGACGAGCTACACCGATCGCGACGCCGGCACCGCCATCGAGTTCGGGTTGATCGATCCGGCGGGTTTCATCGGCGCGAGCCGCACGAGCAAGTCGCGGTTCTTCGTCGCGGAGGACGCCGCCACGCCGTCCTACCGCCCCGGGCCGATCCGGCCCGGCCAGTGGCGGCTGCTCATGGGGGTGCCGAGCATCCGCGACGGCACGACGTCGCGCTACCGGGTGACGGTGCGCCTGACGCCCGAGGGCGCGGATGTGCCCTCGCCGCTCGGCGGCGTCGCGCCGGAGCGCGGCGGGGCCGGCGACGCCGCCAGTCCGCGGTGGTACCAGGGCGACTTCCACGCGCACACCATGCACAGCGACGGCTTCGGCTGCCTGGACGCGTCGGGCACGGCCGGGCCGTGCTCGGTCGCCGAGGTGGCGGACGCGGGCGCGCGGCGCGGGCTCGACTTCCTGGCGATCACCGACCACAACACGATCAGCCACTACGAGGGGATGGCCGAGGCGCAGCTCCGCCATCCGCGGATGCTGCTCATCCGCGGCCAGGAGGTCACCACCTTCTACGGCCACGCCAACGTCTACGGCGCGGGCGAGGTGGTGGACTTCCGGATCGGCGACGGCGGCCGGACGATGGACGACCTGCTCGATCAGGTCGGCGCACTCGGCGCGCTGATCTCGGTCAACCACCCGGGGCGCGAGACGGGGGAGCGCTGCACGGGCTGCGGCTGGAGCGCGCCCGACACGGACTGGACGCGCGTGGACGCGATCGAGGCGGTCAACGGATCGGTGCTCGACGGTCCCACCGCCGGCCAGCCGTTCTGGGCCGCGCGGCTGAACGAGGGCGCGCGGATCACCGGCATCGGTGGCGGGGACGACCATGCCGCGTCCACCGGCTCGCGGTCGGCGGTCGGGACGCCGACGACGGTCGTCTACGCCGAGGCGCTGACGGAGACCGCGATCCTGGCGGGCGTGCGATCGGGGCGCGTGTTCATCAAGACGCGCGGTCCCGACGGCCCGGACCTGCGGTTCAGCGCGCCGGCGCTTGGCGCCGTCATGGGCGAGGTCGTCTCGTGCGGGTCGGGGACCGTGCGCTTCCGCGTCTCGGCCACCCGCGCGTCGGGGCAGCGGGTGGACGTGATCCGGAACGGTCAGCCCGCGTTGGCGACCGCGCCCGTGCTCGACGGTGACGACGCGATGGTGGCGTTCGACCTCGCGGTGCGTCCCGGCGACTGGGTCCGCGTCAACCTCCGCGACGCCGACGGCATCACGGTGGTCGGGAATCCGATCTACCTCAGGTAGGGCCTGTCCTGGCTACCGCACCACGAAGCGCACTTCGTGCAGGAGCTCGCCGGTGGCGCTGCGGATCTCGACGCGCCACTCGCCCGTGTTAGCCGGGTTGATCGTCTGGCGGCTGAACGTGCGGTAGCCGGCGCCGGGGTTGGCGCCGATGCGCAGGTCCACGGACTGGGTGAGCTGGGTGCCGTAGTACCACCGGTGCTGGATCGTCGTGTTCCGTGGCGTCCGGATGCGCGTGTAGAAGGACATGCGGCCGGGATCCGCTGGATCGTCCGGGCCCTCGCAGCGCCACTCGGCGCCGGTCGTCGCCAGCGACTGGCAGAGGCGCGCGTCCACGAGCGTGACGGATCCGTCCGCCGACGTGTACGGGATTCCGGTTGGCGAAGCGCCCGTCGGCGTCGCTGACGAGGCGGACGGCGTGGCGGCGGACGGCGTGGCGGCGGGCGGCGTGGCGGCGGGTGGCGTCGCGGCCGCCGGCGTCGCCGCGGCGGGTGACGGTGTCGCGGGCGGTGGCGTGGCCGGCTCCGGATCGGGAGTGGGCGGCGTCTGTCGTTCAGGGGCCGCCGATGACGTGTCCGGTCCGGGTGAGACGCCCGGCGTGGCGGCCGGTGAGAGCGGTTGAGCCGGCTGCGCCGTCGGCAGCGTGCCCGGCCGTGCAATCAGCACGGCGGCGATTCCCGCCGCGGCGACCACCAGGATGCCGATGCGGAGCGGCCAGCGCGAACCCTGGTAGGAGGACACCAGCGCCTCGGGCTCCGCGGCCGCTGGTGGTGTCGGCGCCCGGGTGATCGAGGTGGCCGCGGCCGGTTCGGCGTCCCGCGCCGCAGGCTTCGCGCCCCCGGCGACGGGCGTTGCATCCTCCGCAAACTCCTGCATCGCTTCCTCGGCGTCGTCCCTCTTCGCGGCCGCCGCGGCCGCCGGCGTCGCCGGCGTCGCCGCGTCAGCCGCCGGCGTCGCCACGTCAGCCGCTGGCGTCGCCACGTCAGCCGCTGGCGTCGCCGCGGCGGGGCCGGCGTCCGGAGATTCGAACGCGATGTCGTGCGCCTGGCAGAAGTCGCGCAGGTTGTCGAGGCTCGTCGTGACGATCTCGTGACCGGCGGGCAGCGCGGTGGTCGCGATGCGCACCGCGCGGCGATAGCACCGTTCCGCCTCGTCGAGCTGGCCCGTCATCTCGTAGACGACCGCCAGGTTGTTCATCGTCTCGGCGACGTCGGGATGGCTGGCACCGAGCGTCGCCTCCTGCCGGCCCGCCGCGTCGCGCAGCAGCGCCTCGGCGGATTCGTAGTCTCCCGCCCCGGCGGCGGCTTCGGCCGCCCTGAGCAGCGAGGCGAGATCGGGCAGGTCGGTCATCGGGGCTCCGTCGCGGGCGGCAGGGGAGAGGGCCGCCGCGTGCGTGCGAAGAGTCCATTCTAGAGCAGCGGTTCGCCTTATCGCGACCGTTCGGGCCACAATGTCCCGTCGGCGCGCCGCGCCCTCGCGTCGCGCAGGAGCGGAGGAGAGATGACAGGAAAGGCGATTCCGGCCGTGGTACTCGCGCTGGGCCTCGTCTCGGCCCGTCAGGCCCCGGAAAAGGCGCTGATCCAGCCCTCGGATTTCGCGTATCTCGGCTACTACGACGTCCAGACCAGTGGCGAGGACACGACCTACTCGCAGGGCCTGACGCACCGCTACGTGGACGGCGACCTGCGCCTGCTCATCTACCAGCTCCACGACCGCCTGCACGAGATCAGCCTGAAGGACGTTCCGTTCGGCGCGCGAATCACGCAGACGACGGGCGACTGGCCCGTCACCAACTGCGGCTTCATCGGCCTCTGGTTCGAGGAGGCGAAGGACCGCCTCTGGACGACCTGCTCGGAGGACTACTTCGCCGACTATCAGCCGGCCGAGATTCGCCTGCTGCGTCTCGGCGCCGGCGGCACGACGACGCTCCTGGCCGGGCCGAACGGCCTGCGCGGGATCACGCAGAAGCGCGTCTACGGTGGCTGTCGCGATCTGCCGGCGTGGATGCAGCAGATGAGCAACCTCTCGCAGCCCTACGTCTGCGGGTGGGGCGGCTACACGAGCCTGGTGTCGTCGGGCGGCGTCGCGTCGATGGGGCTCACGATGTACGCCGTGCCCGATCCGACGACCTGGAAGGGTGAGACGCGCGACTTCAAGACGCTCGCGGACCACGAGAGTGGGACGACCGAGGGAGACGGCGGCGCGGGCCGGTCGTTCGATCGCGGCTGGCGCCTGACGCCGGCGCTCAATTACTACGATGGCGGCGACCCGCGGCCGAACCCGCCGACGCCGCCCGAGGATCCGCCGCGGCGCGGCGCGGGCTGGCTGCATCCGCTGAAGGACGGCCACAACCGCTTCGTCTGGGGCGACTCGTACTACAACACCGGCAACTGGGTGGAGACGGCGACGAAGCGCGGGTTCGTCGCGGTGGCGTCGCTCTGCGGTGGCAAGTGCTACTACTCGCACTCCACGCTCAACTCGGACGAGCGGATCGCCGAGCTGCACGTCTTCGACCCGGCGCAGCTCGCCGAGGTCGCCCGCGGCCGCCGCCGGCCGTGGCAGGTGCAGCCGGTGGCGATGGAGCGGCTCGACCTGCCGGGCGAGGTCTGGTCGGGATCCCACCAGGGCAACTGGACGCCGGGCAACGCGGCCGCGGCCACGTTCGACGCGAAGACCGGACGCTTCTATCTCGCGCGGTTCGCGGTGGACACGTTCACGACGCGGATCTATGTGTATCAGGTGGGCGGGTAGGCCGCCCGGCCGCAGCGTGGCGCCAGTTCCGGCGGCCGAATGCGGTTGGCCGGCGGCGCTGGGGCTGCTACGCTGGCCGTTCCCGAGGCCACCGCGGTGTTCGTGACGATGCCGTCCGGCCCGGAGGGAGACAGGCGCATGGCGTATCTGAAGGTGCTGACCCTGGCCGCGATCGCGGTCGTGCTCACGAGCGCGTCGGTGCTCGCGCACGAGGTCACCTACACCGGCACGGTCATCTCGGCGCAGGCGACCGAGGAGGGCCTCACGGTCCGGGTCAACGTCGTGGACGAGAAGACGAAGAAGGTCACGGCGATGGCCTTCGACGTGGACAAGGAAACGAAGATCCTCCGCGGCGAGACCCAGGTCGCACTGGCACAGGCAGCGATCGTCAAGGACGAGAGGATCTCGGTGACGGTCGATCACGACATGGACGAGACGCTGGCGATGGTGGTGAAGCTGGCGCCGAAGGGGTGAAGCGCGCTCTGCTGGCGGCAGCGGCGGCGGCGTGCTCGGGCCTGCTGATCGCGGGCGCCGGCACGCGACTCGACGCCGTCCCGGCGCGCGTTCACGGTCCGTCCCGGCCATCGTCCCAGCCCGAGCCTCGTCCCGACTTCTCCGGTACCTGGCGCAGAGTCTCCGGCGCCGTCGCGCCCGCGCAGGAGACGATCGCGCAGACCGCGTCCGCCCTCACGATCGAGACCGCCGGCTTTCCGAAGGCCACCTGCCGGTTCGACGGCACCGAGACGCGCGCGAGACACGAGCCGCCGCTGCCGCCGGACTCGGTCGTGACGACGAGCTACCGGTGCGTCTGGGACGGCGCGCGCCTGGTGGCGACGATCGGCACCGAAACCGACCTGGACGGCTACAAGCGACTCGCGTTTCGCCAGGAGACCCGGTCCCTCGACGACGACGGCCACATGGTTGTCGAGAACCGGCCGTTCACGATCCTGCCGATGGGCGGGACGGGGAGCCTCGACCACCATCCGCCGATGACGCTGACGACGAGCCGGGTCAGGACGACGGTGTACGAGCGGAGGGCCTACGTGTCACCTTCCATCATCCACCTACGCTCGCGTCGCGTGCTCCGGTGGATGAACCACGAACGGAGCGAGGCGACGAAGCGCCGAGCGAGTGAGCCACTACGCTCGCTCCGCGAGCCCGGTGAACAGGTTGTGTCAGGGGTCCGCGGGGACGAGCCGTGATCGCCCTTCCACGCGGCGTGCGACGGCGCGGCAGCGCCGGAGCCACACGAACGGAGCGAGGCGACGAAGCGCCGAGCGAGTGAGTGTGTCAGGGGTCCGGGGACGAAGTCCCCGGATCAATATTTGGTGCGGAAGAGAGGACTCGAACCTCCACGACCTTGCGGCCACAAGCTCCTGAGGCTTGCGCGTCTGCCAGTTCCGCCACTTCCGCACTCGTCCCCGGCCGCGCGGGCTCGGACAAGGCAGGTGTCCGGCGCGGCCGAGAACATCCGATTATAGCAGGCCCGGTGGCCGCGTCGAGGGGGCGGGCGCCTAGCGGTTCCGATCGGCCTCGATCGGCCGCCACGTGTTCGGCCCGGGCGCCGGGGTGGGCGTGTTGCACGGCGTCGGGAATTCCTCGAGGAGGGCCTTCAGGCGCTCGGCGCGCTCGTCGGTGGCTTCCACGCTGTAGCGCAGGTCCGGGAAGGCGTGCATGCAGTGCGTGGGATCGGCCAGGTGCGCGAGGAGCGCGTGATGCACGTCGGCGCTCGCGCCGAAGTAGATCCAGCGCTGCCCGCTGAAGACGCCATAGACGCCAGCCGTCGCCGGGGCGTACGCCGCCAGGCTGGCGCGGGTCAGGGGTCGCCCAATACACACGTGCCACGGCATCGGGAGGGGTGCCGCGCGACACGATACCAGACTCGCGTGACGTTGTGACCGCCGGCGCCGGTTTGAACGTCGTCCCGGCTGGTGCGAGAATGCGCCGGTTCCCGGGGAGGCGACATGCGGAGCGCGGACAGCCGTCCAGGTGCGGTGGGGATCGGGCTGGTGGCGGGCGCGGTGCTGGCGGCCGCGACGTGGGGCGTCGCCGGCCTCGTCGCGACGAGCGCGTCGGGCACGACGGGCGCGGCGACGCCCGCCGGCGCCGGGGCGGGAGCCTCGACTCCCGCGATCCCGCAGCGCGCCGCACGGCTCGACCGCGACTACCCGGTCCAGCCCGTGCCGTTCACCGCGGTCCACCTGACCGACGACTTCTGGGCGCCGAAGATCCAGATCAACGAGGCCACGACCATCCCGGTCGCCTTCGAGCAGTGCGAGGTGACGGGCCGCGTCGAGAACTTCATCCGCGCCGCGACCGTCCTCCGCGGCGATCCGCTCGCGAACACGAAGCCGCCGGGCTATCCCTTCGACGACACCGACCTCTACAAGGTGATCGAAGGCGCGTCCTACACGCTCGCGGTGCATCGGGACCCTGCGCTCGAGAAGCGCGTGGACGACTACATCGCGACCATTGCGGCGGCGCAGGAGCCCGACGGCTATCTCTACACGACCCGCACCATCAACCCGGCCGCGCCGCATCCCTGGGCCGGCAGGGAACGATGGGAGCTGGAGAAGGTGGACAGCCACGAGCTGTACAACTTCGGCCACCTCACCGAGGCGGCTGTCGCGCACTACCAGGCCACGGGCAAGCGCACGCTGCTCGACGTCGCCACGCGTTTCGCGGACCTGCTCGTCGCGACCTTCGGGCCCGGCAAGCGCGCCATCTGGCCCGGGCATCAAATCACCGAGATGGCCCTTGTCCGGCTCTACCGCGTGACCGGCAGGGCCGAATATCTGGACCTCGCCAAGTTCATGCTCGACGTCCGGAAGCCCGACGCACCCGCGTCGAGCAACCATCCCGCCTCGTACCACCAGGCGCAGGCGCCGGTCATCGAGCAGACCGAAGCCGTCGGTCACGCCGTGCGCGCGACCTACATGTATTCCGGGATGGCCGACGTCGCGGCGATGACCGGCGACGCGGCGTATCTCCGGGCGCTCGAGGCGATCTGGTCCGACGTGGTGACGAAGAAGCTGTACCTGACCGGCGGCATCGGCGCCACGGGCAGCGGCGAGGCCTTCGGGAAGGCGTACGAGCTGCCGAACATGACCGCCTACGCCGAGACGTGCGCGTCGGTCGGCAACGACTTCTGGAACGAGCGGATGTTCCTGCTCTCGGGCGACGCGAAGTACGTGGACGTGCTGGAGCGGACGCTCTACAACGGCCTGATCTCGGGCGTCGCGCTCGACGGGAAGACGTTCTTCTACCCGAACGTCCTCGAGTCGCGCGGCCAGCACGCGCGGCAGGCGTGGTTCGGCGTGGCCTGCTGCCCGAGCAACATCACGCGGTTCATGGCGTCGGTGCCCGGCTACGTCTACGCGCGGCAGGACGACACGATCTTCGTGAACCTCTTCGCCGCGGGCACGGCCGACGTCACGCTCGGCGACGGCCGCACGGTGACGCTCACCCAGGAGACCGCGTACCCGCGGGAGGGCGACGTGAAGCTCGTCGTCACGCCGGCCGCGACGGGGGAGTTCGCGATCAAGGTCCGCATCCCCGGCTGGGCACGCGACGAGCCCGTGCCGGGCGACCTCTACCGCTTCGTCGGGCGCGCCCCGAACGCTCCTACGCTCGTCGTCAACGGCCGCCAGGTACCCATCGAGCTCGACCGTGGATACGTACGGATCCGTCGCGCCTGGAACGCCGGCGACACGATCGTCCTGCACCTGCCGATGGACGTCCGCCGGGTCGTCGCGCACGACGCGGTCGAGGCCGACGCCGGACGCGTCGCGTTCCAGCGCGGGCCGTTCGTCTACGCGGCCGAGTGGCCGGACAACCCGGACGGCCGCGTGCGCAACCTGGTCATTCCGGACGACGAGCGATACACGGCGGCGCTCGAATCCGACCTGCTCGGCGGCGTCGTCACCATCACCGGTCAGGCCGTGGCGCTGACGAAGGACGCGGACGGACGGGTGGTGCGGAAGGCGCAGCCGTTCAAGGCCATCCCCTACTACGCGTGGGCCAATCGAGGCCGGGGCGAGATGGCCGTCTGGCTGCCGCGGACCGAATCGGTCGCCACGCCCGCGCCGTTCCCGACGCTTGCGATGAGGAGCACGGTCACCGTCTCCGGCCAGCCGCGCCGGAGCCCGACGATGATCAATGACGGGGAGGATCCGAGGGACTCGGCGGACTCGTCGGCCTACTTCGACTGGTGGCCGACGAAGGGCACGAGCGAGAGGGTCGACGTCACGTTCCCGGCAGCGTCGACAGTCTCGGAGATCCAGGTCTACTGGTTCGACGACACCGGCCGCGGCGAGGTGCGCGTGCCGCAGTCGTGGCGCCTGCTGTACCGCGATGGCGATGCGTGGAAGCCGGTGCGGGCGACAGGCGCCTTCGGCACCGATCGCAACCGTTACAACGTCGTCTCGTTCGCGGCGGTGACGACGGGCGCGCTGCGGATTGAGCTCACCATGCAGCCGGGGTGGTCGGCGGGCGTGCAGGAAGTGAAGGTGAGGTAGGCATCGGCAATCGGGGAATCGGGAATTGCCGATGCCCGCGCTCTTCCCTCATCTGGGTCCCACCGGCCGAATCACGTAGCTGACCGTGTAGGGCTGCTCGGCCGGAATCCGGTACTTCTCCAGCGGCCACGCCAGCGCGCTCCAGCTGTTCACGCCGCCGACGCCCATCTGCTTCAGGTCGATGTTCACGTACGTCTCCGCGCGTCGCGGGAGCTGGAACGAGTAGTCGGCGGCCTCGAGGTCGGCCTTGGTGTGGTGCGAGGCGCCGACGGAGAGGCGGTGGTCCGGGTCGCCCTGCTCGAATCTCACGCCGTAGCCGTCGGCGTTGGTCAGGGTCATCCACGACACGTCGGTCTTGTTGCCGTTCTCCTGCGGGCGGGAGTAGTCCACGAACTCGTCGGTGACGGTCGACCGGTAGGTGCCGACCGGCTGGAACTGGCGATCGATGTACGTCTCACCGGGGCCGCGGCCGTGCCACTCCATCTTCTCGAGGCCTGGGCTCACGACGAGTTCGGTGCCCATGCGCGGGATCATCGGGAGCGGGCGCGTGCCGGGGGTGTAGGTGCCGGTGACGGCCACTTCGCCGCTGGCATGGATGCCGTAGGTCATCGCGTAGGTGGCCCTACCTCAGGCGGCAGCTCTGCAGTCACGGTGACAGTCGCTTGCGCTCAGCGGATCGCCGGAACTGCTCCGTCGATCCTTAGTGCCGCTCCACCTGGATGTCCGTGATCCGCCATGCGTCGGCGGCGCCAGACCGTGATGTCGCGCTCCAGGGTTCTGGCGCGCGCCGTTCATCACCGACTTCCACGCGCCGAAGTCGTTGTCGGTCATCGCACGCCAGAAATCAGGGAGAGGGCCCCGGTCGAGATCGGCACGCCTGTAGGTGTAGCTCGCGATCGTGCCTTGCACGCGATCGAAGATGAGGGCGAAGTCGGTGCCCGATGAGAACCGGATCAGGTTGCCTGCGTTCTGCATGTTGAGGCCGGAAGAGCGTAGATCGTGGTTACCGGCACGAGGAAGTTCGTCAGGCCGGATCGCAGGTTCCTGCCGGGCGACTTCGTGGCCCCGCGGCGCCCAACGTGTCATGGATCAGCGCGAATCGCAACGTCACGGTCCGCGTAGGAACCGCCGGTTGGCCTAGGTCGAGCTCGACGTCTCGCGATTCGCCGGCGTCGATGTCGAGTTCCTCGATCCGGCCCGTCTCACCGGAGGGCGCTGTCCACGAGAGCGTCACCAGTCCCTTCAGATTCACGAAGTCGTGCCGGTTCAGAATGCGCACGATCGCAAGGTTGCCCTCCATCCGCACCAGCGACGCGTGCACGTACCGGTACACGTATTTGATCGCCTCCAGCCCCGGATGCGGCTGGCGGTCGGCCGAGACCAGGCCGTTCATGTTGAAGTTGTTGTCGTTCTTCTGGCCGACGCGGTCCTCCCACCAGCCGCCGTAGGCGAAGAAGGTCGGCTTCGCGGCGGTCGCGCGGTAGGCCTCGGGGACGGGCTGGCGCAGCCCCTGGTCCACCCAGTCCCAGACGAAGGCGCCCTGCGCGTTCGTTCCCGAGTAGAAGACGTCCCAGTACTCCTGCAGGCCGCCGTTGCTGTTGCCCATCGCGTGCGTGTACTCGCAGAGGATGAGCGGCATGTCCGGCCGGCGCGCGGCCCGCTCCGGGAGGGACTCGGCCGACGGATACATGAACGAGTTGACGTCCGCGTTCGATCCGCCGTGGCTCGTCGTGCCCTCGTAGTGGACCGGCCGCGTCGTGTCGCGCTCCTTGATGTAGTGATACGCCGCCGCCATGTTCGATCCGTCGCCGCACTCGTTGCCGAGCGACCAGATGACGACCGACGGATGATTCTTGTCGCGCGCGATCATGCGGCCCACGCGGTTGACGTACATGGGCTCCCGGCTCGGGTCGTTCGTCAGGGGATTCCGCTCGTTCGTGCCGAAGCCGTGGCACTCGATGTTGGCCTCGTCGATGAGGTAGAGCCCGTACTCGTCGGCCAGGTCATACCAGGCCGGCGCGTTCGGGTAGTGCGACGTCCGGACCGCGTTGACGTTGTGCTGCTTCATCAGCCGGATGTCCCGGATCATCAGCTCGCGCGAGACCGTGTGTCCCGTGTCGGGATCGTGCTCGTGGCGGTTGACGCCCTTGAAGAGGATCGCGCGGCCGTTGAGCAGGAACTTGCCGTCCTTGATTTCAATCGACCGGAATCCGACGCGCGACGGGACGACCTCGGTGACCGCGCCGCGCGGGTCGAGGACCGAGAGCGTCATCGTGTAGAGCGCCGGGGTCTCGGCCGTCCATCGCTGGACGTGTGCGACCGGCACCCGGAACGCGACCGGCGCGTCGTCGCCCGAGGGCGCGGCCCGGAACCGCTGCGTCGTCGTCGCGACGATGGCGCCGGTCGGATCGCGGAGGTCGAGGCGCACCGAGCCCTGCGCCCCGGCCGCGGCGCGATTCTCGATCAGGCCGTCGACGCGAAGGGTCGCGCCGTTGCCGGTCGGCGCGAGATCCGTGTGCGTCTCGAAGTCGCGCAGGTGGACCTGGGCCGGACTCCAGAGATACACGTCGCGGAAAATGCCCGACAGCCGCCACATGTCCTGATCCTCGAGGAACGAGCCGTCGCTCCAGCGATAGACCTCGACTGCGATCGTGTTCTCGCCGGGGCGCACGCGTGACGTGACGTCGAACTCCGCGGGCGTGCGGCTGTCCTCGCTGTACCCGAGCTTCTCGCCGTTGACCCAGACGTAGAACGCCGAGTCCACGCCGTCGAAGTGGAGCAGCACCTGCCGGCCGGACCAGTCGGCCGGGACGATGAACGTCCGGCGATAGGAGCCAACCGGGTTGTCGTCGGAAGGGGGCCGCGGGTCGCGCCGGTCGTACCGGAAGGCGTAACCGGCGTTGACGTAGATGGGCATGCCGTGGCCCTGCGTCTCGATGTTCCCGGGAACCTGGATCGTGTCCCAGCCGCCGTCGTCGAACGTCGGCGAGGCGAGATCCATCGGTCGGCTCGCGGGCGAAGCCGAGAGACGGAAACGCCAGTTGCCATTGAGCGAGCGGAACCAGGGCGATCGCTCCCGGTCGCGCGTCACCGCCGACGCCTCGTCGGGATAGACCATCAGCGTCGCGTGCGGCCGGAGCGTGCCCACCTGGATGACCGACGGATCGTCCCATTCCGGACGCGGTCTGTCCTGCGCCGCGGGGCGCGCCTGCAGGCTGATGAGAATCACCGCCGCCGTCGAGGCGGCCGCGGCGCCGGTGAGCATCTGGCGAAGGCGTGGCATGGCGGGACTTTACAGGGGGACGGGTCTGTTTTCCACAGATCGGGGCGTTTCGGGGACAGGTGTCGCACCAGCGTCTGGAAACGACACCGGGAGTCTTTTTCGGGCGGGGACCGCCGAGCCCGAAAAAGACTCCCGGTGTCGTTTCCCGCGCACGTGGCGCGAGACCTGTCCCCGAAACGCCCGGATCTGTGGAAAACAGACCCGTCCCCCTGTGATATAGACATTCGATATGAGACGCCTGCGCGCCGTGTGGCGCAACCTCACTGGCTGGGCTCGCCGCGACCGCGACCTGCAGCAGGAACTCGACAGCTACCTGGACCTTGCCGCCGACGAGCGCCGCACGACCGGCCTGTCCGACGAGGAGGCCCGCCGGGGCGCGCGGCTCGAGATGGGCGGCGTCGAGCAGGTGAAGGAACAGGTGCGCGCGGTGCGCGCCGGCGCGATCGTCCGCGAGGTCGCGCAGGACGCACGCTTCGGCCTGCGCCTGATTCGGCGGAGCCCCGCGTTCCTGGGCGCGGCGCTGCTCACGCTCGGCCTCGGCATCGGCGCGGCCGGCGCCATGGCCGCGGTCGTCAACGTCGTGCTCGTCCGTGACCTGCCGTTCGCCAATCCCGACCGCCTCCTCGCCATCGACGGGCTCCAATATCGCGGCGAACTGCTCGAACTCGACCGGCGTGCGCAGTCGATCGACGCCGCCCTCTACGAGCTGGCCGATCCGGTGACGCTCACCGGCGCCGGTGAACCCGAACGCCTGCCGGTTGCGGCCGTCAGCGGGACGTTCTTCGGCCTCCTCGGCATTCCGGCCGCGCACGGCCACGCGATTGGCGCCGCCGAAGCGCGGCCCGGCGCGCCGGCTGCGGTCGTCATCTCCGACGCGCTCTGGCGACGCCGCTTCGGAGGCGATCCGACGCTCGTCGGCCGCACCATCGAACTCGACGGCCGTCAGGCCCGCGTCGCCGGCATCATGCCCGCGCGGTTCTGGTTTCCGTCCGCGTCGATCGACGTGTGGCGCCCCCTCCAGATCGACCCCGCCGACCGTGTCCCGCTCTGGTCGCGCGGCGGGCGGCTGATCGCGCGCCTTCGGCCGGGCCGGTCGATGGACGACGCGCAGGCCGAGATCCGGGCCGTGGCGCCGTCGATGCGCGCGCTCTTCCCCTGGCAGATGCCGGAGGACTACGGCCGCGCGGCGACCGTCACGCCACTCAAGCGCTCGATCGTCGGATCGAGCGAGGCCGCGCTGCTCGTCCTGCTGGCCGCCGTGGCCTGCGTGTGGCTCGTGGCCTGCCTCAACGTCGGACTGCTCGTCGTCGGGCGGTCGGCGGCGCGCCGCAGCGAGTGGGCGACGCGTGCGGCCCTCGGGGCGTCGCGCGCGCGACTCGTCCGGCAGGTCATCGTCGAGTGCGTCGCGCTGGCCGGCGTCGCGGGCGCGGCCGGGGCGGCGGTCGCGGTGTTCGGGCTGCGCCTGCTCGTGCGGCTCCTTCCGGCCGATACGCCTCGACTCGCGGAGCTCACGCCCGACGCGCAGTTCATCCTGATCGTCGGCGGCGCCGCGACCCTGGCGGGACTCCTCGTGAGCCTCGCGCCGGTGTGGCAGGCGGTCGGGACGCGGCCCGCCCAGGCCCTCGGCCCTCGCGGGGCCGTCGCCGGTGCCGGCGGCCGGCGGCTGGCAGGACTGCTCGTCGCGGTCGAGGTCGCCGTCGCCGTGGTCCTCGCCGTCGGCGCGGCGCTGTTCGTGCAGAGCCTGAACCGCCTGCTCTCGACCGAGACGGGCTTCGAGCGCGACCAGGTGGTCACCGCGGTCGTGTCGCCGGCCATGCCGGCGTTCGCGGCCGCGGCGCCGCGGCGCACGTTCATCGAGGAACTGCTCGCGCGCCTCGAGGCGGCCCCGGACGTCGTCTCGGTCGCGGTCACCAATCGCCTCCCGTTCGGCGACGCGCTCTACGGCAGCGTGTTCATCGTCGAGGGACATCCCGATCCCTCGACGGGAAGCGGCGACTGGCCCTACGCGGAAATCAGTGCGGCCGTGAGCCCGCGCTACTTCGCGACGCTGGGCGTGCCGGTCCGCGCCGGACGCGCGTTCGACGATGGCGACGGCCCGACGGCCGAGCGCGTGGCCATCGTCAACGAAGCCCTGGCGCGAAAGTACTGGCCTGGCGAGGACGTCGTCGGGCGCCGCCTCCGGTTCCCCGACATGGCGCGAGATGCCTGGGTGCGGGTCGTCGGCGTGGTCGGCGACACGCGATGGTCGCGGATGGATGCGGCGCCGGAGCCCGCGCTCTATGTGCCGGCCGCTCAGGTCGTGCCGGTGAATCCCGCCGTCGTGATGCGAACGTCGGCGACGGCCGATGGGGCGAGCGCGCAACTGCGGGCGATCGTGTCGGCGATCGACGGGGGCACGCCGGTTGACCGCGTTGTCACGCTCGACGACCTCGTCCGGCAGTCGGCGGGTCGCTCGCGCGCACTGGCGCTGCTCGTGTCGGGCTTCGGGCTGGTCGGCGTGATGCTCGGGGCGATTGGGGTGTACGGCGTTGCCGCGGACGCGGCGGCCCGGCGCCGACACGAGATCGGCCTGCGTCTGGCGCTCGGCGCCTCGCCCGGGGCCGTGCTGCGTCTCGTGCTCCGCGACGGCCTGTGGCCGGTGGCGCTCGGCGTCGTGGGTGGTACCGGCGCGGCCTTCCTGCTCGGCGGGGTGGTGCGGAGCCTGCTCACGGGCATCAGTCCCGGCGATCCCCTCACCTTCGCCGCAACGGTTGTCGGCCTCGGCCTGGTCGCTGCCGCCGCGAGCCTCCTCCCGGCGCTGCGCGCCACCCGGATTGATCCGCTCGCTGTCCTCCAGCGGTGACAGAGAAAACGACACCGGGAGTCTTTTCCGCCGGCGGCCGAAAAGACTCCCGGTGTCCTTTTACAATCGCCCCATGAGGATGCTGCTGGCGGTCGTGGTGGGGCTCTCGGTCGGGTCGCTGGCCGCCTGCGTGGCGCGGGCGCCCACCGACACCGGTGGCCGCTTCAAGCGGGAACTCGCCGACGACTGGCAGTACTGGATGGACCAGTACCCGGAGCTCGCGACGCAGTTCGGCGAGCCCGGCCGCAACGGCCGCTGGACCGACTATTCACCCGAGGCCATCGCGGCCCGTGAGGCCTACCTGCGGGCCTCTGCCGATCGGCTTGCGAGCGAGGACCGCGCGTCCCTCAGCCCGGCCGACCGGCTCGACTACGACCTCTACCGCGACAGCATCGACTCCGCGGTCCAGGGCCTCGCGTTTCACGACGACGCGGTCCCCATCAAGGGGGTCATCCCGCACAACCTGTTCATGCCGATGAACCAGCTCGAGGGGCTGGCGCAGGACGTGCCGCTCGCCATCTCGCTGATGCCGTTCGGCACGACCCGCGACTACGACGACCTGGTGAGCCGCCTCGCGGCGCTTCCCGCGCTCGTCGATCAGACGGTCGCGCTCATGGAGCAGGGCATGGCAGCGGGCATGACGCCGCCACGCGTCACGTTCCGCGACGTGCCGAACCAGATCCGCGCGCAAATCGTCGACGATCCCCGCCAGAGTCCGCTCCTGGCGTCGCTCAACGCGTTTCCCGCGTCGATGTCCGACGCGGATCGGCAGCGGATCACCGCGGCGGCCGTCGGCGCCTACGAGACGGTCGCGCGCCCGGCGTTCCAGAAGCTGCACGTGTTCCTCACGACGCGCTACCTGCCGGCGTGCCGCGAGACGCCGGGCGTGGACGGCCTGCCCGACGGCGCCGCGATGTACGCCTACAACGTCCGCTGGCACACGACGACGGCGCTCACCCCCGCGCAGATCCACCAGATCGGCCTCGACGAGGTCACGCGCATCCGCGCGGACATGGACGTGGTCATCGGGCAGACGGGCTTCAAGGGCAGCTTCGCCGAGTTCGCGACGTTCCTGCGCACGGACCCGCGGTTCTACTTCACCGACGCGGCCTCGCTCCTGGCCGCCTACCGTGACGTCGCCAAGCGCATCGATCCGCAGCTCGCGCACCTGTTCGGCCGGTTGCCCGAGACGCCGTACGGCGTCGTGCCCGTGCCGGACGCCATCGCGCCGTCGCAGACCACGGCCTACTACCAGCCGGGCGCGTTCGCGGCCGGGCGGCCGGGCAACATGTACGCGAACACGTACAAGCTCGAGTCGCGCCCGCGGTGGGAAATGGAAGCGCTGACCATGCACGAGGCCGTGCCGGGACACCACCTCCAGATTTCGCTGGCGCAGGAACGTCCCGACGTCGCGGCGTTCCGCCGCAACGCGAGCTACACCGCGTTCGTGGAAGGCTGGGCCCTGTACTCGGAGAGTCTCGGCGGCGAGATGGGGTTCTACACCGATCCCTACGCGAAGTTCGGGCAGCTCACGTACGACATGTGGCGCGCCGTGCGCCTGGTCGTGGACACCGGCCTGCACTCGATGGGCTGGACGCGCCAGGAGGCAATCGACTACTTCGCGGCGAACACGCCGAAGACGATCCAGGACATCACGGTCGAGGTGGACCGTTACATGGTCTGGCCGGGCCAGGCGCTCGGCTACAAGATCGGCCAGCTGAAGATTCGCGAGCTGCGCACGCGCGCCGAGCAGAAGCTCGGCGCGTCGTTCGACGTCCGGGCGTTCCACGACCTCGTGCTGGCCGAGGGCGCCATTCCCCTCGACGTGCTGGAACGTCGCGTGGACGACTGGATCGCCGGCGTCCAGCGGTGACGGCGGGCCGACCCGCCTCCGGTCGGCCCGCCGGCGGAATCAGGCGCCCGGCGCGCGGTAGCCCACCTGCTTCTTGCAGGCCGCGTCCATCTCCTCGACCGTGAACAGCGGCGTCGTCTCGAGCGTGACCGCCCCCGACGCGGCGATCGTCACGCTCAGGGCCGCGGCGGAGGCGTGGTCGGGGAACTCGCCGATCACGTAGGCGTCCGCGTCGCCGAACGAGAAGTAGAAGCATTCCATCGCGCCGCCGACGGCCCGGGCCGCCGCTTCGGCCATCGCGCGCCGCTTCGTGCCGCCGTCCTTCAGCAGGCCCTGCGCGCCCTGCGCCGTGTAGTGCACCTTGAGCAGATACTTCGCCATCGGGGGAGCTCCTCCTGTTGTCAACCATCACTGCGGTGAGCGATCGATGTCTGGCCACGCCGGTCAGCGCTCGCGACCGGGGACGTCCTTGAGCCGCACGGCCCACAGGCCGGAGTTGTTGTCGGCCAGCCAGATCAGCCCCTTGAACGGCATCGCGCCCCACGTCCGCGCCGCGTTGGCTTTGAAGCCCTCGGGGTCGTCGGGCAGGAAGTAGGCGATCTCCCGGCCCTGCGTGTACAGGTTGCCGAGCAGTTCGCCCGAGAGATCCACGACGCGCAGGCCCTGGTTGTAGTACGCGACGTAGAGGATGTCGTCCTCGATCCAGAAATTGTGCGTGCCGCCCTCGGGCACCTCGTAGCGCGCGACCTCGCGCGGCTGCTGCAGGTCGTCGAACTCGATGATGTGGATCCAGCCGGCCGCATTGACCGCCGGCCCCTTGAAGCGATCGATGCCCTGCGGATTGCGCTCGATGGGGAAGTTCTCATCGCCGGCCACCACGTAGAACTTGCCGGTGGACTTGCTCCGGAACGGCCACGCGGCGTGGTTCCACCCGGAGGGATACGCGTACTGGCCGATCTTCACCGGGTTCGTCGGCGATCCCCCGTGCCCCGCGCCGCCGACGTCCACCAGCACCACGCCGTCGTCCCAGTTCGACGAGACCGCCAGGCCGTCCATGACCCACACGTCGTGGATGCTGTGGTCCGGCGTGTCGAGCTCGAACCGGCCGACGCGGCGCGGGTTCTTCGGATCCTCGATGTTGATGACGTCGTAGCGCTGGCCGGCGCTGAGCGCGTAGATGTGCTGCTGGTAGATGAACACGTTGTGCACGCCGCCCGTCAGCTCGTCGTCGAACCGCGAGAGGATGGGCACGCCCTTGTTCTCGATGTCCGAACAATCGAGGATGACGAGGCCGTTGCGCCGGTTGCTCGCGCCCTCGCGGCTGATCACGCAGATCGCGCCGTCCTCGGAGACCTTGACGTCGTTCACCGTGCGCGCGTCCACGCGGACGGATGCGGCCTGGACGATGTGCGCCGGGTCCGTCACGTCCCAGAACAGCGCGTGGCCGTCGGCGCCCCAGGTGCCCGTGACCGCGTAGTCGCGGCCGTTCGGCGCGGTCCAGACCCAGAGGTCGGACGTCTTGCGATCCGCGACGCGGCCTCGGCCGACGACCTCGACCATCTTCTGGATGTTGCGCGGTGAGACCGCGATGGTCGCCGACGTCATGATGTCGCCGGCCGACGCGACGATCGTGTACTCGCCGGGCAGATCCGCGACGAACCGGCCGTCGGGCGTGATCAGGCCTGAGGACGCGGAGCCAAGCGCGTGGTCGACCGTGCGCGCGCGGAACGTGTACTCGATCGGCATGTCCGCGATCGGCTGGCCGCGCGCGTCGAGCGCGGTGGCCGTGAAGGGCACGACGTCGCCGGTCCGCACGGCCGTCGCGCCGGCGTTCAGCCGCACGGCGGTCGTCGGGTTGGCCGCCACCGTCACCGCGCGTGGCGCCGTCACGCCTTCAGCGGAGGCCGTCAGCGTCGCCGTGCCGGTGCCGACCATCCGCAGCAGGCCGAGCGGCGTGACCTGGACGACCGCCGGATCGCTCGAGGTGAGCGTGGCGGTGATGTCCGTTCGCACGCCGCCCGAACGGTCGTCGATCCGGACGTCGGGACGGATGACCGTGTGCTGGTAGACGCGCGCCGGGACGTTGAGGAAGGTCAGCGCCGCGACCGGCGGATGCGGGATCGTCAGTTCCAGGCGCGCCTCGACGGGTGGTCCCCCGTTCACGCCTGCCACGCGCGCCGTGATGGTGAAGCTGCCCGGGGCGAGCGCCTCGACCACGCCGGTGGTCGCGCCGACGCTTGCCGACCGGCGGGAGCTGGAGAAGAAGATGACCGGCCGCTGGACCGGCCGGCCGTCGGCGTCCTGGACCGTCGCCTTGATCGTGGCCGTCTGGCCGATCGGCAGCGTCAGTCGTGCCGGCTCCAGCACGACTCGCGCGGCGGCTGGTTCCTGGGGCGCGGCGGCCTCCTGCGCGCGGATCGCCGGCGAGATCAGGGCCAGCGCGGCGACGGCCGCCAGGGCGCGAACGGCAGGCGTGCGAGCGCCCGGAGCGCGGACGAGTGCTGGTTGCTGGTACGGCATGGGCAAGAGCTCCCGGCCGGCTGGATCGCGGGACCGGCGCGTGTGAGGAATCGTGGTGAAGGTCGCGTAACTCTGGCAGACCGGGACGCCGGATTTCAAGTCGGGTGCGGACGGGTGCGGCTCGGCGGGGCGCGGCGGGGCTCCGCGCGCCGCGGCTCTGTACGGTCGGAGTGGCGCGGCTCGGCAAGGCAGGGCACGGCTCGGCATGCGGTCGCGTCGCGGCGTTCGCCGGGCCTGGCGCGGCGCTGGCCGATTGGCGGCCGCACGGGCCGAACGGCTGCCGCGCGGTCGCCGTCTGTGACCGCAGGTCGAGGAGGCGACGCGCATGGAGATGTTCGATGTGACGACGATGGACGGGGCATTCGACGAGGTGAGCGCGGCGTCGGCGGGCGGGGCGCCGTTCCTGATCTGCTTCGGCGCGACGCTCGCCGTGGCGGGTCTCTCCTGGTTCGTGCTGCCGGTGGAGGTCGCGGCGCTCGTGGTGATGTTCCAGGGGGGCGTGGCGTTGCCGGCCGCGTTCTGGCTGGAGCGCCGCATGGGCCGCGCGCGGATGAGCGCCGCGAATCCGCTCAAGGCCCTGTCGGTCCAGCTCGCGCTGTCCCAGATGGTCGCCTTCCCGCTGGTCATCGTCGTCTACAGCCTGCGCCCGGGCGGCGTGCCGCTGGCGATGGCCGCCATTGCCGGGGCGCACTTTCTGCCGTATGCGTGGCTGCAGCGGACATCGATCTATGCCGTGCTGGCCGTGTCGGTCTCGGCCGGGGCCTTCGTGCTGCAGGTCGCCCTCGGGGCCCTGGCCTTTCCAGCGATCCTGTTCTTCCTGACCGCCTGCTACTGGACCGCCGCCCCGCTCCTCGTCCGCCACGCCCGCCGCCTGGCCGCCTGAAGAAAAGACTCCCGGTGTCTTTGACGTTTTCTTTACGATCGCAGCGACGGGAGGCCCATGTGTCCAGGTCCAGGCTGATTCTCATCGCCGCTGCCATTTCGGCGGGCGCCGCCATCTCCGCCACCTCGCCCGGGCCCGATGGCCAGGCCGGGCGCGTGCTCGCGCTCGTCGGCGGGACGCTCATCGACGGCTATTCCAGCACCCCCATTCGCAACTCCGTGATCCTCGTGTCGGGCGAGCGCATCACGGCCGTCGGACGGGTCGGCGAGATCCCCGTGCCCGCCGGGGCCGAGGTCATCTCGACGGAGGGCATGTCCGTCCTGCCCGGCCTCTGGGACATGCACGTCCATCTCATGATCAACGGCCACTCCGACTACGACCACTGGGACCGGACGTATCCCTCCCGGTTCGAGAAGGACATCATGCCGGCCTCCGCCCGCCAGCTCCTGATGGCGGGGGTGACCAGCGCGCGCGATCTCGGTGGTCCCCTCGAGGCGAGCCTGCACGTCCGTGACGCGATCAACCGGGGCGAGCTGGACGGGCCGACGCTCTACGTGTCCGGCCCCTTCATCCAGCACGAGCCCTATCCGGGCACCGAGCTCTTCCGGTGGGGCGTGACCAGCCCGGCCGACGGGCGCGCCAAGGTCGACCGGCTCGCCGACGCCGGCGTGGACGTGATCAAGCTCATCGACCAGGACCAGATGACGATGGACGAGGTCCGGGCGGTGGTCGACGAGGCGCACGCCCGCGGCAAGGCGGTCGTGGCCCACGCCCACCGGCCGGAGGAAATCCGCCGCGGGTTGATCGCCGGCGTCGACGACTTCGAGCACACGGGCCTCGGGTCGGCACCCGAATATCCCCCCGACGTCATCGCCGCGCTCCGGGAGCGGACCGCGCAGATGAACCTCGGGCCGTTCTTCTGGACGCCGACCGTGTCCATCCTCTTCAACTACGAGTACATGCGCGACAACCCGGAGATGCTCGACGATCCGTCCTGGCAGGCGGGCCTCCCGGCCGACGTCGTCGCGGACATCAAGGAGTCGCTCCGGTTTCCCGACCGCCTGCCGTACTACCAGCTCACGCCGGCGCGGCGGCCCACGCTCAGGAAGAAGTTCGATCAGCTGCGCGAGGCGGGCGTGACGATGCTCATCGGCACCGACAGCGGCGTGCCGATGCTGTTCCACAGCCAGTCCACCTGGAACGAGATGGACATCTGGGTCCGCGAGATGGGCGTGCCGCCCATGGAAGCCATCAAGAGCGCGACCTACTGGCCGTCGGTCGCGATGAAGCGGCAGGACGAGGTCGGGACGGTGACGCCCGGCAAGTTCGCCGACATCATCGCCGTCCGGGGCGACGTGCTCCGTTACATCGACCTCCTGCAGCGCGTCGACATCGTCGTCCGCCACGGCCGGCGAGTGAAGTAGGGGGACGGGTCTCACCGGGCAAGGGGGACGGGTCTCGCCTCCCGCGCGAAATCCGGCCGATTTCTGCCGTTTTCGCGCGGCTGGGGCGAGACCCGCTCCCCTTCCTTGGTGAGACCCGTCCCCCTGACGTCCCCCTGACCGTCCTCCTGAACCCCCGTGGCGGGTTTCCTCCCGTTCCGTCGTTAACCCCGACAGAGACGAGCCGGACGATGGAGCCGGCCGGGAGGAAACCATGCCGAACGTTGCCGAGAAGCCCGCTGCCGGGAAACGCCGCGAGGTCGTGCCGATGGTGGCGTCGACACGCCCACGCTGTTCGCCACCATCAACGTCGTGAAGGGCCAGCCCGAGCTGGCGAAGTTCCGGTTCCGCGCGTCGAACCGCTGAGACCGGCACCTACAGCCGCGGCCGGATCGAGTCGTTCACCGGCGCCGGCGCCGAGCACGAGCACAGCTTCGACCTGCTGTACGACGCCGACCACCCCAAGGTGCTCGTCGGCGAGGACCGTGCGCGCCGCTGCCCGTCGAGTACCTGCTGCTCGCCCTGGCCAGCTGCCGACGTCCGGCATCGCCAACATCGCGGCGGCGCGGGGCATCGAGCTGCAGTCGGTCGAGTCGCGCGTCGAGGGCGACATGGACCTGCAGGGGATCCTCGGCCTGTCGAAGGACGTGCGCAACGGCTACGACAAGCTGCGCGTGACGTTCGACGTCACGGGCAAGGCCACGCCCGAGGAACTGCGCCAGATCGTGGAGCAGTCCCGGGCGCGGTCCGCCGTCTACGACGTGCTGTCCAACGGCACCTCGATCGACCTGGCGATCAACGTCAACTGACCCGTCGTCAGGCAGGGAGGACGGTCCGGTGCCGCGCACGACCACGGTGATCATCGGCGGAGGGCAGGCCGGCCTGGCCGCGAGCCACTGCCTCGGCGCACGCGGAATCGACCACGTGATCCTCGAACGTGGCCGCGTCGCCGAGCGGTGGCGGAGCCAGCGCTGGGACTCCCTCCGCCTCCTGACGCCGAACTGGCAGTCGCGGCTGCCGGGCTTCGCCTACGACGGGCCCGATCCCGACGGCTACATGACCATGCCGGAGGTGATCGCCTACTTCGAACGCTATGCCGCCGCGTCCGGCGCGCCGGTCGAGACGGAGACGACCGTGCACGCAGTGCACGCGCGCGGCGACGGCTACGACGTCCGAACGAATCGCGGCACCTGGACGGCGCCGACCGTCGTGCTCGCCACGGGTCACTCCGACGTCCCGAGGGTGCCGGGCTTCGCGCGCGCCCTTCCGGATGGCATCGTCCAGATGACGCCGTCGAGCTACCGGCGGCCTTCCGACCTGCCCGAGGGCGGGGTGCTGGTGGTGGGGGCGTCGGCGTCCGGCGTGCAGCTCGCCGACGAGATTCACGCGTCGGGCCGGCCGGTGACGCTCGCCGTCGGCCGTCATACGCGGCTGCCGCGCCGCTACCGCGGCCGCGACATCCTCTGGTGGTTCGATCGGATGGGGCTGCTCGATCAGGGCCCCGACGACGTCCGCAACTTCGACGCGTCGCGCAAGCAGCCGTCGTTCCAGCTCGTCGGCCGCCCGGACCACGGGTCCATCGGCCTGCTCGAACTCGCCACGCGCGGCGTGCGGATGGTCGGGCGCGTCCGGGGCGCCGATGCCCGCGGCGTGGTCCTCGACGACGACCTGATGGCGACCACGGCCGCGGCGGACGCGAAGCTGGCCCTGCTGCGTCCGCGCATCGACCGGTTCATCGCGCGCGCTGACGCCGGCCAGATCGCGCTGGCCCCGGCCGACGCCGCGGCGGTACGCGAGGCTCGTCGCGTGAAGCCGGAACCGCTGGCGCTGAGCTGGCCGTCGTTCCGGCATCCGACGCCGGGCCGGCTCGACTTCGCGGCCGATCGCATCCGCGCGGTGGTCTGGGCCACCGGCTTCCGTCGCGACTATTTCTGGCTCCGCGTGCCGGTCCTCGACCGGGACGGGGACCTGACGCACACGGGCGGCCTGACGCCGAGTCCGGGGCTCGTCGCCGTGGGCCTGGCGTTCCAGCGCCGTCGCAAGTCCGCCTTCATCGACGGCGTGGGCGACGATGCCCGCGCCGTGGTCGCCCACCTGGCCGGCCTGCTGGCCGGTCGTCGCGGCTCCGCCGCCTGAGCCTCCGTCGAGGACCTTCGCCATGCCGGCTCGTCTCTCATCGCCGATCCCTCCGCCTCCCGCCGCGTCGTACGACGCCGTCATCGTCGGCGCGCGATGCGCCGGTGCCGCCACCGCGCTGCTGCTCGCGCGCGCGGGGCTCTCCGTGCTGGCCGTCGAACGCAGCCCGTACGGGGCCGACACGCTTTCCACCCACGCGTTGATGCGCGGCGCGGTGGCGCAGCTCGCGCGATGGGGTGTGCTCGACCGCATCCGCGCCGCCGGTACGCCGGCCATCACGCGCACGACGTTCCACTACGGCGACGATGCGGTCGAGGTGCCGATCAAGCCGAAGTACGGGGCGGACGCGCTCTACGCGCCGCGCCGGACGGTGCTCGACACGGCGCTCGTCGATGCCGGCCGCGCGGCCGGCGCCACGATCCTTCACGGCCCGCGCGTCGTCGAGCTGGTCCGGCGGCCCGACGGACGGGTGTCCGGCGTGGTCGTCCAGGACCGCGAAGGCGGCATTCGGACCGTCGGTGCGGGCATCGTCGTCGGCGCGGACGGCTGGCGATCGACCGTGGGCCGGCTCGTCGCGGCGCGGGCCCGGCGCATCGGCCGGCACGCGACCGGCGTCACCTACGGCTACTGGGCCGGCCTGCCCGACGATGGCACCCACTGGTACTACCGGACGGACGCCGCCGCCGGCGTGATCCCGACGAACGACGGCCTCACGTGTGTCTTCGCGTCCGTGCCGGCATCGCGGTTCTCCGAGGTGTTCGCGGGGCAGCTGGAAGCCGGGTGCCGCAGGGTCGTCGCTCACGTCGCGCCGGAGCTCGCGGCCGACATGGCCGGGCGGCCGCCGGCCGAGCGCGTCCGCGGGTTCCTCGGCGAGCCGAGCTGCCTGCGGCAGGCCTGGGGACCCGGCTGGGCCCTGGTCGGCGACGCCGGCTACTTCAAGGACTCGCTCACCGCGCATGGCATCACCGATGCGCTGAGGGATGCCGAGTTGCTCGCCCAGGCGATCATCACGGGAACCGACGCCGCCCTGGACGGCTACCAGGACACGCGCGATCGGCTGGCCGGCCCGGTGTTCGACGCGACCGACGCGATCGCCGCGTTCGACTCGGATCTCAGGACCCTGGCGACGCTCCATCGCGCGCTCAGCGAGGGCATGACCGCCGAGGCGAGATACCTGGCCGACCTGGAGACGGCGGTGGCCACGTAGGATCGGGCACTGGGCACTGGGCGCTGGGCGCTGGGCACTGGGCACTGGGCACTGGTGGGTACGTTGGCGCTCGGCGTTGGGCGCTCGGCGTTCGCGCTCGGCGTTCGGCGTATTGGGGCCTGGCGCGGTGTCCGATTGTCGATTTCGAGATTTCACGATTCTCAGGAGCATCCCATGCCTTCCGTCGGCCAGACCGCGTCGCGAAGCCAGACGCTGACGCGCGAACACGTGGAGCGCTACACCGAGATCACCGGCGACCGGAACCCGCTGCACTACGACGAGGCCTTCACGGCCCGCACGCGGTTCCGCCACCTGCTCGTGCAGGGCGGTCTGACGACCGGCCTGCTGCACGCCATCGTCGCGATGGACCTGCCGGGCCCGGGGTCGGTGTTCATCAGCCAGCAGTTCAAGTTCACCGCGCCGGTGTACATCGGCGACACGATTACGGCGGAGGTGACCGTGACGTCCGTGCACGCGACGAAGCCGGTGACCGGGCTTGCCGTCAGGGTGACGCGGCAGACGGGCGAGGTCGTGCTCGAGGGCGAGGCCTGGTGCTACACCGCCAGGCCCGAGTCGGAGTAGTCTGTGGCGCGTGGACGTCACCGAGCTGCTGCACGCCCACCGCGAGGGCCGGCCCGAGGCCTTCGATCGGCTGTTGCCGCTCGTCTACCAGGACCTCCGGAGGGCCGCGCGTTCGCAGCGCCGTCGCCTGCGCGCCGGTGACACGCTCGACACGACCGCGCTCGTCCACGAGGCGTACCTGCGGCTGGTGGACCAGACGCGCGCGGACTGGAAGGACCGCGGCCACTTCATGGCCGTGTCCGCCACCGCGATGCGCCAGATCCTGATCGACCATGCCCGCGAACGGCTGCGGCTCAAGCGCGGCGGGGACCTGCAGCGCGCCGACGTGGATGTGGATGCGCTCGGCGTGGCCGACGACGCCGAGCAGCTGCTCGATCTCGACCGCGCTCTGACGCGGCTCGCCGCCGTGGACCCGCGACAGGTGCGGGTCGTCGAGTGCCGTTATTTCGCCGGGTTGTCCGAGGCCGAGACGGCCGAGGCGCTCGGCATCTCGCTGCGCACGGCGCAGCGGGAATGGCTCAAGGCACGCGCCTGGCTCCGCCAGGCGCTGGGATCCCGACCCGCATGATCGACCTGACCCGCTGGCCGGATGCCGACGCGATGATCGACGAGGCGCTCGCGCGCCCGGCGGGCGAGCGCCTGGCCTTCGTCCGGCAGGCCGCCGGGGACGACGCCGCGCTGCGGGAGGCGCTGGAGGCCGTCCTCGCGGAGGCCGACGCGGACGACGCATTCCTGCCGCCCGGCGGCGCGTTGACCGGCACGATCGCGCAGGCGCTCGCCCGCGCGGAGGCCGAGGGCGCGCCGGCGCCCGCGCCCCGCCTGGCCGAGGGCGAGTCGTTCGGTCCGTACGTCGTGACGGGCGTCCTCGGCGCGGGCGGCATGGGCGAGGTCTACCGGGCGCGCGACGGCCGGCTCGGGCGCCACGTCGCGCTCAAGGTGCTGCCGGTGCGGTTCGCCGCCGATCCCGCGCGGCACGACCGGCTCGCGCAGGAGGCGCGGCTGCTCGCGTCGCTCAGCCACCCCAGCATCGGGACGATCTTCGGTTTCGAGGAATACGACGGCATGGCGGCCCTCGTCCTCGAGCTGGTCGAGGGGCCGACGCTCGCCGAGCGGCTGCGGCGCGGGCGCCTCGATCTGGACGAGGCCATCGACCTCGCGATCCCGATCGCGCGCGCGCTGGAAGCGGCGCATGCCCGAGGCGTCGTCCACCGCGACCTCAAGCCGGCCAACATCAAGGTCACGGCGCGCGGCGACGCCTCCGACGTCAAGGTGCTCGACTTCGGCATCGCCACCGCGCTGGCCGACGGCGATCGCCCGCGATCGTCGCCGGGCGATCCCCGGCCGCCCGTCGTGTCCACCGACGCCGCCTCGCCCGGCGCCGTCCTGGGAACGGCCGCCTACCTCAGCCCCGAACGGATCCGCGGCCGGTTCGCCGACCATCGCGCGGACATCTGGGCGTTCGGCTGCGTGCTGTTCGAGATGCTCACCGGCACCAGGGCGTTCGACGCGCCGACGATGCCCGAGGTCGTCGCGCGGGTGCTCGAGCGCGAGCCGGAGTACTCGCGGCTGCCGGTCGGCACACCGGCCTCGCTCGTGCGCCTGCTCCGGCGGACGCTGCGGAAGGACCCGGCGCGACGGCTGGGCTTCATCGGCGATGCCGTGCTCGACCTCGAGGACGCGCGCGCCGAACTGCGCGGCGAGGCCGAACAGGAGCCGGTGTCGCGCGGTGTGAAGCGTCGCACCGCGCGGCTCGTGGCCGTCGCGCTGATCGCCGGCCTGGCCGGCGGGGGCCTGGCCGTCTGGCGCCTCATGGCGCCGGATCCCCCGCGCGTCAGCCACCTCGCCGTCCCGATCCCCGAGATCGACGACCTCGTGTCCGGCGAACTGCCCGGGCTGGCCGTCTCGCCGGACGGCCGGACCATCGTCTACCGCACGCGGCGTGACGGGGTGATTCAGCTGGTGCGCGCGTCGCTCGATCAGCACGACCCCGCGGTGCTGCCCGGATCGGCGAACGGCGCGAGCCCGTTCTTCTCGCCGGACGGCCAGTGGGTGGCGTTCACGGGCGACCTCAAACTGCTCAAGGTGCCGGTGACGGGCGACGGCCCGCCGATCGAGGTGGCCGACGCGCCCGGCGGCGCGCGCGGCACGTGGACCGACGCCGGCGAGATGCTCTTCTCGATGGGCACGCGGCGCGTCCTCTTCCGCGTGCCGGCCGCCGGCGGCCAGGCGCAGCCGTTGACCGCGCTCGACGAGGACGCGGGCGACCTGGCCCACGAGGGACCGGTCGCCCTGCCCGGCGGCCGCGCGGCGCTCTTCACGCTCATGCGTCCCGACGGCCCGCACGTCGCCGTCGTCAGGCTCGATTCCGGCGAGGTCCGCGCACTGACGTCGGGCCGGGATCCGGCCTGGCTCGACGACGGTCTCGTCGTCTTCGCGCGGGGCGACGAGCTGTGGGCGGCGCGGTTCGACGCCGGGGCGCTCGCGCTCGAGGGCGGCGCGGCGCCCGTGCTGCAGGGCCTGGAGCAGGGCGCGCTCGCCGGGACACCGCACTTCGCCGTCAGCCCGCGTGGCACGCTCGTCTACATGCCGAGCCGGCCGGCGCTCGATCGGCGGTCGGTGGTCTGGGTCGCGCGTGATGGCACCGAGACGCCGCTGGCGGTCGAGCCCCAGGCCTTCACGCGCGCCAGCGTCTCGCCCGACGGCACGCGCGTGGCCCTGGCCGTCGCCAGCCCGGAGAACCGGGACATCTGGGTGTTCGACACGGCGCGCGGCACGCTGATGCGGCTCACCGTCGATCCGGCCACCGACACGGCGCCGGTCTGGGCGCCCGACAACCGGCGGGTCGCCTTCCGATCCGAACGCGCCGGCGGCGGGATCTTCATCGCGCCGGCCGATGGGTCCGGTCCGGTCGAACGCCTCACCTCGAGCGACGGCCCCGGCCGGCCCGCGCAGACACCCTACGCGTTCACGCCCGACGGTCGCCAGCTCGTCTTCGCCGAACTGCGCAGCTACACGGACCAGGGCCTCGGCGTGGTCACGCTCGACGACCCGCCCGTGGCCGCGACGCTGCTCGACGGGCCCTTCGCCGAGGCCCGTCCCGCGCTGTCGCCCGATGGCCGCTGGCTCGCGTACCAGTCCGATGAGTCCGGTCGCTTCGAGATCTACCTGCGGCCCTACCCGTCGGTCGAGCAGCAGCGGATCCAGGTCTCGCGGCAGGGTGGATCCTCGGCGCGCTGGTCGCGCGACGGCCGCGAGCTGTTCTACTTCGACGGCACGTCGATGGTCTCGGTCCCGATCGCGCCCCTCGGCGACGACCCCGGCCTGGGGAGTCCGGTCGTCCTCTTCGACGCGTCGCGCTACAACCAGCGGCTGGGCCCCGTGTACGACGTCACCGCACCGCCCGAGCGCTTTCTCCTCATCCGCGACGGCCCGCCCGGCGGGACGCCCCAGTCCCGGCGGGAACTGCGGCTGGTCCAGCAGTGGATCCGCGAGGTCGTCCGCATCCTCGACGGCGCGTCCTGACGCCCTGGCGGGTGTCCGCCTGACGCCTTGGCGGGTTTTCGTCCCGTCCGCCTGACGCCTTGGCGGGTTTTCGTCCCGTCCGCCTGACGCCTTGGCGGGTTTTCGTCCCGTCCGCCGTTAACCCGGGTGGGGAGGGGGACCATGCCGAGGGTGACGTGCGAGATGCGGGCGCGGGTGGAGATGCAGGGGTTCGTCGGTCTCTCCGACGAAGCCATCAGCGACATCGTCTACTGGCTGCGGCTGGCGCCGTTCGTCTGCGCGGCCTGGACCGTCGTGGGACTCTGGCAGGCGTCGGCTTTGGTGATCTGGGCGCTGGCGCCGTTCGCGGCGCTCGGCGCCGTGCTGCCGCGCCATCCCTTCGACGTCCTCTACATGCGGGTGATCCGCCCGTGGCGGGGATCCGCGCCGATTCCGGAGTACGGCGCCCCGCGCCGGAGCGCGTGCGTGGTCGCCACGGTGTGGCTGACCGCGACCGGCGCCTGCCTGGCGGCCGGCGCCGTGACCGCGGGCCGGGCGCTCGGTCTCGTGTTCGTCGCCATCGCGTCGGTTCAGGTCGCGACGGGATTCTGCATTCCTTCGTGGGTGTACGGGCGCGTGTCCGGATGGCGCCCGACCGGCGTCGCGCTTGGCGAACGGCGTCCGGACCTGTAAGCTCGGCGCGTGTCGCGCCTCCCCGCGATCTTCTTCGGGCACGGCAATCCGATGAACGCCGTGCGCCACAACGAGTACACGCACGCCTGGTCGGCGCTCGGCGCGTCGCTGCCCCGGCCGCGGGCCGTGCTGTGCATCTCGGCCCACTGGTTCGTGCCCGAGACCGGGGTCACCGTGTCCACGGCCCCACGCACGATCCACGACTTCGGCGGGTTCCCGCGCGAGTTGTACGAGGTGCGCTACCCGGCGCCCGGGGATCCCGTCCTGGCTGCCCGGGTGCGGGAGATGCTCGCGCCGGTGCCGGTGGCGCTCGACGACCGCTGGGGGCTCGACCACGGCGCGTGGTCGGTCCTCATGCACGTGTTCCCGGCGGCCGACGTGCCCATCGTCCAGCTCAGCATCGACCAGCGCGAGCCGGCGTCGTACCACTACGAGATCGGCCGCCGCCTCGCGCCGCTCCGCGACGAGGGCGTGCTCATCGTCGGATCCGGCAACCTGGTGCACAACCTGCACGCGTACGCGTGGGGGCGGGAGGGCGCGGAGCCCTACACGTGGGCGCTGCGGTTCGAGCAGGACGCGCGCGACCTGCTGATGGCCGGCGACCAGGCGCCGCTCGTGGACTACGACGCGCTCGGGCCGGACGCGCGCCTCGCCATTCCCACTCCGGACCACTACCTGCCGTTGCTCTACGTGATCGCGACGCGCCAGCGCGACGATGCAGTGACGTTCCCGGTGGACGGGATCGACGGCGGATCGGTGTCGATGCTGGCCGTCCGCGTCGGCTAGGCGCGGGGGCTCAGCTGGCGCTGAGCGCCTTGCCCATGGCGAGGACGAGGCGTTCCCAGCTCTGCGTCTCTTCCTTCAGCTGGCGGCGGCCGGCAGCCGTGAGGGCGTAGTACTTCGCGCGCCGGCGGTTCTCCGACTCGCCCCACTCCGACGACAGCCAGCCCTTCTCCTCGAGCCGGTGCAGGGCGGGGAAGAGGGAGCCGGGCTTGACGTCGAACGTGCCGCCCGTGATCTGCTCGACGCGGCGGGCGATGCCCAGGCCGTGGTGCCGCTCGAGGGCCACGGCCTTGAGGATCAGCACGTCGAGCGTGCCCTGGAGGAGGTCCATGCGTGCCATCGCGGGTCCTATCGAAAGACTATAGGAACGCGGGGCGAGGGTGTCAAGCGGGCGCGGGGTCGCGTGGCCTCTCCGCGGGCGTCAGCGACGCCTCTCCGCGCGTGTCAGGGGACGTTCTCGATACCGCGTTCGCGCCGGTGCTTCTTCTGCTCGTACATCAGCGCGTCGGCCTGGTGGAGCAGGGCCTCGAGCGGGGTGCCGTCGGGGACGCAGGACTGGATGCCGACGCTGAAGCCGAGCCGGTAGGCGCGGTCGGGCTTGTCGTTGACCGCGCGGAGCGCCTCGTTCAGGCGGTGCCGGACGGCGGCGTCGCTCGTCTCGGACGGGTCGAGCGTGATGGCGGCGAACTCGTCGCCGCCGAGGCGCGCGACCAGGTCGCTCTGGCGGAAGCACGAGCGGAGCACGTCGGCGGCCTCGACGAGCGCGCGGTTGCCCTCGGAGTGCCCGAAGGTGTCGTTGATCGTCTTCAGGCCGTCGAGGTCGAGGAACAGGAGCAGGAAGCCGGATCGCTGGCGACGCGCGACCTTGACCATCTGCTCGCCGAGGATGAGGAAACCGCGCCGGTTGTTGAGGCCGGTCAGGTCGTCCTTGAGCGTGAGGTTCTCGAGTTCGATGCGGACGCTGTGGCGCTCGATGGCGAAGCGGAGCGCGCGGCGGAGCGATCGGCCGTCCACCTGGCCCTTGACGAGATAGTCCTGGGCGCCCTGCTGGACGGCGGCGAGGCCGCGCTCCTCGTCGCTCGCGCCCGTCATCACGACGATGCTGGACCGCCCGGCGTGCGCGGCGACGCGCTCGACCGTGGCCAGGCCCGATTCGTCGGGCAGGTTCATGTCGAGCAGCACGACGTCCACGTCCGCGGCGGCCTTCGAGAGCTGGGCCACGGCCTCGGCGACCGTGGTGACGTGGGTCAGCACGAAGTCGTTGGAGTCCGGCTCGCGGAGCATCTCCACGACGAGGCGGGCGTCGCCCGGGTTGTCCTCGACGAGGAGCACGTGAATGACGTCGGCGCGCACGATCAGGCCTCGGACGGCAGCCGCACCAGGGTGAACCAGAACTGCTCGATGCCCTGCACGACCTTGGTGAGCTGCTCGAGGTCCACCGGTTTCGTGATGAAGCAGTTGGCGTGGAGCCGGTAACTGCGCAGGATGTCCTCCTCGGCCTGCGAGGAGGTCAGGATGACGACGGGAATGTGCACCAGCCGGGGGTCGTTCTTGATGTTCTCGAGGACCTCGCGGCCGTCGAGGCGCGGCAGGTTCAGGTCGAGCAGGATGAGGTCCGGCTGCGGCGCGGCCTGGAACGGCGGCTCGCGCCGGAGGAAGGCGATGCACTCCTCCCCGTCGCGGACGTGGTGGATCTGGTTCCGGACCTTGCTCATCGCGAGCGCCTCGCGGGTGAGCCGGGCGTCGCCCGGGTTGTCCTCCACCAGCAGGATGTCGATCGGCTTCATGCGGTCGGTTCCCCTTCGCTCAGGATACCCGCGCGGCGGGCGTGGGGGCGGCCGGAATCGTGAAGGCGAACGTCGTGCCCCGGCCGGGCTCCGACGACACCGTGATGCGGCCGCCGTGCCGCTCGACGATCTTCTTGCAGAGCGCCAGGCCGATGCCGGTGCCCTCGTACTGCTCGCGGCCGTGCAGCCGCTGGAACATCTGGAAGATCCGGTCGAAGTACTTCTGGTCGATCCCGATGCCGTTGTCGGCGACGCGGAAGACCCACGCGCCGTCCTCCTCCTCGGCCGAGACGTCCACGACCGGCGGCGCGTCGGACCGGCGGAACTTCAGCGCGTTGCCGATGAGGTTCTGGAACACCTGCGCGAGCTGCGACTGGTCGCCGCGCACGGTCGGCAGCGGTCCGACCCGGATCCGCGCGCCCGTCTCCTCGACGACCCCGGCCAGGTTCTGGACCGTGTCGCGCACGATCTGCTCGGTGGACGTCTCGCGGAACTCCTTGCCGCGGGTGCCGACGCGGGCGTACTGCAGCAGGTCGTGGATGAGCATCTGCATGCGCTTCGCGCCGTCCACCGCGAAGTCGATGAACTCCAGCGCGTCGCCGTCGAGCCGCTCGCGGTAGCGGCTGGCGAGCAGCTGGGTGTAGTTGGAGACCATCCGCAGCGGCTCCTGCAGGTCGTGCGACGCGACGTAGGCGAACTGCTCCAGCTCCTGGTTCGACCGGGCGAGCTCCTCGGCCTGCGCCCGCAGCACCTGCTCGGCGTCCCGGCGGAGCGTGATGTCGCGGAGGAACGCGGAGAAGAAGACGCCCTTCGACGTGCGCCACGACGAGATCGAGATCTCGATCGGGAACTCGGTGCCGTCCGACCGGAGGCCCGCCATCTCGAGCGTGCGGCCGAGGATGCGCGGCTCGCGCGTCTCGAGGTAGCGGCGCAGCCCGGCTTCGTGCGCGGCGCGCATCCGATCGGGCATGATCAGCGTCAGCGGGCGCCCCAGCGCGTCGTCCTCCAGCCAGCCGAACATCGCCTCGGCGCCGGGGTTCCAGTAGCGGATCAGCCCGGCCTCGTCGGCCATGACCACGCCGACAGTCGCCGTCTCGGCCACCGCGCGGAACCGGAGCTCGCTCTCGCGCAGCGACTCGGCCGCCATCTTGCGCGCGGTGACGTCGCGCGTGATCTCGAGGAAGCCCTGCGGCTCGCCGCGCGCGGTGCGCGTCAGCGTCCAGCGGCTCTCGACCGTGATCCGCGATCCGTCCTGGCGCGTGACGACGACCTCGCCTTCCCAGTGCCCCTCGGTGAGCACCTGCGCGTCGATCGCGTCCCGCGCGCCCGGGAACTCGCTCCGGAGCAGGTCGTGACAGTCCTGGCCGAGCGCCTCGTCGCGCCGGTACCCGAACATCGCCGCCGCGCCGGCGCTCCAGTAGACCACCGTGCCGGCCAGGTCGCGGACGATGATGCCGTCGCTCGCCAGGTCGAGCAGCGCGGCCTGCTCGCGGAGCTGCTCGGACTGCCGCTGGAGCGACTCGTTGGCGCGCGTCAGCTCGCCGGTCCGCTCGTCGATGCGGGCCTCCAGCTCCTCGTTGAGGAGCCGCAACTGCGCCTCCGATTCGCGGCGCTCGGTGATGTCGAGGGCCATCGTGAGGTACGTCGGCTGGCCGTCGCCGAGGCGGCCGAGGGGCGTCGTCGTGAACTCCCAGTAGCGCGTGTGGCCCTGCCGGGTGACGATCGGCGTCTCGGTGCCGTGCACCGTCTCGGTCGCGCCGCGCAGCCGCTGCACGTAGGCCTGCGCCTGCGCGCGCGTGGCCTGCTGCGCGAGCGTGATCCACTGCGAGACCGTCGTGACGTCGCGCATCGAGTAGCCGGAGAGGTCCTGCCAGCCCTGGCTCATGTGCAGGATCTGGTCCGACTCGTCGTGGATGATGATCGGCACGGGCGCGTCGCTGACCGCGCGGCGCAGCCGTTCCTCGCTCTGGCGCCGACCGGCCTCCGCCTGGACGCGCTGGTGCTCGAGGCCCCGGACCAGGTGGCCCGCCAGCCAGACGACCAGCCCGAGCGCGCCGATGGCCGACGAGACGAACAGCGTCATCGCGTAGGCGACGTCGTAGTAGCTCCGCGCCACGCCCTGCCACCAGATCCAGCCGAGCAGCACCGGCAGCAGGAACACCGGCGGCAGCAGCCGCCGCACCACGAACCCCGCCGGGCCCTCGTCGGCGACGATCGTCATCACCGAGCTCGACGGGTGCGCGAGCACGAAGCCGGCGCAGAGCAGGAGGATGGCGAGCGACGTGTGCGTCGCCATGTTCGTGTAGTCGGCGACCGCCGTCGCCGGCACGAGCGCCGCCCCGGTCAGCATCGACTGGCTGAAGATCGCCCCCACCAGGCTCAGTCCCGACAGCACGGCCGAGAGCCCGACCATCAGGTGCGGCACGGCCAGCCGGTCGGTCCGATCGGACAGGAGCAGGGCGGCGTTGACCAGCAGCAGCGAGGCCGCGGTCGAGAGCGCCATGCGCGTCGAGCCGGTGACCACCGCGTCGGTCGATCGGAACAGCAGGTCGTCGATGTGCAGGTTGACGTCGGCCAGGATCTCGAAACAGGTCGCGGTCCCGATGAGGGCGGCCGCCGCCGCGCAGGTCGTGAGCAGGACCGTGCGCCAGCGCGCCAGTCCGGGAAACTGGTACAGCCACAGCGCGGCGCCCGAGAGCAGCAGCGCGAGCGCCGTGTTGGGTTTCATCGCCGCGAACCGCGGGAAGACCGTGGTCAGGGCCGGGATGCGGAAGATCCAGCCCGCCAGCACGCCGGCGCCCGCGAGCACCACGAAGACGGCCACCACGCCGGAGGCGGCCTGCAGCCGGTCCGCGATGGTAATTCTCGCGGAATCAGGCGTTTGCGGCGACGAGTCGGCGGGCTCGGTGGCGGCCATGGCGGTCGGCTGGTGCGGGGCAGGCAGACAAATCCCACCGGAGTTATCGGCCGGTCCCGGGCCGATCTTGCCGCCGCCGCCGCGGTTTTCCGCCGGACGGGGTTGGCCGGTGCGGCCGGGCGTGAGAGGCTGCACGCATGGAGACGCGCGCGCTGGGCCGGACGGGCATGCAGGTGTCGGTGATCGGATTCGGGGCCTGGGCCATCGGCGGGTTCTGGGGACCGGCCGACGACGACACGTCGATGGCCGCGCTCCATGCGGCCGTGGACGCCGGCATGACGTTCATCGATACGGCCGACGTCTACGGCGACGGCCGGAGCGAGCGCCTGGTGGCCCGGCTGCGCCGCGAACGGCCGGGCGAGACGATCCACGTCGCCACCAAGGCGGGCCGCCGCCTCCCCGAGCAGACGGTCGAGGGCTACACGCGCGCGAACCTCACCGCCTGGGTCGACGACAGCCTGCGGAACCTCGAGACCGACGCGATCGACCTGCTGCAGCTCCACTGCCCGCCGCCCGGCCTCTACGATCACCCCGAGGTGTTCGAGGTGCTCGACGATCTCGTGACCGCCGGCAAGCTGCACTACTACGGGGTCAGCGTCGAGACCGTGGCCGAGGCGCTGCGGGCGATCGAGTACCCGCACGTCCAGAGCGTCCAGATCATCTTCAACCTGTTCCGCCTGAAGCCGGCCGACGCGTTCCTGGCCGCGGCCGCGGCGCGCGAGGTCGGCGTCATCGCGCGCGTGCCACTCGCGAGCGGCCTGCTGACGGGGAAGATCCGGCGCGACACGACGTTCGCCGAGGACGACCACCGCCGCTTCAACCGGCACGGCGAGCGGTTCGACGTGGGCGAGACGTTCTCCGGCGTGCCGCTCGACGCGGCCCTGCCGGCGGTCGACGCGCTGCGCGCGCTGGTGCCCGCCGGATGTTCGCTGGCGCAGTTCGCGCTGCGCTGGATCCTCATGCACCCGGCCGTGACCTGCACGATCCCGGGCGCGCGGACCGCCGCGCAGGCGCGCGAGAACGCCGGCGCCGCCGCCTGCCCGCCGCTCGCGCCCGAGACGATGGCCGCCGTCGCGCGGATCTACGACACGCACATCCGAGGGCTGGTGCACGAGCGCTGGTAGGGGCTTATGATGAGCCCGGTGGCGCTCCAGTCCAGGACGGATCCGCCGGCGCCGGGCGACGTTCCGCCCGACGTGGCCCGCGATCTGTACGAGGACTCGCGCACGGTCGTCCGGTGGGAGCTGTGGTTCGCGGTGCCGGCCGGCCTGATCGGCCTGGCGATCCTCGGACTCGGCGTGGCCCTGTTGCGCGAGGGCGAACGGGTGCCGCCGAACCTGTGGATCGGGGCGATGCCCCTTCTCGCCTCGGTGGCGGCGCTGCGGCGGTGGCACCGGCTGCGCCATGCGACCCCGCAGGAGATGCTCGCCACCGACGCGCGCGAGCGCGCGGCCGCCGACGCCGAGGCGCGCACGCGCTCCCGCGAGTCGCTGGTCACGCCCTGGGTGACCTTCGGCATCGCCGCCGGCCTGCTCGTCGTCGCCCTCGCTCAGTACGGGACCGGCAGCCTCGCGGCATCGGTCGGCGCGGTCGGCTTCGATCGCGCGGCGGGCGGATGGGCCGAGCCGTGGCGGCTGCTCACCACGGGGCTGCTGTTTCCCCGTCCGGCGCCGATGGCCTACTTCCGGCCCCTGGACCCCATCGTCCTCACGGTCGCGTGCTGGCTGCTGGTCGGTTCGACGATCGAGCGCCGTGGCCGGCAGCGCGACGTTCCCCTCGTGTTCCTGGTCGGGCAGGTCGCGGCCGCGGCCGGACAGGCCATCGTGAGCGACCGCGTCCTCATCGGTCCGTTCGGCGGCGTCTTCGCCGTGCTGGGGTTCGGCCTCGTGGCCGTGTGGCCGCGATGGACCGGCACGGTCACGCCGAAGTCGGCCGGAGAGGCCCTGCTCGCCGTGGGCTTCGCCCTCCTCTTCGCCGTCGGCTCCGGTCCGGCACACGTGGGATACGTGTTCGGCGCCCTGGCGGGACTCTGGTTCGGTGTCGTCTCGCCAGAGCCGATCGCCGGAGCCGCGGTGGCTTCGCCGCTCCCTGGTGACACGGGCGAGCACCGCGAGCAGACGG
Source organism: Vicinamibacterales bacterium (assembly GCA_041394725.1). Classification (GTDB taxonomy): domain Bacteria; phylum Acidobacteriota; class Vicinamibacteria; order Vicinamibacterales; family SCN-69-37; genus JAWKHR01. The sequence continues at coordinate 75,955 of JAWKHR010000017.1, read as the reverse complement.
GACGGATTCATGGCCGCCTCGCGACGCCGGCGCCGGCGGGCCGATGGGTGAGCGCCGTGCGGTGGCCGTCGGACGCGGACGAAGACGCCCAGGTCGCGAGCACGCCCGCGACGCTCGACTGGCCTCGACGCGTGTGGGTGCCGTCGGTCATTCTGGGCGCGGCCGGCTTCTGGACGGTCGTGCGGCTGGTGGGGATCTGGCCAAAGTAGAGGAAGGTCCTGAGGGTCCCAGGGGCCTGAAAAGGAAGAGTACAGAGGCCGGCGCAGCCGGCTTCCGGGGTTCGAAGTTCGCAGTTCCGACTTTGAAGTTCCGCGAACGGAGCCCCCGAGAGTTTCCAATGATGCAGAAGTCGCTGCTATGCGTGATGGTGCTGCTGGCCCTGGCGGCGGCGGTGCCGGAGGCCCAGCCGGTGTTCCGCGGCACCGAGATCTTTCCGCCCGAGGAGTACGCGGCGCGGCGGGCGCAGGTGCTGGCGGCGATCGGCGACGCGGTGGCGGTCGTGCGCGGCGCCACCGAGCCGCCCGGGGAGATGCCGTTCCGGCAGAACAACCAGTTCTTCTACCTGACCGGCGTGATCGAGCCGCGCGCCGAGCTGATTCTCGACGGCCGGGCGAAGACCGCCACCGTCTACGTGCCGCCGCGCAACGAACGCCGCGAGCAGAGCATGTACGGACCGGGGCTCGTGCCGGGCGAGGCAGCGGCGCGCACGACCGGCCTCGACGCGGTGGAAGCGGCCGACGCGTTCACGCCGGCCCTGACGGCGATCGCGGAGGCCGGGCGCACGATCTACACCCCGCATCGCGCCGAGGTGCTGGGCAGCCAGTCGTCCGGCGACCCGACGCGCCTCTGGCAGGCGAACACGCGCGATCCGTGGGACGGCCGGACGTCGCGCGAGCAGCAGTTCGTCGCGAAGCTCGCCGCGGCCGCGCCACGCGCGACGATCAGAGACCTGGACCCGATCCTGGATGCGCTCCGCGCGGTGAAGAGCCCGCGCGAGATCGCGGTCATCCGCGAGGCCACGCGGCTGACCGGCCTGGGGATCATGGAGGCGATGCGCGACGCGCGGCCCGGGATGTTCGAATACGAGCTGCAGGCCGACGCCGAGTTCGTCTTCAAGAAGGGCGGCGCGCTCGGCGCGTCCTACTTCGCGCTCATCGCGACCGGGCCGAACACCTACTACACGCACTACCACCGCGACACGGCGCGCCTGGCCGACGGCGACCTCGTCCAGTTCGACTACGCGCCGGATTTCCGGAACTACCAGTCGGACGTCACGCGCCTCTTCCCGGCCAGCGGCCGTTTCACCGACCGGCAGCGCGAGATGTACACGGCGTACCTCCGGCTCTACCAGGCGCTGCTGATGTCGATCCGCGTCCACGCGACGCCGGCCGAGGTCGTCCGCGACGCGGTCGTGAAGATGGATGCGTTCATGGCGTCGTTCGCGTTCACCGACCCGAAGATTCGCGCCGCCGCGCAGGCGATGGTCGAGGGATTCCGCGCGCGGCAGGACCGGACGCGCAGCCTGGGCCACAACGTCGGCCTCGAGGTGCACGACGTCGGCGGGCTCCAGGCCGACACCTTCGAGCCCGGCCGCATCTTCACGATCGAGCCGCAGTTCCGGATCGAGGACGAGCACCTCGGGCTGCGGCTCGAGGACATGATCCTGATCACCGCCGACGGCGTGGAGAACCTGAGCGCGTTCGTGCCGATCGAGATCGCCGACATCGAGGCGCTGATGGCGGAGCCGGGGCTGAGCGACGCGCGCCTGACGATCCGGCGATGACGCGGGCGCCCGCGCGGCCGGCGACCGCCCGTCCACGCCGGTGCCGCGCCGGCGGTCGGGCGAGCAGGGCCTCGAGCCGCGCCGGCGGTCGGGCGAGCAGGGCCTCGAGCCGCGCCGGCGGTCAGGCGAGCAGGGCCTTGAGCCGCGCCAGGTCCGCCTCGAGCGCCGACCGCATCGGCGCGGCGACGAGGCTCGCGGGCAGGGCACCGGCCGCCGGGACGTCGCCGGTGCAGGTGATCCGGGCGAGCGAACCGCCCGCGATCCGTCCCACCTCGTACCGCACCACGCCCACGAACGGGCCGTCCTGCACGGTCAGCTCCAGCAGGTGCGGGAAGTGGAACGCGGCGACCGCGGTCGTCCAGGTGACCTCGCGGCCGAGCACCGTGCCCGTCCGCCGGACCCGGGCGCCGGGCGCGATCGCCGCGTCGACGACCTCCACGGTGCGCACCGCGCCGACCCACTCCGGTTCGCGGGCCGGATCGAACATGATCGAGGCGATGTCGGTGGGCTCACGGGGAATGTCGATCTGCGCGGAGACGTCGAGACGGGCCATCCGGCGATTGTACGACGCATGAGATCCGTCCTGCTCCTCGATCTCGGCAACGTGGTCGCCTTCTTCGACCACGGACGTGCCTGCGAGGCGCTGGCGCGCCTGTCGCGGCCGGCCGTGACCGCCGACGTGATCCACGCCGGCATCTTCGCGACCGGCCTCGAGGCCGACTTCGATCGCGGGCTCGTGACGCCGGCGGCGTTCCTGGCGGCGTTGCGCACCTGGTGTCCCGACGCCACCGACGCCGAGCTGGCTCACGCCTGGTCGGACATCTTCCGGCCGAATCCGGCGGTGGTGGACCAGCTGCCCGACCTGCGGCGGCGGTCGTCGCGGCTGGTGCTCGCGAGCAACACGAACGCGCTCCACGTCGCCGAGCTCCGGCGGACGCTCGGCGCCGTCCTCGGTCTCTTCGACGCGCACGTGCTGTCGTTCGAGGTCGGGGAGGCGAAGCCGTCGCCGCGGTTCTTCGACGCGTGCCTGGCCGCGGCCGGCGCGCGGGCGTCCGACTGCGTGTTCGTGGACGACACGCCGGCCTACGTCGCGGCGGCCGGCGCGCGCGGCATCGCCGGCGTGGTCTACGCGCCCGGCGTCGTGCTGCCGGAAGCGCTCGGCGAAGCCGGCTGGGGTGGCGCGACGACCCGGGCGTAGAGCGCCTCGTAGCGCGGCACGATCGCGTCCACGCAGAACCGCTCGCGCGCCACCGCGGCGGCCCGCCGGCCCATGCGCGCGGCCGCGTCCCGGTCGGCCAGCAACGCCAGGATCCGGCCGGCCATCCCGGCGGCGTCGTCCGGATCGCAGAGCAGTCCGGTGTCGTCGTCGGTCACCACTTCCGGCAGGCCGCCGACGCGCGAGACCGCCACCGGCACGCCGCACGCCATGGCCTCGAGCGCCGCCAGCCCGAAGCTCTCCTGCGACGACGGCAGCAGGAAGAGGTCGGCGAGCGAGAGCCACGGCACCGGGTCCTGCACTTCGCCCAGGAACGTCACCGCGTCCGACGCGCCCGCCGCGGCGATCGCGGCCTCGAGCGCCGGTCGGTCCGGCCCGTCGCCGATGAGCAGCAGGCGCGCCGGCCGCGCCGCCCGGATCCGCAGGAACACGTCGAGCACCAGGCCCACGCGCTTGACGGGGCGGAAGTTCGAGGCGTGCAGGACGATGACCTGGTCGTCGGTGGCGAACCGCGCGCGCAGGGCGGGGTTCGGCTGGCGGCGGTACGCGTCGCAGTCGAGGAAGTTCGGGATCACCTCGATCGGGCACCGGACGCCGACCGCCGTCTGCGTGTCGCGCCGCAGGCTCTCGGAGACCGCCGTCACCGCCGACGACTGCTCGATCGAGAACGCCACCACGCGCCGGTACGACGGGTCGCTGCCGACGAGCGTGACGTCGGTGCCATGCAGCGTGGTGACCGTGCGCGGGCGACAGCCACCGGCGTCGGCGTCGGCGCGGAGCATTTCGTCGGCGAGGTAGGCCGCCGTCGCGTGCGGCACGGCGTAGTGCGCGTGCACGACGTCCAGGTGGTGCTCGCAGGCCAGGCGCGCGATGGCGGTGGCGAGCGCCAGCAGGTACTGCGGCTCGCGGAACAGGGGATAGGCCGGCGTGTCCACCCGGTCGAAGCCCAGCTCCGGCAGGCCGTCGCGCCAGCGGAACGGCCGCTCGCTGCTGATGAGCCGCACGGTATGCCCGCGCAGCGCGAGCGAATGCGCCAGCTCGGTGGCGACGACGCCGCTGCCCCCGATCGACGCGTAGCAGACGATGCCGATCCTCACGGCAGGTCCTTCATCAGCGATCCGCGCACGACGGGTTCGCGGACGACGAGGCCCTCGGCGAAGGCGACGCCGGCCAGGGCGCCGAACTGCGCGTCGCGGCTCTCGACGAGCTGCCGGAACGTCGGCGTCGTGAGGCGCGTGGCCACCGCCGCCTCGTCCGACGGCGCGAACTGGCTCGCGTAGCACGCGAGCGCCGCGCGCTTGCGGTCGTAGGTCCGCGACACGTCGATGACGAACGACGGCGTGGCCGCGTCGTTGATGAAGTAGCCGCAGACCCAGTCGGGCCGCCACGGCGGCTCGCCGTCGCCCGTGTCGAAGCGGCGCAGCCCGGCGAGGAACGCCGCGCGCCGGAGCACGGCGCTCGCCGCGACGTGATCGGGGTGGCGATCCTCCCAGTAGGGAATCGCGATCGTGCGCGGCCGGTGGCGGCGGATGAGCGCCGCCGCCGATCGCAGGTGGCCGGGTGTCGGGTCGATGCCGCCGTCCGGCCAGCCGAGGTTCTCGCGCCAGTCCGCGCCGAGGACGGCCGCCGCGGCCAGCGCCTCCTGCCGCCGTGCCTCCACCGTGCCGTTCGATCCCAGCTCGCCCGCGGTCAGGTCGCACAGGCCGACCGACCGCCCCTCGGCCACGTGGCGGGCGATCGTGCCGCCGAGGCCGATCTCGATGTCGTCCGGGTGCGGGCCGAAGACGATCAGGTCCACCGGCATGACGGTCACTCCCCGAGGGCGCGCTCGAACCGTCGATCCGGCACGAGCCACATCAGCGCCACGGCCACGTAGAGGACGAGCGACGCCCAGGGCGCCACGAAGGCGACCCCCAGCGCGAACGTGTAGAGCACGGCCGACATCCGCCCCTTCACGTCGTGCTCGACCGCGCGCGCGATGCGCGACTCAGGGCCGTTCGCGCGGATGAGCGCGTGCTGCAGCAGGAGCCACGCGACGCCCGATGCCAGGAGCACCGCGCCGTAGGCCGCGACGGGCACGGCGACGAACGCCTGCTCCTCCATGTAGGCCGTGGTGTAGGGCACGAGCGACAGCCAGAAGAGCAGGTGCAGGTTGGCCCAGAGCGCGCCGCCGCTCACGTGCCGGCAGGCGTGGAGCATGTGGTGGTGATTGTTCCAGTAGATACCGATCAGGGCGAAGCTGAGCACGTAGCCCAGCAGGCCGGGCGCGACGTGCGAGAGGGCGGCGAGATCCGCGCCCTCCGGCCGCGGCAGCTCGAGCACCATGATCGTGATGATGATCGCGATGACGCCGTCGCTGAAGGCCTCGAGCCGCCCCTTCGTCATGATGGGCCATCGTATCCCGCGCCCGGTCGCGCGCGCAGCCGATCCGCGCCATCCGGGCGGGCGGCGTTACAATCGCGCCACACCAGCCGGGGAGGACACACATGCGCAGGGCACAGGCGGTCGCGGGAACCCTCGTTGCCGGATTCGTCGCGCTGGCGGCCGGCCTGACCGGCGGCGCCCAGGCCCTCGGCCCCGCCGAGCTGAGCGCGGCCGACGCCCCCGCCCGGGGCATCTGGGTGGACGCCCTGGACCTGGCCGACGTGCCGCTCCGGCGCCCGCGCGGTCGAGGCCGCGGCCAGGCGACGCCGCCGCCCGCGCCGGTCTACCGGCTGGGCGACGTGACCTACGCGCACGCGGTGCCGCTCGAGTCCGACCGCGACCTGCAGATCGACCTGCACGGCGCGGCGACCCGCTTCGACGCCATGGTCGGCATCGACGCCGCGGTTCCCGCCGGCCGCGGTTCGGTGATTTTCGGCGTGTGGGTGGACGGTCGCAGGATCGCCGACTCCGGCCTGATGCGGGGTGGCGACGCTCCGAAGCACCTGACCGCCGACCTGCGTGACGCCCGGCGCCTCGTGCTTGCGGTCGTGGACGGCAACGACGGCACCGGCAGCGACTCGGCGAACTGGGGCGGCGCGCTCATCACGATGCGAGACGCCTCGTCGCAGCGGCCGGCGGTCGTCATGCCGGCCGCCGGCGCGCCGCCGCCGATCGCGTCCAGCCGCTCGGCGATGCCGCTGCTCAACTACCCGCGCATCACGGGCGCGACACCGGGCCGGCCGTTCATGTTCCTGATTCCGGCCTCGGGCGAGGCGCCGCTGCGCTTCGAGGCGGCGAACCTGCCCGAGGGCCTGACGCTCGACGCCGACCGCGGTCTGATCACCGGGTCGCTCGCGCGCGCCGGTCGGACGACCGTGCACCTCACCGTGAGCAACGCGCGCGGCCGCGCCACCGGCGACCTCGTGATCGTCGGCGGTACCCACGCGCTGGCGCAGACGCCCCCGCTCGGCTGGAACTCGTGGAACGCGTGGGGCAACACCGTCACCGCCGAGCGCGTGCGCGCGTCGGCCGACGGCATGGTCGCGAGCGGACTCGATCGCCAGGGCTACGCGTACATCAACATCGACGACGTGTGGGAAGGCGGCGAACGCCGGAACCCGGCGAGCGGTCGCGACGCGAAGGGCGAGATCACGACCAACGACAACTTCCCGGACATGCCGGGCCTCGTGAACCACATCCATTCGCTGGGGCTCAAGGCGGGCATCTACTCGTCGCCGGGGCCGACCACGTGCCAGGGACTGGTCGCGAGCTTCGACCACGAGGCGCAGGACGCGAAGACCTGGGCGGCCTGGGGCTTCGACTACCTGAAGTACGACTGGTGCTCCTACCAGGGCGACCGGAACCGCCTCGAGGACCTGCAACGGCCCTACCGGCTGATGCGCGGCGTCCTCGATTCCCTCGACCGCGACGTCGTCTTCAGCATCTGCCAGTACGGCTGGGGCAATGTGTGGGAGTGGGGCCGGGAGGTGGGCGGCAACCTGTGGCGCATGACCGGAGACATCCGCGACAACTGGCCGAGCATGTCGGGCATCGGGTTCCAGCAGACGGGGCGCGAGGCCTACGCCGGGCCGGGCGGCTGGAACGACACGGACATGCTGGTCGTCGGCATGGTCGGCTGGAGCCAGGGCACGCGGCCGACCGACCTCACGCCGGACGAGCAGCTCACGCACATCTCGCTGTGGGCGCTGCAGGCCGCGCCGATGCTCATCGGCGCGGACCTCGCGCACATCGATCAATGGACGACGGACCTGCTGGGCAACCGCGAGATGCTCGCGGTCAACCAGGACGAGCTGGGCAAGCCCGCCGGCCGCCGGACGAGCGACGGCTGGACCGAAGTCTGGTCCCGGCCGATGGCCGACGGCACGACGGCGGTCGGGTTGTTCAATCGTGGCCCGGAGCCGGCCACGGTGACCGCGACGTGGGCGGATCTCGGGCTGACCGGTACGCAGCCCGTCCGTGACATCTGGCGCCAGCGCGACCTGCCGCCGGCGACCGGGACGTTCGAGGCGACCGTGCCGCGGCACGGCGTGGTCTTCGTGCGCATCGGGAGCGTGCGATGAGCGCGCGACGGTTCAGGCTCATTCCCGCCCTGACGATCGCCGGGGCCGCCGTCACCCTGTTCGCCGCCGGCTGCACTGCGCCCGACCGTTCACCGGAGGCGCTGCTGGCCGGGGGCGACATCGTCGATCTCTCGCACGCGTACGGCCCGGACACGATCTTCTGGCCGACCGCCGAACCGTTCCACCTGGAGACGGTCGCCGACGGAGAGACGCCCGGCGGCTGGTATTACGCCGCGAACAACTTCTTGGGCGCCGAGCACGGCGGCACCCACATCGACGCGCCGGTCCACTTCGCACGCGGCCGCGAGACCGTGGACCAGATTCCGCTCGAGCACCTGATCGGCCCCGCGCTCCTGCTCGACGTCAGCGCCGGGGCGGACGCGGATCCGGATTACCAGGTGACGGTCGCCGACCTCGAGGCGTGGGAAGCCACGCACGGCGAGATGGAGGACGACGCGATCCTGCTGATCCGGACGGGCTTTTCGTCGAGGTGGCCGGACGCGGCGCGCTACCTGGGCACCGCCGAGCGCGGCGAGGCCGCCGTGCCGAAGCTGCACTTCCCGGGCCTGCATCCCGACGCGGCGCGCTGGCTGGTGGCCAACCGGCGGCTGCATGCCATCGGCATCGACACGGCGAGCATCGACTATGGCCAGTCGTCGGAGTTCGGGAGTCACCGCGTGCTGTACGACCAGAACATCCCGGCGTTCGAGAACCTCACGAACCTCGATCGCCTGCCTGCTCGTGGCGCGATCATCATCGCGCTGCCGATGAAGATTGCGGGCGGCAGCGGCGCTCCGCTGCGGGCGGTGGCGCTGTTGAGATAGGGCCATCGCTGGAGGGACCCTGGGAACCTCAGGACCCTCCCTGTGCTTTCCACGCCTCCGCCTTCGCTTTCTGGCCAAGCGCGGTGTAGATCTCGGCGAGCAGCGACGCGGCCTCGCGGGTGAGTGGGAAGTCGTCGCCGCGGAGGCGCTGGAGCCGGGCGTGGGCCGCGAGTGCCTGGGGTTCCGCCTCGCGCCACCGCCCGGCCTTCGCCAGCCGCTTCGCGTAGTCGAGGGCATAGGGGCCGAGGTTGCCGTGATTGGGTGGCAGCACGCGGTTGGCGCGCGTGACCGCGTCGCCCACGACGTCGAGCGCCTCGTCGGACCGGCCCGCGGCGTCGAGCGCGGCGCCCCAGTTCATCATCGAGAGCAGGGTGGACGGGTTGTCGGGGCCGAGGGTGGCGATCTTGCCGTCCACGACCTGCTTGATGAGGTCCACGCAGCGGTCGAGCTGGCCGGAGTTGCAGTAGGCGCCCGCGAGCTGGTTCTTCAGCTGCAGCACCGGGCTCGCGGTCGGCCCGTACCGGCGCGTGCGGATCGCGATGAGCGACTCGAAGATCGGGATCGCCTGGTCGATGCGGTCCGTCTGCTGGTAGAGGATGGCGAGGCTCCGGCGGATGCCCAGGGTGGTGACGTCTTCGGTCCCCAGGACGCGCGTCGATCGCTCGAGCGTGTCCTTGTAGAGCGCCTCGGCCTCGTCGTTGCGCCCGCCCTGCTCGTGAATCGAGATCGCGAGGTTGTAGGTGTCGCCGATCCGCCCCGCGTCGTCCGGATCCTGCGAGCCGGTGGCGAGGGCCCGCCGGATGAATGGCTCGGCGGCAGCGAACTCCCGCCGTTCGTTGGCCGCACTGCCGGCGGCCGCGTAGACCTGGTGGCACGACGCGGCCGGTGGCGGGTCTGGTGCGCACGCCTCGATCAGTGGCGTCATCACGGCCGCGGCGGCGTCGAACTCGCCGGTGGCCTGCCGGCAGCGGGAGATCATCGTGGCGGCGGCCACCGCCCAGGGGCTGAGCGGGCCGAACGCCTGGCTCGCGACGTCGCGGGACTGCTCGAACTGCGTGCAGGCGGGCTGATAGGCGTCGAGCGAGAAGTACGTGCGGCCGATCTCGTAGCGCAGGCGCGCGGCGATGGCGGGCTGGTCGCCGAAACGGCCCTCGAGGCTCGACACCGCGCGATCCAGCACGTCGCGCACCCGGACGTCCGTCGTGTTCGTGGCGTTGCGCTCGGGGTTCGCGGCCCCGACCATCCCGACGAGGAAGTCCGTGGTGGCCTCGGCGACGTCCCGCGCCTCGGCGGCCGCGTCGCGTTCCCGGCGGGCGTCCCGCAGGCTGAGCAGCGCGATCACGAGGCTGGCGGCCAGCGCGACCACCGCGACGAGGGAGGCCGCGACGCCGATCCGGTGCCGGCCGACGAACTTGCCGGCGCGGTACCGCCAGGTGGCCGCGCGCGCCGTCACCGGCAGGCCCAGGCGATGGCGTTCGAGGTCGTCCATCAGCTGCTCGACCGAGGCGTAGCGGCGATCGGGATCGACCTCGATGGCCTTGAGCACGATGCTGTCGAGGTCGCCGGTGAGCGCGCCCGTGCGCACCGCGGGCACGCCCGGCTGCACGTGGCTCGGTCGCGTTGGCGTGGTCTCGCGCATCGCGCGATAGACCTCCGCCGGCGTGCCGGACTGCAGGCGGAACGGCGGCTGCCCGGTGAGCAGCTCGTAGAGGAGGACGCCGAGCGCGTAGACGTCCGTGCGCGTGTCCACCGGCGCCGACGAGACGCCCGCCTGTTCGGGGCTCATGTAGGCCGGCGTGCCGATGCCGCTGCCGCGCGTCAGCTCGCCGTCCGGCGCCTCGATGGCCTTGGCGATGCCGAAGTCGATGACCTTCGGGACCGGGCGGCCGTCGCGATTGACGACCAGGATGTTCGACGGCTTCAGGTCGCGGTGGATGATGCCGCGCTGGTGCGCGTGCCGCACGCCCTCGCACACGGCCTGGAAGAGCGCGAGCCGGGCCGGCAGGTCGAGGCCGTGCGTGTCCGCGTAGCGCGTGACGGGCAGCCCGTCGACCAGGTCCATGACGAAGAAAGGTCGGCCCTCGGGCGTCGCGCCGGCGTCGATGACGCGCGCGACGTGCGGGTGGTCCATCCGCGCCAGCGTCTGGCGCTCCTGCTCGAAGCGCGCGACGATGCGCGCGGTGTCCATGCCGCGCCGGACCAGCTTCAGCGCGACGTCGCGCCGGATCGGCTCGCGCTGCTCGGCACGGTAGACGACGCCCATGCCGCCCTCGCCGAGGACGTCGCGGATCTCGTACGGGCCGACGCGGTCCGGCGGTGCCTCCGCCGGGTCGCCGGCCTCGGTCGCGGATCCGAAGGCCGCCGTCTGCAGCACGTCGAGGCTGACGTCGTGGCCGAGCAGCGCCTCCGCCTCGGCCCGCAGCGCCGCGTCGCCGGCGCACGCCTCGTCGAGGAAGGCGGCCCGCGCGTCGCGCGGAATCTCGCGCGCCCGGGTGACGAGGTCCTTGAGGCGCGCGTAGCGGTCCGTCCCGGTCATCGTGGCGTCCTCAGCTCGCGCGCGAGCCACATCCGGGCCATGGCCCAGTCGTTGTCCACGGTGCGTTTCGACACGTGCAGCACCTCGGCGACTTCCGGGACCGTCAGGCCGCCGAACACGCGCAGCTCGACGATCTCCGCCGCCCGGGGATCGAGCGCCGCGAAGCGCTCGAGCGCGTCGTGGAGGTCGAGGAGCGACACGTCCATGGCGGCGCCGTGGCCCAGGCCCTCGTCGAACGTGACCAGCGCCTGGGCTCCGCCGCGTTTCTGGGCGGCGCGCGCGCGGGCGTGGTCCACCAGGATGCGGCGCATGGCATTCGCGGCGGCGCCGAAGAAGTGCGCGCGGCTCTGCCAGTCCAGGCGGGAGTGATCGACGAGTGAGAGATAGGCCTCGTGCACGAGCGCCGTGGGCTGCAGCGTGTGGTCGGACCGCTCGCGCCGCATCAGGCCGCCGGCCACGCGCCTGAGCTCGGGGTACACCGCGTCCATCAGCGCGCGGACGCGCTCCGGATCCGGCGTCTCGCGCAGGGCCAGGAGCAGGGTCGTCACGTCGGCCGGCCGGGGAGTGTCGGAAGTCATGCCTCGAATGCCGGGGGAGCGGGGCCGTTCGATTATACGGCGCGGTGCGTCGCGGTCCGCCCGGACCGGCCGGCATGGCATCATGGACGCGAGGCATGAGGGTGGGACGTCTCCGCCGGATCGGGCTCGTGACGGCAGGCGCCGTCGTGGCAGCGGCCGCCGGCTGCGGCGCGGGACGCGACGCGCCCGCCGTGCCCTCCCCCGGACCCGCGTCCGCCCCCTCGTCGAGGTCCGCCAGCGCGTCCGCGCCGCCGGCCGCCCCGGCCGGCATCGCCTGGTCGCGCCTCCGCCCGCTCACGTGGGCCGACTTCCGCGGCACGCCGGATCCGGCGAGCGAGGTGGCCGCGCTCACCGTCTACGTGATCTCGTACGACGCGCAGTGCGCGAGCGGGGTGCTGTCGGTCCGTGTGTCGTCGACCTTCCTGCCCGATCGGTCGTGGGTCAAGCCGGCCGTGCTCGAACGGAACGAGGACGGCCGCCGCGCGCTCGACCACGAGCAGACGCACTTCGACCTGAGCGAGGTGCACGTGCGTCGCATCCGCAAGCGGCTGCGCGAGCTGACCGATCCCTGCCGGGCGTCGCAGCAGGAGTTCCAGGACCTCGTCCAGCCCTTCATCGACGAGGACGCGCGGCGGCAGAGCGCCTACGACCGCGAGACCGTGCACGGGCTGAACGCCGCGCGCCAGGCCGAGTGGGACGAAACCGTTCGCCGGGAACTCGCCTCGCTCAACGCCTGGGCCCGCTGACCCGCCGCACCCGTACGCGCCCGTACGCGCCGCCCGACCTTCGCGAACGGGCGCGCCGCCGCCGTCGCCGGGCGTGATGATCCCATCAACCGTTTTCATGCGGCCGCCGCGCGAGGACCGGGTAGCATGCCCGACATGCGACGAGCCCTGATGATGGCGGTGGCCGCCGTGCTGGTGGCGGCCGGAGCGGCCGGCCTCCAGGCGCGGCGGCAGGATGCCGTGCGCGCCGCGTTGACGGCCGAGGCCGCGCCGCCGGATGCGATCTGGCTGGATGGCCTCGACCTGTCTCGCATGGTGCAGCGACGCCAGACGCCGCGCGTGGGCGAGACACTCGCCCGGCCGCCACGAGGCCGCGGGGCCGGCGGCCGCGGCGCGGCTGGCGGCGGCGCCCGGGGCGGCGCGCCGGCACCGACACCCATCACGCTGGGCGGCGTCGTCTACCCGCATGGCATCGGCACGCTCTCGATCAACGAGCTGATCGTCGACCTGAAGGGGCAGGCGACGCGCTTCGTGTCCATGGTCGGCCTCGACGACCTGGCCCGGGGCGAGGCCTCGGTCGCGGTCGAGGTCTGGGTGGACGACCGGAAGCGGTTCGAGAGCGGCGTGCTGCGCCCCGGCGACGCCCCGGCGCTCGTGGACATCGACGTCATCGGCGCGCGGTTCCTCGAACTGTTCATCGACGACGGCGGCGACACGAGCAACGGCGATTATGCCGACTGGGGCGGGGCGCTCCTGTACCTGCGCCCGGGCGCGACCACGCGGCCGGAGACCTGGACGTTCCCGTCCGAGCCGCCGCCCGCGATCGCGTCCGGCTGGCCGGAGACGCCGCGGATCAACGCACCGCGCATCACGGGCGGCACGCCCGGGCGGCCGTTCCTCTTCCGGGTGCCCGCCACGGGGGCCGCGCCGCTGGCGTTCGAGGCGCGTGGCCTGCCCGAGGGACTGACGCTCGACTCGTCCACCGGGATCATCACCGGCCGGATCGCCCGCGAGGGCCGGACCGACGTGGCGCTCACGGTGACCAACGCCCGCGGCCGCGCGACGGGCACGCTGACGATCGTCGGCGGCACCGACGCGCTCGCGCTGACGCCGCCCCTCGGGTGGAACTCGTGGAACGTCTGGGGGCGCACCGTGGACGAGGGGAAGGTCCGCGCCGCGGCCGACGCCATGGTCGCCTCGGGCCTCGCGGCCCACGGCTATCAGTTCGTGAACATCGACGACGGGTGGGAAGGCGAGCGCGACGCGGACGGCGTGCTGCAGCCCAACGAGAAGTTCCCGGACATGCCGGGCCTCGCCGACGCCGTCCACGCGCGCGGCCTGAAGATCGGCATCTACTCGTCGCCCGGGCCGCGGACCTGCCAGGGCCTGCCCGGGAGCCAGGGCTTCGAGGCGATCGACGCGCGCACGTGGGCGGCCTGGGGGATCGACCTGCTGAAATACGACTGGTGCTCCTACGGCGGGACCGATCCCACGCAGCCCGTCGCCGACCTGCAGAAGCCGTTCCGCGTGATGCGCGAGGCGCTCGACGCCGTGAACCGCGACATCGTCTATTCGCTGTGCCAGTACGGCATGGGCCGCGTGTGGGAGTGGGGCGCCGAGGTCGGTGGCAACCTGTGGCGGACGACCGGCGACCTGACCGACGTCTGGTCGAACATGGCGGCGGTCGGGTTCCGGCAGGACGACAAGGTGCGATGGTCGAAGCCCGGGCACTGGACCGACCCCGACATGCTGGTCATCGGGAAGGTCGGCTGGGGCCCGAACATCCACGACACGCGGCTGACGCCGAACGAGCAGATCACGCACATCTCGTTGTGGGCGCTGCAGGCGGCGCCGCTGCTGATCGGCGCCGACATGGCGGCATTCGATCGCTTCACGACGGATCTGATGACCAACCACGAGGTGATCGAGGTGAACCAGGACGTCCTCGGGCGTGCCGCGCGTCGGGTCTACCAGCGCGAGCGCCTCGAGCTCTGGGCACGGCCGCTGGCCGACGGCACCATCGCGGCCGGGCTCTTCAATCGAGGCCTGCGCGCCGCGGAGATGACCGCGACCTGGGCCGAGCTGGGGCTCAGTGGTCCGCGGGTCGTCCGCAACCTGTGGCAGCAGCGCGACGTCGGGACGTTCGACGACGGGTTCACCGTGCAGGTGCCGGCACACGGCGTCGTGCTGTTCAGCGTGCGGTGAAGTCCGTGAAGCCGATGAAGGGCGTGAAGGGGATCACGACCGCCAGGTGTGATCGTGTGTGGATCGACATGAAGAAGAGCTGAAGCCATGAAGGCCATGAAGCGTGCATCGTCCCTGAGTGCGGGGGCGTCGGGATGAGGCGCACGCCGGCGAATACGAGAGAAGCTCGTGTGGTGCGCGGAGCTTCTCTCGTATTCGTCGGCGTGCGCCTCATCGCGGCCGGCCACAGGCCGGCCGCGCGGCCGCTGGCCGCGCGACGCCCGCACCCTTCATGCGCTTCATGACTTCAGCCTTTCTTCATGTCCATTCCGTGGACCGGAGATACAGCGTGACAGACTCACCCTCACCCTCACCTTCACGTCCTTCACCCCCCTCACGTCCTTCAGACCCCGGGCGGCGTGACTTCCTCAAGACCGTGCCGGCCGCGCTGGCCGTGGCGGCAGCCGGATGTGCCCGCGAGGCGGGGGTGCCGGCGGAAGCGGTCCGCGGGGCAGGCAGCGGCGGGATGAGCGCGGCCGACGCGGCCCGCGACGCGGCGCCGGCCGTGCCGGCCGCGATGCGGCTGGAGCCGTTCGACTACGACGGCGTCCGCCTGCTCGACAGCCAGTGGCAGCGGCAGATGGCGGCCGGGCGCGACTACTACCGTGCCATCCCCGACGACGACATCCTCCACGGGTGCCGCGCCGAGGCGGGCCTCGACGCGCCGGGCCGGCCGCTCGGCGGGTGGTGCGGCGTCAACAGCAACTCGGTGCTCGGCCAGTGGCTGAGCGGCATGTCGCGCCTCGCGCGCGCGACGGGCGACGACGCGATTCGCGCGAAGGCGGTGCGGCTGTTCGTCGAATGGGCGAAGACGATCGGGTCCGACGGCGACCCGCACATGCGGCACTATGCCTACGACAAGCTGGTCTGCGGCCTGGTGGACCTGCGTCTCTCGGCGGACTACCGGCCGGCAGAGGCGGTGCTGGGCCGCGTCACCGACTTCGCGGCGCGGGAGTTCGAGCGCCCGCAGCTGCCGCTCTCCGACAAGAACCACAACCAGCACTACTACGGGCTGCCGCAGGAGTGGTACACGCTCGGCGAGAACCTCTTCCGGGCGTTCAGGATGACCGGCGACGAGCGCTACCGCCGGTTCGCCGAGGAGTGGCTCTACCACGCCTACTGGGCGAAGTTCGAGGCGACCGCGTCGCCCGCCGACGCGCACGGGCTGCACGCCTACAGCCACACGAACGCGTTCAGCAGCGCGGCGATGGCCTACGAGGTGCTGGGCGACGTGAAGTACCTCACCGTCGCGCGCAACGGCTACGACTACCTCCAGCGGCACCAGTGCTACGCCACCGGCGGGTACGGCCCCAACGAGCGGTACATGGCGCCCGACGGCAGCCTCGGCCGGGCGCTCGAGACCCGGTCGGACACCTGCGAGACCTCCTGCGGCGCGTGGGCCGGCTTCAAGCTCTCGCGTTACCTGATCCAGTTCACCGGCGAGGCCCGCTACGGCGACTGGATCGAGCGGCTGTTCTACAACGCCATCGGCGCGGCCCTGCCCGTCACGGCGCCCGGCCGCAACTTCTACTACAGCGACTATCGCGTCGGCGGCGGGATGAAGGTCTACAACTGGGATACCTACACCTGCTGCTCGGGGACCTACCTCCAGAACCTCGCCGAGTACCACAACCTGATCTACTTCCGCGATCCGCAGGCCCTCTACGTCAACCTGTTCGTGCCATCCGAGGTCGTCTGGCGACGGGACGCCGGTGACGTGCGGGTGCGGCAGGAGACCGCGTACCCGGACGGGGAGGTCACGACGCTGACGGTCACGCCCGCCGCGCCCGCCGCCTTCGCGATCCGGTTCCGCGTGCCGGGCTGGGCGCGGGGGGTCGCGGTGAGGGTCAACGGCGATCCGGTCGCGGTGGAGGCGGTGCCCGGCCGTTGGGCCGAGGTCACGCGCGAGTGGCGCGGCGGCGACCGGCTGGAGATCACCCTGCCGCTCGCGCTGCGCATGGAGGCCGTGGACGCGCAGCATCCGGACCGGGTGGCGGTCGTCCGCGGGCCCGTCGTGCACGTGCTCGAAGGCGCGTACCACGACCCGCACTTCCGCCTGCCGCTGACCGACGCGGAACTGACCACGTGGCTGGTGGCCGAGCCCGGCGGGCTGCCACGGGGCGAGTGGGCGACAGGATTGCCGGAGCGGACGTGGGCGACGAACTTCCGCGTGGCGCCGCCGGACGGCTCGGCCGTGCGCCTGCGGTTCCGCCCGTTCTACGAGATCCAGGAGAACTACCCGTACTTCATGTACTTCGATCGACGGCAGGGCGCGGTCGCGCTCTGGTAGGGAGGACGCATGCGACGGGGGCGACTCGCGGTCGCGGGACTCGGGGTGGCGGCGCTGATCGTCGCGCGGCCCGCCGCGCAGGCCGGGCGCGGCCAGGCGGTGGGGGAGCCGGAGGTGAGGAGCTTCGAGGCGGCCATGGTCGCGGCGCCGCCGGCCACGCTCGGCCTCGACCCGTTCTACACGCGCTACGCCGACGCGTTCGGCATCCCGATCGTCTCGTCCGATCGGGTCGCCCCGACCGCGGTGCTCATGGCGCGCGACATCGTGAACTACATGCTCTCGAAGCGGCCGGACCTGCGCGAGGCGCTCGTCGCGCGCGGTTCTCGCGTGATGGTCATGGCCTACACCGAGCAGCAGCTCGACCTGCCCGAGTACCGCGACTGGAAGAAGCCCGCCTTCGACGACCGGCGCCTCACCGACGGCGAGCGGCGACGGTACTACGAGCCCGGGGGCATCGCCTCGATGTCCGACGCCGACTACTGGAACCGCCGCGCCCGCGGGATGGGCGGCGTCCGCACGTCGTGCGCCGAGGAGAACCTGCTCGGCCGGCCAGGCTCGCGGTACTACGGCGAGCACATCTGCGTGCACGAGTTCAGCCACGGGATTCACGCCGCCATCCGCGCGGTGGATCCGGCGCTGGCCGCCGAGATCCAGGCGTCCTACGACGCGGCGAGAGCCGCCGGGCTGTTCGCCGGCCACTACGCGGCGAACACCGTGGCCGAGTACTTCGCCGAGGGCACCCAGTGGTGGTTCTGGTCCAACTTCCTCTGGGAGGACCGAAGCCGGGAGCCCGCCGTCCGCGTGTGGTCACCGGACGACCTGCAGACCTACGATCCGCGCCTCTACGCCATCCTCGATCGCGTCTATCCAGGCCACCACATTCCGGCGGACATCTATTACGGCCGCGATCTCAGGCGCAACCGCTAGAGGCACCGGCCCGCTGCCGGCCCGCCGCCGCGCGGGCGGGCGAGCTCCGGCGCGGCGCCGGAATGAGCCGTGATTCGAGGGTGGCGTAATCTGGCGCTGGGTCCGACACTCCTTGAGAACGCTGCACACGACCTGCAGCGGAGGAGTCGATGGTCGTTGAGTGAATTTGACAGGACTCTTTGGACACTCGTCAGCGTCGAGGAGGATGAGCGCATCTGGCGCTCCGAAACCGGGGACGTCCTCGTCCTCAGTCGCCTGGACGAACTGCCGGAGCTGAAGACGTGGCGGAATGACGAGGCCGTGCAGCGCGATGCACGCACGCTCGCGGCGTCGAGTGATGCCGCCCTGTTGCTGGCCGAGCGGGAGGCGGTGGACGGTCGCGTGGTCGTGCGCGTCATCTACAAGAAGCAGGACGACTCGCTCGGGTACACCTACACCGGCCTGCGATTCACCTCCGACGGCGGCACCGGCTGCGCGCTGATGACCGTCGTCGCCAAGGAGGGGGACCTCGCCGGCGCACGGGAGGCGGCCGTGCTGGAGCGGCTCGAGCGAGCGGGAACGCCCGTCAGGCGGGACGAACGTGGCCGGATGCGAGGGTGGTACGTCGACCCGTACGACGCCCGCCTGGACGACCGGACGATCGCGACCGTCGCCGACGCGGACCGATTCGACGCGGTGGTACCGGAACACCCCCTGACGCGTGTCCGCAAGGCGTTGATTTCGCTCGATCCCGACGCCCTCGACTGAGGGCTGGAGACCCGTCCCCCTTCCGGCGTTACCATGACGCCCATGTCCTCGATCCGAGTGGCGTGTGCGGGGGGCCTGGCCCTCGTCCTCATGGCGGGCGGCACCGGCACGCCGGTGGCCGCGCGCACCCGGTCCGCCAGCATCATCGTTTCCCTGCTCGAGCGGCCGATTGGCCGCGAGACGAGCGAGGTCCGCACGACGGCCGACGGGGTGACGCTCGAGAGCCGGATGGATCTCGTCGAGCGCGGGGGCCCACTCGCGCTCACCACCACGGCCGCCTTCGCACCAGACCTCACACCGCGCCGCTACCGGTCGTCCGGCCAGACCTACCGGTTCGTCAACGTGGATCTGGACGTCGAGGTCACGGGCCGGTCGGCGCGTGTCCACCACCTCGGCGCGGACGCCACGGTGGCGCTGCCCGACGCGTTCTTCGCCGCGCAGACGTGGGCGCCGCCCTCGAGCCGGGCGCTGCTCGTGAAGTACTGGGAGGCGCACGGCAGGCCCACCACGCTGGCGGTGCTGCCCGGACGGCCGGTGCGCGACGTCGCGATCGCCTATCGCGGCGACGACACGGTGCGCGCCGGCGGGCGGGACGTGCGCCTGCGCCGGTACACCGTGGACGGCGCCGTCTGGGGGCGCGAGTCGGTCTGGGTGGACGGGGACGGGGCGTTCGCCGCGATGACCTCGCGCATCCACATCATGGCGCTCGAGGCCGTGCGCGAGGACCTGCGCGAGGCGCTGCCGGCGCTGCTTGCGGCCGACGTGCGCGACCGGATGGCGGACCTGGCCGCGCTCGGCGCGGCCGTGGTGCCGATCGCGCGCGACGCGTACGCGCTCGTCGGCGCCCGGGTGATCGACGGCACGGGCGCCGCACCGATCGAGGACGCCGTGCTGGTCGTCCGCGACGGACGCATCGCCGCGGTCGGTGCGCGCGGCACCACGCCGGTGCCGGCCGGGCTCCGCACGGTCGACGCGCGGGGCGCCACCATCGTCCCGGGCCTCTGGGACATGCACGCGCACGCGAGTCAGATCGAGTGGGCCGGCGCCTACCTCGGCGCGGGCGTCACCGCGGCGCGCGACATGGGCGGAGAGTTCGGCTTCCTCACCGCGTTCCGGGACGCGCTCGCGACCGACGCCACGGTCGGGCCCCGCCTGTTCCTCGCGGGCCTCGTGGACGGCGATTCCGATCGCGCGCTCGGGGCGATCGTCGCGTCCACGCCCGAGGCCGGCCGCGCGGTGGTCGATCGGTACCACGCCGCGGGCTTCGACCAGATGAAGCTCTACTCGCTGCTGCAGCCGCCGGTGGTGCAGGCGATCGTCCGGCGCGCGCACGAGATGGGGATGACCGTGACGGGGCACGTGCCCACCGCGCTGGGACTCGCTGGCGCGATCGACGCCGGCATGGACCACATCGCGCACCTGCCCGGCGGCGCCCGCGACCTCGTGGATCGCCTCGCCGCGCGCCACGTCGTCATCGACCCGACGATGCCGTGGGGGGAACTGCTGGGGCATGCGCCCGAGACACCCATCGCGAGCTTCGAGCCCGGCATCGATCTGATTCCCGAGGCCCTGCGGGAGAACTACCTCAGCGTGACCAATCGCACGGACGCCGCGACCTTTGCTGGTCGCCAGCGGCAGAGCGGCGCCCTCGTGAAGGCGCTCTTCGACGCCGGCGTGCCCATCGTCGTCGGCACGGACGCCGCGGTGCCGGGCTTCAGCGTGCTGCGCAATCTGGAGCAACTCGTGGACGCGGGGTTCACGCCGATGCAGGCGCTGCAGGCGGCGACGATCGTGCCGGCGCGCGCGATGCGGGTGGACGCGGAGATGGGGACGATCGCGGCGGGCAAGCGGGCGGACCTGCTCGTGCTCGACGCGAACCCGCTGGACGACATTTCCAACGTGCGGCGATCGCGCTGGGTCGCCTCGCGCGGGCGGTTGTACCGCATCGCGGACGTCAGGCGGAGCGTCGGGTTCGGCGTCCCGGCGGCGGGGGCGGCATCCGGCGCGGCGTCTGGTCAGCCGCCGAAATAACCGCGACGCGCGCGGACGTCGGCGCCGCGCCGGCCGGGCACACGAACCTCGAGCGTGTGGAAGCCCGGCCGGGCCACGCCCACCGGCGAGAAGTGCAGGACGTAGCTCGCCCGGAACTCCTCGAGGGCCCGCCGGAAGGTGCCGGTCATGTCGCCGCCCACGGTGAGCACGGCGCCGCCGGTCTCCTCGGCGAGCCGGCCGAAGATGCGCGACCGCGTGCGGTCGTCGAGCATCTGCCGCATCGAGAACAGGGCATCCGGGACGCGGACCGCCTCGGCGACGACGGTCGTGAGCGCGGCGTTGGTGCGGCGCGCCACGTCGAGCACGGCGTCCGGCGTGAGGGTGCTGGCGCTGTCGGCGCCGTCGGTGAAGAGCACCACGAGCTGTCGCCGATCCGTGCCGGCCGCGCCGGCCGCGACCAGCGCGACGCCGGCAGCGTCCCAGATCGAGGACCCGCCTCCGGTCTGGACGGCGCGCAGCGCGGCCTCCACGGCGCCCGGCTCGTTCGAGAGCCCGACGACGCGGGTGATGCGCATGTTGAATGTGGTGAGCTTCAGGCGGTCCTCCGGCCCGAGATCGGCCATGAGCTGGAGGATCGCGCGACGCAGCCTCGTGAGCGCATCGCCGGTCACGCTGAGGCTCGTGTCGAGCGCCACCGTCACGTCCACGGGCAGGCGGCCGTAGCTCACGTCGGTCACCTGTTGCGGCACGCCGTTGTCGAGCACCTCGAAATCCGCGGCGGTGAGCCCCGCGATCGCGCGCCGGCCATCGCGGACCGAGACGTCCACGGCGACCGCGTCCACGCCGGCCCGGAACACCGACTGTGGCGCCTGGCCTCGATCGGGCAGGCCGAAGGCGACCGCGGGGACGACGGCGGCCGCGGTGACGATCGCCGTCGCGGAGACGATCGCGGTTGCGATGACGATCGCCGAAGCGGTGACGATCGTCGTTGCGAGGAGGATCGCGGGCGCGGAACGGATCGCGGCGGGCCTCATCGTGTCTGCTCCCGCAGCCGTCGCAGAATCTCCGGGAACATCCGGCCTTCACCCATGGCGTACAGCCACCACGGATCGATCCCGGAGACCGGCGCGGTCTCGATCGCGTCGGCCAGGGCCTCGGCGCCGGCGCGGTCGCCCGAGCGAAGCAGGGCGGCCATCAGGCCGGCACGGGCGGACTGCGCGGTCGGCGTGATCGCCAGCGCGGCCCGGTAGGCCTCGGCCGCCTCCGCCGTCCGATCGAGCGCGTCGAGCACGCGGCCGCGGAAGAGCGCGCGCCAGAAGCCGACCGTGTCGTCGTCCGTGCTCCCACCCCCGCGTCCGGCCCCGTCGAGTTCCGACAAGGCCTCTTCGTCGCGTCCGACGCGGTGCAGGAGCCATGCCTTGCGAACCCGCGCCTCCTGCGCCACCGCCTCGACGCGCGTCGCGTCGTCGTACTCGGCGAGCAGGCCTTCAACCGATCGGAGGCTGCTCGCCGAGAGGCCTCGTCCTTCCTGGGCGTTGAGGCCGAGCGAGAGCCGCTGGTCCCTGTAGCTGGTGCGGGCGAGGGCGAACCGCGGCTCGTCCGGCACGCGCGACCGGGCGTAGTCGAGCGTCGGGCCGGCGAAGGTCGGCTGCCGCGTGCCCTCGGCCAGCGCCACCGCGCCCCAGAGCCAGTACCGCTCGAAGGCATCGGGGCCGAGGGGGTGTCGGACGAGCGGACGGTAGGTCGTGAGCAGATCGCGCGCGGCGGCGAGACCCGATGCCCCGCCGAACCGGACCGCCGCGTCGGCCAGCTCGAGGACGAACGCCGCCTCGCGATGCGGGTTGGCCGGCCACCGCGTCGGCGAGGCGACGAGCGCGCGGGCGAGGTCGGGCAGGTCGCCGCCCGAGGCGAGGCGAGTGGCCACGCCACCGTAGTCGCCTCGATCGTAGGCGTCGGCAATGTCGTCGAGCGTCGCCAGGCGTCCCGCTGTCCGGCCGGCGGCGGCCGCGCCTGAGGTCGCCGCGGATCGGTTCACGGCGCCCGGCGTGCCCTCGGGCGGCACGCCGCCCGCGGCCGCGCCGCTGGTACCGGAGGCCGAGGCGCCGCCCGACTCGACCGCGTATCCGCGTCGGGCCTGCACGCGGTACGACGGATAGCGCGGCACCGTGACGGAGACCTCGTGCCAGCCTTCGCGCGCGACACCCGTCGGCGTGTAGCGCAGGAGGTAGCTGCGCCGGTAGTCGGCAAACGCCTTCTCGAAGACGGCCGTCGCCGTGCGCGCGTCGAAGATGCCTGGCAGGTAGAAGTCGCCGCCGGTCGCCTGGCAGGCTTCCCTGAGCACGTCGAACCGCTCTTCGTCGAACGGCCGCCAGGTCGAGCGGGTGGGGGTGGCGACGCGCAGCGTGCCCTGGCGATGGCCCTGCAGCCGCTCGCGGCCGCCAGTGTAGATGCCCCCCGGCGAGAAGGCGAGATCGATGGCGGCCACGACCAGCGTCGCTTCGGACCGCCGCGCGACCTCGAGGACGCGCGCCGCATCGAGCGTGCTCATCGCGTCGATGCCGTTGGTGATCGCGATGATCAGGTGGCGCCGGTCCAGGCCGACCGGGCGCATCAGCGCCGCGGCGAGGGCGTCGTGCGCCGCGGGGATGCCGGTCGGCTCGAACGGCCCGAAGGGCGTCATCGCGCTCCGCGGCCGGAGCGGGATGAGGTCACGGACCGTCGTGCTGATACCCACGAGCCGCACCAGGTCGGCGGGCCGGGCGAGCGCGGCGATCTCGTTCGCTTCGGCCGTGCGTCCCGGCAGGTCGTCCGGCACGTCTTCCGTCGTCTCGAGCAGGATCGAGACCTCGAGCGGGACGGCTTCCTGCGCGACGACCTCGACGCGCTGCGGCACGCCGTTGTCGAGCAGGACGAAGTCGCTCGCGGTCAGTCCTCCGACGATGTCGCTGCCGGCGCGCACGGAGACGTCGATGGTCACGAGGTCGGCCGACGCGCGGAAGACCTGGCCGGTCGGCGACTGGACCCTGGCGTCGCCCGGCAGGAACGAGGGGACGAGGCCGAGACTCGCGGCGGCGACGACGAGCAGGGCCGGCTTCATCGAGGCCTCCCGGTGCCGGCCGGCGCGGATGCGACGGCGCCGCGCAGGGACGTCACCAGCTCCGGCCAGAACCGATCGTCGGCGGCCTGATAGCCGCGCCAGGGATCGGCCGGCTGCGGGATGCGGAGCGTCGCGTCCACGAGGGTGCCGGCCTCGGTGGGCCGGTTCGACGTGAACAGCAGCGCGGCGAGCGCGATCGACGCGGCCTGGGCGCGCGGCACGACCGCCAGCGCCCCGCGATAGGCGCGCTCGGCCTCGGCCGGTGCCGCCGCGGCGTCGAAGGCGAGGCCGCGGACGTAGCGCGCGAGATAGAGCAGATAGGGATCGCGCGTCAGCGCTTCGACGTCGGTGAGTCGATCCAGAGCCGCCTCGAGGTTTCGCCCGCCCTGCCGGAATCGCAGGACGCCCAGGCGCAGCGACGCCTCCGCGCCGATGTCGGGGGCCTTGCGCAGCGCGTCGAATCGCTCGATCGCCGGCGCGCCGTTCTGGACCGCCCAGCGGGGACGGCGATAGCCCGTGCCCCAGGTACGAAGTTCCATCGCCACGCCCTGGGCCAGTGCGAAGCGCGGTTCGTCCGGAAACCGCTTGATGACGTGGTTGAGGTGCTCGATTTCGTCGCCCGCGTTGCCGCGTTCCTGCCACGGGCTGCCGAGAAGGAACTCGAAGTCGCCCGCGAGCTCCGCCACGCCAACCGCGGCGAGCTGCCAGAGGCGTTCGTTGGCCGACGGCTCCGGCCTGGCCCGCAGCAGGGCACAGCCCCACTCCAGCAGGAGCGGCGCGGGACGCCAGTAGAGGCTGTCGGGGGCCCGGAACGACTCGGGCAGGCGCGCCGCGGGAACATGGGCCCCGGTGGCGGCGTCGGGCACGGCCCACGGTTCGTCGAGCACGACCCGCTGCTGCCACTTCCAGTCCTCGGTGAGGACGGCGGCGCGCGCGACCTCCATCGCGAACGTGGCGGCCGCGAGCGTCCGGCGATCGACCTCGTCGGGTCCGCCCGCGCGCGTCCACGGCTCACCCTCCGCGCGGAGACCCTTCAGGACTCCGTCGTAGTCGCGCGCGGCCGTGACGTCGGCGACCGCAGCGTCGAAGTCACCGCGGAAGTACCGGTCGAGGGCCTGCGTGAGACCGGCGGTCGGCGCCTGGGCGGCGGGGACACCGCCGGATGTCATGGCGATGAGCACGAGCAGGCCGAAGACCCCTGCAGGGCTGGACCTCAAGGGACGTACTCCCGGACGCCGACGGGCTGGTGGAGCTGGCCGGGACATTCTAGCTGGGAATGCGTGGGCCGGGGTGACGACGGTGACCTGTGGCATGCTGTCCGGGCTCCGACATTCCAGCGAGGTCCCATGTTCCGATCCGCCCGTGCGTCCATCACCCTGCTGGCCGCGGCGCTGGCGTTGACGCTGACGCCGGCACCCTCCGCCCAGACGCGCGCCGACAACGACAAGGCCGCCGCCGCCGCGGCGAAGCAGAAGGGCCTGCCGCTCATTACCACGCGCACGCTCGACTTCGTGACGTCGGAGGGCACGTGGCTCTCGATCGACGTCTCGCCCGACGGCCGCACGCTCGTCTTCGACCTGCTGGGCGATCTCTACACCCTGCCAATCGCCGGCGGCGAGGCGACGCGGATCACGAGTGGCCAGGGCTACGACATGCAGCCGCGGTTCTCGCCCGACGGCACGAAGCTCGTGTTCATCAGCGACCGGAACGGATCCGAGAACGTGTGGGTGTCGGCCGCCGACGGCAGCGGCGCCCGCGCACTGACGACGACCGAGCGCGAGAACTACATGTCGCCGATCTGGACGCCCGACGGCGAGTACGTCGTTGCGGCCAAGGGCTCGCAGCTCTGGCTCTACCACGAGGACGGCGGGTCCGGCGTGCAGATGACGGGCACGGGCGGCGGCGAGGGCGCGCCAGCGGCGCCCGCCATGCTGGGGCCGACGCCGTCGCCGGACGCGCGGTTCCTCTGGGTGAATGTGCGCGGCAACGTGCCGTCCGGCCTCGAGGCGCGCGTGGATCCCTCGCAGGCGCACTTCGACCCGCACACCGAGCCGGATCGCAGCTCGGCGCGCGCGATTGGCCCGTACCAGATCGCCCAGCTGGACCGGGAGTCGGGCCGCCTGCACGTGCGGACGCACGAGCACGAGGGCGCGTTCCGGCCGGTGGCCAGCCCGGACGGCCGCTGGCTCGCCTACGCGACCCGGTACGACGCGCGTGAGGCGTTCAAGCTGATCGATCTCGCGACCGGCGAGGACCGCTGGCTGCGGATGGACGTCCAGCGCGACGACAGCCAGGGCGGCGGCGCGCGCGATCGCGACGTCTATCCCGGCTCGGCCTTCCTGCCCGACTCGTCGGCGATCGTCACGAGCTACGGCGGGAAGATCTGGCGGGTCGCGGTGCCCTCCGGCGAGGCCACCGAGATCCCGTTCACCGCCCACGTCGAGCAGCCCCTCGGGCCGCTCGTGAAGTTCGACTACCCGATCGACGACGCGCAGCTGACCGTGTCGCAGATCCGGGGTGCGCGCCCGTCGCCTGACGGCCGCCGCCTGGCGTTCACCGCGCTGGACCGCCTCTATATCGCAGACCTGCCGCCCGGCCGTGGCACGAAGCGCGAGAAGCCGTCGGACGCGGAGAACCGGACGTCTGACACCGAGCCCCGCGACGCAAACGCCACTCCGGAGCCCCCGCAGAATCCGCCCGCCGCCGAAAGCCGGGAGCCGGGCGCCGTCACGATCACCCAGGTCCGCCGCCTGACCGACGCCACCGACGTCGAGCACGCCCCGGTGTGGTCGCCCGACGGCCAGTGGATCGCCTACGTCACCTGGAACGACGACGCGGGCGGCGACATCTGGCGGGTGCGCGCGGACGGCACTGGCCAGCCCGAGCGGCTGACGCCGACGTCGGCGTTCTTCGACCGCGTCGCCTACACGCGCGACGGCGCGCGGCTGATGGCGGTGCGTGGGTCGAAGATGCACCGGATGCGCACGCTCGAGGACTTCGGCAGCCACGACGCGACCGCCGAGCTCGAGTACGTCTGGCTGCCGGCGGCCGGCGGCGAGCCCACGCGCATCACGTGGGTGGGCGGCGGCGATACCGAGGAGGGGCGCGGCGAGCCGCACGCCGGGCCGGATCCCGACCGCATGTACGTCTGGGCCGGATCCGAGGGGCTGCTGTCGATGCGATTCGACGGCACGGACGTGAAGACGATCGTCAAGGTCACGGCGCCGTCCACGGGCCCGGGCCGGCCGCCGACGCCCGACGAGGTGCTGCTCTCGCCGGACGGCCGCCGCGCGCTGGTCCGCGCGAATCGCAACGTGTTCATGGTCACGGTGCCGCCGGTCGGCGGCGAGGCGCCGACGATCTCCGCGGCCTCGTCGTCCTCGGTGCCGACGTGGCGTCTGACGCGGGTGGGCGGGGACTTCATCGGGTGGACGAGCGACGGCACGGCGGCGTTCTACTC
Organism: Vicinamibacterales bacterium; assembly: GCA_041394725.1. Taxonomy (GTDB): domain Bacteria; phylum Acidobacteriota; class Vicinamibacteria; order Vicinamibacterales; family SCN-69-37; genus JAWKHR01. The sequence goes on along the minus strand of JAWKHR010000017.1, from coordinate 49,031 downwards.
GCTGGGCCGCAGCTTCTTCCTGCACGACCTGGCCCTGGCCGACGAGGTGGACGCCGAAAACCGCGCGAACGCCCGGGCCGAGGCGGAGCGTGCGGCGGCGGCGCCCGCGGCGGATGCCGCCGCCCAGCCGCCGCCCGCCGGCGGCGATCCGGCGGCGGCGGGCCAGGCGCCGGCCGCCCGGCCCGCCGCGCCGCCGAAGCCGCCGACGCTCGGTCGAGCCCCATCGCGTGGACGTCGAGATCGTCGTCGCGAAAGACAGACCGCAGGGGACGATCGCGCTGCGCAACGCGCGGATCATCACGATGCGCGGCGACGAGGTGATCCCGCGCGGCGACATCGTCATCACCGACAACCGGATCACGGCCATCGGCCCGCGCGGGCGCGTGACGATTCCGCCGGGCGCCGTCGTGCGCGACCTGGCGGGCAAGACCATCATGCCCGGCCTGGTGGACATCCACGCGCACACGTGGGTCGCCTGGGGCGTGCACCGGAGCCAGGTGTCGCAGTTCCTGGCGCAGTTCGCCTACGGCGTGACGACGCAGCGCGACCCGCAGACGTCGTCCGAGGACGCGCTGACGTACCAGGACCTGATGGAGGTGGGCCAGCTCATCGGCCCCCGGCTCTACTCGACCGGCCCGGGCATCTTCGCGGCCGACAACATCCGCAGCCTCGACGATGCCCGCGACGTGCTGCGGCGCTACTCGGACCACTACAACACGAAGACGATCAAGCAGTACCTGGCCGGCGACCGGAAGGTGCGGCAGTGGGTCATCATGGCCGCGAAGGAACTCGGCCTGACGCCGACGACCGAGGGCGGGTCGAACTTCACGATGAACCTCACGCTGATGCAGGACGGCTACGGCGGCCTGGAGCACTCGCTGCCGATCAGCCCGTTCTTCGGCGACGTGGTGCGGCTCGGCCAGGTCAGCGGCATCACCTACACGCCGACGCTCATCGTCAGCTACGGCGGACCGAGCGGCCGGCAGTACTACCTCACGAACTCGAACGTGGACGCGCTGGATCGGCTGCGTACCTTCACGCCGCACGACGAGCTCGACAAGTGGAAGAGCACGTCGTACAACAGGGACGATCAGTACGTCTTCCCGCTGCACGCGCAGCAACTGACGAAGTGGGTGGAGGCGGGCGGCCGGGTCGGCCTCGGATCGCACGGCGAGGTGCAGGGCATCGGCGCGCACTGGGAGCTCTGGATGATGGCGTCGGGCGGCATGAAGCCGCACGACGCGCTGCGGGCGGCGACGCTCAACGGCGCGGACGCGATCGGCCTGGCGCAGGACCTCGGGTCGCTCGAGGTCGGCAAGCTCGCCGACCTCATCGTGCTCGACGCGAACCCGCTGGACGACCTGAAGAACAGCACCGCGATCTCGTACGTGATGAAGAACGGCCGGCTCTACGAGGCGGCGACGCTCGACGAGATCTATCCGCGCGACCGGCCGCTGCCCGCGCAGTGGTGGTGGAAGGTGGAGCCCGGCGGCAGCGGGCGCGGGGGAGGAGAGTGATGGAACGCAGGACCGCGGCGGATTTCGACCCTGAGGTGCTGATCCTGTTCGACGCCTACGTGCACGGCCACATCGACCGGCGCGGGTTCCTCGACAAGGCGGGGAAGTACGCCGTCGGCGGCGTCACGGCGGGCATGCTGCTCGACATGCTCAGCCCGAAGTTCGCCGAGGCGCAGCAGGTGGCGCCAGGCGACGCGAGGATCCGGGCCGAGTACCTGGCGTACCCGTCGCCCCAGGGCAACGCCACCACGCGCGGGTACCTCGTGCGGCCCGCGGGCGCGTCCGGCCGGCTCCCGGGCATCGTCGTCGTGCACGAGAATCGCGGGCTGAACCCGCACATCGAGGACGTCGCGCGGCGGCTGGCGCTCGAGAACTTCGTCACGTTCGCGCCGGACGCGCTCGCGCCGCTCGGCGGGTATCCGGCCGGAGGCGAGGACGAGGCGCGGCAGCTCTTCCAGAAGCTCGACCAGGCGAAGACACGGGAGGACATGGTCGCGTCGGTGGCGTTCCTGAAGGGGCGCCCCGAGTGCACGGGCCGCGTCGGCGTGGTGGGGTTCTGCTGGGGCGGCGGCATCGCGAACCTCGTGGCGAGCCGCGTGCCCGATCTGGGCGCCGCCGTGCCGTTCTACGGGTCGCCCGCGCCGGCCGACGCCGTGGCGAACATCAAGGCGCCGCTGCTCATCCACTACGCCGGCGAGGATCCGCGGATCAACGGCACGTGGCCCGCCTATCAGGCCGCGCTCGACGCGGCCGGCATCCGCTACACCATGCACATGTACGAGGGCGCCCAGCACGGGTTCAACAACGACACGACCCCGCGCTACGACGAGCGGTCGGCGGCGCTCGCCTGGCAGCGCACGGTGGCGTTCTTCAACGCGAACCTGCGGGGCTGAGCCCCGGCGTTGCGTCGGGTCGGGCCGCCGGCACCGGCCGGACCGCGGCCGGCGTCAGCGGCTCGCTGGCAGCACGCCGGAAAGCACGTCGATCAGCCGATCCACCTCGCGGATCGAGTTGTAGTGGACGAGTGACACGCGCACGACGCCGCTCGCCGGGTCGAGGTCGAGCGCCTCGACCAGCCGGCGCGCGTGGAAGTCGCCGTGTCGGATGCCGATACGGCGGCGATCGGTGGCGCCGACGATGGTGTCCGGCGTGACCCCGCGCACGACGAAACTGATCGTGGGGACGCGGACCGCGGGGTCCGCGGTCGGCGGCCCGAGGAGACGGACGGCCTGGCGCGAGGCGAGGAACTCCAGCAGGCGCGCGGCCAGCGCCGCCTCGTGCCGCGCGATGCCCGCGTACGCCGCCTCGATGCGCGCGCGCCGCGAGTCGCCGGGCGCCGCGCCCGCCCGTTCGCCCAGCGCGACCAGGTAGTCCGCGATGCCCGCGGCGCCGTACGACAGCTCGTAGTTCGGGTTGCCCGGCTGCAGCTTGTACGGGATCCGGTCCTCGGGGATGAAGTAGTGGTACTGGTTGGCGAGCGCCAGCAGCCGGTCGCGCCGCCCGTAGAGCACGGCGTGATGCGGGCCGAAGACCTTGTAGAAGCTGCAGACGTAGTAGTCCACGTTCCAGGCCCGCACGTCGATGGCGCGGTGCGGCGCATAGGCCACGCCGTCCACGCAGATCTGCGCGCCGCGCTGGTGCACCCGCCGCGCAATCTCGGCGACGGGCACGATCGCGCCGAGGATGTTCGAGGCGTGGGTGACGGCCACGAGCCGGGTCCGGGGCGTCATCAGCCGCTCGAGCCGCTCGAGGTCGAGCACGTACCGTTCCCGATCGAACTCCCACACCTTCACGGTCACGCCGCGCGACTCGAGCGCCATCCACGGGCCGATGTTCGACTCGTGATCGACGCGCGTGACGACGATCTCGTCCCCGGGGCCGAGCGAGGGCGCGAGGCCCCGCGCGAGCGTCTGGAGCAGCATCGTGCTCGACGGCCCCATCACCACCTCGCAGGGGTCGTGCGCGTTGAGCCACTCGGCGACGCTGGCCTGTGCCTCGCGCTGACGCCGCGCCGCGAGCACCGAGACGCCGTACGAGGCGCCCAGCTGCACGTTGGAGGTCGTCAGGTACTCGCGGATCCGATCGACGACCACGGCCAGGACCTGGGAGCCGCCCGCGTTGTCCATGAACGCCCAGTCGCTCGACAGCGCGGGGAACTGCGACCGGGCGAACCCGAGGTCGAGCCGTGCGGAGGGCCAGCGGGACTCGGGCATCGGGATCCGTCGAGTATATGCGCCGCTTGAGGCCACCGGGAGCCTCGGGTAGCCTTGCTTATGGCCTGGCCCGAACTCGCGCTCGACACCTGGACGGACACGAAGGACACGCTGCACCTCTGGACCCAGATCGTCGGCAAGGTCCGGACCGCGCGCACGCCCTGGATCAACCACTCCTGGCACGTGACGCTCTACGTCACGCCGCGTGGCCTCACGACCGGACCGATCCCGTACGACCAGCGCAGCCTCGAGCTGGCCTTCGACTTCCTCGCCCACGTGCTGGCCGTGCGCACGAGCGACGGACAGGTGCGCGAGATCCGGCTCGAGCCGCGGACGGTCGCCGATTTCCACGCCGCCGTGATGGCCGCGCTCGACGACCTCGGCATGCCGGTGAAGATCCATGGCCGGCCGAACGAGATCGAGCAGCCGATTCCGTTCGCGCGCGACCACACCCACGCGAGCTACGACCCGGCCGCCGTCGAACGCTTCTCGCACGTCCTCGGCCACGCGCACCGCGTGATGCAGCGGTTCCGCGCCGGGTTCATCGGCAAGGTGAGTCCCGTGCACTTCTTCTGGGGCAGCTTCGACCTGGCCGTCACCCGTTTCTCGGGCCGCCCGGCGCCCGTCCACCCCGGCGGCGTGCCGTACCTGCCCGACTGGGTCGCGCGCGAGGCGTACTCGCACGAGGTCTCGAGCGCCGGCTTCTGGCCCGGCGGAGGCCCGCACCCGTTCCCGTTCTTCTACAGCTACGCCTACCCGGAGCCCGACGGCTACGCGGGAACGATCGCGCTGCCAGACGGAGCGTTCTACAGCCAGGACCTGCACGAGTTCGTGCTGCCCTACGACGTCGTCCGCGCCTCGTCCACGCCGGACGAGGTGGTGCTGAGCTTCCTGCAGTCCACCTACGACGCGGCGGCGACGCTCGGGAACTGGGATCGCCGGCACCTCGATCGTGCCGAGCCGCCGGGGCCGCCATGACCGGATCAAGCGGCGACACGCGGCCGGACCGCCACGTTCCGCCGGACCGCGAAGCCGGACCAGGCCGCGAGGCCGGACCGCGCGACGCTGCGCGCGTGCAGGCGCTCGTCACCGCGCTGGCCCTCCGCCGCCATCCAGAGGGCGGGCACTTCGCCGAGGTGTTCCGGTCGCCCGCGCGCGTCCGGCAGGACGGCCGGGAGCGATCCGCGGTCACGACGATCTACTACCTGCTTCGCGCCGGCGAGATCAGCCGTTGGCACGTCGTCGGATCCGACGAGGTCTGGCACTTCTACGAGGGCGGCGGTCTGGACCTGTTCGTCTGCGACCCGCGCGGTGGCGATGTACGGACGATTCGGCTCGGGCCGACCGCGCCCGGCGTGGCCGCGGTGCACGTGGTGCCGGCTGGATGGTGGCAGGCCGCACGCCCGCGGGGCGGCTACGCGCTCGCCGGGTGCACGGTCGCGCCGGGATTCGAGTTCGAGGACTTCCGCTTCGTCGCGGACCTGCCGGGGCGGACGAGGCCTTCGCCGGGCCGCTGCGGGCCTTCGCGGACCTGCGCTAGCATGAGGCCAGCATGGACATCGCCTCGATGACGTCGCTTCCGCCGGCTCGTGCCGTCGCGCGCCACGGCTGGCGAAGGATCGTCCGGCTGGTCGCGGCGTCGATCGCGGCCGCCACCCTGATGCTCTCGGGCGCCTGTGCCTCGGACGCGCTCACGCCGGAGCGTCGGGCCGAAATCCAGTCGGCCATCGCCAGGCAGATGCAGCGATTCGCGGAGGGCGCCGCCCAGCGCGACGCCTCGGTCCAGGCGTCCATCATGGCGAAGGACGTCGTGCTGTTCGACTTCGCCAGCGAGTACGACGGCGTGGACGCGTTCGTAGACGCCACCGGCAAGCTGCTCGCGAGCCTGCAGTCGTTCGAGATGCGCTGGGAGAAGCTCGAGGTGGTGGTGCTCGGGCCCGAGGGCGCGGCGGTGGGAGGCCGGGCGGTGGCGCGCCGGCAGCACCAGGACGGCCGCGTCCAGGAATCGGCGCCCTACATCTATTTCACCGGCGTGTTTCAGCTCATCGGCGGGGAGTGGAAACTCACCCGCGGGCACTTGTCCGGCTTCATGCGGGCGGTGCCGAGCCCGCCGGCGCCCTGAGGTCGTTCGCGGCCCGTCTCTGACGGGCCCCTCAGGCGATTTTCAGTCGTTCGACCTACTTTGTCGCGGATCTTGTCGCGGAGCGGGATTACTTCGCCGCCGCCTTGGCGTCCATCTCCTGCTGGGTCCGCAGGATGCTGCACCAGTCCTTGTGTTCGCCAACGGGCATTCCGCATTCGACGCAGATTCGGACCCGCTTGGCCGGCTCGTTCTTGCCAGAGAAGATTTTGCTGAAGAAACCCATGAAATATCGCCTCTCGCGTATGAGACGTGAGTCGGCCCGGTTTCGTTTGTTTTTTCTAGCCCCCGCCGAAGTCCTGCGTCCAGTAGACCCCGTAGGGTGAGCCGGACAGCTGGGCGTGGCCGACCCCGATCACCTTGTAGGTCGCCTTCATGATGTTGGTGCAATGGCCGGGGCTGTTCATCCAGCCGTCCACGACCGAGGCCGGTGACCCGTAGCCGGCGGCGATGTTCTCGCCCCAGGGGTACGGGCCGCCGTAGCCGCCGTCGCTCATGCGCTGGTCGAACGTGCGACCGTCGAGGCTCGTGTGAGAGAAGTAGCCGTTGACGGCCATGTCCAGACTGTGGGCCCGCGCCACCTGGCGCAGCGTCTCGTTCATCGCCAGCGGACCCACCGCAGGGTAGGGCGTGCCGCCGCAGGTCGCTCCCGCGGCGCGCCGCGCGTTGACGAGCGACAGCACTTCGTCCTCGAACGCCGCGGATGAAGACCCGCTGACGACCGTGACCGTCGCGCCGTTCGAGTCCACCGTGCCGTACGGGTTCGACACCCGCACCCAGTAGGTCGTCGTCGAGAACACCGACGGCGTCATGTAGCTTGCCCCGGTCGCGCCCGCGATCGGCGAACCGGTCGCCCCGCTGGGACCGACGTACCACTGATAAGCGAGCGGTCCGCTCCCGGTCGCACCGACGGTCATCGTGGCGGCCTGGCCGGGGGAGAGCGTGCCGCCGGTCGGCTGCATCGTGATCGCGGGCGCCGTGCCGGACGGCGGCGGGACGCCGGGGTCGGGCGGCGGTGCCGGGGCCGGCGGGGTCGGGTCGGACGGGCCCGGCGCGGGTCCCGGGTCGGGCGCCGGTGCCGGCGCACCCGGATTGGACGGCGGCGGCGACGGGTCGTCGGCGACGGCAATCGTCGCCGTCTCCGAGTCCGCCATGCCCGCCCCGTTCCAGACCCGGACCCAGTAGCGCGTCGTGGTGTCGAGGGCCGGCGTCCAGTAGACGTCGGTCGTGGCCTCGAGGAGGGGCGACGACGTATCGCCCGCGGCGCCCCGGAACCACTGGTAGCTGATCGGCCCGGCGCCGGTGACGCCGACGTCGAGCTTGGCGGTGTGCCCGGTCTTGATGAGGTCGTTCTCCGGCTGGGTCGTAATCACCGGAGCCGGACCGGGGCCGCCCGAGGGTGGCGCGATCGTGATCGTGGCCGTCGCCGAGTCCACCGTGCGGGTTCCGTCGGAGATCCGGACCCAATAGCGGCTCGTCGCAATCAGCCGGGGCGTCGTGTAGGTGGCGCCGGTGGCGCCCGCGATCGGCCGTGCCGTGTCGCCGCTCTCGCCCGCGTACCACTGGAACGTGACGCCCGCGCCGTCGGCGCCCGAGCTCTGGACGTTCAGCGTGAGGGTGCCGCCGAGCGTGGCGGTCTGGCTCTGTGGCTGTGAGGCGATCGCGAGCGCGGTGGGCGCGGGTGTCGTCGGCTCCGGCGCCGTCGGCGCCTTCGACGAGCAGGCTGCGGCCAGGCCCAGGGCGAGGGTGATGAGCACGCGTCCCGCGCGGCCGGCGAGCCTGGCGCGCAGCTCACGCACGAAACCGTCACCGTCGATCGTCTGCGGCATCGACGGGGACAATCCAACTCTCATGCCAGCCGCGATCCCGGGAGGCCGGGCCGCTCCGGGCCCCGGCCCGCGGGCCGAGACCGGACGTTCTTACAGGAACGTGTACGGAGGGCTCAACCAGGACGGGACGAAGGCCGCGCGCCCGGCCGGCATGAAGAGGGGTGCTGGCGCGGCCCCAGCCGCAGGCTCAGTCCTTCGCCGGCTTGCCGCGCAGGATGCCGACCTGAATGAGCAGGCCGGTGAAGTCGTACAGCCGCCGTTCGTGCGCGACCAGGCCGTCTCGCATCGTGAACAGGCGCACGCCCTGGATCACGAAGCGGCGGTTCGTGCCCTGGAGGCCGAGGAAGTCGCCGACGTGCGTCGCGGTGGCCTGGAAGACCTGCGCCACGCGGTCGCCGTCGATGAGCAGGTCCTGCGAGGTCAGGGCCCAGTCGGGAAACGTGGCCAGCAGCGCGCGGTAGGCGTCGCGGATGGCGGCACGTCCGCGGCGGTGCCCGAACATCGGGCTGTCCACGGTGCCGTCCTCGGCGTGGCCGTCGGCCAGGCCGTCCATGTCGCGCGCGGCCCACAGGCGGCTGCGCTCGTCGAAGAAGGCCTCGATGGCCTCGCGCGTCATGATCCCTCCTGATCGGTGTCGAACGTCACGCCGTCGCTGCCGTCAGTCCGCCGTGGGCCGATCGCCGATGACGGGCGTCGGCGTCGTGAGCGCGGCGAGCACCTCGCGGTAGAGGTACTTCGCGCCCTCGACCCCGTTGAGCGGCCCGGCCTCGTACTCGAGCGCGAACGTGCCCGTGAAGCCGCCGGCGAGCATGATGCGCACGCTGCGCTGCACGTCGTTCTTCTCGCCCCACCGGTCCCAGTACTTCGCGTGGACGTTCGAGGTCGAGTAGGGCGCGAGCGCCTTCAGGCCGTTGAAGAGCATGTACTCGTGTTCCCAGTTGCAGAAGTCCGGCGTGACGTCGCAGTAGGGGTGGTTGATCGTGTCCACCATGATCCGGAGGTTCATCGGGTCGGCGGCCAGGCCCCAGTGGTTCTCGAACGTGACCTTGATGCCGAGGTCCCCGCCGAAGTCGGCCATCTCCTTGTAGGACTCGATGGCGGCGTCGAGCAGCGGCACGAGGTCGAGGTTGCGCGGGTAGCCGTCGGCGCTCCGCGGGATGGCGTTGGGGCGGATCGACGGCCCGAGCGCCTGCGGCGAGTTCATGCGCATCGACACCGGGCCGAGCACGGCGCACCCCTCCAGCCAGCGCTTCGCCATCGCGACCCCGGCCTTCCGGCGCGCGTCGGCCTCGGGAGAGCCGAAGTCGGCCAGGGCGAATGGCGCGTTGTTCGAGACGTGCTGCACCTTCGTGCCGGTCTTCGCCAGCGTGTTGGCGAACTGGTCCAGCCACTTCCGGCCCGACGGGCTCATCGGGTCGAAGCCGGCGCCGCCACCGCCACCCTCGGTCGCGGTGATGAACATCGTGTCGTCGGTCACGTCGCCGAACAGGCCCGAGAAGACGTCCAGCCGCCGCACGCCCGGGAACGTGTCCTTCACGAACTGCGGGAAGTCCAGCATCGTGATCTCGCCGTAGCGCTGCTTCATCTCCGCGCTGCTGGTCCGATCGCGATCGGCGGGAATGCCGGGCACGCCGGCCGGCGCCTGGGCCCGCCCGCGCGCCGCCGTGGCGTCGCCGCGACCCCCGGCCGCGCCGCCGCGTCCGCCGCGTCACCACGTCCCGCCGCGCCGCCGCGCGCCCGCCGCCGCGTCCGGCCGGCGCGCGTCTTGAACAGGCTGCGGATCGGCCACGAGCAGCCGGCCATCCGATCCAGCCGCGTCTTCTCCTCGAAGGCCTATGCCAGGGCGCGTTCGCGCGGCGTCATCGCCACGGTCGCCGCGGTGAGGCCGGCGCCGGCCGTCCGGAGGAAGTCTCGTCGGTGCATGGGCGGCATTCTCCGTCGCCGGCTCGGTCGCGTCAAACCCGATCGGGTGACCGTCGAGATCGGCGGTCGAGGACCCGCCCGCCGGCCTCAGAGCGCCCCGGGCCACGGACGCGCCGCCGTCATCGGGAGGCCGTCCCTGCCTTCACCGGTCGTGGCCGCAGCACCGCGATGCGGACGCTCGCGCCCGATTCCCCCTCCATCCGGTAGAGCGCGTACTCGGCCTCGTCCAGGAAGTGCACCGAGGCCATCAGGTAGCCGAAGCCCATCCGCGTGACCAGGTCGAGCCACGGGCCCTGGGCGGTCTCGTCCATCGCCTCGGTGCTGCCCGAGAAGGCGGTCGGCCGCACGGCCGACTGCGGCGACGCGACCGACACGCCGCTGCCCGTGCGCCGGTGGTAGATCGCCGTGTCGTCGTGGATCTCCAGGTCGTAGACGTGCGGCTGCCACCGCGTCGTCCAGCGGTTGTACCGATCGTAGATGCGGAGGTTGGTGGCCTTGACCTCCGGGTCGCGCGAGACCTCGCGCGAGATGTAGCCGAGCATCGCCTCCACCGTGTCGCCGTACACCTTCAGGCGCGGGTCCTCGACGGCGCGGGCCGTCGTGTACCAGCCGCGCGGGATCCAGTAGGACCGGAAGCCCTTCGGGTTGTAGTTGGCGAACTGGTGGACCCACTCGTGCGACGGGTAGCCGTGCGGGTTCAGCGACACGTCGGCGACCCAGCGCTGCGACACGTCGCGGAGCACGAGCGCCTCGGTGAGCAGCGTATCGGGCACGTTGGCCTGGCCGGGCACGTCCGGGCCGAGCGCGCTGTAACGGCCCGCGTGCAGGCAGTGCGTCGGCGTGAGCTTCTGCAGCTCGTAGGCGAGCGCCGCGCCGTCCGGGTTCATGACCGGCTGGATCACGACGTTCATCTTCCGCAGGTAGCGCTCGTACTGGGGATCGGTCGCGAGCAGCTCGGCGAGCCGCAGGATGTGCGAGGTCGAGGAGACCTCGTTGGCGTGCTGCCGGCCCACGATCGAGAGGACCGGCTTCCACACGTTCAGCTTGGCCTGCGAGACGAGCTCGGCTTCCATCGGCAGGTGGATCTCCATCACGGAGACCGGCCGGCCCTGGTACGACCGGCCCGCGACGTAGGTCGTGACGTTCGGGAGCGTCCCGAGCGTGTGCGCGATGCGCTCGCTCTCGTCGGGACTGATGACGTGGTCCCACGTCACCAGGCGTTCGCCGGGGTAGGGCGCGGGCGGCGCGACGTCACGCACCGGTGCCGAGGCCGTGTACGTCCGCGTGCTCACCGCGCCGGGCGCCTCGAGCCGGATCGACACGCGACGCACGCCGCCGAGCGGGAACGCGTCGCCGAAGACGCCGTCGGCCTGCAGGCGCGACAGCCGGTCGAGCAGCGTCGCCAGGCGGGGCAGCGGGTCGGCGTTCGGCAGCGTGACGAGCAGCCCGACGCGCCCGAGCGCGTCGGGCCCGGCGGCGGTCTCGGCCAGGTAGACGTAGGGCTCGGGCACCGTCACCGGCGCCAGCGTGCGCGTCACCACGGTCGGATCGGCGCCGGCGTCGGCGCTGAGCGTGTAGCTGACGACGAGCTTCGGGTCCTTGGAGGCGAACGCGGAGTAGGTGAACGTCACCGTCGGCGCCTGGCCGCGTCGTTCGGGGTGGATCCACGGCAGGACGTTCCCCGCCGCCAGCGCCCGGCCGGGAGCGGCGTCGCCGCCCGCGGCGACCTCCGCCACCTGGTCGAAGAAGTCGAGGGTGTCGAAGTAGAAGTCGTCGTGCAGCGACTCGAGCACCGAGACGTGCTCCTGGTCGATGCCCAGCTGGTAGTCGGGCTCCGAGGCCTGGAGCTCCACCTTGAGCGTGTGGAAGTACGGCGCCTTGTCGCGCGTCGGCCGGTTCCCCGTCGTCTGCTTCACGTGGTCGTAGACGGCCTTGAGCGTCGTCGTCTGGTAGTAGTCCCAGATGCGATCGGAGTCGGTGGCGAGGCGCTGGTCGGCCACGACGCGATCCCCGATCGTCGCGCGCAGCCAGCCGGTGGCGACGGTGACCGTGGCGTAATCGGGGAACGCGTCGAGGTAGGGCCGCTGGTAGTAGGCGGGCGAGAAGGCGTCCTCGAAGACGACCCGATCCCGGCGGTCCCTGACGGTCACCGTGTAGATGGGCTGCTCGCGCACGGGCGAGACCGCGACGTGCGGCCTCGGCGCCTCGGCCTGTCCCCGGCCAGCGCCGCCCGCGCGTCCGCCCGCGGCGCCACCGGCGCGTCCCTCGCCACCCGCGCGGTCACCACCGGCGCCACCCGCGCGGCCACCACCGGCGCCACCCGGGCGGCCACCACCGGCGCCAGCCGCGCGGCCACCACCGCCGGCGCGGCCGGCAGCCGCGGCCGGCGCCGCGACGTCCGTCCCCGCTGTCGCCGCCTCGGCTTCGGCCTTCGCGGCGGGCACGGCGCCGGCGGCCGGATCCGGATCCATCATGTAGAACGACACCGCGTCGATCGGCACGCCCAGCGCCTGCGCGAGCACGTCGTCGGCAGGGTAGAGCTCGTTCAGCCATCGCGCCGGCTCGTTCTGGAAGCGCTGCTCGGTCTTCGTTTCCACCGGGTACGGCCGCCATCCGATTTCGATGCGGGCGGGTGACTTGTCCCGCACCGCTGGCACGACGCGGTCGGTCAGCCAGGACAGTCCCTGCTTGTAGGCCGACAGCACGCGCACGTCGCCGGCCGTTCCGCCCGCGCGTTCGATCGCTGCCCGGATCTCGCCGGCCAGGTCGCGGCGCACCTCGGGCGCCTCGCTGACGCGCACCTCGAGCGACACGACGTCACCGGCCTGGATCGCCGGCGCGACGGTCTCCCGGAACGCGGACCAGAAGGCGTCCACTTCCCACGGGAGATCGGGCGTCTCCTGGAACACCTGCACCGGCGCCATGCGCTCGTGGGTGGCGACATCGATCGACGGCGCGCCGGCCGCGCCGCCCTCCGCGACCCCGAGCCGCGCCCGGACCTCACGGCCGATCCAGGCCTCGAAGTCCGGCGCCGTCTCCTCGAGGTAGGCGTCCACCTTGATCGACGCGACGGGGCGGCCCTCGAGATCGGCCAGCACGTCGTCCAGCGCGTCGGCCGCGAGCGCGGCCTGCGCCGCGGTGGTGCGGCCCGACAGCGTGCGGCGCACCAGCGTCTTCGCGTCGTCGAGCGTCGGCTCGCCGCGGCCGATGGCCCACAGATACGGCGCGCGGCGCGCCAGGTAGTCGGCCGCCGCCTCCTCGCCGGCCGTGTCCGTGCCGGTGATGACGACGGCCGAGTTCGCGTGGTACGCGTCGGGCACCATCTCCACCCGACCGACGGACGCGGTGTCGCTGGTCTCGCGCAGCTTGCCGATCGCGCCGAGTTCCTGGACGAGGCGGTTGTGCCGGCCGACGAGGACGAGCGGCCGGCTCTCCTCCTCGGGCTTCTGGATCTCGCTGTCGACACCGACGAGGGCAGGCTCAGGCCCGTGGACTCGAGGCCCAGCCGCGCGGCCAGGTGCGCCGTCCCGGTGGAGGCGAACGCCCGCGGGCCGGGTGACCGGCCGGGGAGCACGATCATGGATGCCGAGTCGTCCGCCACGCCGTCGCCGTCGTCGTCGGCGAGCAGGCCGTCCTCGGCGCTGAAGAGCTGCGTGAGGTCGAAGGTGCGGCCGCGCGCGCCGCGCCGCCGGTCGCGGTGCCGCGTCCGCCGCCGCCGGCCGGCGCGCCGGCGCCGCGCCCGCGGCCGGCGCCCGTGTCGCGCTGGCCCTCGAAGCGCGTCGGTTCGCGGCGGGGCGGGTTGAGGTAGCGCGACGTCAGGCCGACGCGGGGCATCGACACGTCGAAGGTGTCGCGCCCGTCGGCGACCCGGTAGACCACCTCGCGGACGCTCGCGTAGTTGAGGCGGTCCGTCTCGCGGCCGCGGCGATGCCCGTCGGCGATCGCGGTGAGCCGATCGCGGGCGCGCGTGGCGCGGCCGGCGGGCACCGTGGCGGTGACGGTGGCCCGCACCATCTCGGGGACCTCGGCTTCGTAGACCAGTTCGTCGAACGAGAGCGCCGTCACCGCGATGCCGCCGTCCTGCAGGACGCCGGCGGCGTCCGCGGCGATCCGGTCGAACGTGTCGCCTTCCTCGCGACCGATGACGTTCCAGAGGTACGGGCTGCGCGACGCGAACGCCTCGCCCGCGGCCTGGGTGCCCGCCGCGTCGCGACCGGCGATGGCGACGAGGCCCCCGGCGAACGCCGCCAGTCCCTGTCCGGGTTCCAGCGCGGCGGCGCGCGCGGCGATGGCCGGCGGGAGCAGGGGATTGGCCGCGCCGACGACGATCCGCGTCACGGTGGTGCCGGCCGTACCGCCGGCCGGAGCCGCCGGAATCTCCGAGGCGCGGACCACGAGCGGCAGCGTCAACCCCGACGTCTCGAGACCCAGCCGCGCGCCGACGGCGGCCGCGGCGGCCACGTCCTGCGGCGCCGGATCTTCGGGCAGCACCACCTGGCCGGCCACGAAGTCGATCTGATCGTCGCCGTTGCGATCCTGCAGGACCGAGCCGCGCTCGAAGACCACGGCCAGGCCAGTCGGCTGGACGCTCGCGCGGGGTACTGCGGGTGGTGTGAAGCTCGAGACCACGCCAGGAGCCAGCAGGAGTCCCGGCAGGATGAGGGCGAGGCGGAAGGGTCTGGAATCCACGCGGGGATTATGCCCGAGTCGCCTGGAACCTTCCCCAAGGGGAAGTGTCGCCGGGCGGGATCCCGGCAAGCGGCTCGGATATGCTGGCCGCTTGGCACGCACGCATTCGATGGCGTCGTGGCGGAAAGGGACGCGAGACCGATGAAGGGGCGGGTTGCGGCACTGGTGGCCCTGGGGCTGGCGTGCAGTGCGCCGGCGGCGGCGCAAATCGCGCCTGATGACTACTTCCGGTTCATGCCGATCGGCTACCCGCACCTGGTCCGGCAGACGGCGGCCTCGGAACACTTCGAGCTTTTCGGCGATCGCTCCGACCCGGCCTACCGCGACGTCGCGCCGGCCGACGGCATCGACGACCGTCGCGCGGACTGGTTCCGCCGGCTCTCGGTGCGGTTCGCACCCTTCATGGTGCGCAACACGCCGTTGTACCCGGTGGACTTCCGGTCGTTCTACTCCCGCCCCGGGTTTGCCATCCATGTGGACACGTGGGACCTCGCCCGGCACGGAATCTCGCAGATCTCCCGCACCGAGATCCCCATCGGCGCGCTGGCCGATGCGCCATGCACGGCCGGGGCGTCCCCGGACACGCCGGACTGCCGGCTCGTGGAACTGCTGAAGGCCTACGGCGGCACTCGCGGGATCGTGGAACCGGAGGCCACGGGCGGCGCGGAGCGCGATCGCTACACCGTCATGTACATGGACTTCCCCGGCTTCGACGAGAAGACCTGGAAGGCCGAGTACTGGCCCGAGGGCGGCGGCCGGTCCCAGACGCTCGCGGGTCACGAGCGGATGTTCGTGCACCCCTTCGTGGCCGAGGCGGCCGACGGCAGCGGTCGCTACGAGTTCGTGCTGCAGTACTGGTTCTTCTATCCGGAGAACGACGGCCCCAACAACCACGAAGGCGACTGGGAACACATCAACGTCATCGTCTCGCCGCGCTCGCTGGTGGGGCAGGGACTCGACGAGGCGCAGATGACGGCGCTCGTCACCGGTACGACCCCGATGGACGGGGCGGATCCGCTCGTCATGCGGCGGGTCGAGTACTACCTGCATCACTTCGTGATGCCGCTGGAGTTCGGGTCGCCGAACGCCTACGCGCCGCGTGAGGTCTGGGAGCGCGAGGTCGCCTCGGCGCTCCGCGAGGGCCGGGGCAACAAGTGGGTGTGGGAGAAGACCCGTGAGCGCGCGTGGCAGGACGACGCCGAGACGCGCCTCAACACGCGGTCGGTCGTGTGGATCGGTGGCGATGCGATCGGCGTGCAGAGCGTGCTCGAGGCGCCCGGGCTGCGCGACCGCGACGGCCACGCGAGCTACCCGTTCCGCGGCTACTACAAGCAGATCGGCCCAGGCGTGGGCGAACGCGTCACCAACGAGTTCGACCTGCGCGAATACTACCGCGACCCGTCCACGAAGCCCGAGCACGTCGAGGACTACGGCGCGGTGGAGAAGATCGCGGTGGTCCCGGACTGGGAGCGGATTGCCGATCTCTCGCTGACCAGCCCGGAGGTCCGGCGGGACTGGTCCTGGATGCTCCTGCCCATGCGCTTCGGCTTCCCGGCCACGCCGTCGCCCGCCGCGGGCACCGTCCAGAACGCGGACCTGGGCAACGTCGCGATCGTCGGTCCCTCGTTCAACGGCGGCTGGAACCGGATCGGCGACGCGAGCGGCTACGCGGAGTACACCGCGGTCAAGGTCAGCTGGGCCACGCCGATGGGGTTCCTCGACAGCTTCTTTCCCCGGCTCGGCTGGTTCAACGCGCCGATCGTCTACTTCATGGGCAAGCCGCCCCTCGACCTGGCCTGGCGGAGCCTCGCGCTGCCGGTCCGCGCCATCGTCGGCACCCGCCTGCCGTCGTTCGTGCGTGCCGAGGCGCCGCCCTCGCGGGTCGTCTCATTCGAGGCCGGCACGATGATCATGCCCATCAGCAAGGACTACGAGGCCCTGTTCGTCAACCGCGACCAGGTGCTCGAGATGCTGGTCAGAGTCGCGGTCGCGGTGCCGCCGGGAGGGGAACTGACGGACTACTCGCTCCGATTCCCGACCGTCGTGGCCCCGGTTTACGGGCTGACGTTTCACATGGGTGACCGGTTCTCGGCCGAGAGCTCACTGGCCAGCTTCAAGACGACGATCGGCGTCGACTTTCACAACACCGCATCGTCCCGGCCGATCGAGGTCCGAGCGCGCCTCGACCAGTTCGACTACCACGGCGACTCACGTTTCAATCTCGCCACCGGCCGCTTCAAACCGTTCGTGAAGTACGGCGGTGGGATCACCTGGTACCGGCTGCGAAACATGACGGTGGACGGTCAACGGCTCATCGCCGCGGATTCTCCGCGGTTCCGGCCGAAAGGGACCTGGTACACGCTCGGCTTCAACGAGCTCCTGCTGGGCGGCGGCCTCGACGTCGAAGGCCTCCACCTCAGGAAGGTCACGTTCGGTTTCAAGACCAGCTACACGGCCATCTTCCACAAGCTCGGATTTGAGAAGGAAGCCGCCGTGGAATTGTCTCAACAGCTCGCCCAGGATCTCGCGGGCCAGGTCTTTTCCATCTGGCGCCACCAGTTCCGGATCATGGGGACGGTGTCGTTCTGAGGCGCCGAGCGCGCATCCGGCAAGACGCCGACCGCCGCGCGGCTGACGGCGGTCAGCCCCGCGCCCCGTCCCGCGCGGCCAGCCAGCGCCGGAACCGGAACGCGTTCTCGGGCAGCGCCAGGTCCATCCCGTAGTGATTCGGGCCGACGGCCTGGACCTTCGCGACGATGACCGAGAGCGCGTCGCGCGCGAACGCCTCGATCACCGCCTCGCCGAAGCCGAGCACCGTGTCCACGGCCGCGACGTGCTCGAGGCCGGCCGCGCGGGCGATGCCCGCCAGGTCGGTCACGCCCGACGTGGTGTGCGAGTCGAAGCCGCCCGTCGAGAGCAGGCTGCCGTTGTCGAAGACGACGTGCACGAGATTCGGCGGCCGGTAGCGCGCGAGCGTCGCGAACGTGCCGAGGTTCATCAGCACCGAGCCGTCGCCGTCGAGCACCACCACGCGCAGCCCGGGCCGGTGCGCCGCCAGGCCGAGGCCGACGGACGAGGCCAGGCCCATCGCGTGCTGCAGGTAGAAGAAGTTGTCGCGGTCGCCGAGGTCGTACAGTTCCTGTGCGCACGCCCCCATGATCGTCACGACCGCCTTGTCCTCGAGTTCGGGGTGGAGCATGGCGAGGCACTCGGCGCGGCGCACGTCAGTCCTCCATCAGGTCGCGCGTCAGCAGCAGCGCGACCGGCGACCGTGAACTCTGCGAGAACGTCCATGCCTCGCGGATCTGCCGGCCGACCTGCGCGGGATCGCGCGCGTACTCGAACGGGATGCCGAGCGCGCGGAGCACCGGCTCGGTGACGATGCCGCCGCGCGTGTGCCAGGGATACGGCTCGCCCCAGTGGCCGCGGAGCGCGATGAGCATGCAGAGCGGGATGCCGTAGAGCTGCGCCAGCGAGACGATGCCGTTGATCGCGGCCAGGAAGCCATGGTTCTGCATCAGCAGCACGTGCGGCTCGCCGGCGAAGTGCGCGCCGGCCGCGATCCCGATCGCTTCCTCTTCCTTCGCGACCTGGAACAGCGTGACGTCCGGATCGGACTCGGCGCGCTGCAGCAGCAGCCCGAGCCACGTCTCCGGTAACGCCGAGATCGACCGGATGCCGGCGTCCCTGATGCCCTGGAAGACGATCTTGGAGTGCTCGTAGGAAACGGCCATGGGCGCGCCCGGGGAGCAGAATAGCGGGTCATCGGGGAATCGAGCAATCGGGGAATCGGCCGAACGTCCAACGCCGACCGCCAGGATTCCCAGTGCCCAATGCCCAGTGCCCGGTGCCCAGTGCCCAGTGCCCGGTGCCCGACGCCCGTGCCTGCACGCTACTAGCGCACCGCGAGCGGCGGCGCGGCGGCCGGCACCGCCGCGCGGAAGTCCTCGCCAAGGAGCGAGGCGATCGTCGCGGCGACCTGCGACGTGGTCACCGTCACGCCGCGCCGGAGGCCCAACCCCGGGATGCCCGGGCCGAGCAGCGCGATCCACGTTCGCTCGGCCGCCGGGACGTCGCGGCCGTGGTCCGACCAGTCCTTCGGCGTCGCCCCGCGACCGTGATCCGTCGTGACGAGCAGCGCCGTGCGGCCGGCCAGCGCGGGGAGCGCCTGCGCGGCGGTCCAGAGGCGCTCGATGAACCGGTCCGCGCGGCGCGTGGCGTCCAGGTACATGTCGTAGCGGCCCTCGTGCGCCCACTCGTCGCCCTCGCCGAGCATCAGGTACAGGACGCGCGTCGGCCGGGTCTGCAGGCGGTCGAGCGCCGCGGCCACCATCGGCGCGTCGAAGGGACCGTAGTCCCAGTAGCGAGGCAGGTCCCCGGCGAGCGTGTTGATCTCCCGCTCGCGGTCCGTGCGCGGCGTGGGCACGGGCTGCCAGCCCGTACCGACCGGGAGCCCGCTGCGGTCGGTGTTCAGGATGAACGGCAGCACGTCCCACGACCCGAACGCGGCGACACGGTCCTCGAAGCCCGGCCGGCGGTTCAGCCACTCGAGCACGGTGACGTTCGGGTTCGGGACCTTGGCGTTGCTGTCGATCCGCGGATCGGCAACGCCGGCGAGCAGCTCGTTGTAGCCCGGGTACGAGAACCAGAGGCCGTTGGTGAGGTGCGAGAGGCTCTGGGCCTCGGGCGCACCGAAGATCTGACCCTCGGTCGCCATCCTCGACCAGACGAACGGCATCAGCGCCGCGCGCCGCTCCGGCGCGCTCTCGCGCCAGAAGCGCCGCTCCGGCTCTCCGGCATTGCCATCCCGGTCCCGCTCGAAGTAGTCGCGGTCGGCGCCGCCGAAGAACTCCTGCCACCGCAGGCCGTCGATGGTGATGACGATGACGGCGTCGGCCGGCGCCTGCGCGCGACCGGGGAGATACGTGAGCAGCAGCGCGACGAGCAGCACGGCGATCGGTCGGCGTGTCGGCATGACGAACCTGCCGCAGCCTATCACCGGGGCGCGACGCCCGCGACCGCGCTCGCGTGACACGGGCTACAATCCCGTCCGTGCTTCGGCGGATGCTGCCACGGCTTCCGATCGACAGGCTGCTGGTCGTCGGAGATCCGCTCTCGGCCTTCGCGTTCCTCTGGGCGTTCGCCCTCCTCTCACACCAGGTCGGCTACCGGATGATCGGGACCTCGCTTCCCGACACGGCGCTGGCGGTGGTGGCCCTGCTGGTCCTCGTCGCGCCCGGCCTGCCGTGGCTGGTCGCGACGCTCGCGGCGGTCCACGTGGCGGCGGTCCTGTGGGACCTGCCGTTCCTCTATCACCACTGGCAGTACGCGGGGCTCGTGTCGCTCGCGCTGCTCCTCGCGAGGCTTTCGGCCTGGCGCGCCCGCGACGCGGGGACCGCGCTCACGCCCGCGGCCGTCCACGCGGCATTCACGCCCGCCGGTCGCGTCAGCCTGGTCCTGCTGTACCTCGCGAGCGGCTTCCACAAGCTGAACGCCGACTTCATCGCGTCGAACGCCAGCTGCGCCTCGGCCCTGTACCTGTCGCTCAGCCGACGGCTCGGCGGGCTGCCGTATCCCGACTTCACGGTGCCGCTGAACGTCGCGCTCACGCTCGGTGTCGAACTCGGCGTGCCGCTGCTCCTCGCCGTGCCGAGACTCTGGTTCGGCGGCGTCGTGATCGGCGTCGGCTTCCACGTCGTGATGGCACTCGCGGGCTACCCGCGGTTCAGCGCGATGGGCTTCGCCCTGCTCACGCTGTGCCTGCCGCCGCCGGTGCCCGTGCCGCGGCCGGCCGTACGTCTGGGCGTCGCCGCCGTCCTGCTTCCGGGCGTCGTGCCGGCCCGGTTCGACGACGCGCGGTACCTGGCCGTCACGCTGGTGCTCGCGATGTTCGTCGTCCTCGTGACCGCCCTGGCGGTCGTCCGCGGCCGGCGGCCGGGCCCGCTGGTCGCGCGGCCCCGAGGCATCGCGTGGCCGGCGATGCTGGCGCCGGCACTCGTGCTGTTCGCCGCCGCGTCGCCCTATCTCGGCCTCGGCACCGCCCGCGCCCTGTCGATGTACAGCAATCTCCGGACGGAGGGCGGCCGGACCAATCACCTCCTCGTGCCCGCCGGCAGCCAGCGCTTCGGGTACCAGCGCGATCTCGTCGAGGTGCTCGGGTCGAGTGACCCCGGCCTGCAGGCGCTCGCGACCGACCGGTTGGCGGTGCCGTTCCAGGAACTCCGCGCGCGGCTGACCGAGGCGCTGGGGGAGGGGGCCGCGGACGTGTCGGTGAGCTACCTCCGCGGTGGCGCGCGGTACGACGTGCCGTCCGTCCGTGCCGCACCGGACCTCGATCTGCCGGTGTCCGGATTCGCGTTGAAGTTCCTCCGCTTCCGCGCGATCGAGATCAGCGGGCCGCGCGCCTGCGGGGCGTGATCGCCCGGGTCGGAGCCGGGCACCGCGCACGAACGTGGCGCGCCCCGGAAGCGATCCTCTATCGCCGGGGCTTCGGCCAGATCTGCTCCGTCACCATGCTCTGGCTGTTGGCCGACCTGACGCCCCCGCCGGCGACGATGATCTGGCCCTCGTAGGCGACGGGGAAGATGCCGTGCCGCGCCGTCCGCAGCGGCGGGCCGGCGCGCCAGGTGTTGGTGCGCGGATCGTAGATGTCCACGCGGTCGTACACGTGGTCCGGCGTGGCGCCCGCGCCGTCGATGGTCTCGCCGCCCATCACCCAGAACTCACCGTTCATCCACACGGCCTTGCCCATGCCGCCCCGTGCCTGGGGCAGCGGCGCGGGCGCGCCGGCCGATCCGTCGCTCACGGTCCACGCGTCCGTCCGCGGATCGTAGATCTGCACGTCGTCGTACCCGTTGGCGACCACGTTGGCGTCGCCGCTGCCGGGGCCGCGTCCGCCGAAGACGTAGAGGCGCTCGCCGTCGGTCGCCGACGCGGCGTGGTTGCGCGGCCGCGGCATCGGCGCGATCGGCGTCCAGGCCAGCGTCGTGAGATCGAGTCGCGCCGCCTCCGCCGTCGTGTGATCGCCCACGATGCCCCCGGCGACGTACACCGCGCCGTCGATCACCGCCGACGCGCTCGAGCCGGCGGCGAACGGCATCGCCGGGCCGAGCGTCCACTCGCGCGAGACCGGCTCGTAGATCTGCACGAGGCCCTCGGCGCCGCCGCCGAGGCCGCCGAACAGCCAGAGCCGCCCGTCGATCACCTCGGCGGCCTGGTGATGACCCGCCGCCGGCCTGAATGCCGGACGGTCGTCCCACCGGCCCGTCGCCAGGTCGAGCCGCCAGGTCTTGTACGTGCCCTCGCCGACCAGGTACAGCGCGCCGTCCACGACGCCGCCGGCGACCTCGCCGATCGGCTCGGGAATCGGATCGGCCGGGTGCCACGTCTCGCGGAGCGCGGCCTGCCAGAGCAGCGGGTTGTTCGGGTTGTTGCCGTGCGTCGCGCCGAGGCCCGCGACGATCGTGTCGTCGAGCGGAAACGCGATCGCGCCGAGCAGCGGGATCGGGATGCGATTCAGGTGCGTCCATCGGCCCGTCGCCGGGTTGAACGAGATCACCTCGTCCTGGTTCCAGCGGCCCTCGGTGAGTGCGCGGCCGCCGACCATGACGATGCGCCCGTCGTAGACGAACGTCGATTCCTCGTCGTGCGACAGGGGAAAGGGCGGGGGCGGCACGGCCGTCCAGGTGTCGGTGGCCGGGTCGTAGCGGTCGACGAACGGCACGTCCACCGGCACCGGGTCGTGGCCGCTGTTGCCGCTGATCGCGTAGATCCGACCGTCGAGCACGATCCCTTCCAGGTGGCCGCGCGGATGCGGCATCGGCGCGCGCGACACCCACGCCGCCGCGCCGGGCTCGAGGATCCAGTGATCCGCCGAGTCGGTGTTGCGGTCGGGCAGGAACCCGCCGAAGTAGTGGAGCGTGCGGTCGAGCGCGACCAGCGCGCCGCTGCCCCGCGCGGCGGGCAGCGACGGCCCTTCGGACCACTCGTCCCGCCGGGGATCCCAGCGCCACACGCGGGCGGTCGCCGGTCCGGGGTGATCACCCTCGAAACCGCCCGCCAGCCAGACGATTCCGTCGATCTCGGCGGGCGGCGCGTGAGTCAGGGCGACGGGCATGTCCTTCATCCGGCGCCAGGCACCGCTCGCGAGGTCGAGCGCGTCCACCCGCGCCGTCGCTTTCGGATCACTGGTCCAGAACCCGCCGGCGATGTAGAGCGTGCCGTCCTGCACGACCTTCGCGGCCTCGTAGCGCGGGAGGTCCGTGCGCGCGAACTCGCGCCACACCGGCGTCGGCTGCGGCCCGAGCGACGCCAGGAACCGGTCGAGGCTGTCGATCGGCCAGCGCCGGCCGATGACGAAGCCGCCCGCCGCGCCGATGCCGCCGAGACAAGCCGCCGCCAGCAGGATGAGCAGCGCCGTGCGCGATCTCGACCGGGGCATCGTCAGGTTCCTCTCGTCGTCATCCGGGCAGCACGAAGGCCACGAGCTCGGCGTCGGCGCCGTGGCCCGTGGCCACGACGACGTACTGGCGGCCGCCGAGGCGGTACGTCATCGGGTTGCTGTAGGCCTCGCGCCCGAGCGGCTGCGCCCAGCGGACGCGCCCGTCGCGGGCGTCGATCGCGTACAGGGTATCGCCTCCGCCGGTGATGAACACCAGCCCTCCGCGCGTGGCCGCGCCACCCGGCGCGCCGGCCACGCCGAGCGGCGGCAGGTCCAGGCCGCGCAGCGCCGGGTGATCGCGGACGGCCGGCGTGTCGCCCAGCACGACCTGCCACCGCGTGTCGCCCGTATCGACGTCGATGGCGGTCAGTGTGCCCCATGGCGGCTTGACGATCGGCAGGTCCACGGCCGGGTGCCAGGCGAACAGCCACGTGCGCCACGCTGGCAGCCGCAGCATCAGCGCGCGCGCCGGATCGTGGGCGATCGAGGGATCCAGGCGGTACCCGGCGGCATCATCGGCGACCAGGCGCGCCAGCACCGGCAGGTTCGTGGCCTTGACGAAGAGCAGTCGCCGGTCCGGATCGAACGTCGCGTTGCCCCAGCCGCCACCGCCGATCCAGCCCGGCCGCACGACCGTGCCCTCGAGCGAGGGCGGCGTGAAGAGCGGGCCGAGCCGCAGGCCGTCGATCGTCGCGACCGCCTGCGCGTGCAGGTCCGGCGTGAAGTCGATGAGGTCGTCGCGCGTGAAGCCCTGCGGCGCGAACGGCGCCGGCCGGACCGGGTGCGGCTGCGTCGGCGACGCGGCCTCACCGGGAACGGTCGAGGCGGGTGCGGGTCGTTCCTCGAGCGGCCAGAGCGGCGTGCCGGTGACGCGATCGAACGCGTAGAGGAATCCCGTCTTGCCGGCCACGAACAGCGCGTCCACGTCCACGCCGTCGTGGTGGACCGTGGCCAGCAGCGGCGGCATCGCCGGGTCGTAGTCCCAGAGCCCGTGGTGGACGAGCTGCTGGTGCCAGACCTGCCGGCCCGTCGCGGCGTCGAGGCAGACGACCGACTGCGCGTAGAGGTTGTCGCCCCGGCGGCGGCCGCCGTACCAGTCGTTGCTCGGCGTGCTGACCGGCAGGTAGACCAGGCCGCGCGCGGCGTCGAGGGACATCGCGGCCCAGACGTTGGCATGACCGGTCACGTCCGCCGAGTCGCCGCTCCAGGTCCGCCGGTCCGGCGAATCGGGCGGCGGCACCGGATCCCAGCGCCACCGCAACGCCCCGGTGCGCGCGTCGAACGCCTGCACGTCGCCCGGCGGATCGCGCTCGTAGATTAGCCGGTCGGCGACCGCGCTGCCGACGATGACCACGTCACGCCAGACGACGGGGGGTGACGTGTTGCCGAGGTGCAGGCGGTTGACGGGCCAGCGCAGGTGCGCCGTCAGATCCACCCGGCCGGCGTCGCCGAACGACGGCACCGGCTGCCCGGTCGCGGCGTCGAGCGCGATGAGCCACCAGCGGCTCGCGAGAAACACGCGGCGTCCGCCCTCGCCGTCCCAGAGCGCCACGCCCCGGTGCACGAAGCCGCCCCGGTCGTCACCGACCGGGCCGTAGTCCGTGGCGCCCGGATCGAAGGTCCAGTGCTCGAGGCCCGTCGCCGCATCGAGCGCCGCCACGCGGTTGAAGGGCGTGCTCAGGTACAAGGTGCCGTCGCGCATCACCGGCGTGGCCTGGAAGCGGCCGGGCTCGAGCGGATCGGCGCCGGTGCGATCGGGGATGGGGGCTTCGCCGGTGCGCCAGGACCAGGCGGCGCGGAGTCCGGAGACGGTCTGCGGGGTGATGTCGTCGGCGGTGGACCAGCGGGTGGCCGCGGCGTCGCCGGTCGAGACGGGCCACTCGACGGCTCGACCGCTCGTGGTTGGCACGGGCGTCGGCGGCGCGCCGCAGGCCGTCGTCGCCACGCTGCCCACGAGCAGTGCCGCGGCGGTTCGCAACGACACGCTGACGTGGCCCGCGCTCACGTGACGGGATTGTACCGCACGCGTTGGCGGCGCCGGCCGGGCTACGGCGCGGGAGCGCCGCTCGGCGGCCGCGAGACGGGCCGCAGGACGACGGTGCCGCCGTGACGGACGTGCGGACACGCGGCCGCGATCGCGGCGGCCTGCGTCGCGTCGTCGGCGCGGATGAGGAAGAAGCCGAGCGGCTCGGACGGATTCGCCGGACCGTGACCGGCCTCGCCGAAGACCTCGAACTGGTCGGCCAGCCGTTCGGCGCCCACCAGACGACCGGCGCGGGCCTGTTCACCCGCCCAGGCCGAGTACTCGGCGAATCGCGAGGCTTCCTCGGCCGGCGACGTGGATTCCGCGCCGTAGAGCAGCAGCAGGTACTGCCCGCGCGCGTCGGCGGTGGCCGGGGCGGCGGGAGCGGTCGCGGGCGGGGTCCATCGCGCCGTGCCGTATCCGGCGAGGAAGAGGGCTGCCGCGGCGGCGGCGCGGGCGACCCAGAGCCGCACCGGCCGCCGGATCAGGCCGGCCTCACGCAGCCGCGCCACCACCCGATCCTCGAGTGCCGGCGGAGGCGCCATCTCGGCCGGCAGCGCGTCGAGGGCGGTCTGTTCGTCGGGAGTGAGGGGCTCGTCAGTCATGGTCGGTCGCCTCGGTCCATCGGGCGGTCGGAGAGAGGCGCGCCCGCACGGCGCGGCGCGCATGGAAGAGCTGGCTCTTGGAGGTGCCGGGCGACACGCCCAGGCGCGTGGCGATCTCGGCGTGCGTGAAGCCCTCGACGTCGTGGAGCACGAGCACCTCCCGGTACCCGTCGGGCAGGAGGGCGATCGCGCGTTCCAGATCGACGTCCGGCACGCCCGCGTCGGCCGCCATGACGATGGCGGCGAGCGTGGCCGGGTCCACCGCTTCCGGTGTCCGGCGTCGCAGGCGCTCGCGCGCGCAGTTGATGGCGATGCCGGTGAGCCAGGTCGAGAGCGACGACCGCCACTCGAACGTTCCCAGGTGGCGGGCCGCTCGCAGCCAGGTGTCCTGGATCACGTCCTCGGCGTCGGCGGCGCGCCCGGCCATCAGGCGGTACGCCAGGGCGTACAGGCGGGGCGTGTGGCGGCGAAAGAGGTGCCTGAAGGCCTCCTCGTCGCCGTGCGCCACGAACGCGTCCACGAGCGTGCGATCTTCCGTGTCCACCTGTCGATCCGCCAGGGTCGTGTCGTCCAGCCCGTGAGTGATCCCGGGGCCGCACAAGGTTGGTCCGGACCTATTCGTGGCGCAGCGCCTCGACCGGGTCGAGGTGCGCGGCCCGTCGGGCGGGCCAGTAGCCGGCGGCGATCCCCACGCCGGCCGAGGCGATCAGGCCCGCCGCAATGGCCCAGACCGGCGCGACCGCCGAGAAGCCCGTCACCACGAACGTGAGCAGGAGACCGATCGCCAGGGCCGTGACGACGCCCGCCACTCCGCCGAGGCCCGAGAGGAACATCGCCTCGAGCAGGAACTGCCGCAGCACCTCGCGGCGGCGCGCACCCACCGCCAGGCGCAGGCCGATCTCGCGCGTGCGCTCGGTCACGCTGATGAACATCACGTTGGCGATGCCGATGGCGCCGATGAGCAGGCTGATGGCGGCGAGGCCGACGGTCGCGAGGCCGATCTGGGCGCTCAGACCGTCGAAGGTGGCGATGATCTGATCGGCCGTCGACAGGGTGAAGTCGTTGGCCCCTTCCGGCGGCACGTTGCGCAGCCGCCGGAGAATCGTCTCGAGTTCGCCGTACGCCTCGTCGCGCCGGCCGGGCCAGGCCCGCGCGTAGAGCACGACGCGATCCGGGTCGCCGAACCGGCTGCGGACCGTCCCGACGGGCAGATCGAGCACGCGGTCCTGCCGGTTCTCCCCGAGGAATCCCCCGCGGCGCTTCGCCAGCTCGCCGACCACGGTGTAGGTCTCGCCCGCCAGCGTCAGCGTCCGGCCGATCGGCGACTGGTTGCCGAAGAGCGCCGCCGACAGGTCCGCGCCGACGACCGCGACGCGGGCGCCCTGCCGGTCCTCGAGGTCGGTGAACGGTCGTCCGCGCGCGAACTCCGCGCCGATGATGTCGAAGAGGGAAGGCGACGCGCCCTCGACCAGGACCGTATCCGACTCGTTGCCGCCCGCGCGAGCGATCAGGACCTGTCCGTCTCGGGCCGTGGGTACGATGACCTGCGCGCCGACGTCGCGGATGGCCGAGGCGAGCCGCTCGATCGCCGGGACGTACGAGAGCTTCAACGGTCGCCGGCGTGCCTCGACCTCGTTCGGCGTGACGTACGGATCGCCCGTCAGGTGAAAGGCGAACACGTTGTCCGTCCCGAGATCGCGGAAGAGCAGGGCAATCTGGTTCCGTACGTTGGCCAGGACGGACGCGACCAGGACGACGGTCACGATGCCGATGACGATTCCCGCCACCGCCAGGCCGGACCGCGCCCGTTCGCTGCGGATGGCCTCGACCGCGAGCGCCGCCGGTGCGAGGACGGCCTCCCGCCAATCCGGGCGCGTCACTCCGACCTCAGCGCGGCCACCACGTCGAGCCGGGTCGCGCGCCGGGCCGGGTACCACCCGGCGGCGATTCCCGTCACGCCCGCCGCGAGCAGGTTGCCGGCGACGACCGGCCAGCCCAGCGACAGGGGCAGGCCAACGGCATCGCCCGCGACGGCCAGGATGCCGCCCGCGACCGCCACGCCGGCGGCCCCGCCGGCGACCGCAATCAGGCACGACTCGGCGAGCGTCTCGACGAGCACGCTCGCGCGCGTGGCGCCGATCGCGCGTCGCACGCCGATCTCGCGCGTCCGTTCCGTGACCGAGACGAGCGTGGTGTTGGCGACGACGACCAGCGCCGCGATGAGCGCCATCAGGGAGATGGGCGGTGCCGCGGCCCCCACCTGTTCCGTGATCCGCGCCACGAAACTGCGGGAGGCCTCGGGCGTGACGATGTCGAACGTGTCGGCCGCGGCGGGGCCCAGGTGACGACGGGCCCGCATCGAGACGCGTGCCTGGTCCTCGGCTCGCTCGACGGACCCGGTGCCGGCCGCCCGGCCGAAGACCTGGAGGCTGGCCGGCGCACCGAACGCGCGCTCGAATGCCGTGAGCGGCATCCAGACCTGCCGGTCGAGCGACTGCCCGCCCGCTGCGCCCTCCGGCGCCAGCACGCCCACGACGGTGAACGCCCGGCCGGCGATGCGGAGGCGCTGCCCGAGCGGGTCGACGCCGGGAAACAGCGTGGTGACCACCGCGTCTCCCGCCACCACGACCTGGGCCGCGCGCACGTCGTCGTCCCGGGTGAGCGGCCGTCCGGCGGCCACGCCGAGGTCCCGGATCGCGAAGAGCGTGGCCTGGGCGCCGTTGATCGACGCCTGATCGAAGGTACGGGGACCCGCGCTGACGTCGGCCGGCCGCGCCGTCGTCGCCGCGTAGATGACGCGCGCGTCGCCGACCGCGTCGAGGAAGCGCACGTCGCTGCGGGTGATGTTCGGGTGGCGCGCGAAGCGATCCGCGAGTTCCCGCCGGCTCAGCGTGCCGGTCGCGACCCGGGTCAGCAGGAAGCTGTCCGAGCCGAAGGCGCGAGCGCTCGACGCGCGCGCGGCCTGCGCCAGGCCGTCGAGGCCCGTCTGCACGAGCACGGTCGTCGCGACCGCCGCCGCCATCGCGAGCCCGGCCAGGGAGGTCCTGAGCGGATTTCGGATCACGGTCCGTCCGGCCTCGGCCAGGCCATTCGCGACGACCCCCGCCCGCGAGCCGGCCCGCACGCTCGTCGGGCGCGCGCCAGCCATCACTCTCGTCCGCCGCGCACGCGCACGCGCGTGCCATCCTGCAGATCCCGGAGGACCTGGTAGGGCCCCACGACCAGGGAGCGACCTTCGTCGAGCCCGGTGACGGCGATGTCCAGCCCGCCGATGACGCCGGTCGTCACCGGCGTGAAGACCGCCCGATCCCCCTCGATGACGAACACCCCGCTGCGGTCCGTGCCATCGTCCGGCGCCGGCCGCAGCACCACGCTCTGCAGCGGGACGGTGAGCACGTTGGTGCGTTCGCTCGTGACGATCTCGGCGTCACAGGTCAGGCCGGGGCGCAGGCCGGGATCGGCGTCGGCCAGCCGAATGACGACGCGGAACTCGCGGGCTGCCGCGGCGGTGCCCGTCACGGGCAGCGCGCTCGCGCCGATCTCGATCACGGCTCCGCGAAAGGTCCGGCCCGGCAGGGCTTCGAGGGTGACCGTGGCGGGCTGGCCGGCCGCGACGCGCAGCACGTCGGCCTCGGCGACCTTGACCTCGGCGTCGATGTCGGCCAGGTCCGACACCGTCATCAACGTGGTGCCGGGCTGGTTCTGGATGCCGACGACGACCATCTCTCCCTCGCGGACCTGCAGGCGGCTGACGATGCCGGCCATGGGCGAGATGATCGCGGTCTTCGACAGCCGGTCCTCCGCACTGCGGCGCTGCGCGCGGGCCTGCGCGCTGCGCCGCGCGGCGGCGGCTTCGGCTTCGCGGGCACGCTCCACCGTCGCGCGCGCCGAGACGACAGCGGCCTGCGCGGCCTCTGCCGCGGCCCGGGTCGATTCGTACTCCGCCGCCGGAATCAACCCGGCCTGATACAGGCTCTCCCTGCGGGCGCGCTGCTGTTCCGCGTCGGCCGCCCGGGCCGTGGCGGCCTCGAGTTCGGCCGACGCCACGCGCACGGCCTCCGCCGTGGCGCGGGCATCCGCCGCGAGCGCGTCAACCTGGGCCTGCGCGCCTGCCGCCTCGCTCTCGGCCTGGACGGCGTCGATCCGCGCGAGCACCTGGCCTGCCTCGACCCGGTCCCCTTCGCGGACCGGCAAGGCGACGATACGCCCCATCACGCTCGAGCCGATGTCGGCATATCGCGCCGCCACGACCTCGCCCGAGGCGGTCACCGTCGACCGAAAGACCGCTTGTCGCACGACCGCGCCGCCCTCGACGTCGAGGAGCACGGGACCCCGACGCGAGATCGCCACGATCGCGATCAGACCCACCAGCCCCGCTCCCGCCGCCAGTCCCCACGAACGCCTGCTCATCGCCGTGATTCACCCTCTCCCCGGTCCCACCCGGCCATTCTAGTGGCCCGCGGTCGGCCGTTCCGGGACCAGACACGTGACCGTGCAACCGTCCGGCCAAGTGGCGGCACTCACCGGCACAACGAAGTGCGCGCCCGGGAGGTGCCAGCATGCGGAGAATTGCACGACGATGGGGGGGCGGTGTCGCCGCCGGGATGATGGCGGCTGTTGCGGTCGGGAGCGCGGGAGCCCGGGAGCCGGACACACGAGGCGCAACCGGCCTTGCTCGGGATCAGGCGACGTTCACGCGACCGGCGACGCGCGACGGGGAGATCGCCCTGGCGCTCTCGGCCCTGCCGGAGTCGCTGCGGCCGTCAGCGACGGTCTACGTGCTCGGACCGAAGGGCTACGAGAAGGCGCGCGAGGGCACGAGCGGGGTGCACTGCCTGGTGAGCCACGATCGTCCCGACACCCAGGAGCCGATCTGCTGGGACCGCGAGGGCGCCGAGACGATCCTGCCGGTGAAGCTGGACGAGGCCGCCTGGCGCGCCGCCGGCGTGCCGGAAGCCGAGATCGAGGCGCGCGTCGCCGCGGGATTCCGGTCGGGCCGCTACCGCGCACCCCGCCGGTCCGGCGTGGCCTACATGCTGTCGGCCGAGAACTGGGTGTTCAACGGCGAGAAGGTCATCCACTACGTCCCGCACGTGATGATGTACGCGCCGTACCTGACGAACGCGGACATCGGCGCGGACGGCAAGGACCCCAACGCGCCGTGGATCCTCGACGAGGGATCCCCGCACGCGTACATCATCGTGGTCGCCCACGGGAAGGACTGAAGGACGGGTGAAGGACGGCTGAAGGACGTGGAGCGGTGCTTGCCGTGGCGCCGCGGGTGTTTCGGGCGCGGCGCGTGTCTTCATGGACATGAAGATCATGACGCTCTGAAGGCGTGAAGGCCGGCCACGCCGAGACTCGGCCAGGCGCGGGCGGGCGAGCGACGCTCGCCCGCCCGGCCTGTGGCCGGCCGTCAGGATCGAGGAGGCGCGGGAACGAGAACCGGCTCCTGTGCCTCATGGCCGGCTCTCGTTCCCGCGCCTCCCTCGATCTGACGCCCGCGCCTGGCCTCGGAAGCCAGACGCTCTCCCCACGTCCTCCCGTCGCCCCACGTGCCCCATGCCCCCGGGACAAGCCGCGCCGACCCGGCGATCCTTCCTATTGGCCCCCAGGCCCCCACGGCCCCCAGGCCCTCCCCGGTCCCCACGCCCGAACGGGCCCCCGCTCGAACAGCAGCCACGTGTCCGGGTCGAGGACGACGTCGGACGGCGCGGCGTCGCTCGGAATGGTGGCCGTCAGCGTCTCGCCGGTCACCTCGACGGTCGTCACGCGGGGCGCCGTGCCGGCCGTGCCGATCACGCCAACGTCGAGCGGGAAGCGAAACGGTCCGCCGTCGGTCACGGTCTGGCGGACGGTGACGCGCACCTGTTTCGCGGTCGCGTCCCACGTCCAGGTGCCGTCGAGCTTCGGGATGCCGGGCCGGTGGAGCCACTGCGCGAAGAACGCGCCGAGGTCCTGGCCCGAGGCCGCTTCCATCGCGTGCTGAAAATCGAGGCTCGACGCATTGGCGTTCACGTGCCGCGCATAGCTAGTCGCGGATCCCGGTCCGGAACGCCTCGGAGGCTGATCCGCCCGCGCAGCATGTGCAGCACCCAGCCGGCCTTCTGGTAGACGAACCGGTTCAGGACGCCGCGCATCGTGCTCGTGTCGAGGTTGCGGTGCACGATCGGCGTGTCGGGCGTGCTCCGCTCGGCGTTGACGACCGTCGTGATGTCGCGCCGCAGGCCGGCGACCATGGCGTCCCGGCCCGTGTAGTGCTCCACGTAGAGGTGCGTGAAGTACGTGGCGAACCCCTCGCTCAGCCACACGTCGTCCCAGTCGGACTCCGTCACGGCGTCGCCGAACCACTGGTGCGCGACCTCGTGCGCCACGAGGGTGGTGGCGGGCGCGTCGCGGACGCCGTTCTCGCCGTAGAAGATCGCGCTCGCGTGCTCGGTGCCGCCGCTGATGCCGGCGGCGGCGACGTTGGCCAGCTTCTCGTAGGCGTACGGGCCGACGAACTCGCTGTAGAACTCGATCGCGCGACGCGCGGGTTCCTCGAAGTAGGCCGGGCCGATCGCGCGCTCCTGGTGCGCCACCCAGCTCGACAGCTCCACGCCCTTCACCCGCCCGGCGTAGTGGACCGCGAACTGCTCGACGCCGATGGCGTTCAGCCACGACGCGATCGGCGCGCCCTGCTTCCAGTGCGTGAGCCGGCGTCCGTCGCCGAGGTCGACCTCCTCCTGCAGCAGGCCGTTCGCGACCACCTGGTAGGCCACCGGCGCCGTGACGACGAACTCGCTCGTGGCCTTGTCGTAGGGATGGTCCACCATCGGCAGCCACTCGCGCGCGCGGTTCGGCCAGTTCTCGCTGAACGCGCTCCACTCCCCGAACTTGTTGCGGATGAGCCGCAGGCCGTTGGCTGGGACGCCGTGATACCGGATCGTCACGTCGCGGCGATCGCCCGCGGCCGGGGCGGGGGAGAGCGTCAGCCGCAGGCGGCTGGCCTCGTGGCGGAACGGCACGGGCGCGCCGGCCGCTTCGACCGACTCGACGGTCATGCCCTTGCCGTCGGCGGGCGAGGCGAGGTCGAGGAAGCACTCCGTCACGTCGTTCCGGACGAAGCGCACGGTGACGGTCGCCTCGCCGGTGATGTCGGGCCGGGTGTCCGAGAGGTCGAGCCGGAACACGTAGTGCTCGATGTCGATGCCTGCCTGGCGCGGGTAGGTGTCGGCGGCCGGCGTCGCGGGACGCGCCGCCACGACGGTGGCGGCCAGCAGCGCGGCCGCGGCCGCGCGGACCCGATCGCGCGACCGGCTCAGTGCCATGACGTGGTCCGTCCCGGTGACGTGGCCGTGGCGCCGCGTTTCTGCCCCTTGCCCCGGCCGCCGGCGCGGACCGGTTCCGGCGCCGGATCCCAGTTGAACGTCCGGACGAGCTTGATCAGCTCGCTCGCCGAGTCCGACACGTAGCCCTGGTCGCGGTAGACCATCAGCGTGCGGCGCGGCATCGACAGCTCGGCGACCGGGACACGTGCCAGCACGCCGTCGGCGAGCTCGCGCCGGACGGTGATGCCGGGCACGATCGCGAGCCCGACCTCCTCGCGGACGAAGCTCTTCACGTTCTCGAAGCTCCAGAGCTCGGCGACCACGCGGCACGGCGTCGCGTGCTGCTCGAAGAGCTGGAGGATGCGGTCGGCCGTCGCCGCGCACTGGTGGTGCACGACGAACGACTCCTCGCCGAGGTCGCGGACCGACACGGTGCCGCGCGCGGCCAGCGGGTGCTGCGGCGACGCGATCATGACCATCTCGTCGGCGTGCACTTCGACCGAGTGCAGCTCGTGGAACGCGGGTTCGTCCTTGACGAAGCCGAGGTCCACCTCGCGGTCCATCACCATGCGGGGAATCTCGGCGAGCCGGCTCCGCTGGATCGAGATCTTGATGTTCGGGAACGTCTGCAGGTAGTGCCGCATCGGGCCGGGCAGCAGGTACACGGCCGCGGCCTCGTGGGCGGCCAGGCGCAGGCGGCCCGCCTTGAGCATCCGCAGTTCCGTCACCCGCCGCACCGCGTCGTCGCGCATCGCGAGCAGGCGCCGGGCGTAGTCGGCCAGCAGGCGGCCGGCCTCGGTGAGCGTGATCTCGTGCATGTCGCGCGCGAAGAGCGGCGAACCGACTTCCTCTTCGAGGCGACGGATGCTCTGGCTGATCGCCGGCTGGGTCCGGTTCAGGCGCTCGGCAGCGCGGGTGAACGTGCCTTCGTCGACGACCGCGAGGAAGTGTTCGAGGTGCAGCAGGTCCATGGAAGCTCCGGTGCAAGGATAGACGAAACGCCGGTGGTCAGCGTCCGGACGCGAGGACGCGCGCTACCGCCCCGGCGGGACGACGAGGGCCCGGCGGATCGCGTCGAGCCGGGGAAATTCGCGGTCGAGCCACGCGTTGCCGCCCGAGAAAAACGCGTCCTGGCGGCCGGCGCGGATACCGCCGGGCCCGGCGCCATGCTCGGCGTTCAGCTGCTCGAACACCTCCATGCCGCGCACGACCCGTCCGAACGGGACGAACGGCTCCTGGTCGTGCGAGGCCGAGTTGTCCCGCATGCTCACGTAGACCTGCGTGGTGCGCCCGCCCGGCACGGCGAACGCGAACGCGACCGTGCCGCGCACGTTCGACTGCACGAACGGGTCGTCGGGGAACGTCGCGTTCCGCCACGCCTGCGCGATCGCCGGATCGCCGTTGATGCCCCACTGCACCCAGCCCGGCTCGACGCGGAAGAACCTGTTGTCGTCGTAGTAGCCCTGCTTGACGAGGTTGACGAACCGGTCCGCGCCGAGCGGCGCCCACGCGCGCGTGACCTCGATCTCCACGTTGCCCTTCGTGGTCTCGAGACGGACAATGCTCACGTCGGGCGCCTTGTCGCGGAACGCCGGCGCGTCGGGGTGCCGCAGCAGGGCCCGGTCCTGCGGCACGAGGACCAGCAGTGCGGCGAGGGACATGAGGAGCGGGATGCGCATCGGGACGTCACCTTCCAGAGGATTCGCGGCGATCGTAGCACTCGCGGCGCTGTGGGTCGCCCTCGTGGCGCCGACCGTGGCGGGGCCAAACCGGTTCGGATTCTCGGACCGGGTCGAGCGCCACCTGTTCCCCGAGGTGACGACCGGGCCATCCGAACCGGCCTGGAGTCCCGATGGCCAGTGGATCGCGTTCTCGATGCAGGGCGACATCTGGAAGGTGCCCGCGCGCGGCGGCGAGGCGGTCGCGCTGACGCAGGGGCCCTGGTACTACTTCGAGCCGGTGTGGAGCCCGGACGGGGCGACCGTCGCGTTCACCGTGGACACGGGCGGGAACCTCGACATCGGCACGGTGGCCGCCGGTGGCGGCGCGGTCACGCGCCTCACGACCGGGGACAGCGTGGAGAGCGAGCCGGCCTGGACGCCCGACGGCCGGAGCCTGCTGTTCGTGAGCTCGCGGAATCGCGGGTTCGACATCTTCCGGCTGTCGCTCGCCGACCGATCGGTGACGCCGGTGGTGACCGGCGCCGGCGACCAGATCCAGCCCACGGTCTCGCCGGACGGCCGCACGCTCGCCTACATCAGCCCGGTGCGGGGCCGACTCGGCACCGGCGGCATCTGGACGCAACCTCTCGACGGGTCGGCCGAGCCCGTGCTCGTGCACTACGAGGAGTCCGAGTACCGCATGCGGCCGGCGTGGCTGCCCGACGGCTCGGGCTTCCTGTTCGGGTCCGACGAGATGGGGTCCAACGACATCGCCCGCGTCGCCGCGACGGGCGGCAACAGCGTCGTCGTGACCAACGACCCGGGGGGCGAGTTCTCGGCGCGGCCGTCACCCGACGGCCGGTCGTTCGCGTTCGTCTCGAATCGCACCGGCCCGATGACGCTCTTCGTCGCGCCGATCGGCGGTGGGCCCGAGTCGTCGTGGCGGCAGGTCCGGATCACGAGCCGCCGCGCGGCAGTGGAGACGGGCACGGTCCGGGTGCAGGTGCGGGCGGCCGACGGTGGCGACCCGCTGCCCGCGCGCATCACCGTCACGGGCGCCGACGGCCGGTCCTACGCGCCCGACGACGGGTTCGCGCGGGTGATGGCGGTGACCGAGACGCACTACTTTCACACGGCGGGGGAGTTCACGGTCACGGTGCCGGCCGGCGACGTGCGCATCGAGGCGATGCACGGCTTCGAGTACCTGCCGGCGACGACGACCCTGCACGTGAACCCTGGTCTCGGGGCGACCGCGGTCCTGCGGCTCGAGCACGCGGTGGACATGCCGTCGATGGGCTGGTACTCGGGCGACACCCACGCGCACGACCTGCACCAGGGCCGCTTCGGCCTGACGCACGAGTCGCTGTTCCTGCAGTCGCTGGCCGAGGACCTGCACGTGACGAACGTCCTGATCCACATGGACGGCACGCGCCTCATGGGGCGCTGGGGCGACCTGACCGGCGAACCCGACCCGCTCTCGACGCCGGCGCACCTCCTGCAGTTCTCCGAGGAGTTCCGCGGCGGCCTCGGCCACATCGGGATGCTGGGGCTGAAGCAGTACATCCTGCCGCTCATCGGCGGTGCCGCGAACACGCCCTACGCGCAGCCGGCGAGCGACACGCCCTACCTGGACGGCGCGCGCGCGCAGGGCGGGATCGCGGGGTTCATGCATCCGTACACCTCGGCGACGAATCCGCAGAGCGTCGTCGGGTCGCTCATCCCGGTGGATGTCGCGCTGGGAAAGGGTGACTTCTATGATGTCGCGAGTCTCTACTCGGATGAAGCGGCGTCCACCGAGATGTACTACCGGTTCCTCAACGCGGGGTTCCGTCTACCCGCGACCGGCGGTACGGACAACTTCCCGGACGTCTGGCGTGATCCGCCACCCGGCACCGATCGCACCTACGCGAGAGTCGACGGTCCGTTGACAGTGCAGTCATGGATGGCCGCGGTCAAGGCCGGCCGGACGTTTGCCACGACCGGACCATTGCTGTTCCTGGAGGTGAACGGGAAGGGGCCGGGGGAAGAAGTGCGACTGCCGGCGGGAGCGCCGGCGACGGTGAAGGTGCGCGTGCGAATGGCCTCGGGTGTCGCTGTCGACCACGCGGAGCTGATCCTGAACGGCCGCCCCCAGGAAGTCGTCGTTCGCGACCGTGGAGGATACCCGCCTGGTCGCGAGCCGCCGCCGGACATGAGTCTCGGTACCTTGTTCGAGGCCGACGTCGACGTTCCGAACGGCGGCTGGATCGCCGTCCAGGCCACGGGCATTCCCTCGTCAGCCGTCGGCGACAGCTATGCCTTCGCCCACACCAGTCCGGTCTACATCACGCGGGAGAACCAGCCGCCGTACGTGTCTCGCGCCGATGCGCAGTACCTCGCCGACATCGTCCTTGGAATCCGGGAACGCGTCGAGCGCGGCCCGTGGCGGTCGGATGCCGAGCGCGACGCGATGCTCGCGGAGATCGATCGGGCGCGCGCGGTGTATCTGGAGCGCGCGCGGGCGGGGAGGGAGTGAAGGGTTGAAGGGCGTGAAGTGCCTGCCGGTGCGGCTTGTCTGGATGGACATGAAGGGTGTGAAGGGATTGAAGGCCATGAAGGCAGACGGCGTCTGACAGGTGTCCCTGCCGGCAGGCGAGCGAAGCTCGCCCGGCCGGCCGATTCGGCCGGCTGCCTGAGTGAGGCCGCACGCAGGATCGAGAGTCCGGAACCGGGCAGCCCCCGGCCGGACTCTCGATCCTGCAGCGGCCTCACCAGGTGCCGTCAGGGACACGCGCCGGTGTCCTTCATGACCTTCATGCCTTCACCGTCCTTCATGTCCATCTGACAAGCATCACCGGCAGGCGGACACCGTGACGCCGGCGGCCGGACACCGTGACGCTGGCACCGGGCGCCGTGACGTTGTCGGCGGGCGCCGAGCCGCCATGGTCCCGTTCACGGCCTGACCACGGTCGCACTACTCGTCGCGCAGCACCGCCATCGGATCGACGGTCGCCAGGCGTCGAGCCGGCAGGACGCTCGCGACGAGCGAGGCGAGCAGGATCACCGCGACGCCGCCACCGAAGGCGACCGGGTCCATCGGGTGAATCGTCGCCAGCTTCCGATCGACCAGCCACGAGAGCGGCGCGACGATGGCCAGGCCGAGGCCGACGCCCCAGAGCGCCAGGACCACGCCGTGCCGCATCACCCCGCGGACGACCTGGTCGGACCTGGCGCCCATGGCTTTGCGGATCGCCATCTCGCGCGACCGCTGTGTCACGGTGAACGAGACGATCCCGTAGATCCCGAGAAACGACAGCGCCAGCGCGAACGCCCCAGCCCAGCGCATGACGCGCCCGGTCGTCCGCTGCACGACCAGCGGATACGAGATCAGCTGCGCCAGCGGCTGGGCGGCGATGAGCGGGACGTCGTCGGTCCCCGCTTCCTCCCGCAGGATGGGGACGAGCGACGCCGCGTCCTGCCTGGCCCTGGCATGAATCACGACCGTGTTCGACGGGTGCTGGGACAGCGGTACCCAGATCCGCGGCGAGACGCCGACGAGGCTCGCTGCGCTCAGTTCCGAATCGCCGTCCGGCGCGCTCGGACCGTCGGGATCGCGGACGACGCCCACCACGGTCAACCGGTCTTCCTGCCGCCGAACCGGCATCCCGAGAGTCCGCACGGAGGCCACGTGCAGCGTATGTCCGACGGCCGGCTGTCCCGGCCAGTGGCGCGACGCGTAGGCTTCGTTGACGAGCGCGACACGCTCCGAGCCGAGCCGATCCTCCGGCGTCAGCGCGCGGCCGGCGACGACGTCCAGGTGCAGCATGGAGAGGTATCCCGGATCGACCGCGTTCATGCGGACGGGCCGCGGTTCGTCGTCGCCAGGCGCGACGCTGTCCGGCCTGACGTCGGCGATGGTCAGGTCGTCGAAGACCCGCTCGACCGCGGTCGAGAGCGCCACCGACTCCACCTCGGGATGCGACGCGATCCGCGCCGCCAGATCGCGGAACCGCACCATCGTCTCGGGGGCGACCTCCGGATCGAAGGACAGGGCCTTCGACACGACCGCCACCCGATCCGGGTCGAACCCAAGGTCGGCGCCGAGGGCCGTCCGGGCCGACCGCAGGGCGAGACCGGCGCCGACCAGAAGGACCACCGACGCGGTGACCTGCGCGACGACGAGCGCGCGGCGGAAGCCGAGGGACCGCCTCCCGGGCGGCGCGTCGTGCCCGGCCTTCAGCGCGGGCACCAGGTCGGCGCGCGAGCCGGTGAGCGCCGGCAGAAGACCGAAGGCGACGCACGCGATCGCCGAGACGCCCAGGGCGAAGACGAGCACGCGCCAGTCGAGGCTGAAGTCGAACTCGAGGGGCGCCCCCATGGGCAGCGCGACGGAGCCGATGGCCGCCACGCCGGCGCGCGCCGCCAGGAGCCCCGCGGCGCCGCCGGCCAGGGCAAGCCACCCGCTTTCCACCATCAGCATGTGCACCAGGCGGCCGCGACCCGCGCCGAGCGCCGAGCGCAGCGCGATCTCCTGCCGGCGATCATGCGCCTGCGCGAGCAGGAGGCCCGCGACGTTCGAGCACGCGATCAGCAGGACCAGGGCGGCGCCGGCCAGCGCGACCGCCGCGGTGGCCGCCAGCGCGGTCGTGAACTCGGGCGGCAGCAGACCCGGGTTGCCGGCGACCACGCGGAAGGCGAGCGGTTCGTCGCGTTCGTCCTCCCACTGGTCGCCGTACTCGGCGTGCAGGCGGCGGCCGAGCACCGCGAGTTCGGCGGCGACCTGATCGACGGAGACGCCGGGCCGGGCGCGGGCGAGCACGGCATACTCCCGGTCGGATCGATCGCGAATCTCCCGGTCGGTCGCATGGTAGAAGCCACCCGGCAGCCCGGCGGGGACCCACGCCGCGACCGTCATCTCGGCCAGCCGCCCCCGCAGGCCCTTCGGCGCGACGCCGACGATCGTGAATCGCCGGCCGTCGAGCCGGACCTCGGTGCCGAGCACGTCCGGCCTCCCGCCGAGCGTGTGCTGCCAGAAGTCGTGACTCACGATCGCGACGGGCTGCGCCAGACCCGGGCGGGTCTCCTCGTCCGAGAACAGGCGGCCCAGCGCCGGGCGGACGCCGAGCACGTCGAAGAAGCGCGTGCTCACGATCTCGACCATGACCGGCCGGCCCGCCGGGCCGTCGCCGAGCGTCACCGCGCCGACGCGCATCGCGGCGACGGTCTCGAGCGACGCGACCTGGGTGTCGAGGGTGACGAAGTCGGGGAACGAGGTCTGGCCGAACACGGGGTCCGACTGCGGCACGGTGTAGATCGACAGGACGCCCGCCGGATCCGCGATGGCCGGCGAGGTGCGGAACAGCAGGCCGTTCGCCACCGAGAAGCACCGTGGTGGCCGCGCCGATGCCGACGCCGAGCGAGGTCACGGTGACGACGGCGACGAGCGGTGCCTCGCGGAGCCGGCGGGCCGCGTACCGCACGTCCGCGCCGAGGCCGGCGGGCCGGCGCCACACGGCCGCGCGCGCGCGCGCCGTGGATCCGGCGAGGCGACGGCCGAGTCCCGGGCGGACGGCCGCGAGCGCCTGCCGCCAGTACCACCGGCGTGCCACCCACCATCCCCGCTCGTCGCGGAGCCGCCCGTACTCGTCGGCGAGGTCGGCCAGCACGAACGGTCGGTCCCCGGGCGGCGTCACGAGCGCGATCAGCCGGCGCGCGATCCCCGGGACGCGTGGTGTCAGGGCGGGCGGCGTCATCGATCGGATCTCCCGGCGACCGTGACGCCGTCCATCATGCGGGTGAGCATGTTCGTCGAGTGCCGGAGCGCCGCCCGGCCCGCGGGCGTGAGCGCGCAGTGCTTGCGCGACCGCCCACCGCGCGTGGGTTCCGGCGCCGACACCCGGAACCGGACCAGGCCCTTGTCGCCGAGGCGCCCGAGCGTGGCGTAGAGCGCGCCGACCGACACGGGCCGTCCCGTTCGGTGTTCGATCTCGCGGCGGATCGAGGCGCCGTACGCCTCGTCGCCGAGCCTGGCCACCGCGAGCATCACGTAGAGTTCGAATTCCGCGAGGAATCGTCCGGCGCATGGGTATTTATATTACATCCGAATAGTAATCTCATGTCCATGGCGGGTGAAGGACATGAAGGGGCTGGAGGCCGTGAAGCACGTGCCTGCGCGACTTGTCTGGGTTGACATGAAGGTGGTGAAGCCAGTGAAGCTCATGAAGGCTGGCCGCGTCTGACAGGTGTCTCTGACGGCAGGCGAGCGAAGCTCGCCCGGCCGGCCGATTCGGCCGGCCGCCTGCGTGAGGCCGTACGCAGGATCGAGAGTCCGGTTCTGCAGCCCCCCGCCGGACTCTCGATCCTGCGTACGGCCTCGCGCAGGTGCCGCAGGGACACACGCCGGTGCCCTTCATGGCATTCAATTCCTCCACAGTCCTTCATGTCGATCAGGACACGCATCACGGCCACCCCTTCATGCCCTCCATCCCCTTCACGCCCTCCCCACGCGAATAGCCCCATAAGCCCCACGCGCACGCACGTCAGGTCTTCCCTGACGCGTGCTACGATTCGCCCGTTCCACGAGCAGTCCCCGCGAACCCCGCTGTGGCGAAAGGACCGACCGCCATGAAGAACCGACGCGCCTCCCTCGTGCTGCTGTGCGCCGGCGCCGCGCTCATCGGGCCCGTGTGGTCCGCGCTGCCCGCCGCGCAGGACGCGACCGTCGTCGCCGACTACGAGCGCGCCAACGGCCTGCGCGACCGCGTTCAGAACACGGTCTACGACGTCATCGAGACGACGACCTTCATCGAGGGCACCGCGAAGTTCTGGTACCGCAAGTCGGTGAAGGGCGGCGACGCGTTCGTGCTGGTCGATGCCGCCGCGGCGACGAAGACGCCGGCGTTCGACCACGAGCGCCTCGCGCGCGCGATCTCCAGCGCGGCCAGCGGCGACTACACCTCGGTGACGCTGCCGTTCCAGACCTTCGAGTACGTAGACGACCTGCAGGCCATCGAGTTCACGATCGGCGGCGGCAACGGGCGCGGCGGGCGTGCGGGCGGCCGCGGTGGTCCGGCCGGCGCGGGCGCGGCGCAGGCCCCGCGCTGGCACTGCACGCTCACCGATTACCAGTGCACGCGCGCCACGCGCGCGCCGCAGGGCCCGGGCGCCGCGGGCCAGGGCCGCGGCGGGCGGCAGGGTGGGGGCGGCCGCCAGGGCGGCGGCCCGAACGGCGATACGCCGCAGTTCCGTGAGTCCCCGGACGGCGCGTCCGAGGCCTTCATCCGGAACTACAACCTGTACGTTCGTCCCGCGGGTGACGCGCGCGCCGAGCCCGTGCAGCTCAGCTGGGACGGGTCGGAAGGCAACGCCTACACCTTCAACTCGATCGAGTGGTCGCCCGACTCGAAGAAGATCGCCGTCTTCCGCCGCCGCCCGGGCTACCGCCGCGAGGTGACCTACGTCCAGTCCTCGCCGCCCGATCAGCTGCAGCCGAAGACCTCCTCGATCTTCTACCGCAAGCCCGGCGACGTCGTGGATTTCGACCAGCCGGTGCTCTTCGACGTCGCGTCGAAAGCGCAGCACGTGGTGGACACGACGCTGTTCCCGAATCCGTACAGCAACCGAAGCCTGGAGTGGCGCAAGGACAGCCGCGCCTTCACGTTCGAGTACAACCAGCGCGGCCACCAGGTGTACCGGATCATCGAGGTGAATGCGTCCACCGGCGCCGCGCGCGCGCTCGTGGACGAGCAGGTGGACACCTTCTTCTACTACAACCGTGTGAACCCGACCCTGTCGGGCTCCGGTCGGTCCTACCGGTACGACGTGAACGACGGGAAGGAGATCCTCTGGCTGTCCGAACGGGACGGGTGGAGCCACCTCTACCTGTATGACGGCGCGACGGGCCAGGTGAAGAACCAGATCACGAAGGGCCAGTGGGCCGTCCACTACGTGGAGAAGGTGGACGAGGAGAAGCGGCAGATCTGGTTCACGGCCAACGGCGTCGATGGCGACCAGGATCCGTACTTCCTGCACTACTTCCGGATCAACTTCGACGGCACCGGCCTGACGCGCTTCACGACCGCCAACGGGACGCACGCCGTGGACTGGTCACCCGACGGCGAGTACTACGTCGACACCTATTCGCGCGTGGACGCGCCGCCCGTGAGCGAGCTCCACCGCGTGTCGGATCAGTCGCTCGTGATGCCGCTCGAGACCGCCGACACGACGGACCTTCTGGCGACGGGCTGGCGATACCCGGAGGTCTTCTCGGCCAAGGGGCGCGACGGCACGAC
Organism: Vicinamibacterales bacterium; assembly: GCA_041394725.1. Taxonomy (GTDB): domain Bacteria; phylum Acidobacteriota; class Vicinamibacteria; order Vicinamibacterales; family SCN-69-37; genus JAWKHR01. Next base: position 6,411 of record JAWKHR010000017.1, on the reverse strand, counting down.
GGACATCTGGGGCATCATCATCCGCCCGACGAACTTCGATCCGGGCCGGACCTATCCGGTCATCGAGAACATCTACGCCGGCCCCCAGGGCTCGTTCGTGCCCAAGTCGTTCGGCACCCAGACCGGCATGCAGACCCTGGCCGAGCTGGGCTTCATCGTCGTGCAGATCGACGGGATGGGAACCGCGAACCGGTCGAAGGCGTTCCACGACGTGGCCTGGAAGGACCTTGGCGACGCGGGCTTCCCGGATCGCATCCTCTGGCACAAGGCCGTGGCCGCGAAGTATGGCTACTACGACATCACGCGCGTCGGGATCTACGGCACCTCGGCCGGCGGCCAGAACGCGATGGGCGGCATGGTCTTCCATCCGGAGTTCTACAAGGCCGCCGCCGCGTCGGCCGGCTGCCACGACAACCGGATGGACAAGATCTGGTGGAACGAGCAGTGGATGGGCTGGCCCATCGGCCCGCAGTACGCCGCGTCGTCGAACATGGAGCATGCCGACCAGCTGCAGGGGGCGCTCCTGCTGCTCGTCGGCGAGATGGACACCAACGTCGATCCCTCGTCGACGATGCAGGTGGTCAACAAGCTGATCCAGGCGAACAAGGACTTCGACCTGGTGGTCATTCCGAACGCGAACCACACGGGCGGCGGCGCGTACGGCGACCACAAGCGCTTCGACTTCTTCGTCCGCCACCTGCAGGGGCGCACGCCGCCGGTCTGGAACGCCACGGCGATGACCAATGCCGGCGCGGCGGGGCAGGACAGCGTCCTCGACGAGGCGGCGATGCCGTGGGTCGAGGGCGAGTACTGGGAGCGATAGCGGCCCCGGCGGGCCGGCGGCGACCGGCCGGACGGTAACCCCGGCCCCGACACCGGCATCACAGTCCGTTGACCGTTCCCGGCCCCCCGCGGGTTTCCCCCCGCGGCGCCGGGTGCTACGGTGGACGGATGCCGCACACCTTCGATCTCGTCGTCATCGGGTCGGGCGCAGCCGCCGCGACCGTCGCCGGACGGTGCCGTTCCGCCGGCTGGTCGGTGGCGCTGGTCGAGTCCGGTCCTCTCGGGGGCACGTGCGCGCTGCGCGGCTGCGACCCGAAGAAGATCCTGGTCGGCGTGGCCGCGGCGATCGACGCGGCGCGCAACCTCGACGGCAAGGGCGTCGCCACGGGATCGCTCGCCCTCGACTGGGGCGCGCTCATGCGCTTCAAGCGCACCTTCACGGATCCCGTGCCGGAGCAGCGCGAGGCGTCGCTCCGCAGGCAGGGCATCGTCGTGTTTCATGGCACCGCGCGGTTCACGGGGCCCTCGAGCCTCGACGTCGGCGGCGAGGCCGTGGAGGCGGCGCGCGCCATCGTGATTGCCACCGGCGCCACGCCGGTGCGCCTGCCGATCGACGGCGCCGACCTGCTCGTGACGAGCGACGCGTTCCTCGATCTGCCGACCCTGCCTGCCTCGATTGCGTTCGTGGGGGGCGGGTTCATCTCGTTCGAGTTCGCCCACGTCGCGGCGCGCGCCGGGGCCCGCGTGACGATCCTTCACGGCGACGACCGGCCGCTGGCCGCCTTCGAGCCGGACCTGGTCGACGCGCTCGTGGCGCGCACGCGCGCGATCGGCGTGGACGTGCGGCTGGGCACGGAGGTGGACGCCGTGGCGCGCGACGGCGACGGGTTCCGCGTACGCGCGAGGGGCGGCGCCGCGGTGGACGCGGCTCTGGTCGTCCACGGCGCGGGGCGGGTGCCCGACCTGGAGGCGCTCGATTGCGCCGCGGGCGGCGTGGACGTCGGCCGGCAGGGCGTGATCGTGGACGAGGCGTTTCGCAGCGTGTCGAACCCGCGCGTGTTCGCGGCCGGGGACTGCGCGGCCTCCGGCGGCCCTCCGCTGACGCCGGTCGCCGGCTACGAGGCCCGCATCCTCGCGGACGGGTTGCTCGACGCCGGCGCGCGGACGCCGGACTACACGGTCGTGCCGAGCGCGGTGTACACGCTGCCGCCGCTGGCGCGGGTCGGCCTCGGCGAGGCCGAGGCGCGCCAGCGCGGACACGAGGTGGACGTACACGCGATCGACACATCCGCGTGGTATTCCACGAGACGCCTGGGCGAGTCCGTGTCGCGTTCGAAGGTGCTCGTCGAGCGGCGATCGCGCCGGGTGCTCGGCGCGCACCTGCTGGGGCCCGGCGCCGACGAGCTGATCAACCTGTTTGCGCTGGCCATGCGCCAGCGCGTTCCGGTGGAGGACCTCGCCGACGCGATCTGGGCGTATCCGACCCATGCGTCCGACGTCCCGCACCTCGTGCGCTGAGGGTCGCGCGCCGGCGCGAGGTACGACAAGATGGTGATGCTCCCCCGCAGCACTCGGAACCCGGCGCGCTGCACTGAACCCGGTCCTGTCTGGAGTCGCTCATGACCACCGCCACGCTGCCCGACCTCGATCGCCGTCCGCTGCTCGACTGGTACCGCCGCAACCGCGAGCGGTCGGCGGCGCTGTTCGACCTGCTGGCGGACGAGGCGTACTACAGCCAGCCGATCGCCCTCCGGCACCCCATCGTCTTCTACGAGGGACACCTGCCCGGCTTCAGCTTCAACACCCTGGTGAAGCGCGGCCTTGGTCGGCCCAGCATCGACGCGGCGCTCGAGTCGCTCTTCGCGCGCGGCATCGATCCGCACGAGTCGCAGGCGTCGAACGACGCGAGCCCCGAGGCCACGCGGGCGCGGTGGCCGAGCCGCGAGACGGTCCGGCAGTTCGCCGCGGAGGCGGATCGCCAGGTGATCGAGGCCCTGCGCGAGGGGCCGATCGTCCAGCCCGGCCATCCGCTGCTCGACGGCGCCGAGGCCGCCTACGGCATCCTCGAGCACGAGGCGATGCACCAGGAGACGCTCGCCTACATGTGGCACCGCCTGCCGTTCGATCAGAAGCGACGGCCCGAGGGCTACGCGCCCGTCGTGGACGGGACGCCGCCCGCGCAGGCCTGGGTGGACGTGCCGGCCGGACGCGCGACGCTCGGCGTGGATCGCGGCGCCGTGCCCTTCGCGTGGGACAACGAGCGGCCCGCGTACGCCGTGGACGTCCCGGGCTTCGCGATCCAGCGGCACAACGTGACCAACGCGGATTTCCTGGAGTTCGTCGAGGCCGGTGGCTACGCGAACGCCGGCTGGTGGCGGCCCGAGGACTGGGCCTGGCGCGAGAGCGAGGGGCTGACGCATCCGATGTTCTGGGAGCGCCACGCGGACGGCACCTGGGCCTGGCGCGGCATGTTCGACCGGGTGTCGCTGCCGGGGGCCTGGCCGGTCTACGTCAGCCAGGCCGAGGCGCACGCCTATGCGGCGTGGCGTGGCCTGCGGCTGCCGACCGAGGCGGAGTTCCAGCGCGCGGCCTTTGGCGCGCCCGAGGGCGACCGGCCCTTGCCGTGGGGCAGCGACCCGACCGTCGCCGGCCATGGCGTCTACGACTTCGTGACGTGGGATCCGCAGCCGGCCGGCAGCCATCCCGCCGGCGCCAGCGCCTGGGGCGTCGAGGACCTCGTCGGCAACGGGTGGGAGTGGACCTCCACCGTGTTCGGGCCGTTCCCCGGGTTCGAGGTGATTCCGTCGTACCCGGAATATTCCGCCGACTTCTTCGATGGCGAGCACTACGTGATGAAGGGCGCCTCGCCGATGACCGCCCGCGAGCTGGTGCGGCCGTCGTTCCGCAACTGGTTCCGGTCGCGGTATCCGTACGTCTACGCGGGCTTCCGCTGCGTGCGGCAGGCGTGACCATGCGTCCGGCCAACGCACGGGTGCGGGTGCACGAGTCGGCGCCGGAGGCGGCGACGGCGCAGCTGGCGGCCGACGTCCGGTTCTACCTGGAACGCCGGCCTCGCCAGTTGCCGTCGCGCCATCTCTACGACCCGCTCGGCTCGGCGCTCTTCGACGCCATCTGCCACCTGCCGTGGTACCGCGTGACGGCGGGGGAGACGCGCCTGCTCACCTCGCACGCCGCGGAAATCCTGGGCGCGCTCCGGCCGCTCGCGCGGGTCGTCGAGCTCGGATCCGGCAACGGCGACAAGCTGGCCGCCCTCGTCTCGTCCGGCCCGGCCCGTTCGGCGCCGCTCGACCTGCACCTGGTGGACATCTCCCGGGCGGCGCTCGAGACGGCGGCGCGGGCGCTCAGCGCGTTCGACCACGTCCGCGTCGTCGCCCACGAGGCGACGTACGAGGCCGGCCTGCGCGACGTCACCGGGTCGCTCGCGGGCGACGGACGGACGCTCGCGCTGTTCCTCGGGTCGAACATCGGCAACTACGACCCGCCGGGCGCGGCAGCGCTGCTGCGCCAGGTGCGCGGAGCCCTCGGGGCCGGTGACGGGTTCCTGCTCGGCGCCGATCTGGTGAAGCCCGAGGCCGATCTGCTCCGGGCCTACGACGACCCGCTCGGCGTGACGGCCGCGTTCAACCGCAACCTGCTGGTGCGGCTCAACCGCGAGCTGGACGCGGACTTCGATCTGCCGAGCTTCCGGCACCGCGCGGTCTGGAATGCGGAGGCGTCGCGCGTGGAGATGCACCTCGTGAGCGCGCGGCCGCAGCGCGTCCGGATCCGTCGCGCGGGTCTCGACCTGACGCTGCGGGACGGCGAGACGATCTGGACCGAGAGCTCCTACAAGTACGAGCCGCAGGCGATCGTCAGCCAGCTCGAGGCCGCCGGCTTCCGGCTGCACGCGCAGTGGATCGACGAGGCGTCGCGGTTCGCGCTGACGCTGGTGGACGTGCCCGGCGCCTGAACCGTCCAGGACCGGACGCGGGCGCGACGTACCGCGCGTGTTCACGTCGGATTCACGCGCCGTCCATGGGCGGCGCGGCGGTCCGCGGGCTGCGCTCGACCTCCGGGCCCACGACGGGCCGGCGCCGCTTGCCCCACCTGATGGCGTCTGGTACGGTGGCGCTTCCGACACGCGCATGCATCGCCGGGCCTTCCTGCTTGCCGGTTCCTCGGTCCTGGGCGCGATGGGATTCGCGCGCGGCGGCCGCGCGTTCGCGCCGGTCCCGCCGGACCGCCCCCGGCCGCGCCCGACGCCGGCGCAGCTGCGCTGGCAGCAGGACGAGCTGGCGCTGTTCTTCCACTTCGGCGTGAACACCTTCACGGATCGGGAGTGGGGAGACGGCACCGAGTCACCCGCGATCTTCAACCCCTCGTCCCTCGACGCGCGGCAGTGGACGCGCGCGGCACGGGCGGCGGGCGCGAAGGCCGCCATCCTCACGGCGAAACATCACGACGGCTTCTGTCTCTGGCCGACGCGGACCACGCGGCACTCGGTCGCCGCGAGCCCGTGGCGCGCGGGGGACGGGGACCTCGTGCGCGAGTTCGTGGACGCGTGTCGCGCCGACGGGCTGCGGCCGGGCCTCTACCTCTCGCCGTGGGACCGGAATCACCCCGCCTACGGGGATTCACCCCGCTACAACGACGTGTACGTCGCGCAGCTCACCGAACTGCTCACCGGGTACGGCGAACTCGCCGAGGTCTGGTTCGACGGGGCGAACGGCGAGGGGCCCGGCGGACGCCGGCAGATCTACGACTGGCCGAAGTTCTGGGGCGTCGTGCGGCGCCTGCAGCCGGGCGCGGTGATGTTCTCGGATGCGGGGCCGGACGTCCGCTGGTGCGGCAACGAGAACGGGTCCGCGGGTGAACCGAACTGGTCCATGGTGAATCCCGACGTCGTCACCGCACCGGGCGTGAGCGGCCCGGGCGTGACCGAGGCGCTGCAGCACGGCGATCCGTCGGGCACGGTGTGGCGGCCCGCCGAAGCCGACACCTCGATCCGGCCGGGCTGGTTTCATCACTCGGCCGAGGACGGCCGGGTGCGATCGGCGGACCGGCTGGTCGATCTCTACTTCCGGTCGGTCGGCCGGAACTCGAAGCTCCTGCTGAACGTGCCGCCGACGCGTGCCGGACAGCTGCACGACACGGACGTTGCCCGCCTGCTGGAGATGCGGCGCCGCCTCACCGCGCTCTTCGCCGAGGACCTCGCCGCCGGGCGGCCGGTGCGCTGGACGCGCACCGACCCGCGAACGGCCGTCGCCGAAGTGGATCTCGGGCGGACGACGCCGGTCGGCGTCGTCCGGCTGGCCGAGCCGATCGCGGAAGGGCAGGCGGTCGCGCGGTTCCGCGTGCAGCGGTCGGAGACCGCGGCGCCGACGGGCCGCGCGGCGGGCGATGCGGCCGCTGGCGGCGACGTCTGGCAGGACGTCGCCGCCGGCGCGACGATCGGCTACGCGCGGCTCGAGCGTTTCGCGCCGGTGCCCGTGCGGCGCCTCCGCGTCGTCGTCGACGACGCGGTGGTGCCGCCGTCGGCCCTGACGGTGCAGGTGTTCTGATGGGTGGGGGGACGCAAGGGGGTGAGCGGCGTGGCGCGGGGGCCCCCCGACGCGGCGGGGCGGGGGG
>JAWKHR010000016.1:0-132997 GCA_041394725.1 Vicinamibacterales bacterium | reverse complement strand
CGGGGCAACGTCGAGCGCGCGGATGTTCGCGTCGAGCGCGGCCAGCGCGCCGCGGTCGCGCTCGACGAACGTCACGTGCGCCGCGCCGCGACTGAGCGCCTCGAGCCCGACGGCGCCGGTGCCGGCGTAGGCGTCGAGCACGCGTGCGTCGTCGATGACTGGCGCGAGGATATTGAACAGCGTTTCGCGGAGGCGATCGGACGTGGGTCGCAGCGGCGCCCGGCCGGGTCCCGCCAGCGTGCGGCCGCGGAAGGTGCCGCCGACTATCCGCACCGCGCCCTCATCAGGCGCCGGTCGCGGCTGACAGATTCGTCATCGTCGCGTGCCGGAGGCTGCGATCCAAGACCTGACCCCACTAGCCCACTCCCACGAGGCCGAAGCGGGTGGCCCAGTTGGCGGAGAGGTAGCTCACGAGCGGCTTCGACGCGCCGGCCTGGTCGAGCCAGTCGATCGCGTCCTGCCGCGCCTGCTCCATGAGCCGGTGATCGCGGATCAGGTCGCCGACACGCAGCGTCGGCAGCCCCGACTGGCGCGTGCCGAAGAAGTCGCCGGGGCCGCGGAGCGCCAGGTCGCGCTCGGCGATCACGAAGCCGTCGGTCGTCTCGACGAGCGCGTCCAGCCGCGCGCGGCCGGCCAGGCTGATCGGATGCTGATACAGCAGCACGCAGTGCGAGGGGTGACTGCCCCGCCCCACGCGGCCGCGCAGCTGATGGAGCTGCGAGAGGCCGAACCGCTCGGCATGCTCCACGACCATCACCGTCGCGTTCGGCACGTCCACACCGACCTCGACGACCGTGGTCGAGACCAGCACGTGCACGTCGCCTCGCGCGAACGCGGCCATCACGCGGTCCTTCTCGTCCTGCTTCAGCCGGCCGTGCAGCAGCGCGACCGAGAACTCCGGGAACACCTCGGCCTGGAGGTGGTCGGCCATGCCGGTCGCCGCACGGAGATCCACCTTCTCGGATTCCTCGACCAGGGGATAGACGACGTACACCTGCCGTCCCGCCTGCAGCTCACGCCGCGCCAGGCGGTAGGTCTCCTCGCGCTTGCCCTCGGGGCGCGCGACGGTCGTGATCGGCTGGCGTCCCGGCGGCAGGTCGCGGATGACCGACGTGTCCAGGTCGCCGTACGCGGTGAGGGCCAGCGTCCGCGGAATGGGTGTCGCGGTCATCACGAGCACGTCGGGATTCGCGCCCTTCGATCGCAGCGACGCGCGCTGGAGCACCCCGAACCGGTGCTGCTCGTCGATGATGACCAGGCCGAGCGCGTGGAATGCCACCGCGTGCTCGGCGAGCGCGTGCGTGCCGACGACGAGCTGCGTGGCGCCGCTCGCCAGTTCCGCCAGCACCTCGCGCCGCTTCGCCGCGCCGACGCTGCCGGTCAGCGCCGCGATCCGGAAGCGCGACGCGTCGAGCAGCCGGCGGATCGTCAGGTAGTGCTGGTCGGCGAGGATCTCGGTCGGCGCCATCACGGCGACCTGCAGGCCGTTTTCCATCGCGACGAGCGCCGCGATCAGCGAGACGATCGTCTTGCCGGCGCCGACGTCGCCCTGCAGCAGCCGGTTCATCGGCTCGGGACGCTGCATGTCGGTCACGATCTCGCGCAGCGCCTCGCGCTGGCCGGCAGTCAGCCGGAACGGGAGCACCTGCCGCGCCGCGTCGCGGATGCGGTCGTCCACGACCACGGGCTTCGCCTTCCGCTCGGCCGCCTGCTTCCGGCGGCGCAGCGCGAGCCCCGCCTGGAACAGGAAGAACTCCTCGTAGACGAGACGCTGCTGGGCCGGGGTCCGCGCCGCGTTGAGTGCCTCCAGGTCCGTGCCGGGCGGCGGAAAGTGCGCGTCGATGATGGCCTGGCGCCGCGGCGGCAGGGCGCGCGCGTCGCGCACCTCCGGCGGCAGCGGATCGGCCACCTCCGCCGGCAGTTCCTGCAGCAGCCGGTGCACCAGCGTCCGCTGCATCCGCGGCGTCACCGATCCCGCCTTCTCGTAGATGGGCACGATGCGGCCCGTGTGCACCGTCGCGTCGTCCTCGTCGGCGTCGCCGCGGACGATCTCGTACTCCGGGTTCGTCAGCTGCAGGCCCGCGCGGAACTCGACGGGTCCGTAGAGCACGACGAGCTGGCCCGCGTGGAACACGTCGCGCAGGAACGCCTGGTTCGGGAAGACCGCGCGGATCGGGCCCGTCGTGTCGCGCACGACCAGCTCGAACAGGCGGAAGCCCGGCCGGCGGGTCGGACGCACGCCGGAGGACAGGACCTCGCCCGCCACCGTGGCGGTCATCCCGGGCCGCAGCCGGCCGATGGGCACGAGCGCCGCGCGGTCCTCGTACCGGAGCGGGAACCGCAGCAGCAGGTCCTCGACGATCGACAGGCCCACGCGCTCGAGGTCCGCCGCGCGGCGCGGGCCGACGCCGCGCACGAACTGCAGCGGCGTCGTCAGCAGGTCGGCGGACACGAGGAAATTCTACCGGAGCGACTACTGGACGACCGTCGCCGTGCCCCGCCGGGACCCCACGCTGCGGATTCCCGCGGGCAGCGCGAACGGCTTGTCGAGGTCGAAGCCGTGCGGCAGGTCGGGTGACGTCGTGTAGAACCGGACGAGCTCCTGCAGCACGCCCTTCGAGACGGACACGCCGCCCACCGTCGCCGACTCGAACTGGAAGACGCCCGTGCCGTTCGCCCCGAGCACCGCGCCGGCCGCCGCCACCTCGAGCTTGCCGCTCACCCAGGCGAGCGGGTCGAGCCAGCCGCGCTCCTGCGACGTGCGCACCGCGTCCAGGTCCACGATCGCGCGCGCGGTCAGCCGGCCGCGGTCGCCGATCGCCACGACGGGCGACTGCACGCCTTTGGGCAGGAACAGCGGGCCGTAGAACCGGAAATACGCGTTGACCTCACGATCGGTGAACGCCGTCTGCACGGGCGGAGCGTCCGCGGGCCGGGGCACCTCGCCCGTCTCGACGATGAAGCTCAGCTTGGCGTTCATGCTGTCCGCGTCGGCCTGGGTCAGGGTCCGGTCCTGCCGCGGCACGGGACTCGCCCCGAGGGCGACCGTCAGGCCGACCGCCGTGACCAGCATCCGGGACATGCCTGTCATGTTACCGCCGGTGCGGCTCACGGAACGACTGCCGGCAACACGCGGAACCGGACGACGTACCGGCTGCCCGCGGGCGCGGGGACCTGACCGTCAGCGTGGCAGACGCGGCGGACCGCCCCGGCCCGCGGCCTGGGCCCGGGCGAGCAGCTCGAGCTTCTTCATCTCCATCTGCTGCTCGAACTGGCGGAACCGGACGCGCTGGCGGACGTTCAGCACCCGGTCCACGGCGCCATACGCGCGCACGACCTCCTGCGCCGTCGTCACCAGCTGCTGATCGAGCGCCGACAGCCGCGTCTCGACCGCCGCCGGATTCTGCACGGGGCCCGGTCCGCGCACGAGCGGGCCCAGCTCACCGAGCATCGCGCGCCGCTGCCGTTGCGCCCGTCGCCGGACGACCTGCAGCGCGCGATACGCGCGCGCGAAGCGGAAGAACTGGCCGTCGGTCAGGTTCAGCGCGCGTTGCGCCTGGCCGAGCGCAAAGTTGTCGAACTCCTGCTCCACCTGCTGCGCCGTGAGCGGCGTCTCGGCCTGGCCGCCCTGGCCGCCCTGGTCCACACCGGGCTCCTGGGCGGCCGGCGCTCCCGGCGCCGGCACGACCGGCACGGCCACCGCCGGCGGCTGCCCTGCCGCGCGGCCCTGCGCGCGCGAGCCGGCCCCCGCCCCCTGGGCGTCGGCGACGCCGGCGCCGAGGACCAGCGCGACGATCAGCGCGACACCCGACGACGACCAGCGGACCGGGCCGTTCACATCCCACCCCGTTCGGCGCGCAGGAGGCGCAGGAACTCGCGCAGCTGCGCCTGCGACAGGTCCTCGATCAGCGGGCCCGTCCCGGGCGACGCCGGCGCGACGCCGACCAGGTCTTCCGACGGCAGCTCGTCGCCGAGCGCCATCACCTTCTGCCAGGCCTCGGGCGCCGCCGCGGGCGCCGCCGCGCCGACGGCCGCCTCACCCGGCGCCGCGACGAGTACGTCGTCGTCGGCCGGGAGCGGCATCGGCCCGGCGACCTCGACGTCGCGCGCGACGCGGTCCACGGGCGCGGGCAGGTCCGGCGCGACGCGGACGGTCGCGACGACGGCGAAGACCGCGACGGCCATCATCGCGCTGCCCACCAGGGCGAGGCGCCAGCCGCCGGGCCACCACGTGGTGCGGCCGGGTACCCGGACGTCGTCCACGGCGTCGCGGACCCGGTCGCCGAAGTGATCCCAGAACAGAGGCGACGGCTCCGGGGTCTCGTCGCGCCGCGCGTCCTGGACCAGCGCGCGCAGCTCGGCCACCTGCGCGCGGCACGGCCCACAGTGATCGAGGTGCGCCTGGGCGACGCCCGCCGGCCGCCCCTCGAGGGCATCGACGAACTGCTGGGGAGTGAGGTGACTCATGACGTCTGCATCAGGCGCTTGAGGTTGCCGAGCGCGTGAAAGAAATTCGCCTTGACCGCGCCGACCGAGCTGCCGAGCACCTGCGCGATCTCCTCGTGCGACAGGTCCTGGTAGACGCGCAGGATGACGGTCGCCCGCTGTTTCGGCGGCAGCTGATCGATGGCCGCCCGCATCGCCGCCGACCGTTCGGAGCGCGCGACCCGGTCGAACGGGTCTTCCGCGCGGACGTCCACGTGCTCGGTCGGCTCCAGCGGCTCGGATGCCGGGCGCTTCACCGCGATCCGGTTGAGGCACACGTTCACGCCGACGCGGTAGAGCCACGTGCCGAGCGAGGCCTCGCCCTTGAACCGGTCCAGCCCCTTGAACGCGCGCACGAACACGTCCTGCGCCAGATCCGCCGCGTCCTCGTGGCTGCGGACGAACCGCAGGCACAGGTGATAGACGTGCCGCTGGTGGCGCCGCACGATGACGTCGAACGCCTCGCGCCGGCCGGCGAGGAACGCCTCGACCAGCGCGCGGTCGTCGGCCGCCTCCAGGTCCTTCGTCGATGCCGGCACGTCGGCTGTCGTGGTCCGGGGTCGCGTCATCCCGACGTCTCGCGCTGGCGTCCAGCCCACCGCCGCGGCCGCATGTGCACCGAACCGCATCTCGCCCCAGGTGCTCCTGTCACGTTAGACCGCCCGAAGCGCCGCGGGTTTAAGACGATTCGCAAGTCACTGTGCTGCCATGACTTCCGCCATCGCCGGCAACCCGGTCTGGGCCCCGAGGGCCCGGCAGTTCAGGCCGGCCACCGTGTTGGCCATGCGCAGGAGACGCTCCGGATCGGGCCGATCCGGCGTCTCGAGCCAGGCGGTCATCAGGCCGGCCCGGAAGGCGTCGCCGGCCCCGGTGGTGTCCACCACCGGGACGTCCAGCGCGGGGGTCCGGATGGCGTGGTCGCCGACGAGGGCCACCGATCCGCGAGGTCCCAGCGTGGCCACAGCCATCGCGACGCCCGAGTCCCGGCGCACCCGCGCCAGCCCGGCCTCGACATCGCCGTGTCCCACCTCCCGCGCCACGGCTTCCGGCATGACCACGATATCGACCGCGGCCCGGAGTTCCGCCACGTCGGCGCCGTCGCGATCGGCGTCGAGCACGGTCACGACGCCCGCATCGCGCGCGGCGCGCGCGAGGACGAGGGCCGAGGCGACGTCGGTCGCATCGAGGGCCAGGATCCTGGCGTCGCGCACGACGTCGAGCGGCAGTTCATCCGGCCGCCAGGACAGCGCGGGCTCGCGGTACTCGAGCACGGCCCGGCGGCCGGTCTGCGCGTCGACGAGGATGACAGCCGCACGGGTGGACACGCCCTCGCGATGACGGACGGCGAGGGCCACGCCCTCGGCCTCGAGCGCCTCGGTCACCTGCCGCGCCCAGGCATCGGTGCCGAGCACGCCCGCGAAGCACGCCGATCGGCCGAGCCGCGCGCAGCCGACGGCGACGGTCGCCGCCTGCCCGCCCGGCCGCACCTTCAGCGCGGCCAGGGCGGCCTTGCCGTCGTCGGGCACGGGCCCGCGGAGCACGGCCATCACGTCGAGGCTCGACTCGCCGACGCAGACGACGTCGAACGAAGCCGACGCGCGCAGGGGCGGCGGCCAGTGACGGGGAGCGACCATCGTCTTGATCTTCGCCTTTTCTTTGCGTATAGTCCCGCGAGGCACTCGGGCAGCCTGACGGGAGAGACACGTGCAGCCACTGACGAAGCGCCAGCGCGAGATTCTGGACTATCTGCAGGAGTTCATCCAGCAGCACGGCTACGCGCCGAGCCTGGAGGAAATCGGGCGGCGGTTCAGCCTGTCGTCGCTCGCGACGGTCCACAAGCACCTGTCGAACCTGCAGGAGAAGGGCTTCATCCGCCGGTCGTGGAACCGCAGCCGGTCGGTGGAGCTGCTCTCGGCGCGGACCGGGCACCGGGCGGTGGATCTGCCGCTGCTCGGCTACGTCGCGGCCGGGGCGCCGATCGAGGCCATTGCGAGCGCGGAGACGATCGCGGTGCCGGAGGATCTCATCGGCAAGCGCGAGACCTACGTCCTGCGCGTCAAGGGCGACTCGATGATCGACGAGCAGATTCGCGACGGCGACTTCGTCATCGTCGAGGACCGCAAGTCGGCCGACAACGGCGAGATGGTCATCGCGCTCATCAGCGGCACGGACGTGACCCTGAAGAAGTTCTACCGCGACGCGGGGCGGATCCGGCTGCAGCCGGCCAACGCCGCGCTCTCGCCGCTCTGGCTCGATCCCTCGCAGGTGCAGGTGCAGGGCGTGGTCGTCGGGGTCATGCGAAAATACTGACCGGATGTCCAAGCAGATCAACTTCACGATCGTGCCCGACGAGTCCGACGACGCGTCGGGCAATCGCCGGGAGTACGCGAACTTCTGCGCCGTCGCGCACACGCCCTTCGACCTCACCCTGACGTTCTGTGACGTCCGCCCCCTGTCGGAGCACGACGTCCAGATGGCCGAGTCGTCGCAGGTCGTCCGCGCCCCGGTCGTGGCCCGCATCGCCCTGCCCTTCAGCGTCATCCCGGGCCTGATCTCGGCCCTCCAGGAGCAGATGCGCGCGATCCAGGACGCCCAGGCCGCGCAGCAGACGGCCGGCTGGCCCAAGGGCCCCTTGCACTAGACTCAGGAGATGCCCCGTCGTCGTACGCCGCCCCGGCGGCCCGCCACCGCCCGGGCGCCGCGCGCGAAGGCCGCCCCGAAGGCCCGGGTGCCCGACGGCTCCCTGAAGATTCGGGCCCTGGCGATCTTCGACGGGCTCGAACAGCAGCACCCCGGGGCGTTCACCGAGCTCCACTTCAAGACGCCGTTCCAGCTGCTCGTCGCCACCATCCTCTCCGCGCAGTGCACCGACGAGCGGGTGAACCAGGTCACGCCCGCGCTCTTCGCGCGCTACCCCGACGCCCGCGCGCTGGCCGCGGTCGATCCCGAGCAGCTCGAGCCCATTGTCCAGCCGACCGGGTTCTTCCGGATGAAGTCGCGCAACCTCTCCGGCATGGCGCGCGCGCTGGTCGAGCGGCACGCGGGCGAGGTGCCGGCCGACATGGACGCGCTCACCGCGCTGCCGGGCGTCGGCCGCAAGACCGCGAACGTCGTGCTCGGCCACGCGATGGGCATCCCGGGCTTCCCCGTCGATCGGCACGTGCTGCGCGTCGCCAACCGGCTCGGGCTCGTGCACAGCGAGGACGCCGAGGCGGTGGAGGCGGCGCTCTGCGCGCTCGTGCCGCCCGAGCGATGGACGCGCGCCTCGGACACGCTCATCCTGCACGGCCGCCGCGTCTGCAAGCCGCGTCCGCTCTGCGACCGCTGCCAGGTGCGCGCCGACTGCGAGTACTTCCGGAACCTCGGCGCGAAACAGGCGCCCCCGCGCGGCGCCCGCAAGCGCCCCCGACGCCCATGAACCGCCGGCGTTTCCGCGCGCTCGTCGACGAGGCGCTCGAGACCATCCCGCAGGAGTTCCGCGACGCGATGCAGAACATCGCCATCGTCGTGGAGGACGAGCCGACCGACGACCAGCTCGCGGAGGTGGGGATCGAGCCGCCCGATACGCTGTTCGGGCTGTACGAGGGGACCCCGCTCACCGAGCGCCACTGGTCCGACGCGGTGCCGCTGCCCGACAAGATCACCCTGTTCCAGCTCCCGATCGAGGACGCCAGCGAGGACGAGGACGACGTGGTCGTCGCCATCGGCGAGACCCTGATTCACGAGGTCGGCCACTACTTCGGCCTGTCCGAGGAGGCGATCGAGGCGATCGAGGAGCAGTACTGGCGCGCGGGCGGCGACGCTCCGGACGCGGACGGGTGATGGCGTCGGACGTCGGGACTCCCCGCGCGCCGTCCCGCCCCGGGCGGCTCGCGTACGCGGCCGCGGTGTGCCTGCCGCCGCTGCTCGTCTACGCGCGGACGATGACGCCGGGCCTCGTCGCGCTGGGCGACGTCCCGAAGCTGCAGTTCCTCGGCGTGGTGCTCGGCACCTCGCATTCCCCGGGCTACCCGCTGTTCACGATGCTCTCGTGGGCCGCCGCACAGGTGCCATTCGGCAGCGTCGCCTGGCGCATCAACGCGATGACGATGATCTTCGGCGTCGCCGCGGCCGGGGCCACCGCGTGGGCCGCGCGGCGATGCGGCGCGTCGCGCGCGGCCGCCCTCGTCGCGGCGTGGGGCCTGGCGTCCGGGCCGGTCTTCTGGGACCAGGCCATCGCCGCGGAGGTCTACACCCTCGCCGCGCTCCTGCAGGCCGCCGCCATCGCGCTCGTGATCCGATGGGCGCACACGCGACGCGACGCGCACCTGCTGCAGGCGGTCGCCGTCTCCGCGCTGGCGCTCGGCCACCATCCCACGTTCGCGATGACCGCGCCCGCCTTCGCGGTGTTCGTCCTGCTCACCGACTGGCGCGTCATCACGCGGGTGCGAATCGTCGCGGGCAGCGCCGCCCTCCTCCTGGTCGGCCTCGCGCAGTACGGCTACCTGCTGTGGCGCACCTCGACCGGCAGCTACTACCTGGAGGCCCGGGCGTCGGACCTCGCGGAGCTCTGGAGCGTGGTGCGCGGCGCCCAGTTCGAGGACAGCCTGTTCGCGTTCACCCCCGCGCAACTCCTCACCGAGCGCCTCCCGCTCGTCTGGCATTTCGTCCGGATCGAGCTGGGCCTGCCCGGCGTGATCCTCGCCGCCGCGGGTGCCGTCGTGCTGGCGCGCCGCGAGTGGCGCACGGCCGTGCTCCTGGGCCTGTCGGCGGCGATCATCACCGCCTTCGCCGCGAGCTACGACGTCCCGGACGTCCACGTCTTCGTCATCCCCGTCTTCGTGTGCGCCTGGATCGCCGCCGGCGTGGGGCTCACCGCGCTCGTCGCCGTGCTGCCGGCGCCACGCCTCCGCGGGGCGACGGCGGCGCTCGTGAGCGCCGCCCTGCTGGTCCTCGCCGTCCGGGGCTCCTGGGCGTCACACGACCACCACGACGACACGTGGGACGCGGCCTACATCGACGCGCTGGTCCGGCAGGTCTCGTCGCCCGCGACGATCGCCTTCCACTACAACGACGCGGTGAGCCACGCGATTCGCTACGCGCTCTTCGTGGACCGCCTCGGCGACACCCACCGGCTGCGGCTCGCGAACAGCAACGAGCTCGTCGACCCGGCGGCAGAGCTGGACGGGCGCGCCGTCTACAGCTTCGACGAGGCACGACCGGTGCTCGAGTCGCGCGGGTTCCTGATGGCGCCCGTCGTCCTCGACGCGCGGCTCGGCGATCGACTGGCGACGCTCGACCGCGGCGATACGGTCGTCGTCCGCCTGCCGGCGAATGCCGCGTCCTGGCTGGAGGCCGACGACGTGCGGTTCCTCCAGGCGGTGGGCCTGCCGCGACTGCCCGACGCGGCGGGTGTGACGGCCCTGCTGCGCGACGGCGCGGTCGTCCGATCGGAGTCCGGCCCGGACGTCCGGCTGACGACCGACCTGCCCGGCGGCCGCGCGCTCGCCGTCGTCACGGCCGGCGGCGACACGACGATGACCGTGGACGGTGCCGCGATGGCCGAGCCGGCGAGCGGCCTGGTGGCCGCGATCGATCCGGCGGGTGACCTGCTGTGGGTGGACGAACTGGACCGCCGCGCGTTCCATCGCCCCGTCTTCGACATGCCGCGACGCCCCCTGTACCGCGCGGTCGGCCTCGAGCCCTGTGCCGAGTCGAGCGACGGCGCGTTCGTGCGATTCGAGGCGGCGGACGTCCCCGCGCTTGCCACGCGGCTCTCGGCGTGGATCGTCACGCCCCGCCCGCGGCTGGGCGTCGCCGCCTCCGCCACGCTGGCCGTCTACGCGGCCGCGGACGAGGCGCCCCTCGACCTCTCGGGCCGCGCGATCGAGGGCGCGCGACTCGAGCCGGTGCCCCAGGTCTTCGATCGCGCCACTGGGCCGGGGCGAATCGCGCTGGCCGAGGCGATCGCCGGCGACGGCCTCACGGTGCCGGATGACGGGCGGTTCGTCTCCCGCTGGGAAGCCACGATCTCGGGCCGCGAGGATCACTGGACGGGCGTCGCGGCGATCTTCCTGCTCTCGTCCCGGCCCGCGTGGATCGCCGCGCGCGGCGCCGGCGCGGAGCGCCCGGTGCGCTTCTGCCTGCCGCCCGTCCAGGGCCTCGTCCCCTTCGGCGACGCCTCGGCCAGCCAGGTCGAGCTCGTGCGGGGCCAGAGCGACGCCATCGGCCCCGGGTGGCACGGCCCCGAGGGCAGCGGCGCGGCACGGCTGCGCTGGACCTCGGCCGCCGACGCGGAAGTGCGCGTCTCGCTGGCCGCGCCCCTCGACCTGACACTGGAACTCGGCGCCGGGCCGCAGGTCGCCCGGCCCGGGGAGACGATCGACCTTCTCGTCAACGGACGCCGCCTCGGCGCGCGTCCGCTCCTCGAAGGCCAGCAGCGCTACGGCTGGGACGTGCCGGCCGAGGCCCTGCGCGCCGGATACAACACGTTCGTGCTGTCGGGACCACCGGCCGAGTCGCCGCGCAGCCTCGGACACGGCGGCGACGAGCGCCTGCTCAGCCTGGGTGTGCGATCGTTGGTCCTGCGGAGACGCGCCCGATGAGCCCGACCTCGTCACACCGTTCGTCGCACCGACCGGCCCACCGGTCCTCGCACCGGCCCCGGAAGCGGTTCGGCCAGCATTTCCTGGCGGCGCCGTGGGCGCTCAAGGTGGTGGACGCCATCGATCCGGCCGCCGCGGACGTCTTCCTCGAGATCGGCCCGGGCCGCGGCGCCCTGACGTTCCCGCTGGCGGCGCGCGGCGTGTCGGTCCTCGCGCTCGAAATCGATCGCGACCTGGTCTCGGACCTGGCCACGCGCGTCCCCCAGAACGTCACGCTGCTCTCGGGCGACATCCTGGCCACCAACGTCATCCCGTTCCTGGCGGGCCTCCAGCCCCGCCGGCCGCCGGGGACCGCCACGGGCGACGAGCCGCCGCGGCGCTTCCGGGTCGTCGGCAACCTCCCCTACAACGTCGCGACGCCGATCCTCTTCAGGCTGATCGAAATCCACCGGCACTCGGCCTTCTTCGCCGACGCGACGATCATGCTGCAGAAGGAAGTCGCCGACCGGCTGCTGGCGCGCCCGGGACGAAAGGACTACGGCGCCCTGTCGGTCTTTGCGCAGCTCCACGCGCGGATCGACCGGCTGCTGGACCTGCCGCCCGGGGCGTTCACGCCGAAGCCGAAGGTCAGGTCCACCCTGGTGCGACTCACGTTCGGCCCCCCGTCGGCCCGAATCGTGGACGAGGAACTGTTCGACCGGCTGGTGAAGGCGCTCTTCTCCCAGCGACGGAAGACGCTGACCAACGCCCTCAAGCGGTTCGATCCGACCGGGCCGGCGGTCCTGGCGCTGGCCGGCCTGGACGGCCGCCGGCGCCCCGAGACCCTCCAAGTCACAGAGTTCGCAAGGCTTGCGGAGCTCTTTGCTTCGGTGCGCCGCCCCCCTGTGCTATAGTCTCGCGAGTTTTCCGCCTGTTTTCGGGTCCTCCCAGCGACCCAACGGGCCGGACACGTGGGCCACCGGCGG
This sequence comes from Vicinamibacterales bacterium, assembly GCA_041394725.1. Classification (GTDB taxonomy): domain Bacteria; phylum Acidobacteriota; class Vicinamibacteria; order Vicinamibacterales; family SCN-69-37; genus JAWKHR01. Next base: position 120,963 of record JAWKHR010000016.1, on the reverse strand, counting down.
CGCGCCCGCGCCGCGGCCGTGCCTGGTCGGGCAGAGGTCTGCCCGCGCCCGGGCAGGTGTTCGGCGAGTGACGACGAAAGCTGGGATTGCGCGTGACAGTCGATATCGGGCCGGGCACTCCGGCCGTGGACATCATCCCGCTCGGCGGACTGGGCGAGTTCGGCATGAACATGCTGCTCGTCGGCTGCCAGGGGTCTGCCCTGCTCGTCGATGCCGGCGTGATGTTCCCCGAGCCCGAGCTGTTCGGCGTCGACCTCGTGATTCCGGACCTCGAGGCGCTGGAAGCCTGGCGCGGCCGGATCGAGGGCCTGGTCCTCACGCACGGTCATGAAGACCACATCGGCGCGGTGCCGCACGTCCTCGAGCACCTGAGCGGGCCCGTCTACGGCACGCCGCTCACGCTCGCCCTGGTCGAGCCGAAGCTGCAGGAACACGGGGTCGAAGCCGAAGGCCGGCTGATCCCGGTCCAGCCGCGCGAGCGGGTGACGATCGGCCCCTTCGAGGTCGAGTTCCTGCGCGTGCCGCACAGCATGCCCGACTGCATGGCGCTGGCGATTCACACCCCGGCCGGCGTCATCGTGCACACGGGCGACTTCAAGATCGATCAGACGCCGCCGGACGGCCACGCGCTCGACCTGCATCGGCTGGCCGAGCTGGGCGCTGCCGGGGTGCTGGCCCTGCTGTCGGACAGCACCAACGCGGATCGCCCGGGCGTGACCGGATCGGAGCGCGACGTGGTGCCGGGCTTCGAGGAGATCTTCGCCAGCGCGCCGGGCAAGATCGTGGTGACGGCGTTTTCGACCAGCATCTACCGGCTCCAGCTGCTGGTGGACCTGGCCGACCAGTTCGACCGGAAGGTGGCGTTCGTCGGCCGCGGGATGCAGCGGACGTCGCAGGTCGCGCAGCGGCTCGGCCACCTGCGCGTGCCGGCGGGCCTCGAGATCGCCGACGCGGACGTCCGGGACTACCCGGCGCAGGACGTGCTGTGCGTCTGCACCGGCTCCCAGGGCGAGCCGCGGGCGGCGCTGCCCCGCATCGCGATCGACGACCACCGCCACGTCAAGCTCCTGCCCGAGGACGTCGTGGTCTTCTCGGCCCGGGTGATCCCGGGCAACGAGAAGGCCATCGGCCGGGTGATGAACCACGTGGCCCGCCGGGGGGCCGAGATCATCGCCGAGGGCCAGAAGCACATCCACGTCTCGGGCCACGCCAGCGAGGAAGAACTGAAATTGATGCTGGCCCTGGTCAGACCGCGGTACTTCGTGCCGATACATGGGGAGCATCGGCAACTGGCTCGACACGCCCGCATGGCCACCCTGGTTTGCCCGGAGACGACCGTCCTGATGGCCCAGGATGGCGACGTCCTGCGTTTCGACGCCTCCGGCGGCCGGATCGCGGACCGGGTGGCGACCGGCCGGGTGCTGATCGACGGGGCACGGACCGGCGAGATCGCCGACGAGGTCCTGCGGGACCGGCGCCACCTGGCCGGGGACGGTCTGGTGGTGGCGGTGGTCTCGATCAACGGGCAGACGGGCGCCCTGGAACAGGCGCCGGAACTGGTGACGCGGGGCCTCGCGCTCGATACCCGGCATGACGAGGTCCTCCGGGACGCCCCCTCCCTGCTGGCGGGGGCGGTCGAGTCGGCCTCGCGCGAGGAACGGACGGACCCGGGCCTGCTCCAGGAACTGGTCCGGCTCGAACTGCAGCGGCTCGTCCGCAAGCGGGCGGGCCGGCGGCCCCTGGTGCTGCCGGTGGTCATGGAAGTCTGAGGGAGATCGACTTGGCGGATTCGGCGTTGTCGCGTCGCATGAGCGAGTTCGCGGGGGTGGCCGTCTTCGCGGCGGCCCTGCTCTGGCTCGTCGCGCTCGTGAGCTACTCGAGCACGGACCCGGTGTGGTTCTTCAATGATCGGTCGGGCGCGACGGGGAACTTCGCCGGGCCGATGGGGGCGTTTCTCGCGGCGCTCGCCTTCCAGCTGCTGGGCTACGCGGCCTTCGTGGTCCCGGCCGCGCTGGCCTTCGTCGGCTGGCACTACTTCTGGTGCTCGGATCTCGAGGCGCCCTACACGAAGGCCATCGGCGCGGTGGTCTTCACCGCCAGCATGGCCGGCCTGCTGGCGCTGGCTGCGGGCGTGACCGAGGCACCGACCCGGTCGTTCCGCGCGGGTGGCGCCTTCGGCGAGATCCTGGCCGGCGCGCTGGCGTCCTGGCTCAACACGACCGGCGCCGCGATCCTGCTGCTCACGCTGCTCGCGCTCTCGGTCATCGTCTCCACCCAGTTCTCGTTCGGCGCGGCGGCCAGCGCGGTCGCCGAGCGCGTGCGCGGCCAGCGTGGCCTCGTCGGGCGGCTGCGCGAGTGGCGCGAGGAGCGGCGCCGCGACAAGGAGCGCCAGCAGGTCGTCGAGAAGCACGTCAAGCAGGCCGGCAAGGACCGCGCGCCCGAGATTGCGGGCCGGGCGGCCGAGGCGGCCCGGAAGCTCAAGGACGCCCGCGCGCGCCTCGCGAAGGAAGCCGACGACGAGGACGAGGCGGACGAGGACGCGGACGAGGCGGCCGAGGTCGCCGCCGCCCCGCGCCCGCGTGCCGCGCGGCCGCCGAAGATCCGCCGTGCCGCCCCGCCCACGCCGAGCCTGCCGCTCGAGGATCCCGAGCCCGTGCGGACGCCGGCCGAGAAGCGCCAGGGCGGCTACACGCTGCCGCCGATCACGCTCCTCGATGCCGCCAAGGACGCCCGGAAGATCGACGAGCGCGAGCTGATGGAAGCGGCGCGCCTCCTCGAGGAGAAGTGCCGCGAGTTCTCGGTCGAGGGCTCGGTCGTGCAGATCCACCCCGGCCCGGTGGTCACGACCTACGAGTTCAAGCCGGACGCCGGCGTGAAGTACAGCCGGATCACCGGACTGGCCGACGATCTCTGCCTCGCGATGCGCGCCGAGTCGGTGCTGATCGACCGGATCCCCGGCAAGTCCACCGTCGGCATCCAGATTCCGAACCCGAACCGCGAGTCGATCACGCTCCGCGAGCTGCTGGAGGCGGACGTCTACACGCGCTCGGCGTCGAAGCTCACCCTCGCGCTCGGCAAGACGATCCACGGCGAGCCGTTCGTCAGCGACCTGGCGACGATGCCGCACCTGCTCATCGCCGGGTCCACGGGCGCGGGCAAGTCGGTCAGCGTCAACGCGATGATCACGAGCGTCCTCTTCCGCGCGACGCCCGACGACATCCGCTTCATCATGATCGACCCGAAGCGGCTGGAGCTCGGGATGTACGAGGACATCCCGCACCTGCTCACGCCGGTCGTCGTGGACCCGAAGCAGGCGGCCAACGCGCTCCGCTGGGCCGTCCGCGAAATGGAGGAGCGCTACAAGATGCTCGCCTCCTACGGCGTCCGGAACATCGACCAGTTCAACCGCAACGTCCGCGCGATGCTCGCCGAGGACAAGGACGCGAAGGGGCCGAAGGGCGAGGACCTGCGGACGCTCCCCTGCATCGTCGTCATCATCGACGAGCTGGCGGACCTCATGATGGTGGCCGGCAAGGAGGTCGAGGAGTCGATCGCCCGGCTCGCGCAGATGGCCCGCGCCGTCGGCATCCACCTGATCCTCGCGACGCAGCGGCCGTCGGTGGACGTCATCACCGGCGTCATCAAGGCGAACCTCCCGTCGCGCATCGCCTTCCGCGTGGCCTCGCGCATCGACTCGCGCACGATCCTCGACGGCAACGGCGCCGAACAGCTGCTCGGCAAGGGCGACATGCTCTACTCCCCGCCCGCCTCGTCGCGCTTCGTCCGCATCCACGGGCCCTACATCTCGGAGCAGGAGACGGCGCGGCTCTGCAGCTTCCTGCGCAAGCAGGGCAAGCCCGAATACGACACGACGATCACCGCCGAGGAGAAGGCCGGGCCCGAGAAGCTCGAGTTCGAGAAGGACGACCTGTACGACGAAGCGGCCAAGATCGTCGTCTCGACCGGCCAGCCGTCGATCTCGTACCTGCAGCGTCGCCTGCGAATCGGCTTCAGCCGCGCCGCGCGGCTCATCGACATGATGGAAATGGACGGCATCGTCTCGCCCGCCGCCGGCGGGAAGCGCGAGGTGCTCGTCGACGCGCAGTACTTCGAAGAAGTGGATGCCCAGCTGAGGTAGCTATGCCGACACCCACATTCCCGGCTCCGCGAGTGGCGACGGTCCTGGCGGCCCTGGCCTGCCTGGCCGTCACGGCCGTGCCGGCCCGGGCCCAGTCCGCGCGGACCTACTACGAGCGCGCCCAGGCCCGCGAGGAGACGGCCCACAAGGCCGCCACGCCGTCGGCCGCCTCGTTGCGCACCGCCGCGCGGGCCTACGAGCAGGTCGTCCTCCGCTATCCGACGAACGGCTACTGCGACGATGCGCTCTGGAACGCCGCCGCGCTCATGCGCGAGGCGTTCGTCGCGTCGGGCTCGGCCGCCGACCGCCAGGCCGCCGAGAAGTACCTCACCTGGCTGAAGAAGGAATACCCGCACAGCAAGCTCGTCGCCCAGGTGCCCGACGCGCTGGCCGCGCTCGAGGACGCCGCGAAGCCCGCCAGGCCCGCCCCGGCGGCCACGCCCGCGGACCCGGATCCGCCGGCCGGCGTCGCCGTCGTCCGGTCGATCTCCACGACGCCACTCCCGCAGGGCGATCGGATCACGATCGAATTCAGCCGCGAGGTCGCCTTCGAGGGCGACCGGCTCGAGGGCCCCGACCGGGTCTTCTTCGACTTCAGCGACTCGACGCCCGTGACGAACCTCGCCGAGCGCGCCGGCGCGCTGGAGGGCCAGCTCGTCAAGGCGCTGCGGGTCGGCCGGCACCAGAACCACGTGACCCGCGTGGTGCTCGAGCTCGACGGTCAGCCGCGCTACTCCGCGTTCCCGCTCTATGACCCGTTCCGGCTGGTGATCGACGTCGAGTCGGACAGCCTGCCGCTCAATCCCAGGGCGACGGCGTCGCCCCGCCCCGCGGCCGCGACCTCGGGTCCCGCCGCCCGCCCGGCCGCCCCCGAGGGCGCGGGCCAGTCGTCGGCCGTCCCGCCCCCGTTCCCGGTGGGGGCCGCGACGAAGCCCGAGGGCGCCAGCGCGCCCGTGACCGCCGAGCCCGAGTCGCCGTCCGGTCCGCCACCGCCACCGCCGGCCCCGGCCGAGAGCACGGCCAAGGGCGACTACACGCTGGCGCGACAGCTCGGCCTCAGCGTGTCGCGCATCGTCATCGACGCCGGTCACGGCGGACACGACCCGGGCGCGCAGGCCAACGGGATCACGGAGGCCCAGCTCGTCCTCGACATCGCCCAGCGGACGAAGAAGCTGCTCGAGTCGCATCCGGGTATCGAGGTCGTGCTGACGCGGGACGACAATCGCTATATCCCGCTCGAGGAGCGGACGGCGATCGCCAACCGCGAGGGCGCCGACCTCTTCCTCTCGATCCACGCCAATGCGAGCCGCCAGGCCGCCACGCACGGCATCGAGACCTACCTGCTGAACTTCGCGACCAACCCGGAGGCCGAGGCGGTCGCCGCGCGCGAGAACGCGACCAGCGCGCAGGCCATGGGCACGCTGCCCTCGATCCTCAAGGCCATCATGATGAACAACAAGCTCAAGGAGTCGCGCGAGCTGGCGACGATGGTCCAGACCTCGCTCGTGCGCGGCCTGCGGCCGCGCAACTCGGCCGTGCGCGACCTCGGCGTGAAGCAGGCGCCCTTCGTCGTGCTGATCGGCGCCGAGATGCCCAGCGTGCTCGCCGAGATCTCGTTCCTGACGAACCGGACCGAGGCGTCGCTGCTGAAGCAGTCGGCCTATCGGGACCGGATCGCCGAGTCGCTGGCCGACGCCGTGCTGAAGTACCAGGCCTCGCTCAAACGGGTGACGACGGTCGCGAGCCGGGACGAATCGCGCTAGACTCGATCACGGGACGCACTTCCCGTGCAGACGCCGCAGCCCTTCATCGTCACGCCGATCCGCGAGCCGGCCCCGGAGATGACCGTCGCGGACGTGATCCTCGGCGCCATCGGCCTCACCGGCGTGATGGTGCTCGTGGCGCTGCTCCTCGGCGGAATCGTGGCGCTGCTGCTGGTCGCCTGGCACCGTCGCCGCCCACCCGAAAGCGATCACCTGCCCTCGGTGAGCCCGTTCACGCCCGGGGCGGACGTCCCCCCGACATCGCGAGCGCGGTGAGCAGCCGCACGGCCACGCCGGTCGGCCCCTTCGGCTGGTAGGGCGCCTTGGCCTCCGACCACGACGTGCCGGCGATGTCCAGGTGCGCCCACGGCCCCTCACCGGCGAACTCGCGCAGGAAGGCCGCCGCGGTCACCGCGCCGCCGGGCCGGCCGGCCGAGTTGACCAGATCGGCAATCTCGCTCCTGAGCTGCTCGCGCGTCTCCTCGTAGATCGGCATCGGCCACACACGATCGCCGGCCGCGGCCGCCGACTGGCGCACCGCGTCCACCCACTCGGCCGGCTGGCCGAACAACCCGGAGACGTGGCGACCGAGCGCCACCACGCACGCCCCGGTGAGCGTCGCGATGTCCACCAGGTGCGTGGCGCCCTGCTGGCGCGCGTACCAGAGGGCGTCGGCCAGCAGCAGCCGTCCCTCGGCGTCGGTGTTGATGACCTCGACGGTCTTTCCGCTCGCGCCGCGAATGACGTCGCCCGGCCGCGTCGCGCGGCCGCCCGGCATGTTCTCGGCGCACGGGATGAGGCCGATCACCCGGCACGGCGCGCCGAGCGCGGCGATGGCGCCCATCGCGCCGGCGACGGCGGCGCCGCCCGCCATGTCGCCCTTCATCCGGTCCATGTTCTCGGCCGGCTTGATCGAGATGCCGCCGGTGTCGAACGTGACGCCCTTCCCGATGAAGGCCAGCACGGGCGCCGCCGGCGCCCCCGGAGGATCGTGGCGGATGACGATGAGGCGCGGCGGCTCGGCGCTGCCCTGCGCGACGCCGAGCAGGAGCCGCATGCCGAGCGCCTCGAGCCGGGCCTCGTCGAGCACCTCGACCGTGAGCCCCTGCGCGCGCGCGTGGGCGTCCACCCGGGCCGCGAACTCGCGCGGCGTGAGCACGTTGGCCGGTTCGTTGGCGAGCGCGCGGGTGACGTTGACCGCCTCGCCGATGATCCGTCCCCGCCGGACCGCGCCGGCCACGGCCGCCGCCTCGCCGGACACGGCCACGACGCGCACCGCCGACGGCGCCGGCCGGGCCTCGCCCGGGCCGCGGCCCTTGTAGGTGCCCGTGTCGAAGTCCGGCAGCGAGAACCCGTCGGCGGCCTGCTGCGCGAACCCGGCCAGGTCGGCCACGCCGCGGACGACGAACGCCACGGTGGCGGCGGCGCAGCCTCGCGCGGCGTACGCCGCGACCGATGCGACCCGTCGCAGCCGCTCGGCATCCGCCTCGACCGCCGGTCCGGCGCCGATGAGCACGACGCGCCGCGCGCGCCAGCCGCCGTCCAGCGGCGTGACGAAGGCGTCATACGTGCCGTCCCGGAACTCGCCCGTGCGCCGGGCGCGCGTCCAGGCGCCGCCCGTGGCCTCGTCGAGGCCGGGCAGATCCGCGAGGGCGTCGGAGGCTCCGAACACCGGGATGCAGACCAGGTCGGCGTCCACGCCGGCCGGCGGTTCCACGGTGCCCGTGAAGGTCGTTGGTGTCACGGCGTCGTCAGACATGCGGCGCCCATGATAATTCAGCGGCCGGCCCCCTTCCGGCCGATCGGCACGCGCCGGGCCCTTCCGCCCCTGATGGCGAAGGCCCCGATCGCGACGCGCGGGGACAGGCCCACGATCAGGTAGACCCAGTCCGGATAATGGGCCTCGGCGACGTCGGTCGGCGACGGCCGAGCGGGTCCCGCGGGATGGGAGTGGTAGACGCCGACGATCTCCAGACGCGGGGAGACGTCGCGGAGGATCCGGCGGACGGCGATGTGGTCGCGGTCGTCCAGCCTGAAGCGCGTCCGCGCCCGCGCGCCGGCCGCGTTGCGCATCGCGACGGCGTGCGTCACGCGCCGGCCGCGGCCGAGCAACAGGCCGCAGCACTCCCGCGGAGCGTCCCGCCTCGCGTGCGCCACGACCGCACCACGCACCGCGGATGGCAGCAGCAGCGGGCCGCGATGCGGCCGATCCGCCGGGCCCGTGCCCGGAAGGCGCGCCCCGCGCACGGACCTCACGTCGTCAGGTCCGGCACGTCGCGGAACAGGTCGAGCGCCTCGGGATTCGCCAGCGCTTCCCGGTTCCCCACCGGTTCGCCGTGGATGACGCTGCGCACCGCCAGCTCGGTGATCTTGCCGGACTTCGTGCGCGGGATGTCGGCCACGGCGACGATCTTCGCCGGCACGTGGCGCGGCGTCGTGTTGGTGCGGATCTGCGTCGTAATCCTCCGGCGCAGAGCGTCGTCCATCGTCACGCCATCGGCCAGGCGCACGAACAGCACGATCCGCTCGTCACCCTGCCAGCGCTGCCCCACGGCCAGGCTCTCGAGGACCTCTGGCAGCTGCTCCACCTGGCGGTAGATCTCCGCGGTGCCGATGCGGACGCCGCCGGGATTGAGCGTCGCGTCCGATCGCCCGTAGATCACGTAGCCGCCGTGATCGGTCGCCTTGATCCAGTCGCCGTGACACCACACGTCGCGGAACCGCTCGAAGTAGGCGGCGTGGTAGCGCGACCCGTCCGGGTCGTTCCAGAAGCGCACCGGCATGGACGGGAACGGCGACTTGCAGACCAGCTCTCCGGCGGTGCCCTTCACCGGGCGCGCGTCCGGCCCGAACACGTCCACGTCCATGCCCAGGCCGGCGCACTGGATCTCGCCGCGCCATACGGGCAGGTTCGGGTTCCCGCCGACGAAGCAGCTCACGATGTCGGTGCCGCCGGAGATCGAGGCCAGGTGGACGTCATGGCGGATGCGCTCGTACACCAGGTCGAAGCTCTCCGGCGCGAGCGGCGACCCCGTCGACGTGATCGTGCGCAGGCTGCCGAGCCGGTGCGTGCGGATGGGCGAGAGGCCGGCCTTGCCGACCGCGTCGATGTACTTCGCCGACACGCCGAACAGGGTGATCCCGGCCGCGTCGATCAGGTCGAACAGGCGCCGGCCGTCGGGATGGAACGGCGACCCGTCGTAGAGGACGAGCGACGCCTCGGAGGCGAGCGCCGTCACCAGCCAGTTCCACATCATCCAGCCGCACGTCGTGAAGTAGAACACCCGGTCGTCGCGCCGGACGTCGCAGTGCAGCTGGTGCTCCTTCAGGTGCTGCAGGAGCGTCCCGCCGGCGCCGTGCACGATGCACTTCGGCACGCCGGTCGTGCCCGACGAGAAGAGGATGTACAACGGGTGCGCGAACGGGCGCGGCTCGAACACGAAGCCGGTCACGCCGGCGTCGCCGGGCCCGGCGAGCCAGGCCTCCCAGGCCACGGCGCCGGGGACCTCGACGTCGGTCCCCGCGAGCGGCACGGTCACCACGCGCCTCACGCTCGGCAGGCGCGACGCGACGTCGCGCACTTTTCCGCCGCAGTCGAACGTCTTCCCCCCGTAGTGGTAGCCGTCCATCGCGACGAGCACGACCGGCTCGATCTGCCCGAAGCGGTCCAGCACGCCCTGCACGCCGAAGTCCGGCGAGCACGACGACCAGATCGCGCCGATGGCCGCCGTCCCGAGCGCGGCGACGATCGCCTCGGGCACGTTCGACACGATGCCGGCGACGCGGTCCCCCGGCTGCACGCCCTCGGCGCGCAGCGCGAGCGCCGCGCGGATGGCGTCGCGGCGCAGGGCGGCGAAGCTGATCACCCGTTCGCCACCCGCCTCGGTGTACGCGTGGATGGCCGGGGCCTCGTCCGTCCGGCGCAGGAGGTTCGCGGCGAAGTTGAGCGAGCCGTCGGGAAAGAACGCGGCCCCCGGCATGCGGTCGGGATCGCGAACGTCGATGCGCCCGCGGTCGCCGACCACCCCGCATTCGTCCCACACGGCCGACCAGAAGGCGCCGGGATAGTCCACCGAGAAGCCGTGGAGATCCGCGTAGGTCGGCAACTGGCGGCGCGCGCGGGCCTCGAGCCGGCGCGTGAAGTGCGTCAGGCGGGTCTGTGCCACCCGTGCGGGCGACGGCGTCCAGAGAGGGGTCATGGCGTCGTCTCTCGCGCGGCGTCGGGCCGCGCCTCCGTGGCTGCATCCAGGCGACGACGCGCGTCGTTCGCCTCGAGGAACGCGGCGACGAGCGGCGCCTGCGCTCGCGCCGCGCCCAGGCGCCCGAGCACCGCGGCCACCGCGCGCGCGGCCTCCTCGACGTAGTCGTGGTTCGCGGTGAGGATACCCGACCAGAGGTCCCCGTCGCTCGCCGCGAGGCGCGTGACGTCGGCGAATCCGGATCCGGACAGCCCGAGCGCCTCGACACCGCACGCCTCGGTGGCCGCCGTCATGACCGCGACCGAGACCAGCTGTGGCAGGTGGCTCAGGTAGGCCACCAGGCGATCGTGCGCGTCGGCCGCCATCCGCACCGGCTCGGCGCCGAGCGCCCGCGCGAGCGCGTCAACCGCCCGCGCGTCGTCCTCGCCGGCCGGACCGGCCGCGCCCGGCGGCGCCGTCACGAACCAGGGTCGCCCGGCAAAGAGGTCCGCCCGTGACGCCGCGAACCCCGTCCGCGTATCGCCCGCCATCGGGTGCCCGCCCACGAAACGGCGGACGCCCCGCGCGGCGGCGGTCTCCACGACCGTGCGCTTGACGGACCCCACGTCGGTGAGGAGCGAGGAGAATCCCGCGCGCGCGGCGGCCTCGAGGTGCGCGAGGATGCCGGGCACTGGCGTCGCGAGCACGACGAGGTCCGCTCCATCGAGGTCGGCGAGATCGGCGACGCCCCGGGTGATCGCGTCGGCCCGACGGGCGGTCTCGATGACGTCCGGCTGGTCCAGCCCGGTGACCGTCGCGGCCGGCCACACGCGCCGCACGGCCCGGGCCACCGACCCGCCCACCAGACCGAGCCCGACGACGCCGACGTGGGCCAGCGGCGCCGGAGCGGGCACCGGCTAGCGGCTCCAGCCGCGTCGTGCCACCGTTTCGACGCAGATGCTGCGGCCGATCGCGGGCGCGATGATGCGCAGCTCCGCCATGAGCTGGTCGAACTGGTACGGGAACATCGACTGCGCGCCGTCCGACTTGGCGTGGTCGGGGTCGCAGTGCACCTCGATCAGCAGGCCGTCGGCGCCGGCGGCCACCGCGGCGCGTGCCATCGAGGCGACCTTGTCGCGCCGCCCGGTGCCGTGGCTCGGGTCCACGATGACCGGCAGGTGGCTCAGCTGCTGGACGACGGGGATGGCCGAGATGTCGAGCGTGTTCCGGGTGTAGCTCTCGAACGTGCGGATGCCGCGCTCGCACAGCATCACGTCGGTGTTGCCGCCGGCCAGCACGTACTCGGCCGAGAGCAGCCACTCCTCGATCGTCGCCGAGATGCCGCGCTTGACCATCACGGGCTTGCGGATGCGTCCCAGCTCGCGGAGCAGCGAGAAGTTCTGCATGTTGCGCGCGCCCACCTGCAGGATGTCCGCGTACTTCGAGATCACCTCGATCTGGCCGATCTCCATGACCTCGGTGATCAGCTTCAGGTCGTGCCGGTCGGCGGCGCCGCGCAGCATCCGCAGGCCGGTCTCACCGAGCCCCTGGAAGCTGTAGGGCGAGCTGCGCGGCTTGAACGCGCCGCCGCGCAGGACCTTCGCGCCCGCGCGCTTGATGGCCGCGGCCGAGGCCTCCACCTGCTCCTCGGACTCGGCGGAGCACGGCCCCGCCATCACGACCACTTCGTCGCCGCCGATCCGGACGTCGCCGATCGTGATGACGGTGTTGTCGGGCCGGAAGGTCCGGCTCGCGAGCTTGTACGGCTCCGAGATGCGCAGCACCTCCTGGACGCCGTCCTGGATTTCGATGAGCTGCGGATCGCCGCTCCCGGAACCGACGGCGCCGATCACCACGCGATCCGCGCCGCCCGACCGGTGCACGTCGTAGCCCCGCTCCATGAGGTGGGCGATGACCGCCTCCACCTGTGCTTCCGTCGCCCGCTCCCGCATCACCACGACCATCGTGAACACCCGCTCCCGGGCCGCGTCGGCCCGCGCTCGCCCCCGCTAGATTCTACTGCCGCCCCCGGGCCCGGCCGCGCCGACCAGCCCCCGGACGAACACCTCGGCCGCGCCGGCCGGGTCCCGCCCCTCCCGCGCGGCCCGCCCGACCTCGTCCACGATCGCGCTCCCGACGACCGCCGCGTCCGCGAACCCGGTGACGGCGCGGACCTGCTCGGCCGTCGAGACCCCGAACCCGAGCGCGATGGGCAGGTCCGTCACGTCCCTTATGCGCCGCACCAGCGGTTCGGCCGCGTCGGACAGCGACTGCCGAGCGCCGGTGACGCCCAGCCGCGAGATCGCGTACAGGAACCCGCGCCCGAGCCGCGCCGCCTCCTCCAGCCGCTCCCGCGTCGTCGTCGGGCTCACCAGGAAGATCTGGTCGATCCCGTTCGCGTCGAGCCGGGCATGCACCGGCGCCGCTTCCTCGATGGGCAGGTCGAGGAGCAGCACGCCATCGACGCCCGCGTCCGCCGCGGCCTCCACGAAGCGATCCAGCCCGAAGCGCAGCAGCGGGTTGACGTAGGTGAACAGGACGACGGGCGCGTCCACCTCGGCGCGCACGTCGCGCACGAGCGCGAGCGTCGGCTCGAGCCCGCCGCCCGAGGCGAGCGCGCGCTCCGTCGCGCGCTGGATCGCGGGGCCGTCGGCGATGGGGTCCGAGAACGGGACGCCGATTTCCACGACGTCCGCGCCGCCACGGACCACGCCGCGGACGACCTCCCGCGATCGCGCCAGGTCGGGATCCCCGGCGGTGACGTAGGCGACCAGCCCCGGCCGCGCCCGGCCCTTCATCCGCGCGAACGCGTCACGCAGGCGGCTCATCGCGCCCCCTTCTCGGCGTCGGGCTCCTTCGCCGCCGCCGTCCCGGCGTCGCGTCCGGCGCGCGCCGCCAGGTGCCGCCGCACGCTCTCGACGTCCTTGTCCCCCCGGCCGGAGAGGTTGACGATGACGATCGTGCCGGGCGCAAGCGTGGGCAGCGCCTCGCGCAGCCACGCCACCGCGTGCGCCGACTCGAGCGCGGGCAGGATGCCCTCCTCGCGCGCGAGCCACTGGAACGCATCGAGCGCCGCCTCGTCGTCCGCCGTGGCGTAGCTCGTGCGGCCCCTCGCCGCGAGCCACGCGTGCTCGGGGCCCACCGACGGGTAATCGAGGCCGGCGGAAATCGAGTGCGTGGTCAGGATGTTCCCGGCCTCGTCCTGCAGCACGAGGCTGCGGGTGCCGTGCAGCACGCCCTCGGGCGCTCCCGTGAACCGCGCGGCGTGATCACCCGGGGCGGGGCCGCGACCACCGGCCTCGACCCCGACGAGCCGGACCGACGGGTCGTCGATGAACCCGTCGAAGAGGCCGATCGCGTTGCTCCCGCCGCCGACGCACGCCACGGCGACGTCGGGCAGGCGCCCGGCGACCTTCAGGATCTGCGCGCGCGCTTCCTGGCCGATGACCGAGTGGAACTCACGGACCATGAGCGGGTAGGGGTGAGGTCCGAGCACCGAGCCGAGCAGGTAGTAGGTCGTGTCCACGTGCGATACCCAGTCGCGCATCGCCTCGTTGATCGCGTCCTTCAGCGTCCGGCTGCCGGCATCCACGCTCTCGACGGTCGCGCCGAGCACGCGCATCCGGAACACGTTGAGCGCCTGGCGCGCCATGTCCTCCGCGCCCATGTAGACGACGCACTCGAGGCCGAGCAGGGCGCAGGCGGTGGCGGTGGCGACGCCGTGCTGTCCCGCGCCGGTCTCCGCGACGATCCGGCGCTTGCCCATCCGTCGCGCGAGCAGCGCCTGCCCGACGGCGTTGTTGATCTTGTGGGCGCCGGTGTGGGCCAGGTCCTCGCGCTTGAGGAACACGCGCACGTCGCGCCCGGCGGCGAGCCGGCGCGCCTCGTAGAGCGGCGTCGGCCGGCCGACGTAGGTCGCAAACAGGTGCTCCAGCTCGGCCAGGAACGCCTGGTCCTGGCGCGCCTCGAGATACGCCGCGGTCAGCTCCTCGACCGGCGCCATCAGGGTCTCGGGCACGAACCGCCCCCCGAAGTCGCCGAAGTACCCCCGGGCATCCGGGTCACGTCGTCCGAACGAAGGTCCCGGCAGGGACTCCGACCGCCGTCGTCACGCCTCCTCCAGTCCGCTCGCGGCGATGGCCGCGAACAGCGCCGCAGTCGCTCGCGGCTTTTCACGCCAGGGCCGTCTCCACCCCGGACGACACGTCGATTCCCCACGGCCGAACCTCGTGGAGCGCCTCGGCGACGTTCTCCGGGCCGAGGCCGCCAGCGAGCAGGATGGGCCGGCGTCGCGCGAGCGCGGCGGCCCTCCGCCAGTCCGCGCGCGTGCCCGTGCCGCCGCGCCGGGCCGGGTCGTGCGCGTCGACCAGCACGGTGACGGCCGCCGGCAGCTCCACGGCGCGGGCCACGTCCTCATCGGTCAACAGGGACACGGCCCGGATCAGCGGCCGCCCGACGACGGCGTAGTCTCCGACCGCCTCGTCGCCGTGAAGCTGCACCGCCGCGAGACCGGCTGCGCCGACCGTGTCCCGCACCTCGTCGGGCGGCGCGCCGACGAACACGCCGACGCGCGCGACGAGGGCCGGCAGGTCTGCCGCCAGGGCACGGACCGCCCGCGGCGGGACGAACCGCGGGCTGTTCGGCCAGCAGATGAACCCGAGCGCGTCGGCGCCCGCGGCCACCGCGGCCTCCACGTCCTCGCGACGCGTCAGGCCGCAGATCTTCACGCGCGGCCGGCTCATCGCGCCTCTCCCCCGCCCGCCGCGGTCAGCAGGGCCGCCAGGGCCGCCCCGGGATCCGGCTCGGTGACCAGCCGCTCGCCGATCAGAAACGCGTCGTAGCGCAGCGCGGCGAGCCGGCCGAGGTGCGCCGCGTCACGCAGCCCGCTCTCGGCCACGGCGACCACGTCCTCCGGAAACGCCGGGGCCAGCTCGTCGAACAGCGCGGTGTTCACCTCGAGACTCCGGAGGTTGCGGCTGTTGACGCCGACGACACGCGCCCCGGCCTCGAGCGCGCGGGTCAGTTCCGTGGCGTCGTGCACCTCGACGAGCGCCGCCAGGCCGAGGTCGTGCGCGCGCGCCAGCAACCGCCGCAGGGCCGGCTGATCCAGCGCGGCGACGATGAGCAAGACGGCGTCGGCGCCGGCGGCCCGCGCCTCGGTGACCTGGAAGTCGGTGACGACGAAGTCCTTCCGCAGCACGGGCACCGTCACGGCGCGCCGCACGTGGCGCAGGTGATCGAGCGATCCGTCGAAGAACGTCGGCTCGGTCAGCACGGAGATGGCGGCCGCCCCGGCCGCGGCGTAGCCCGTCGCGATGGCGACCGGGTCGTACTCGCGCCGGAGCACGCCCTTCGACGGCGAGCGTCGCTTGCACTCGGCGATGACGCGGACGCCGGGCGCGCGGAGCGCCGCCTCGAAGCCGGCGCCGTCGGGCCGGGCGGCCGCCAGGTCGCGGTCGAGCGCGGCGCGATCGCCCGAGCGCTCGCGCTCGCCGGCCGCGCGTGTCGCCGCCGCCACGACCGCGCGCAGCAGGTCCGACGTCATGCGGCGCACGCCTTCCGCAGCGCCGCGAGGGCCGCACCCGCGCGCCCGTCGTCGATCGCCGCCGCCGCCAGCCGCGCGCCGTCCGCGAGGGTCTCGGCGACGCCGGCGATGAGCAGGGCGGCGCCCGCGTTGAACGTCACGATGTCGCGCCGCGGCCCGGCCTCGCCGGCGAGCAGCGCCTCGACCATCGCCGCGTTCCCGGCCGCCGTGCCGCCGGCCAGCGCCTCCTTCGTCGCCACGGACACCCCGACGTCCGCGGGATGGACGTAGAACGTGTTCACCGTGCCGTGGCGCAACTCGGAGACCTTGGTGTGGCCGAGTGTCGAGATCTCGTCGAGCCCGCCGGCGCCGTGGACCACCCACGCGCGGTCGGTGCCCAGCGCGCCGAGGGTCCGCGCCACCAGTTCCGTGTGCTCGGGCCGGGAGACGCCGACCAGCTGGCGCGTCGCCCCTGCCGGGTTCGTCAGCGGGCCGAGGAGGTTGAACGCCGTCCGTACCCCGAGCTCGCGTCGCGTCGGTCCGGCGTGGCGCATCGACGGGTGCCAGGCCGGCGCGAAGAAGAACGCGAGCCGGGCCTGCTCGAGCGCCGAGACGACGCGGTCGGCCGGCGCCTCGAGGGCGACGCCGAGCGCCTCGAACACGTCGGCGCTGCCCGACCGGCTCGATACCGCGCGGTTGCCGTGCTTGGCGACGCGCACGCCGCACCCGGCCAGCACGATCGCCGCCGCGGTCGAGACGTTGAAGGTGTGGGCGCCGTCGCCCCCTGTGCCGCACGTGTCGAAGACGTCCCCCACCGGACGCGGCATGGGCGTCGCGCGCGCGCGCATGGCGCGGGCGAACCCGACCATCTCGCCGGGCCGTTCGCCCTTGAGCGCCAGCGCCATCAGCAGTGCGGCGATGTGCGACGGCTGCGCCTGCCCGTCCATGATCGCGCCCATGGCCGACGCCGACTCCTCCGGCGTGAGGTCTTCGTGATGCCGCAGTTTCTCCAGCAGCTCGGCAAACATCGTCAACGCATCTCCAGGAAGTTCTTCAGCAGGCCATGTCCGGCCGGCGTGAGCACGGACTCCGGGTGGAACTGCACGCCGACGACCGGCCATTCGACGTGACGGATCGCCATGATCGTCGACTCCCCCGCCACGGTCGCCGAGACGACGAAGCCGTCGGGCACCGCGTCGGGCGCGATCACCAGCGAGTGATAGCGTCCCACCTCGAACGTCGTGCCCAGCCCCCGGAAGAGGGCCGAGCCGTCGTGGGTCACCGGTGACGTCTTGCCGTGCACGGGCGCCGCCGCGCGCTCCACGCGGCCGCCGAACGCGACGGCCAGCGCCTGGTGCCCCAGGCAGACGCCGAGGATCGGCCGCCGCCCGGCGCCCCGCCGCAGCGCCTCGATGGACACGCCCGCCGACTCGGGGCGGCCCGGTCCGGGCGAAATCACGAGGCGGTCGGGCCGCATCGCCTCGATATCCTCGGGCGTGATGGCGTCGTTGCGCACGACGCGGACCTCCGCGCCCAGCTCGCCGAGCCGGTGCGCGAGGTTCCAGGTGAACGAATCGTAGTTGTCGATGAGCAGCAGCACGGGTCGGTCGTCCTACAGGCCGCGCGTGGCCATCTCGAGGGCCTGGATGAGCGCGCGCGCCTTGTCGCGCGTCTCCTCGTATTCGGCGGCCGGATGCGAGTCGGCGACGATGCCGGCGCCGGCCTGGATGGTGGCGCGCTGGTCGCGCATCGTGATCGTCCGGATCGCGATGCAGAAGTCGAGGTTGCCGGCGAAGTCCAGGTAGCCCACGGCCCCGCCGTAGAGGCCGCGCCGGGTCGGCTCCAGGTCGCCGACGATCTGCATCGCGCGGATCTTCGGCGCGCCGGTCAGCGTGCCGGCCGGGAACGTGGCGACCAGCGCATCGAGCCGATCGCGGTCCGCGGCCAGGCGCCCCTCGACGCGCGAGACGAGGTGCATCACGTGCGAGTAACGCTCGAGGGTCATGAACTGCGGCACGCGCACGCTGCCGGTCTCGGCGACCCGGCCGACGTCGTTGCGGCCGAGGTCCACCAGCATCACGTGCTCGGCCCGTTCCTTCTCGTTGCGCCGCAGTTCGTCGGCCAGCCGCTGATCCTCGTCGGGCGTCGCACCGCGCCGCCGGGTGCCGGCAATCGGGTGGGTCTCGACGTGCGAGCCCTCGACGCGGACGAGCATCTCCGGCGACGCGCCGATGATCGCGTCGCGCCCCATGCGGATGAAGAACATGTAGGGCGACGGGTTGATGTGTCGCAGCGCGCGGTACACGTCGAAGGGCGACGCCGTCGTGTCCGCGTCGAACCGCTGCGACAGCACCGCCTGGTAGATCTCGCCGGCCGCGATGTCCCCCTGGATCTTCCGCACCGCCGCCTCGAACGCCTCGCGCGTCTGGTTCGCCTGCACGTCGAGCGGGGGCGGCGTCGCGCGCTGCGGCCGCGAGAGGTTCCGATCCAGCTCGCGCTCGAGGAAGTCGATCTTCGCGCACGCGAAGTCGTAGAGCGATCGCAGGTCCGCGCCCGCCCGCAGGCGCGCGTTCGCGATGGCCAGGATCCGGTGCTTCACGTGGTCGAACGCCAGGACGGTGTCGAACACCATGAAGCCCGCCTGGTCGCGATCCGGCAGCGGCGACTCCAGCCGCACCGCCGGCTCGAACCAGGCGGCGGTGTCGTAGTCGAGGTAGCCGACCGCGCCGCCGGTGAACCGCGGCAGGTCCGGCACGTAGGGCGACTGGAACTCGGCCATCAGGTCGCGCAGCACCTCGATGAACGGCTCGCTGCGCGACGTGCGCTCGCCCGCCTGCTCGATCGAGACCTCGCCCGCGCGCCCGCGCAGGACGAGGAACGGGTCCTTGCCGAGGAACGAGTAGCGCCCGACGTGCTCGCCGCCCTCGACGCTCTCGAGCAGGAAGGCATAGTCGGAGTGCTCGGCGATCTTGAGGAAGGCCGACACCGGCGTCAGCAGGTCGGCCATGATCTCGCGGCAGACCGGGACGAACGTCCCGCGCTGCGACAGCTCCACGAACTCCTCGAACGTCGTCTGCTTCATTGATCGGTCCCGGAGGCGTCGCGCCGCGACGCCAGAAACGCGAGGGCCGCGCCCTCGAACACCGCGGCCGGGACGTCGTGTCCCGTCCAGAAGGCGAACTGCCGCCGCGCCTGCCCCACCAGCATGTCGAGCCCGCCGAGGCTCGGGATGCCGGCGGCCGCCGCCCGTCGCCGGAGCGCCGTCTCGCGCGGGTGGTAGACCATGTCGTAGACGAGCGCGCCGGCGAGGTCCGCGGCCTCGAGCGGCGACGCCTCGACGTCGGGCCACGTCCCGACCGGCGTCGCGTTGACCAGCAGGTCCCAGCCGGGCGCCGGCGGCCAGGCCTCGACGCCCACGTCGAGCGACCGCGCGAGCGCAAGGGCCCGCTCGCGGCGTCGCGCCGCGATCGCCACCCGCGCGCCCCGGCTCGCCAGGGCCATTGCCGCCGCGCGCGCCGCCCCGCCCGCGCCCAGCACCACGGCCCGCCGTCCCTCGAGCGGCACGCGGCGGGCGTCGATTGGATCGAGGAAGCCTGCGACGTCGAAGTTCTCGCCGCGGACTTCCTTCGGCTCGAACCGCAGCGTGTTGACGACGCCCGTCCGCCGCGCGGCTTCGCCGAGCTTCGTCGCGAGACCCGCCGCCCCGGCCTTGAGCGGCGCCGTCACGCTCAGCCCGCGAATCCCGAACGCCCGCGCCGCGGCCTGCAGGTCGTCCGGGTCGTCGGTCTCGAAGGGCACGTACAGCGCGTCGGCGCCGACCGCGGCGAATGCCGCGTTGTGCATCGCCGGCGAGGCCGAGTGCGCGAGCGGCCGTCCGGTGACGCCATAGAGCAGCGTCTCCGGCGTGTGCGCGCCAACCCGATACGTGCCCACGAGATCCGCGACGCTCAGCTGGCCGGGGGCGGCCGTGCCGGCGAACGTCCAGCAGGAGCCGAAACGCTCCGGCGCGACACGCGTCAGCCAGCCCGCCGGCCCCATGGCCACCACGATCCGATCGCCCTCGCCCGCGACCGCGTCACGGAGCGTGATGCAGTCGGTCAGCCGCGACGCCTGCACGGCCACCTTGACGATATCGCCCGTCGCGCGCATGGCGCGCACCCGCTCGGCGAGGTCGGCGGGCAGGCCCGAGAAGTCGTGCGACGAGAGGATCCGCCGCGTCCCGTCGGCCCGCGGCACGCGCGCGTGCTCGGCGCGCCATTCGACGTCCACGAACTCCGCTCCGCCGCGCACCGCCGAGGCCAGGAGGCCGAGCCGCGTCTCTTCGTCGCCGTCGAACCGTCCGCCTTCCCACGCGGCCCGGCACGTGACGACCACCGGCTGGCGTCGCCCCTCGAGGGCGCCCGCCACGTCCACGTCGCGCACGCCGTCGAGCCGCAGCTCCACGACCTCGCCAGTGGCCCGGTCGCGTGCCGCGCGCAGCTCCGCCATCGAGGTGGCGGTGACGGTTTCACAGACGATGGGTCGCGTCATCGACGTCGTTCGGGCACAAAAAAAGCCCCTTCAGCGCATCGCTGAAGAGGCCGCTCAACACCGGACTTTCCGGGACGCTTATCGCGCGAGGACCCCCTCAGCCTTGGCGTACCACCACCAGTACGACCAGGAGGCCGTCTGCGCGACACGGAAGGCAGGGCGGGAAATCATCGAAGCGTCCAGACGCGGACGAGCGTAGCAGACGGCCGTCGAACCGGTCAAATCGCGGCGTCGGCCGGCCGTCGAAGCGGTCACATGCCGGCGCCGGCCGGCCGCCGAAGCGGTCGTGAAAGGCCGGCCGGACGTCCGCCGGGGCCGCCAGATCGGCGTGAATGGCCGTGCTATAACCAGAGACGAGGGAGTGACGCTCCATGCCTGACCTGCGTTCGCCCGCCCGCTGGCTGGTGGCGGCCGTCGCCGTCGTCGGCGCCACGCTGACGGTCGCCTCGGCCCAGGCGCCGCGGTTCTTTCCCGTCGACGAGGTGCGGCCCGGCATGGTCGCCGAGGGACGCACGGTGTTTGCCGGCGACGAGCTGTCGGACTTCCGCGCGCACATCATCGGCGTGCTGAAGAACACGATCGGGCCCCGGCACGACCTGATCCTGGCCCGGCTCGAGGGCGGCCCCCTCGCGACCACCGGCGTCATCGAGGGCATGAGCGGCAGTCCGGTCTACATCGACGGCCGGCTGCTCGGCGCCGTGTCGTACGCGCTGGGCTCGTTCCCGCGCGAGCCGCTCGCGGGCATCACGCCGATTGGCGAGATGATCGACGCCGTCGACGGCGGCACGGGACGGCCCGACCTGCCGGGCCTGCAGCTGACCTGGCCGGCCACCGAAGCCGACGTATTCCAGGCGCTGCGCGCCGTGGCGGCGCGCGCGGCCTCGCCGCTGTCGAGCGATCCGGGCGGCCTTCGCGTGCTCGGACCCGCCGCGCTGGCCAGCCTCGCGCCGGGCCTGCGTCCGATCGGCGCGGCGATGGTGCTGAGCGGCTTCGACCCGGCGCTCGAACGCGCGGTCGGTGCCGCCATCGGCCAGCCGGTCACCGGGACCGGTGGTCCGGCGCCGGGCGCGCGCGTCGGCGAGGCGACCTCGCAGGCGCCTCGCGGCGACGGCGCCTCCGCGGCCACGGCGCTCCGCCCGGGCGATGCGGTGGGCATGGCACTCATCCGCGGCGACCTCGAGATGGGCGCCACCGGCACGGTGACCTACGTGGACGGCGATCGCCTCTACGCCTTCGGCCATCCGTTCCTCAACCTCGGGACGACACGCTTCGCGATGACGCGGTCACACGTCTACACGGTGCTGCCGAGCCTCGACGCGTCGATGAAGATTGCCTCGCTCGGCCCGGTCATCGGCGTGATGGGCCAGGACCGATCGACGGCGGTGGGCGGGCGGCTCGGCGCGGGGCCCGGGGAGCTGAAGATCAGCCTCACGCTCTCCTCGGCGGGCCGGGCGGATCGCCAGTTCACCTACTACGCGATTCACGACCCGCAGCTCACCGCGCTCTTCGCCTACGTCGGCGTGATGAACACGCTCGTCGCCTACGAGCGCCAGATGGGCACGCTGTCGATCGCCGCGACGGGCACCGCGACGTTCGGTGACGAGGGCCGGGTCTCGCTCGACGACGTCTACACGGGCGACAACGCCATCGCGGCCGCGGCTGGCGGCCTCACGGCCGCCATCGGCACGGTCATCGCGAATCCGTTCGCGCCGGTGATGCCGACCGCCCTCGACGTCCACCTCACGGTGGCCGAGCGCGACGCCGCGGCGACCATCGAGCGGGCCTGGCTCGACACCGTGCGTCCGGAGGCCGGGGCGACGCACACGCTGAGCGTGCAGCTGCGCCGGTATCGTGGCGGCCTCGAGACGATCGAGATCCCGATCACGATGCCCGCCAAACCGCAGGGGCCGCTGACGCTGCTCGTCTCCGACGGCCCGTCGCTCGGAACGCTGGAGCAGCGTGAGCTCGCGCCCGGCCAGCCGACGTCGCTCGCCGACGTCTTCGCGCGGCTCGCCAGGACCCGCACCAACAACCGGCTCTACGTCCGGCTCATCGCCCCGGCGACGGGAACGGTCATCGGCGGCGAGCCGCTGCCGGCGTTGCCGTCCTCGGTACGCTCCGTGCTCGCCGGCGATCCGTCCGTCGCGACGGCGCCGGTGAGCAAGACGGTGCTGGGCGCCTGGGAGCGCCGCCTCGACTTCGCCGTGCACGGCTCGCGCGAACTGACCCTCACCATCGACCCACGACACTAGCCCGCAGGCCCGACGACGGACGCAGACCTGATGCCCAACCGACGAGCACGACTGCTCTTCCCGATCGCGATGATCGGGGCGCTCACGATCACGACCGGCGCGTCCGGTCCCACCTTCTGGACCGTCGCGACCGCCGGCGAATTCGTGCGGGGGCAGTCGGAGGGCGTCTACGTCAACCTCGACGGCAGCGTGAGCGCCGGTCCCGCGCTGACCAGCCGGCTCTCGTCCACGGCGCCGCAGGTCTGGGGGCTCGCGACCACCACGGACGGCTCGCTCTGGGCCGGCACCGGCGGCGACGGACGCCTCGTGCGCCTGCGTGCCGGCCAGCCCGACGTGACGGCGTTCGATCCGGACGAAAGCAACATCTTCGCCGTCGCCGCCTCCGGCAACACCGTCTACGCCGCCACCTCGCCCGACGGCCGCGTGTACCGCCTGCAGAACGGGGGCGAGGCGCAGCCGTTCTTCGACCCGGAGGAGAAGTACATCTGGGCCCTCGCCGTCGATGCGTCGGGTCAGCTCTGGGTCGGCACAGGGACCCCGGCGGCTCTCTACCGGGTCGATGGCACGGGCAACGGCCAGCTCGTCTACAAACCGCCGGCCGACCACGTCGTGGCGCTGGCCATCGACGCCGGCGGGCACCTGCTCGCGGGCACCGAGTCGCCCGGCCGGCTGTACCGGTTCGACGGCGATCGCCCCTTCGTCCTGCTGGATTCGGGCATGACCGAGCTGCGGGCGATCACGGCCATGCCCGACGGCACCGTGTACGCGGCGGCGGTCGCGCGCGGCGACGCCTCCACGTCCGAGGATCAGACGACGTCGGTGTCGATCACCGTCGCCGAGCCGCCCACCGGTGGTGCGGCCGCGCAGCCGCCGAGCGCCCCCGCGAAGCGCTCATCGCTCTTCCGGATCGAGGCCTCGGGCGTGTGGGAGTCGGTCTGGGACACGCCGGACCTCGTCTACGACGTCGCGCCGGGCCCGGACGGCTCGGTGCTCGCCGCCACCGGTCCCGCCGGCCGGCTCTATCGCATCAGCGCCGGCCGCGACGTCCAGCTCTACAGCGGCGTGGACGCGAAACAGATCACGCGCTTCGCCCGTGGAGCCGCCGGCACGGTGCCGGCCGCCTTCGCCACCGCCAACCCGGGGCGCGTGATCGCGATTGGCCCCGGCACGCAGTCGCCGGCCACGTATCTCTCTCCCGTGCACGACACCACGAGCGTGGCCACCTGGGGCAGGCTCACGTGGGAATCCCAGGGCGGCGTCCGGTTGTTCACACGCTCGGGCAACACGGCGACGCCGGACGACTCGTGGAGCGACTGGTCGGCGGCGTACACCTCGGCCGCGGGAGCGTCGGTGACGAGCCCGGCCGCGCGCTACCTGCAGTGGAAAGCCGAGCTCACCGCCGGCGCCACGCCCGCGCGCCTCTCGGCCGTCACGGTCGCCTACCTGCCCCGCAACAACCGGCCCGTGGTCACGGCGATCACCGTGCACCCGCCCGGCGTGGTCTTCCAGCGCCCGTTCGCCAACGAAGAGGGCGCGATCGCCGGCCTCGACGACGCGGTCGCCAACGCGCGGCGGCCGCCCGGTGACACGCCGCCCACCCCGCCGTCGCCCGGCCGGCGCATGTACGCGAAGGGGCTGCAGACGTTCCAGTGGAAGGCCGAGGATGCCGACGACGACCGGCTCACCTACACGCTCCAGTACCGCCGCGACGGCGAGGCGGACTGGCACGACCTGCGGGCCGACCTGCTCGACACGATCTACGTCTGGGACACGACGACGACGATCGACGGGCGGTATTTCGTGCGCGTCCAGGCGTCGGACGCCGACGCCAACGCCGGGGATCGCGCGCTGGTCGGCGAGCGCATCAGCGAGCCGGTGACGGTGGACAACACGCCGCCGGTCATCACCGTGACGAGCGACGCGACCGGCGGCGCCGTGCGCCTCCAGGTCCGCGTGCAGGACGCGGTCAGCCCGATCCAGAAGCTGGAGTACTCGGTGGACGGCGGCCCCTGGCGCCTGGTCTATCCGGCTGACGGGCTGGCGGACTCGACCGACGAGCGGTACGAGATCCCGGTGGCCTCGGCGGCCGAGGCCGCGCGGGTCGTCGTCCGGGCGACGGACCTGCTGCAGAACGTGACGTCGAGGTCGGGCGCGGGCCGCCAGCCGCCGCGCCCGGGGGCGGGTCCGCCGCGCTAGAGGCCCTTGGCGCTGACGGTGGTGCTGCTCATCAGCATCACCTGCCGGGTGTACAGGCGGAAGTTGGTGATGTCGTCGAGCAGCCGCTCGGTACGCTCGCGGTCGGCGGCCTTCATCTCGTCGAGACCGATGACGCGCCCCTTGCGCATGATGGCCTCGGCCAGCGCCGCCGAGGCTTCCTGCTCGGTCATGCCCGGGAAGAACGCCGCGCGCATCACGAACGGACCGGCCTGATAGCTGCGGCCCTGCCCGTCGGCCACGCGCAGCGCCACCTGGTCCCAGCTCTCGCTGTTCGGGCTGACGACGAAGACCGTGTTCTTCGCGTCGAGCTCGTTGAGCATCGTCGACAGCGAGTCGGCGCGTACCGGGGCCGGGCCGAACCACAGCACCGCGGCGACGAGCATCGTGGAAACCGTCGTGCCCGCCACCGAGCCGGCGCCGACGATGGCCCAGTGCCAGTCCTCGACGGCGCGCGCGAACAGGCTCTTCCACGACTGCGCGCGCTCGGCGCCGTCGCGACTGACGACGCCGGCCGCGAGGCCCGGCATCTCGGGTGCCTCCTGGGCGAACGCGGCCGTGCGCAACGTGTCGCCCAGGTCGCGCAGCGACTCCACTTCCAGCCGGCAGCTCGGGCAGTGATCGAGATGCTCGGTGACGCGCAGCATCTCCGCGCCCGGCAGCTCATCGTCGATGAACTCCCCGAGCTTCGGACGAATTCCGCGGCAATCCTCGAACATCATGACGAACGCCCCAGCGCGTCCCGCAGGTTGCCCCGCGCCCGCGCCAACCGCGACTTGACGGTTCCGACCGCCACCCCGAGCGAACCGGCGATTTCCTCGTAACTCAGCCCGTCGATCTCGCGCAGCACGACGACGGCGCGCTGATCGAACGGCAGGCTGTTCAGCGCGTCCCAGACCCGGCTGGACGTCTCGCGCTGCTGGAGCACCCGGTCGGGCATTGCGAAATGCCGTGAATCGGCGAGTTCGCCGTGCGTCGCCGCGTGTTCCTCGAGCTGGACCTGCTGCGACCGGTGCCGCCGCCTCCACCACCGCTGGCGGTTCGAGGCCTGGTTGACGACGATCCGGTAGATCCAGGTCTTCAGCGACGACTGCCCGCGAAACTGCGAGAGGGTGCGGAACACCCGCAGGAAGACTTCCTGCGACAGGTCCGCGGCCTCCTGCGGGTCGCCCAGCAGGTGGAGGGCCAGCTGGTAGACCATGCGCTGGTGATCGGTGACCAGCCGCGCGCAGGCTTCCTCGTCCCCGGCGGCACACTGCTGCACCAGCGCCGATTCGGCGCCCGCAGCGTCCGGCCAGGTCAGCACTCGAATGGGTTTCACAGAGGTCCCAACCGCCATGGTAGCACTCCGGCGGAAACCCGCTTTCATAGGGTTAGACCCCGGTCCTGACGGGATGTTCCGTCGGGGCCCTGCGCCCGGCCGGGCCCGGTTCAGGCTGGTTTCGAGCCGGGTCCACCGGCTCCTGCCCGGTTCCGGGCCGCAGGGGGCGGTGGCTCGGGGTGCATCCCCAGAGCGTAAGATGAACGGGATGAAGCGGGCGATCGCGGTGGTGGCCCTGACGGGGCTGGTGCTCGCGCTGGCGGCCTACGCCGAGCGCCGGCAACGCGATTCCCTGTACCACCGGCTCCTCTCGGTCGGCGAGCAGGCGCTGGCGGCCGGCGACAGCTTCGGCGCCATCGAGGCCTTCAGCGGCGCGCTCACCCTGCGGCCCGACTCGATGGTGGCGCACTACCGGAAGGGCGAGGCGTATCACGCCCAGCACCGCGACGAGGAGGCCGTCCGCGATCTGCTGGAGGCCGTCCGCCTGCAGCCCGACGCACCCCAGCCGCTCGTCGCTCTCGCCGAGATCTACGACCAGCGCGGCGAACCCGCGCGGGCGGCGAAGTACTACGAGGACGCCGACCGGCTGAAGGGCGACGACCCGGCACTGTTGTACGCGCTCGCGCTGGCGCGCTACCGGGCCGGAAACCCGGCGGCGGCGGTCGAGCCGCTGGCGCGTGCGGTCGCGCGGAACGACTCGCTGGCCGAGGCGCACTACCTGCTCGGGCTGGTGCGCCGCGACACCGGCGACGTCGAGCAGGCGGCCGCGTCGCTCGAGACGGCCGTGCGCCTCGCGCCCTCGCTCGTGCCCGCGCGCGAGGAACTGGCGGACCTGTACCGGTCCATCGGGCGCACCGCCGACGAGATGGCCCAGCTCCAGGCCCTGAACACCGTGGACCCGAGCCTCGACCGGCGGATCGCCATCGCGCTGGCCCAGGCGCGCAACGGCCAGGACGACCTCGCGCTCGCGGCGATCGCCGAGCTCCGCCGGACGCGGCCGGACGACTCGCGGCTGCTGCTGGCGCGCGGCAGGATCGAGCTGGCGCGCGCCGAGCGATCCGATCTCCGCCGGACGTCGGCGCGGGCGGCGCTGACCGCGCTCGAACGCGCGCTCGGCGGGACGGCCCGCCGCAGCGAGGGCCTCGCGCTCTACGGTCGCGCGCTGGATCTCGACGGGCAGACGACCGAAGCCGAGCGCATCCTGCGCGAGGCCGTCGCGACGTCGCCCGTCGAACCCCAGGCCTTCGCCTACCTGGCGGATGCGGCCGAGCGGCTCGGCCATCCCCTCGACGCGCGGAATGCCCTGCTGGATCTGGACGCCTTCCGGGGCGGCACGTCGTCGCCCGACGAACGCGCCGCCCGCGCCGCGCGTATCGGCGCGCTGTCCCTCGTCGTGCGCGACTACCGGACCGCGGCCGACTATCTCGCCCGCGCCGTCGATCGACGCGCCGGGGACGTCCGCAGCCTCGAGCAGCTGGCGCGCGCGCGCTGGGCCCTCGGCGATCGGAACGGCGCCCTCGAGGCCCTCGACACGGCGCGGCGCCTCGCGCCCCGCGATGCCGCGCTCGAGCGGCTGTCGCGCACCTTCAGGTCCGGTGGGTCCGCGGATCCAGGCGATCCCGCAGCGCGTCTCCCACGAAGTTGAAGCCAAGCACGAGCGTCGCAATCGCGACGCCGGGGATGATCGTCAGGTGCGGCGCGTCGAGCAGGTGCGACCGCCCCGCATCGAGCATCGCGCCCCAGCTCGGCGTCGGCGGCTGGGCCCCGAGGCCGAGAAAGCTGAGCGAGGCCTCCGCGATGATCGCGCCCGCCATCCCGAGCGTCGCCTGCACGGTGACCGCCGAGATCGTCGCCGGCACCACGTGCCTGGCCAGGATGCGCGACACCGGGGCCCCGAGCGCGCGCGCGGCCTGCACGTACTCCAGCTCCCGCACCCGGAGCACCTGGCCCCGCACCAGCCGCGCGTAGCCGACCCAGCCGATCGTGACGAGCGCGAGCACCACGTTCGGCAGGCTCGGCCCGAGCACCGCGACCAGCGCGATCGCGAGCAGGATGCCGGGGAACGCGAGCAGCGTGTCCATCACGCGCCCCAGCACTTCGTCGAGCCAGCCCCCGCGATAGCCGGCGATCGCCCCGATCGTCGTGCCGACCAGCGACGACACGCCGACGACGCTGATGCCCACCAGGAGCGAGATGCGCGTCCCGACGAGCAGGCGCGCCAGGATGTCCCTGCCGAGCTCGTCGAGCCCGAGCGGGTGCGCCCACGTCGGCGTCATCAGCCGCCGCGGGAGGTCCTGGCTCGTCGGGTCGAACGGCACGAGCCACGGGCCGACGACGGCGGCCAGCACCGCGCCCGCGACGATGACGAACCCGATCCGTCGCGTCACCGGAGCCGGATCCTCGGGTCGAGCCAGGCGTAGACCAGGTCGACCAGCAGGTTCATCCCGACGTAGGTGACCGAGATGAACAGGATGCAGCCCTGCACCAGCGGGTAGTCGCGGAAGTTGATCGCCTGGATCAGCAGGCGGCCGACGCCGGGCCACGCGAAGATCGTCTCCGTGATGATCGTTCCGGTGAGCACCGCGCCGAACTGCAGGCCCATGATCGTCACGACGGGGATGAGCGAGTTGCGAAACGCGTGCGCCACGACCGCCCGGCGACGCGACAGCCCCCGGGCGCGCGCCGCCAGGACGTAGAGCTCGCGCAGCTCGTCGATCAGGCTGGCGCGCGTCATGCGGGCGAGGATCGCGGCCAGCGCCGCACCAAGCGTCGCCGCGGGCAGCACGAGGTGCGCCGCCGACCCGGTGCCGGAAATCGGCAGCCAGCCGAGCCCCACGCCGAAGAGCAGGGCCAGCAGCGGACCCAGCCAGAAGTTCGGCATGCAGATGCCGGCGAGCGAGATCGTCATCGCGGCCTGGTCGATCGCGCGGCCGCGGAAGAGGGCGCCCAGCATCCCGAGCGGAATCGCCAGCGCGACGGCCACGGCCATCGCGCACGCGGCGAGCTGCGCCGTCCGCGGCAGCCGCTGGACCAGCTCGGAGGCGACCGGCGTGCCGTAACGGAACGACGTCCCCAGGTT
Source organism: Vicinamibacterales bacterium (assembly GCA_041394725.1). Taxonomy (GTDB): domain Bacteria; phylum Acidobacteriota; class Vicinamibacteria; order Vicinamibacterales; family SCN-69-37; genus JAWKHR01. The sequence goes on along the minus strand of JAWKHR010000016.1, from coordinate 91,964 downwards.
GCCCGCCGCGAGCCCGCGCAGAAACTCCTCGTACTGGACGAGCAGCGGCTTGTCGAGACCGAGGCGCGTCCGCAGGTCCGCCAGGTCGGCCGCCGAGGCCGACTCCCCCAGCATCGCCTGCGCCGGATCGCCCGGCACGAGGTGGATCAGGGCGAACACGAGCGTCGCCACCCCGAGCAGGACGGGCAGCGTGAGCACGATCCGGCGAACGACGAAGCGGGCCACGTGTCGGGATGATCGCCGCAACGGCCGGCTCAGGCAACTCCCCGGGCGCGACGCGTGCCCGTCAGCCCGACGCGGCGCATCGCCTTGCTGAGGCCCTGGCGGCTCAGGCCGAGTTCCCGCGCGGCCGCCATCCGCCGGCCGCCGTGCCGCGCGAGCGCGGCCGCGATCGTCCGCCGTTCGCACAGGCGGCGCGCCTCGTCGAGCGACACCCCGCCCTCCCCCGGCACGGGCTCCCCGGGATCGTGCGCCGCCATCACGCGCGCGACATGGCGCGACGTGACCAGGCCGCGCGCCGGCGCGGCCAGCGCGAGGCCGGCAATCACGTTCTGCAGCTCGCGCACGTTGCCCGGCCACGCGTGACGCGCCAGCGAGGCGAGCGCGTCGGCCGAGAGCGCCGCCCGCGTGCCGGTCTCGGCGGCGGCACGGCGCCAGAAGGCGCGCGTCAGGGTGGCCACGTCCTCCGGCCGCTCGCGCAGCGGTGGCATCCGGATGCGCACGACGGCCAGCCGGAAGATGAGGTCCTCCCGGAAGGCGCCCCGCGCGGCCGCGTCGGCCAGCGGCCGGTTCGTGGCCGCCACCACGCGGACATCGACCCGCCGCGGGACGTTCTCCCCGAGGCGGCGGATCTCGCGTTCCTGGAGCGCGCGGAGCAGCTTGGCCTGCGCGCGCGCCGAGAGCTCGCCGACCTCGTCGAGAAACAGCGTGCCGCCGTCGGCGTCCTCGAACAGGCCCGCCCGAGGCCCCACCGCGCCGGTGAACGCACCGCGCGTGTGCCCGAACAGCTCGGCCTCGAGCAGGTCGTCGGTGAGCGCCGCGCAGTTGATCGCACAGAACCGGCGGTCGCGACGTGGGCTGAGCCGATGCAGCGCCCGCGCCGCCAGTTCCTTGCCCGTTCCGCTCTCGCCCTCGATGAGGACCGGAAACGCCGTGGGCGCCGCCCGCGCGATCGCCTCGCGCACCGCCACGACCCCGGGCGCGCCGCCCATCAGTTCCGGAATCGCCCCCGTGGCAACGTCCGAGAGCGCCACGGCATCCAGCCGCGCGCGCAGCGCCGACCCACACAGCGGCGCCGCCGTGGCCGCCGCCTGCGCCAGCGTCTGCACGGCGCCCGCGTGCCCGCGCACCAGCACGTGCCCCACCTGCCGACCGCCGTACCGGACCGGCGCCGCGGCGCGCGCCTCCTCGCCCAGCACCTCGACCTTCGGCGGCGGCCAGGCCGTGTGCCCGTGGCCGCGGTGCGCCGGCGGCCACCCGTCGGAGGCAATCACGCGACCGCCGTCGCAGGCGACGAACGCCGCGCCGGCGGCGCCCGTCTGCCCGCGCAGCCACCGGCAGGCCGCGACGAGCGCGCCCTCCTCGTCCTCCGCGCCCGCGATCCCTTCCAGCAGATCCGGCAGCGCCTGCAGCAACCGGCGTTCCGCGTCCCCCATCCCCCACCTCTCGATGCCCGGCCACGCCGATCGCCGGATCGCCGCGACGCGCCGGGCCCGTGTGTCGCGCCCGGCGCGATCCGCCCTGACCACCCGCGTGCCCGCCTCGAGCCAGTCCAGCACCTGCCCCACCAGTGGCCCCAGCCGGCGTGACCCACTGGCCAGCCCGAGCGCCTCTTGCGCCTCGCCCGCGCGGCCGGCCTCGATCAGGAGGTCAACCGCCAGCGCGCCGCCGACCGCCTCGAGAACCACCGACTCACCCGGCGCCGCCACCGCCAGCGCAACCTCGGGCGCGGGAGGCGTCGTCTCCTCCGGTCGCGCCTCGCCGGCCAGCACCTGCAGCAGCCGCCGCCAGCGGGGACCCACAACGTCGAGGTCGGGCGCCCGCAGGGCGAACGCCGCGGCCTCCGACGCCGCGACGGGCCCCTCGCCGAACCGCGAGACCACGGCACGCCAGAGCCGCGTCTCGATGCCGGTTCCGTCCGCGCCACTCGCGTCCAGCAGCCGGATCGCCTCCTCCATCCGTCCCGTCCAGAACCGGAGCCTGGCGCCGGCGGCGCGGACCTGCTCGGCGACGGGGCGCCGGTCGAGCGCGGCGGCGACCTCCACGAGACTGAGCACCTGCGCGGCGCGGGCGGGCTCACCCGCCAGCAGCCACGCGTCGGCGGCCAGCGTCGCGAACCGGCTCCGGGCATCCACGCCGGCGGCCACGTCACCCGCGCGCGCGGCGGCCTTCGCCGCGGCCTCGGGCCGTCCCGACCGCAGCAGGCCGACGACGACATCGGTCGCGGCGGCCAGGTCCCCGCGCGTGCCGAGTCGCGCGCCCGGCGCCGAGACCGCGGCGCCATGCCAGCGCGCGGCGGAGGCCAGGCGCCCCCGCCGCGCGAGCGAGGCCGCGCGCCGCATCCGCACCGACGCGCGCCCGGTCGCCATCGGTGGCGCGACCGGTGCACCGGCCGCGCCGTACACGGTCGCCCGCTCGCGCGCCACGGCGCGGTCCGCGGGCCGATCGTCCCAGAGTCGCGTGGGAGCGGGTCGCGCATCGATCAGGAGGTGCGCGCGAAGCGAGGAACCGGCCAGGCCGCGGAGCCAGGCCAGCGCCAGTTCGCGGTCCCGGTCGGCCGTCAGCAGGATCGCCAGGTGCCGGCGGCCGAGCCACCGCGCGAGCCGCCGCGTCCGGCCGGCGCCTGTCCCCACGAGCACGTAGCCGATGCGTCGCAACGCGCGCGCCAGGTCGGACGCCGCGCGAGGTCCCGCGTCGCGGATCGCGTCGGGCAGGCGCAGCAGTCGTACGCCCGCCGGGCACACCACGTCCGCCCGCCGCGCCAGCGTTTCCATCACCGCCGAATCGACGGTGACCGCCGGCCACCCGTCTGCCGCCGGGCAGCGCGCCTCGAACCAGACCTGTCCCTCGGCTCCCCAGTCCACGAGCGTGGCGTCGCCCGCGGCGATCCGCTCCTCGCATGCGCGCGACTCGATCGCGCCCGAGCCGACGAGCGGACGCCGGAGGATCGTCGCGGCCTCCATCGTCACGAGGTCGCGCCAGCGAACGACGTTCTCGCGCAGGAAGCGCGCGCCGATGATCTCCGGGGCACGCGCCTGCCTGCTGCAGAACCAGGCCCGTCGTCGGGACCGACGACGCGCGCGGGCGCACCGGGGACGTTGCAGAAAGTTCGCTACAATGGCCGCTCGATGCTTCGTTTTCTCACCGCCGGCGAGTCCCACGGTCCGGCGCTCTGCGTCATCGTCGAAGGCATGCCCGCCGGCCTGCCCTCGCGCCCGATGACCTCGACGCGGATCTCGCACGCCGGCAGCTCGGATATGGTCGCGGCCGCCGCATGGCGATCGAGCGGGACCGCGCGACGATCCTCGCGGGCGTGCGCCGCGGCGAAACGCTCGGCAGCCCCATCGCCCTCGAGATCCGCAACCGCGACTGGGCGAACTGGCAGCACACGATGAGCGCAACCGCCGATCCGTCGGCCGACGCCGGCGGCGCCCGACGCGCCGCGGTGACCCGTCCCCGCCCCGGCCATGCCGACCTGGCCGGCGGCCTCAAGTACGAGCGCGACGATCTGCGCGACGTCCTCGAGCGCGCGAGCGCCCGGGAAACCGCCGCGCGCGTGGCCGCCGGCGGCGTCGCACGCGCGCTGCTGCGGCGATACGGCATCGACGTCGCCAGTCACGTCATCGAGATCGGCGGCGCCGCCCTGCCCGCCGGCGCGCAGGCCACGTTCGACGCCATCCGCGCCTTGCCGGCCGACGATGACGTGCGCTGCGTGGATGCCGCGGTGGCGGCGGCGATGCGGCAGGCGGTGGACGCGGCGCGCGAGGCGGGCGACACCGTGGGCGGCGCGTTCGAGGTCGTGGCGCACGGCGTGCCCGTCGGCCTCGGCAGCCACGTCCACTGGGATCGCAAGCTCGACGGGCGGCTGGCCCAGGCCCTGATGTCGATTCACGCCATCAAGGCCGTCGGCATCGGCGCCGGCACGGCCGTCGGGCACCTGCCGGGATCGCAGGTCCACGACGAAATCCTCGCCGCCGACGACCAGTCGCCGACCGGCCTGCTCACCTGGGTGCGCCGGCCGACCAACCGGGCCGGAGGCCTCGAGGGCGGCGTCACCAACGGCGAGGACCTGCGGGTGACAGCCTGGATGAAGCCCATCTCCACGCTGATGAAGCCGCTCCGATCGGTGGACCTCGCGACCATGACGGAGAGCCCCGCCGCGATCGAACGCAGCGACGTCTGCGCGGTGCCCGCCGCGTCGGTCGTCGGCGAAGCGATGGTGTGCCTGATCCTGGCCGACGCGTTGATCGAGAAGCTCGGCGGCGACTCCGTCCAGGCCATGGACGCCGCCTGGGCGAGGTTGATGATCGCCCACGCCCGGCCGCCAGCCCCGCGTCACGGTCCGGAGCCGGCCTGATGCTCCGGCGAATCGTCCGCTACGGCGACCCGGTGCTGCAGCGGAAGGCCGAGCCGATCGAGGTGTTCGACGAAGACCTGGGCCGCCTGATCGACGACATGGTGGACACGATGTACGCCGCACCCGGGATCGGCCTGGCGGCCCCGCAGGTGGGTGTGCCCAGTCGCGTCTGCGTGATCGACGTCAGCGTCGGCAAGCGCGGCGGCGAGCTGATCGCCCTCGTCAACCCGGAGTTCGTCGAGCGCGAAGGCATGCAGCTCGAGGAGGAGGGCTGCCTGAGCGTGCCGGGCTTCACGGCGACGGTCGCCCGGCCGTCGCGCGCGACGGTGCGCTACCAGGACCGCGACGGCGCCTGGCACACGAAGGAAGGCACCGGCCTGCTGGCCCGCGCCTTCCAGCACGAGATCGATCACCTCGACGGGGAGCTGTTCCTCAACCACCTCCGCGGGCTCAAGCGCGACCTGATCCTGCGCAAGGTGCGCAAGCTCCGGCGCGACGGGCGCTGGTAGCGATGCGCATCCTCTTCTTCGGCACGCCGGCGTTTGCCGTCCCGACGCTGGCCGCGCTGGCGGCCTCCGCGCATGACGTGGTCGGCGTCGTCACCCAGCCGGACCGGCCCCGGGGCCGCGGACACCGCGTGGTGCCCGGTGCGGTGAAGGCGTGGGCCGTCGGACACGGGCTCCACGTGCTGCAGCCCGACCGCCTGAAGGCGCCGGAGACGCTGGCCGCGCTGGCGGCGCTCGAACCGGACCTCGGCGTCGTCGCCGCCTACGGCCGGTTGCTGCCGCAGGTCCTGCTGGACCTGCCGCGCCTCGGCCTGATCAACGTGCACGCCTCGCTCCTGCCCCGCTGGCGCGGCGCGGCGCCCGTGCATCGCGCGATCCTGGCCGGCGATGCCACGACCGGCGTGACAATCATGCGCGTGGTGCTCGCCCTCGACGCCGGCCCCATGCTCGCGCGCGCGGAGACGCCGATCGACCCGGCCGAGACGAGCGGCGAGCTCGAGGCCCGGCTCGCGGAGATCGGCGCGCGCCAGGCCGTGGCGGTCGTCGATCGCCTCGCGTCCGGGCCCGTCGCCGGGACTCCGCAGGACGAGGCCGGGGTCACGTACGCGCACCGCCTGGAACGCGCCGATGGCCGGCTGGACTTCGCGAGGAGCGCGCGCGAGGTGCACGACGCGATTCGCGGCCTGCAACCCTGGCCGCAGGCCGCCGCGACGTTTCGCGGCCGGCGCGTGCTGCTGCGGCGGTCCGCGCCCGACCCGCGGGACACCGACGCCACGCCCGGGACCGTGATCGCCGCGGCCCCGACCGGCATCGTCGTCGCCACGGGCCGCGGGGCCGTGCGCCTGATCGAGTTGCAGATGGAGGGGCGGGCGCCGGTCGATGCCGGTGCGTTCCAGCGCGGCTATCAGGTCATCCCGGGCGATCGGTTCGAGCCGCTGCCGCCGGCATGAGCACGGCGCGCGCGGCGGCGCTCCAGGTCCTGCTGGCCGTCGAGGCCCGGCACACGACGCTCGCGGCCGCGGTGGATCGCGCGCGGCGCGACGTCGCCGACCCGCGCGACCGCGCGCTGCTCCTGGAACTCACGGCCGGCACGCTGCGCTGGCAGGGCGCGATCGACGCGCGGATCGCCCGGCAGAGCCGGCGGCCCGTCGCCGACCTGGATGCCTCGGTCCGCGCGCTGCTCCGCCTGGGCGTCTACCAGCTGGACCATCTCACCCGGGTGCCGGCGCGGGCCGTCGTGCACGACGCGGTGGACCTCGCGCGCGAGGCCGCGCACGAAGGCGCCGCCGGGTTCGTCAACGCCGTGCGCCGCGGCCTCGCGCGCGGCGGCGCCGCCGACGCCCTGCCGGACGATCCGGGCACGAGCGCCCCCCGGGACCGCCAGCTGGACTACCTCGCGACGAGCCTGTCGCATCCCCGGTGGCTGGTCGCACGCTGGCTCGACCGCTACGGCTACGAGGCGACCCGGGCCTGGTGCCGCTTCAACCTCGAGCCGCCGGACGTGACGATCCGCGCGGCCCAGGCCGAGGATCCGGATGCGCTGATCGCGGACCTCGTCGGCGCGGGCATCGAGGCGACCCCGGGGCGGTTCGGGCGCCGCGCCATCCGCCTCCCTCCCGGCGGCCTCGGACGGGTGCCGGAGGCCTGGCGCCCGCGCTTTCGCGTGCAGGACGAAGCCTCGCAGCTCGTCGCCGAGGCCACCGGCGTGCAGCCGGGCTGGCGGACGCTGGACCTCTGCGCCGCGCCCGGTGGGAAGACGCTGGTCCTGGCCGAAGCGGCGGGCCCGTCGGGACGCGTCGTCGCGTGCGACCATCGCCCGGCGCGGATCGCCCAGCTCCGGCGCACGCTCGCCGATGCCGGGCTGGCCGTGCCGATCGTGCGCCTCGACGCGCGACGCCCGCTGCCGTTCGGTGCCACCTTCGACTGCGTGTTCGTCGATGTGCCCTGCTCGGGCCTCGGGACCATCCGGCGCGACCCGGACGTCAAGTGGAGCCGGCACGAGGACGACCTGGCGGGGCTGGCATCAGCCCAGGGCCTCATGCTGGACGAGGCCGCGGCGGCGGTGGCCCCCGGTGGCCGCCTGGTCTACGCGACGTGTTCGAGTGAGCCCGAGGAGAACGCCCTCGTCGTCGCCGCCTTCCTCGGCCGCCATGGCACATTCGCCCGGCAGACCGTCGAGGCCCCCGGCGACGGGCCCGATGCGGCGGCGCTCGTGGACGCCACGGGCTGCCTGGTCACCAGGCCCGACCGGGACGGCCTGGACGCCTTCTTCGGGGCCGTGCTGGTCCGTGGTCAGGCGACGTAGTACACTTTTTCGGATCGCTGATGGCACAGGACGCACCCAAGGCAGGCCCGTCGCTCCGGTCGCGGTCGGCGGCACGCGCGGCTCGGCCCCACCGGCTGCGGGCGCGGGTCTGGACGGCCGGCCGCCTGCTGATTCTCGCCGGCGCGCTCGCGGCCACCTTCGGCATCTTCTTTCTCGCCGGCCTGCGTGTGGCGACCAAGGCCCGTGAGGTGCAGGTGCCCGACGTGACGGGCCAGTCGATCGCCGAGGCGACGGCCGCGCTGGCCACCGTGGGCCTGACCGCCCGGGTCGATCCGCTGCGACGCCCGGATCCCAAAGTCGAGGAAGACCACGTCATCAGCCAGGATCCGGTGCCGGGCGCCGTGACCCGCCGCCAGCGGGCCGTGCGCCTGCGCGTCAGCGACGGCACCCACGCGCCGGTCGTGCCGTCGGTCGTCGGCCAGCCGGAGCGATCGGCGGAGATCGCGCTGGCGCAGGCGGGCATCCAGATCGCGAACCGGGCCGAGGTTCGCACGCCCGACGCCGACGCGATCGGCACGGTGCTCGCGCAGGATCCGCCGGCCGACCGGCAGAGCAACACGGTTTCGCTGCTGGTCAGCCGGAGCGAGGTCGGGGGCCAGACGTTCGTCATGCCCGACCTCATCGGGACGCTCGGCGCGCGGGCGGCCGGCGTGCTGCGGGGGCTCAACTTCCGCGTCACGGTCACCGCCGAGGTGCTCTACCCGGGCCTGCCGCCCGGCGTGGTCGTCCACCAGACGCCGCAGGCCGGGTTCCAGATCGGGCCCGGCCAGGCGATCGCGCTCGAGGTGAGCCGGTGAGCGTCCGGCTGGCGCCCTCGATTCTCTCGGCGGACTTCGCGCGGCTGGCCGACGCCGTCGAGCTCGTGGCCTCCGCCGGCGCGGACCTGGTTCACGTGGACGTGATGGACGGCCACTTCGTGCCGAACATCACGATCGGCCCGCCCGTCGTCGCCGCGCTGCGTCGCGTCACCACGTTGCCGCTCGATGTCCACCTGATGATCGCGGAACCCGACCGCTACCTGGAGGCGTTCGTGGACGCCGGCGCGTCCACGGTCATCGTGCACAGCGAGGTGCTGCCGCACCTGCACCGCACACTGACGCGCATCCGTCAGCTCGGCGCGCGTGCCGGCGTGGCGATCAACCCGTCCACGCCGGTCGACGCCATCCGCGAGGTCGTCGACGAGTTCGACCAGCTGCTCGTCATGTCGGTCAACCCGGGCTTCGGGGGGCAGTCGTTCATCGCGCGGAGCGTCGGCAAGGTCGCCGAGGCGCGCGCCCTGCTCCAGGCGCGCGGGTCGTCGGCGGACATCGAGGTGGACGGCGGCGTGGACGAGGGCAACGCCGGGGCGCTGGTCCAGGCCGGCGCGACGATCCTGGTGGCCGGCGCCGCGATCTTCGGCGCGCCCGATCCGGTGCGGGCGACCCGGGCGCTGCGCGAGGCCGCCGTGGCCCGGCCGGCCGCGCGCTGATCCATGCCGGTGTCGGAGACGACCGTGCGCGTCCGCTACGCGGAGACCGACCGCATGGGCGTGGTCTACTACGCGAACTACCTGGTCTGGTTCGAGGTGGCGCGCGCGGACCTGCTCCGGTCGCTCGGCTGGACGTACCGGGAGATGGAAGAGGACGGCGTCATCCTGCCCGTCATCGAGGCGCACTGCGACTACCGTCGCCCGGCGCGCTACGACGACGAGGTGCGGGTGCGGACCGAGGGGCGGCTGACGTCGCCGGTCCGGATGGAGTTCGCGTACGAAGTGCGGGTGAACGGCGACGAGGCCCTCGCCGCGACGGGGCGGACGGTCCATGCCGCGCTCGGACGTGACGGGCGGCCGTGCCGGTTGCCCGCGCGCATCAGGGAGAGTTTCGCATGAAGGCCCTCGTGACCGGCGCGGCCGGTTTCATCGGATCACACCTGTCGGCGGCCCTGCTCGACCGCGGCGCCGAGGTGATCGGGATCGACTGCTTCACCGACTACTATCCCCGCCCGGTCAAGGAGGCCAACCTCGCGCCGCTGCGGTCGCGCCAGGGCTTCCACTTCGTCGAGGAGGCGCTGCAGACGACGGACATGGCCGCGCGGCTCGACGGCGTGACGCACGTCTACCACCTGGCCGCGCAGGCCGGCGTCCGCAAGAGCTGGGGCCGCGACTTCCTCACCTACACGACGCACAACGTCGACGCCACGCAGCGGCTGCTCGAAGCCGTCAAGGACCGCCCGGTCGAGCGGTTCGTCTACGCGTCGAGCTCGTCGGTCTACGGCGACATCGCCGAGATCCCGATGCGCGAGGACGTCCGGCTGCAGCCCGTCTCGCCCTACGGCGTGACCAAGCTCGCCGCCGAGCACCTCTGCCACCTCTACCACGTGAACTACCAGGTGCCGACCGTCTCGCTCCGCTTCTTCACGGTCTACGGCCCCCGGCAGCGGCCCGACATGGGGTTCCACCGGTTCATCCGGGCCGCCCTGACCGGCCAGCCGATCACCCTCTACGGCGACGGGGAACAGACCCGCGACTTCACGTTCGTGGCAGACGTGGTGGCCGCCCTGGTGGCCTCGGGAGACCGCGGGCGGCCGGGTGCCGTCTATAACATTGGCGGTGGCAGCCGCGTCTCCATCAACGAGGTGCTGGCCCAGATCGGGCGCCTCACCGGCCGCGCCCTGGACATCCGGCGCGAGCCCGCCCAGAAGGGCGACATGCGCGACACGTATGCCGACACGACCCGGGCCCGCGAGGACCTGGGCTTCGCGCCGGCCCACACGCTGGAACAGGGGCTGGCCGCCGAATGCGACTGGCTGGCGTCGGAGATTGCCCGGCCGGTCCGATGACCATCGAGAGGATGCAGGAATGATGGCACAGGTTCGTCGTCTGGTCGCGGCCATGTCGGCCGTGGCGCTGCTCGCGGGCGCGACCGCGTGTACGAAGCGCCCGCCGCTGCCGCCCACCGGGTCGGTTGACGCCGACAAATTCCTCTTCGACCGCGGGTCCCAGGCGCTCCAGGAGCGGCACTGGCTGGAGGCGCGCGAGTACTTCCGGCGCCTCGTGGACAGCTACCCGAACAGCCAGTACCGGCACGAGGCCAAGCTCGGCATCGGCGACTCGTACCTCGGCGAGGACCGGGTGGACACCCTGATCCTCGCCGCCAACGAGTTCCGCGAGTTCCTCACCTACTTCCCGCTGAACCCGCGCGCCGACTACGCGCAGTACCGCCTGGCCGTCGCCCAGATGCAGCAGATGCTCGGGCCGCGGCGCGACCAGACCGCCACGATCGCCGCGCTCAAGGAATTCGACACGTTCATCGAGAACTACCCGAACAGCGACCTCATGCCGGAAGTCCAGAAGCTGCGGCGCGAGGTCCGGGATCGGCTGTCGGAGAGCGAGTTCCTGATCGGCCGGTTCCACTACAACAACCGGATGTACGCCGGCGCCCTCGGCCGGCTGCTGCCGCTGCTCACCGACGACCCGGGCTACAGCCACAAGGACGAGGTGTACTTCTACCTCGGCGAGACCCACATGAAGATCGGCCGGCTGGCCGAGGCGCTGCCCTACTACCAGCGGCTGCTCGAGGAGTTCCCGAACAGCGAGCGGGCCGACGATGCGCGGAAGCGGATCGACGAGATCAAGCGCGGGGGCGGCGAGGGGATCAAACGCTGAGGCGGTCTCGTGCCGGCGTCCGGCGGCCGACTTCCAGCGGATCCGGCTCGGCCGGGGCCGGCGGGGGGCCGTTGACCGCCAGGTTGTAGCGCCGCACGTAGTCGATCGCCGAGACCAGCGCGGCGATGGTCGCCACCCACAGGGCGACGTGGCCGACGACGACGAACTCGGCCAGGTTCACCCGTCCGAGAATCAGGGCGAGAATCGCGACGACCTGCGCGACGAGCTTGATCTTGCCGAGCGGCGACGCCGGCAGCGCGTACCCCCGGGCGTGCGCCACGCTCCGGAGCACGGTCACCGCGTATTCCCGGCCGAGAATCACCGCGACCATCCACGCCGGGGCCAGGTCCATCTGGACGAGCGAGATGAGGGCCGCGCTGACCAGCAGCTTGTCCGCGAGCGGGTCCATCCACTGGCCGAACGGCGTGACCTGACCCCGCCGCCGCGCCAGAAAGCCGTCGAGGAAGTCGGTGAGCGAGGCCACCGCGAAGATCATCGCGCCGAGCAGCTCCTTGCCAATCCCGAAGATCTCGAGGTCCTTCGGGTTGGTGAGCAGCACGACCACCAGCAGCGGTACGAGGAAGATCCGCCCCAGCGTCAGCGCGTTCGGGAGATTCATCGACGGCCCCGCCTCATTGTAGAGAAAACCGGGCCCGCCGTCACATCACGGCCCCGGGGCCCTGCTATGATCGGCGATTGACATGAAGGCCATCCTGCTCGCCGGGGGCAAGGGCACCAGACTCAGGCCCCTGACCCTCAACACGCCGAAGCCCATCGTCCCGATCTTCGACCGGCCGTTCCTGCAGTACCAGATCGACCTGCTGCGGCAGGTGCCGGAAATCGACGAGATCGTCCTCAGCCTCAACTACCAGCCGCGGCGCATCGAGGAGGTCTTCGGTGACGGCAGCGACCTCGGCGTCCAGTTGAGCTACGTCGTCGAGCCGAACCCGCTCGGCACGGGCGGCGCGATCAAGTTCGCCGCCGGAGAGACCCGGGGCGAACCGGTCGTGGTCTTCAACGGCGACGTGTTCACGGCCGTGGACCTGCCGGCGGTGCTGGCCCTCCACCGCGAGCGCCGGGCCCGCGCGACCATTGTCCTGACGCCGGTGGACAACCCGACGGCGTACGGCCTCGTCGAGACCGACCCTGACGGCAACGTCCAGGCGTTCCTCGAAAAGCCGAGCGCGGACCAGATCCGGTGCGACACGATCAACGCGGGCATCTACATCCTGGAGCCGGAGACGCTGGACCGCATCCCGGCCGAGACGGTCTACTCGATCGAGCGCGCCTACTTCCCGTCGCTCATCGAGCAGCAGGAGACCTTCGTCGCCTACGTCTACCGCGGCTACTGGATCGACATCGGCACGCCGGAGAAGTACCGGCAGGCGCACCGCGACATCATGGACGGCCGGTTCCAGGCGCCGCCGTTCGCGCAGGCCGCCGGGCAGTCCGTGATCTCGTCCGAGGCCCGGGTCGAGGACGGGGTGACGATCGAAGGCCCCTGCTTCATCGACGCGCAGACCGTGGTGAAGGCAGGTGCGCGCATCGGACCCTACAGCGTGATCGGCCGGCACTGCCACGTGGGCGAGCAGGCCGTGGTCGACGGCGCGATTCTCTGGCCGAACACGTGGGTGGACAGCGAGGCGCGGCTCGGCCCGGTGCTCGCCGGCCGGCACTGCCACTTCGGGCGGTTCGTCGAGGTCACGGGCCCGGCGATGTTCGGGGACAAGTCGGCCGTGACAGACTATTCGAAAGTGCAGGGATGATGAGCATCGACCCGTCCATCTTCAAGGCGTACGACGTCCGCGGCATCTACCCGGACGAACTGCACGAGGACGCCGCGCGGCTGATCGGCCGCGCCTTCGTCGCCTACCTCGGCGCGTCGCGCATCGCGGTCTCGCGCGACATGCGCGTCTCGTCACCCGGGCTGGCGGCCGCCTTCATCGAGGGCGCGCGCGCCCAGGGCGCCGACGTCGTCGACTACGGCATGTGCGGCACGGACATGCTCTACTTCGCGGTCGTGCGTGACGGCCTCGACGGCGGCGCGCAGATCACGGCGTCGCACAACCCGAAGCAGTACAACGGGATGAAGATGGTCCGGAAGGAGGCCTTCCCGCTCTCGGGCGACGCCGGCATCGGCGACATCCGCGAGATGGTGACCGGGGGCCGCATCCCCGATCCGACGCGCCCGCAGGGCCGGCTCGAGACGCGCGACCTGCTCGACGACTACGTCGGCAAGGTCATGTCGTTCATCGCCCCCTCGGCCATCAAGCCGTTCAACGTCGTGCTCGACGCCGGCAGCGGCATGGCCGGCCTGGTCGCGCCGAAGCTCTTCGACCGGCTGCCCTGCCGGACGACGCGCCTGTGCTTCACGATCGACGGCACCTTCCCGACCCACGAGGCCAACCCGCTCATCGAAGAGAACCGCCGCGACATCGTCGAGCGCGTGGTCGCCGAGAAGGCCGACATCGGGATCGCGTGGGACGGCGACGCGGACCGCTGCTTCTTCATCGACGGCACCGGCGAGTTCATCGCCGGTGATTTCATCACCGCGCTCCTCGCCGAGGCCGCGCTGATGAAGACGCCGGAGCAGAAGGTCGTCTACGACGTGCGCGCCAGCTACGCCGTCAAGGACACGGTCGCGAAGTACGGCGGCGAGGCGCTGATGAACCGGGTCGGCCACGCGTTCATCAAGCGGCGGATGCGCGAGGAGGACGCGGTCTTCGGCGGCGAGGTCACCGGCCACTATTACTTCCGCGACTTCTACTACGCCGACAACGGCTTCATCCCGGCGCTCCTCATCCTGGAGCTGATGTCGAAGCGCGGGCAGTCGCTGCACGAGCTGCTCGCCCCCTTCCGCGCGAAGTACTTCATCTCGGGCGAGATCAACACGCGCGTCAGCGACATGGCCACGGTGGACGCGCGGCTGCAGGACCTGGCCGCGACCTACACCGGCGGCCACACCTACACGCTCGACGGCTTCTCGGCCGAATTCGACGACTGGCACTTCAACGTCCGCGCCTCGAACACCGAGCCGATGCTGCGCCTCAACCTCGAGGCGGTGACGCCGGCCCTGATGGCGGCGAAGCGCGACGAGGTGCTGGCGGTGATCCGGCGGTAGCCCGATGCGACGCCTGGCCTCGGCGGGCGTCGTGGCCATGCTGGCCGCCGCGGTCCTGACCGCGGCGCAGGACCCGCAGGTCTTCCGGGGCGGCGGCGTCACCGTCGCCGTGCCCGTCACGGTCTTCGACCGCGGCGGCCACGTGGTGAGCGGGCTGACGAAGGACGACTTCACGCTCTACGACGAGGGCACGCCCCAGGCCATCAGCAACTTCATCGAGAGCGACGAGGCGCTCACCGCCGTCGTCCTCGTGGACACGAGCGCCAGCATGACGATGGGGCTCGAGCTGGCGCAGTTCGCCGCCGAGCAGTTCGTCATCCGGATGCGGCCCGGCGACCGGGCCAAGGTCGGCAGCTTCAGCGACCGGCTCATCCTGAGCCACACGTTCACGCAGGACCGCGACGCGCTGCTCCACTCGATCCGCAATGACCTGCACATCGGCAACCCGACGCGCCTGCTCGACGCCGTGGACAGCGCGGTCGCCACGCTGGCGCCCGAGCGCGGGCGCCGCATCATCCTCCTGCTGACCGACGGCTGCGACACGCTCAGTGACACGCGCTGGAGCCGGCTGCTCACCCGCGTGCGGACCGAGGAGGTCATGATCTACGCGATGCAGATCCGGTCGCACGTGCGGATCCTGCCGGAGTACCGGAAGCGCAACCCGCGCGACTGGGACTGCGTCAACCTCGAGGAGCAGTTCATGACGGCGCCGGCGATCGAGAAGATCGGCGACATCTTCGAGGACGCGCGGCACGAGTTGCTCCCGGACGCGGTCCTCGAGCGGCTCACACTCGAAACCGGCGGCAGCCGCTTCTTCCTCTCGCCCGACGACAACGTGAACTCGATCTTCACGCAGTTCCTCGAGGAGCTGCGCCACGTCTACCTGCTCGGCTTCGTGCCCGGGACGCTCGACGACAAGCTCCACGAGCTGAAGGTGGAGGTTGCCGGCCAGCGCAAGGACGGGCGCGGCCGCGTGGTCCGCGCGCGGCGCAGCTACCTGGCGAACAAGCCGGGCGAGGCGGGCGGGCCGACGCGGCGGTGAAGGGGATCGTCACGTCGGCGCAGGCGGCCGGCGAGGTCCGGCGGCGCGCCTCGCTGGCCAGCGGGCGCGGCACGCTGGATGCGGTCGGGCGACTCGGGTATGATCTTCGGGCTCCCGGAGCGCGGGCTTAGCATAGTGGTAATGCTCTGGCTTCCCAAGCCAGCTAGACGGGTTCGATTCCCGTAGCCCGCTCCAACATTGATCCGGGGCTTCGCCCCGGACCCTGCACGCGCGCTCGTTCGCCGCTTCGTCGGCTCTCTCCGCGCGCGTGGCTCGCTCGCTCCCGCTCGCTCGCTGGTGGACGGCGGCGGGCGTCGGCGCCCCGGGGCACCTCGCCCGCAGACAACAGCCAGCGAATCCGGGCCTGCCCAAAGTAGCTCGCACCACCCGCGAACCTGGGCCTGCCCACCATGGCTCGCGCGACCCGCGAAGTCAGCCTGGCCACTCAGGGCGCGTGGCTCAATCGCTTCCGCTCGTTCGCGTCTTCGGGGCGTTGCCCCTCGCCCCCTCTGCAGCTCGACGAGCGTCCCACTCGTGGCCTGGATCGACTCGACAGAGGTCCATGAGCTCTCCGAGCACCTCCCACAGTTTGGGCTGCTGACCTCCCTTGCCGACTTCACGGTATTGCCCGCCGGTTTCGGCGGCCAGACGTCGCAGGCGGGTCAGTGGGCTCGGGCCCCATTCATCTCTGGCGTACGGCGATGTCAGGGTGCTGGCAACGTGGACGGTGATGCCTGATGCGCGTACGTGAGCCAGCGCCGATTCGAACCCGACCGTGTTGGCCGTCGCCGCCCCGTCGGTGACCAGGAGCATGAACTTCCGGCCGGGTTCCGGCGCGAGCGTATCGGCGCCCTCGTAGACGGCGTCCCAGATCGGGGAGGGCCCCACGGTGTAGCCGCCCTCCGTCTGGTCGACGGCGTCGAACGCCCGCCGCACGTCCTCGCGTGTCGTCACCCAGGACGGAGAGACCAGGAAGCGCTCGGCGAAGCTCGCCACCCGCAGCGCGACGCCAGGCGCCAGGTGCGTTCCCAGCGCCTCCGCGACATGGTCGAGAGAGGTCTTGCTGCCATGCCCCCTCAACACCAGGGGGACTCCGAACACCGCGCCGTGCTGGCTTCGACTCGAGTCGCCGATGAAGAGGACCCTCACCGGATCAGCCGCACCCTGAGCGGTTGGGGCCTGGGCCAGCTCGGCTGGCGTCCCGCCGGACAGGACGGTGGCCATGACCATCAGGCTCCCGACCAAACCGCCCGCAGCCGCTCGATGTCTCATGGCACGTTCCCCATGTGCGCGCGACGAAAGCGGACGCGAGCGCCGGCGACGGTCGTCGTCACGCGAATCTCGTGACGCTGCGCGTCGACGGCCGAAGGCGCGAAGCCGAGCAGGTACTGGTGGTGAAGCTCATCGAGAATTCCGGCCCACGCGCGGTCGAGATCGTCCGAAGGGCCGATGACGACATAACCGCCGCCGCTCTCGGCGGCCATGTCTTTCATGCCATTCGAGAGCCCCGGCTGCTCGAAGCCAACGGCGTAAACCTGCGTATCTGTCTGGTGCATCAGCGTCACCGCGTCGCCGCGGGATCGGCGCTCGCCGGTCGACCGACCCGCCGTCGTGACGATGAGCACACGGCGGCCAGCGTCCTGTGAGAGGCGTTGCAGACCGTCCATCACGGCGGACCACAGGATCGGGTAGTTCAGGGTGAACCACAGCTCCTCGTCGATGACCCGGAGCAGGGTCGGCTTGTCGCCGGTCAACAGCGGACTCAGCGCGAACTCCCATGAGGAGAACGACCCGAACCGGAGCCGATCCGCGGGCCATAGCGCCGCGACCAGGGACCGCGCCGACGACCGGGACCGGTCCCCGACGTCTCGCATCTCACGGCTGACGTCCCACAGCGCCAACCCGGTGATGGGGCCCGGGTCGGTCGAGAACGCCGCGATCTCGCGG
This sequence comes from Vicinamibacterales bacterium, assembly GCA_041394725.1. Taxonomy (GTDB): domain Bacteria; phylum Acidobacteriota; class Vicinamibacteria; order Vicinamibacterales; family SCN-69-37; genus JAWKHR01. The sequence continues at coordinate 74,803 of JAWKHR010000016.1, read as the reverse complement.
CGCTCGCCGTCCTCGTAGACCTGGAAGTCGTCCTGTGTCAGGTCCGTCAGCAGATGGCCGTCCGGGCCGGTGACCGTGACGTAGACGGGAACGACTCGGGTTCCTGCTCTGAAGACGGGTGTTTGCTGGAATCCGGCGACGGTCTGCAGACAAGCCAATATGGCCAAGGCACCCGGTAGGAGGGACCGCAGCACACCGTCACCGCATCTGTTCGGCGTCCGGCGGAATACCCCTGAGGCCATCCGCCCGCCTGTCCTCGAGAATCAGCGCGATCGCGGCCGCAAGGCTCGAGCGGGCCTCGTCCTTCGTGCGCCCCTGGCCGTTGGCGCCGGGGATCTCCGGGCAGTAGGCGACGGCCCAGTCGCCATCGCGCTCGAACACCGCCGTGAACTCGTTGTGCATGGAGGCCTCGCCTCTACAGTAGCGTCGTCCTGGCGCTCTCGTCCAACGCGCCCGCGCGATGCGGCCGGCGGTGTCCGGCGTGGGATCCACCCAGACATCGAGGCCGCCCGTGGCCCGCAGTCCGCCGTGCACCCCGAGCGCGTAGACACCGACGACCGGGACCGGTCCCTGACGTCTCGCATCTCGCGGCTGACGTCCCACAGCGCCAAACCGGTGATGAGGCCCGGGTCGGTCGGGAACGCCGTGATCTCGCGGCGCTCGCCATCCTCGTAGACCTGGAAGTCGTCCTTTGTCAGGTTCGTCAGTAGATGGCCGTCCGGGCCAGTGACTGTCACGTATACGGGCACGAGCCGTGCCCCTCCGCGGAACATGGGCACCTGCCGCGCGCAGGCCGCGTGGAGCCGTCCCCGGAAGCACCCCACTATTTCGACCGCACACCCGGCGTCATTCTGGCGGCCCCAGGTCTTCCACCGCCGCACTCTCGCCGAACTCCCTTGCCATGAGCCTCTTGCGGGGAACGCTCGATCTGGCCCGGCGCTTGCTCTTGGTCGGCGGGTCGAGCCGCGCGCAACGGGGCGTCGCGGTCACGGGAGTGGCAGGAGATGCGAGGCAGCACGCAGCGGATGTCGGGATGGGCCAGGGGCTGGCGGACCGCGGGAATGGTCGCCCTGCTCCTGGCCACGGTGGGGGCGCTCGGACCGCAGGCTCAGGGCCTCGGGCCGGGCCTGGGTCGTCGCCTCGGGCTCGGGCAGGCACGCGCGCATGCGGCACGGCTGGATGCCGCGCTGACGAAGCGGCTCTCTCGCAGCGGACACGACGGTGACCGCCAGCGCGTGATCATCACGCCCACGCCGGGGAACCGGTCGGGGCTGCTGCGCGCGCTCCAGGCGGCCGGGGCCCCCGCCAGCGAAGAGTTCTCGGTCATCGACGCCGTCGCGGTCGACGTCCCGGTCGGCCTGCTGCGCGCGCTGCAGCAGCACCCGGACGTCGCCGCGGTCTCGACCGACGCGCCGGTGACGGCCACCGCCCGCGCGGACGCCGACTGGGGCACCTGGGGAGATGCCGCCCCCTACAGCCTGCGGGCGACGCTCGGCCTGGACGGCACGACCGCGGCCGGCACCGGCGCCGGCGTGACCGTGGCCGTCATCGACTCCGGCATGCTCCTCGATGGCGGGAGCTGGTCGCGCCTGAAGACGACGCGTGACTTCACCGGCGGCCAGACGTGGCCCTCGCCCCGCTGGCCGGTGGACGGCTACGGACACGGCACCCACATCGGCAGCATCATCGGCGGCGCCCACGCCGACGCGCTGGGGATCGCGCCGGACGTGTCGTACGTCAGCCTGCGCGTCCTGGACAACTCCGGCGCCGGGATGACGAGCAGCGTGATCCGCGCGCTCGAGTGGGCCGTCGCGTACAAGTCGTACTACGGCATCGACGTCATCAACCTGTCGCTCGGCCATCCGATCTACGAGGCGGCCGACACCGATCCGCTCGTGCAGGCTGTCGAGGCCGCGTCGCGCGCCGGCATCGTCGTGGTCGTCTCGGCCGGTAACTACGGGACCAATCCCGAGACCGGCGAGGTGGGGTACGGCGGGATCACGTCGCCCGGCAACGCGCCGTCGGCGATCACCGTCGGCGCGGTCCGTACGTTCAACACGACGACCCGCCTGGACGACACGCTCGCCGAGTACAGCTCGCGCGGCCCGACCTGGATCGACGCCTACGCGAAGCCCGACATCGTCGCGCCGGGCCACCGGATCGTGGCGGCGGCCGACCCGTCGCAGACGCTCTACGCGATGCTGCCGGAGTCGCGCATCACGATCGGCGGCCGGCCGTACCTGAAGCTGAGCGGCACGAGCATGGCCACGGGCGTCGTCAGCGGGGCCGTGGCGCTGATGATCGAGCACGCGCGCGCCGCCTTCGGCCAGGGGCCACCGGTGAACGCGCTCAAGGCGATGCTCCAGGTGAGCGCGCTGCCGACCGCCGACACCACCGGCGCGCCCGTCGACGTGCTCGCGCTCGGCGCCGGCTCGCTCAACCCGGTCGGCGCCCTCGAGGTGGCCGGCGCGATCGATCCCCGCGTGCCGGTGGGCTACTGGTGGCTGACCAGCAACCTGTCCGGCTCGACCGAGATCGCCGGGCAGAACATCGTCTGGGGGAACAACATCGTCTGGGGCAACAACATCGTCTGGGGCAACGCGCTCCACGAGCACACCGAGGCCTGGGCGAACAACATCGTCTGGGGCAACAACGTCGTCTGGGGCAACACCAGCCTCGGCTTCCAGACGTCCGCCACGAACATCGTGTGGGGGAACAACATCGTCTGGGGCAACAACATCGTCTGGGGCAACACCTTCAACGTGCTCGGCCTGAACCCCACCAACATCGTGTGGGGCAACGTGTCGCTCGACGCGCTGACCGGCTCGAACATCGTCTGGGGGAACACCGCGATCGGTGATCTGCTGCCATGGAGATGATGCCGCACCACGACGTCGAGGCCGTGGACGCCGCCGAGGTCTTCGCGACTCGCCCCTCGGGCCGGGTCCCGCTGCCGGTGTTCGGCCCGGACGTGCCGGCGGACTGGCGCCACGGGTTGCCGACGCTCGCCAGCAGCCTGTGCACGCTGCGCGAGATGCGCCGCGAGGACGCGCCGTCGCTCTTCGCGCACCTCACGACGGAGGAGGTGGCCCGGTTCATCTCGCCGCCGCCGACGTCGGTCAGGGGATTCGAGGCGTTCATCGCGTGGGCGCACCGCCAGCGGGCGCGCGGTCGCTACGCGTGCTTCGGCATCGTGCCCGCCGGCCTGACGCATGCCGTCGGCATGTTCCAGGTGCGCGTGCCCGACGACGGGCACACGGCGGAGTGGGGGTTCGTGCTCGGATCGGCGTACTGGGGATCGGGGATCTTCCTCGCCGGCGCGCAGCGCGTCCTCGAGTTCGCGTTCGTGGACCTGGACGTCGATCGGCTCGAGGCGCGGTCGGCGCTGCAGAACGGGCGGGGCAACGGCGCCCTGCGGAAGGTCGGCGCCGTTCGGGAAACCGTCCTTCCCGGGGCGTTCGAACGCCACGGGGAGCGGCTGGACCAGGCCCTCTGGGTCATCGCGCGCGAGGCCTGGGAGATGGCGCGACGCGCCCTGCGCTACGTGGTGCACTAGGCACCAGGCGCGCGCCGCGAGACCGGATCGGCTTCTGGCGCCGGGCGGCTCAGGCCGTGACGAGCGGGCCGCCCGGGCGCGACGCGCCCGCGGGCCGTCCACCGAGCCGCCGCTTGATCGTCGGCACCGACACGCCCATCAGCCCCGCGATGCGGGCGATGCTGTCGGGCACCTGCGCGACGACCAATCCCAGCAGCAGATCCTCGAGCTGGTCGAGCAGGTTGCCGTCCGGCCGTCCTCCGGCGCGCAGGACGTCGCCGAGCGCGGACCGGACCGCGGACCACGAGGCGGTCGCGCGCGTGCTGGCCGCCGAGGCTTCCGCCTGGCGCAGCCGGCGCGAGTAGGTGGTCTCGGGCACCCCGATCGCGACCGCGGCGCGCGCGGCGACCCCGCCCGCCTGCTCGTGCGCTTCCAGGACGAGATCCCGCGCCAGCCACTTGCCCAGCGGCGGCCCGAGCCTTGCGCCCGCGCCGACGGCCTGCGTGATCTCGGCCGCCAGCCGATCCGCGAGCGCACGCCAGGCGTCGTCGAAGCCGGGAATCGCCATCCCGGTCCGCTCCGGCGTCCCCGCGGGAACCACCGGCGCCCGGGGCATCACGGGCGCGACAGGCGTCATCGGTGCGCCGTGCCGATCGGGCAGGCCTGGCGCGCCGGATTGGTACGCGCCGGATGCGCCCGATGTCGCCGGCGTCCCGGACGTCGGGGAGGTGACGGGTACGGGCATGGCGGACCCCGGCGCGTCGAACGCCTGCAGCGATCCATCCGGCAACTGCAGGTCTTCGGCGCGCACGACGTCGCCCTCGGCCAGCACGACCGCCTGCAGCACCGTGTTCTGCAGCTCGCGGACGTTCCCCGGCCAGTCGTGCGACTCGAGGCGCCGCTCGGCGGCCGGGTCGAGCGACCGGACGGCCTTCGCGTACTGCTGCGAGAACGTCTCCAGGAAATGCCGGGCGAGGAAGACGACGTCGTCGGGGCGTTCGCGCAGCGATGGCACGCGCAACCGGACCACGTTGAGCCGGTGGAACAGGTCCTCACGGAAGCGTCCGGCGCGGACCTCGTGCTCGAGGGGACGGTTCGTGGCGGCGACGATCCGTACGTCGACCTTCTGCGGGCGGGTGCCGCCGACCATCGTGATGGTCTTCTCCTGGACGAACCGCAGCAGCTTGGCCTGGACCTCGAGCGGCAGCTCGCCGATCTCGTCGAGGAACACGGTCCCGCCGTCGGCCTGCGCCAGCCGGCCGCCGGTGCGCCGTTCGGCACCGGTGTAGGCGCCCCGCTCGTGGCCGAACAACTCCGAGTCGATGAGCGAGGCCGGAATCGCGCCGCAGTCGACGATCACCAGCGGGCGGCCACGGCGGCCGCTGAGCTCGTGCAGCGTGTGGGCCAGCATCTCCTTGCCCGTTCCGCTCTCGCCGGTGATGAGCACCGTCGCGTCGGTGCCTGCCACGCGGCGCGTGGTGTCGAGGAGCGCCGCCATCGGCTTCGACCGGAAGAGGAACTGTGAATGCTTGAGCACCGTGCGCAGGCGATCGACCTCCGCCTTGAGCAGCTGGCGCTCCCGGTGCTCCCGCGCGCGCTGCTGCTCGGCCAGCGCGGCCCGATCGAGGGCCAGCGCCAGCTGCGCGGCCACGCTCGAGAGCACCGGCAGGTCGGTGTCGTCGATCCGCAGCGTCTCGGCGCCGCCGCGGAGGTAGAGCGCGCCGAGCGCCCGGCCGTCGATCAGCAACGGCACCGCGACGGCCAGCGTGGCCGATGTTCCGGCCGCGGCGTCGGCCTCGATGCGCTCGCGTCGCGACGCGAGCCCGTCGACGGCGGCCTCGATGAGCCGCAGCTCATGGGCGGTGAGGTCGGCGCCCGACATCGGCCGCACGTCGCCAGAGTCCGCGAGCCGCTGCTGGCCGACCGTGAGCGTCAGGCCGCGGTCGGCGGCCGGTTCGAGCAGCGCGACGCGGGTCGCACGGAACAGGGCGAACAGCCGGGCGACCACGGCCTCGGCGAGTTCGGCGCCCGTGGCCCGCGAGACCGCCTGCAGCACGTCCCACAGCAGGCGCATGTTCCGGTAGTCCTGCTCGGTCTGCCCGGTGAAGACCCCGAGGAGCGGATCGAGGTGCGCGGTCGTGGCGACTTCGCCGTCGGCGCGCCACAGCACCACCTGCGAGGCCCCGCCGCGCTGGGACGCCGAGAGGGCCTGGTCGGCGCGCCGGAGCAGGTCGAGTGGCTGGAGCGGCGGGTCGTCCAGCCCGTCGCAGGACGCGATGCCAACCGCGCACGGCAGGTGCACGGCACCGTCGAGGAAGACACGCCGCCCCATCCGGCGCTGGATCTTCTCGCCCACGACCATCGCGCCGCTCGAGGTGACGTCGCGCAGCGGCAGGGCGAAGACCGACGCACCGTAGCGCATCACCGTGTCCGACCGGCGCAGCGTGTCGTGCAGTTCGTCCAGGAACTCGCGCAGGGCCGCGTCGCCCATCCGCCGCCCCAGCCGCTCGTTGACGTCGTCGAGCTGTTCGAGTTTCACGAACAGCAGCGAGAACGGCAGGCGGTTGGCGTGGGCGCGGTCCAGCTCGGCGCGGAGCATGCCGTTCAGCTCGGCGCGCCCCGGCAGGCCCGTCACCGGGTCGGTCAGGATGCCGTAGAAGCAGACGTAGGTGGACGCGAGCGCGCTCGCCAGTTCCAGCAGCGAGTGCCAGCCGCGCGCGTTTTCGACCGGCTTCGGGGCCTCGGCGAAGCGCAGGCCCAGCCAGCCGACGATGGGCGGTCCGCCCAGCCGGTCCGCCAGGCGACGTGATCGACCAGCCCCCGGTTCGGGCCCGGCGGCCATCGTGCCACGGTGCCAGAGCGTGGCCAGCAGCGGAATGGGCAGATAACAGCCCTCCGGAACCGCGCTGGGGAGCACCGCGGCCGCCGCGCCGCCCTGGCCATCCGGCGGGCCGAGGCCGGCCGCGGCCTCCTGTGCGAAGCCGGCCGCGCCCTCCAGGCTCGACATCTCGGGCAGCGGCGCCGCGTCGCCCACGTGCACGAGAATGCCAGGCTCGGAAGGATTCCACGGGGTCGGGACGTAGACCGACGCGCCCAGCGCGCCGCATTTCTCAGCGGCGCCGCGCACGTGGTCGGTCAGCCACGGCAGCAGGTGGTTCATCGCAGGGGTAATCGGCCGCGATGGCTCCGGCTGCACCGCTTTTTCGGCGGTCCGGGATCGCCAATTCGGGGGTCCGGCCGTCCGCGAGGGAGGCGGGCGCCAAATCCCCCTGCATTGACAGTCGTTTACGGGCACAGGTCCCGCGGGTACGCCCCTTGCTCCTGTCCTGACGGAAGGCGCCGCAGCCGGCGCCGTGGAACCGATTCTGATGCCGAGGCGCGACTGGGCCCCCATGGTGGCCACCCCGCTGCGATGGGCCGACGAGGCCCGCGCGGCGATCCTGCCCACCGAGAACCGCCCCGAGCGGTGGCTGCACCTCTACACGAACCTGGTGATGGCGGCCGGCGGCCTGGTGCTCGTCGGCGTGGCGCCCCGGGCGATGCAGGCCGATCCGGTCTGGCTGGGCGGCCTGGTGGCGCTCGCGATCCTGACGTCCCTCTTCAAGCTGGACCTGCGGCTGTCGCAGGACAGCGCGACGATGACGCTCGGCTATGCGGTCGGGTTCCTCGGCCTGGTTTCGGTCGGGCCGCACGCCACGGCCATCGCCGTGGCGGCGGGCATCTGGACGCAGTGCACCTACCGGCTGGAACGACGCACGCCGATGGACCTCCGCCGGCGGCTGTTCAGCGTGGCGTGCGGCGTCCTCACGGTCGAGGCCGCCGGCCTGACCTTCGCGTCGCTCGGCGGCACACCCGGCAGCCCGGTCGCGCATCCGCTGGCCGCGCCGCTCGCCGGCGCCGCGCTCGCGTACTTCCTGGCCAACACGGGCCTGGTCGCCGGCGCGATTGCGCTGGCCACCGGCCAGCGCGTCGCGGACGTCTGGCAACGCGACTTCCTGCTGAGCGGGCCGAGCTACTTCATCTCGGCCGCCATCGTGGGCGGCGGCGCCGTGGTCATCGACCGCAGCGGCTTCCTGACGGCCATCCTGGTCACCACGCCTTTCCTGCTGACCTTCCTCGGGTACCGCGCCTACCTGCGGCGCATCGGCGACGAGCAGGAGAAGCTCCGCGTCGCGCGCCAGCACAAGGGCCTCGACGTCCTCACCGGGCTCCCCAACCGGCTCCTGCTGCACGACGCCATCGAGCGCGCGATCGATCGCTGCCGCCGGGCGTCGCACAGCCGGTTCGCGGTGCTCTTCATCGACTTCGACGGGTTCAAGCAGGTCAACGACGTGCTCGGACACCAGGCGGGCGACGAGCTCCTGCAGGCCGCCGCGGGCCGGCTGCAGGGCCTGCTGCGCCGGGCCGACCTGTTCCCGCGGCCGTCGCATCTGCCGCGTCCGCCCGGGGACCTGCTGGCCCGCCTCGGCGGAGACGAGTTCGTCATCCTGCTCGACGAGGTGCAGGGCCAGTCGGAGGCGATGCACGTCGCCCAGCTCGTGCAGGCGCTCTTCGGCCAGCCGTTCGACCTCAGCGGCCGGCGCGCGGTCGTGTCGGCGAGCGTCGGCGTCGCCCTCGGATCCGCCGACTGCGCCGGCCCCGAGGACATCCTGCGCGAGGCCGACCTCGCGATGTATCGCGCGAAGTCGCTCGGCAAGTCGCGCGCCGAGCTCTTCGACACCTCGCTGCACCAGCAGGTGCAGAGCCGGCAGCAGCTCGACTCGGAACTGCGCCTCGCCGTCGAGCGGTGCGAGTTCCTCCCCTACTACCAGCCCATCGTCAACCTGGTCACCGGCGAGCTCGCGGGCTTCGAGGCGCTGCTTCGCTGGCAGCATCCGTCCCGCGGCGTGATCGCGTCGAGCGAGTTCATCTCCGTGCTCGAGGCGGAGGGCCTGATCATGCCGGTGGGCCGGCGGTTCTTCGCCGAGGTCTGCCGGCAGCTCGGCGAGTGGCAGTCGGCGCGCCCGAGCGGGCCGGAGCTGTCGGTCAACATCAACTTCGCCGCGCAGCAGGTGCTCGATCCCGAGTTCCTGCAGTCGCTGCTCCGCCTGATCGACGACGCCGGCCTCGAGCCCGGCCAGATCGTGCTGGAGATCACCGAGTCGGCCGCGATGCAGGACTACGCGCGGACGATCACCGCGCTCGAACGCGCCCGCGAGGCCGGCCTGCGGATCGTCCTCGACGACTTCGGCACCGGCTACTCGTCCTTGTCGTGCCTGCACGAGCTGCCGATCTCCGGCATCAAGCTGGATCGGTCGTTCCTGAGCCGGACCCGCCGGCAGCCCGCCATCCTCAGCGCGATCGTCACGCTGGCCGGCCAGCTGGGACTGACCGTCACGGCCGAGGGGGTCGAGACCGCCGCCCAGTGCGCCCAGCTCGCCCAGCTCGGGTGCGAGCTCGGCCAGGGGTACCAGTTCGCGCGCCCGATGTCGGCCGACCGGGCGACCCTGCTGCTGGGACGACCGAGCACATGGCTGCCACCACCCCGCCAGGCCGCCGCCGTCCCGGCCCCGGTCGGGCGCCCCGATGTGCCGGCGGAGGGAGCGGACCTCGCCGCGCTGGCGCCGGCACGCGCCGAGCTCTTCCAGGTCCCGACCCAGACGATTCAGTAGGCGGTCCGCCGGCCGTCCACGGCCGACGGCAGGGGATCAGTTGCGGGAGGCGCCGCCGCGGCCGATCAGGCGGGAGGCGACTGCCTCGGTGTGGTCGAGCACGCGCTGCTCGACGTTCTCGACGAACAGCTGCAGGTGCGGGAACGGGATCTGGATGCCGGCCGCGTCGCACGCCAGCTTCGAGGCCTCGAGCACGGCGAAGAACACCGGCTTGGCCCGCTCGGCGTCGCGCACCCACACACGGACCTGCAGGCTGACGCCGGACCCGGCCAGCTCCTTCACGATGACGTCCGGCGCCGGATCTGTCATCACGCCCGGGACGCCCGCGGCGGCCGCGAGCAGCACCTCACGGGCCTTCGGGATGAACTCCTTGTAGGCGATGTCGATCGGCACGTTCACCCGCATCTCGCCATGCTTGGAGTGGTTGACGAGCACGCTGTCGATGATCGTCTTGTTGGGGATGACCACGTAGGTGTTGTCGAGCGTGCGGATCCGCGTGGACCGCAAGGTGATCTCCACGACCTTCCCGTACTCGTCGGCGACCTCGACGACGTCCCCCACGCGGAAGGGCTTGTCCCAGAAGACCGTGAAGCCCGCGATCATGTTCGCGAGCGAGTCCTGGGCCGCGAACCCCACCGCGATGCCCGCCACGCCGATGCTCGCAAGCGCCGCGGTGACGTTGATGCCGAGCTGGCCGGCGGCCATGACGATCCCGACCACCATCAGCGCGCCGCCGTAGACGTTGCGCGCGAGCAGGCGCACGAGCGCCTCGTCGAGGCCACCGCGCCGCAGCGCCGCCTGGAGCGCGGGCTGCGTGACGCGCTTGAGGCCCCAGAAGACGAGGAGGACGACGATCGCCGCGAGCACGCGCGGGATCGCCACGAGGACGGCCGCCTGGATGTCGCCCGGATCGAGCAGCGCCTCGAGCTGCCCCAGCACGCCTAGCGCGCTCCGGCCGCCGCCACGGCCACCCGCGGGGGCGGGAACGCGAACACGGGTGCCGCCGGAGCGCCGGCCGGCACGAGCCCGCCGCCCTGCAGGAAGATGGACTTGTCCACGTCGGTGGCGGGACCGAGCACGACGAACTGCAGGTTCCGCATGTAGCGCGCCGCCACGCGGCGCACGTCGGCCGGGGTGACCGCCGTGATCCGGTCGAGCAGCGTCTCGGCCGACTTCCAGCCGGACCCGATGAGCTCGGCATTCGCGAGCGTCCCCGCCTGCGCGGCGTTGGTCTCCTGGCCGACGTAGTACGTCGTCAGGAACTGCCGGATCGTGTCGTGGACCTCCTCGTCGGGCGCCTCGCGCGTCCGCAGCCGGTCGATCTCACGCAGCATGACCGAGACCGTCTGGTTCACGTCCACGGCCGTGACCGACACGCCGCCGATGTTCGCGGCCTGGCTGGAGAGGAACGCGTCCGGCGCATAGGACAGGGCTCGTCGCGTCCGAACGGCGTCGAAGACGCGGCCGCGCAGCACGGCGTTCGCGATGCGCATCGCGTCGAGGTCCTCCGAGGCCGGCGACGGCGCGCCGTAGACGCCCTGGATGTAGTTCGTCGGCAGGTCGCGCGACCGCACCAGCACGGTGGGCGCGTCGAACGCGAGCGTCGGCGGCGGCGCCCACCGATAGTCGCCCTTCGGCACCGCCCCGAACGCCGCCTGCACCTTGGCGCGGACGTCGGCGGGGGTCAGGTCCCCCACCATCACGAGCAACAGCCGCGAGGTGACCATGAGGCGCTTGTGCAGCGCCTTCATGTCGTCCACGGTCAGCGACCGCACCGACTCCAGCGTGCCGCTGGGATCGGCCGCGTACGGATGATGGGCGTAGATCACGTCGCTCATGAGCGTCGCCAGCGCGCCCTCCGCCACGTCGTCGGCCCCTTCGAGACCGACCAGCCGCCGGTCCCGCACGCGCGTGAAGTCGCTCGCGAGGAAGCTGGGGTGCAGTGCGGCGTCGGTGAACAGGGCCCAGGCGCTGTCGAAGTGGTCGCGCGTGCAGCCGAGCGTGAACGCCGAGTAGTCGTAGTTGATGCCCGACGAGACGACCGTGCCGGTGCGCGCCAGCTCGCGGCGGAACTGCGCGAGCGGGTAGTGCTCGCTGGCCTCGGTGGCCACGTCGAGCATCAGCGCCTCGAGGCCGGCGGTGGCCGGCGTGACGTTCTGCGAGCCGCCCTTGATGAAGAGGCCCGCCGCGACCGTCTGGCTGCCCGGGCGCGACTTGAGGATCACCTCGAGCCCGTTCACCTCGAACTGCGCGACGGCCGGGTCCACCGCGCCGGCCGCCTGGGCCAGGGCCGCCGCCTGCGACGGCGCGGTCGCCGCCACCGGCCCGATGGCCCCGAGGCTCAGGAGGCCGGCCAACGCCGCGACGCCGATCCGCGGCGCCTTCACGACGACTTCCCCGGAAGCAGGTCCGCTTCCTTCAGCTTCGAGGTGCTCAACGCGTCCTCCGAGAGGAGCGCGACGCCCACGCGCGGCGCGCCCAGGATGTACCGGTGCAGGTAGCTGTCGATGTCCCTGCGCGTGACCGCCCGCAGGCGCCCGAGGTAGCCGCGGAAGTACTCCGTGCCGGCCGACGACCACCAGAACGCGACCGTGTGCACGTACTCCGAGAGCTTCTCGCGCGAGAAGAGGTCGTCGGCCTCGAGCAGCGCCTTGGCGTGCTGCAGTTCGTCGTCGGTGAAGTAGTCCGGATCCGCGAAGTGCGAGATCTCCCGGTTCACCGCGTCGATCGCCGCGTGCGCGCGGTCGGGCGTCGTCTGCAGGAGCAGCGTGATCGGCCCGACGTTGCGCTGCGTGTAGTACCCGAAGCCCACGCCCGCCGCCAGGCCCGAGTCCACCAGCGCGCGCTGGAACCGCGAGTCGGGCTGGCTGAGAATGAACGAGAACACGTCGGCCGCGTACGTCCCCGCGTCGTCCTTGCCGACCGAGGGCCCCTGCCAGCCGAACTCGAGGACGATGTTCTGGACCGGCCCCGTCAGGATCTTCGCCTCGCTCCCCGCGAGCGGCGGGTGCTCGACCATCGGGAACTCGACGAACGGGTCCACCGCCCGCCTCGGCCACCCCCCGAACATCTCCTCGATCGTGCTGAAGGCCAGGTCGGCCCGGACGTCGCCCGCGACGATGACCGCGGAGTTGTTGGGCACGTAGTAGCGGTTCTGGATGAGCCGCATCATGTCGGTCGTCGCGCCGCGCACCGTCTCGCGCGTGCCGCCCGGCTGCTTCCGCGTCGGGTACTTGTAGAAGAGCATGTCCGACAGGGTCTTGCCCAGCACGCCGAACGGGTTCGACTCCTGCCGGTCGATCTCGCCGACGACGACCTCGCGCTCGCGGGCGAACGCGCGCTCGAGGAACGCCGGCTCGATGGCCGAGTCCCGCAGCACCTGCGCCGCCGCCCGGAAGTTCGGCGACGTCGTCGTGAAGTAGTACTCGACGACTTCCTCGCGCGTCGTGCCGTTGAACGAGATGCCCAGCCGGCTCGTGTCCGTGCTGTCGCTGCGGCCGTCGATCATCGCCTGGTTCGGCGAGAAGAACATGTGTTCGTAGAGATGCGAGAGGCCGTTCAGCTCCGGCGGCTCCGTGAACGAGCCGTTCCGGACGGCCAGCTCGACCGTGACCACGGGCACCGCGTGGTCCTCGAGGACGATGACCTCGAGCCCGTTCGGCAGGACCTTGCTGAGCAATGGCGCCCGGGCGCCCGCGGCGGGCACGAAGAGCAGACAGGCGACGACGAGGAGCCACGTGCGCCAGGCGGTCGCGGATCGGGGACGAGTGAGGATGGCCACGTTACCAGTCTGCCCCTCCGGCGACGGTTCCGGCAAGCCGGCAGGCGCCGGACGGTCCGGTTTCCGGGCCGGAACGCCACTTGCCGAGGGCGGCCGCCCTCACTGCCAGCTGCCGTACATGGGATTCGGCAGCAGGAAGTAGCGCTCGCCGAAGGACGCGAACCCGTCCGCGCCCGTGCCGCGGGCCGAGGGCTGGAGCCCCGGAAAATCGAGGATGTTGTCGCCGAGGAACGCGAGGATCTCCACCGGCCGGCCGCCGCTCGTCGCGCCGGCCGCCACCGCGTCGAAGCGCGGGGCCTTGTCCGACGGCGCGCCGTCGGGCCGGCACAGCATGGCATCGAACACCAGCGCGTCGCGCCGGAACACGGCCTCGGTCGCCGCGCACTGCGAGCCCAGGCGGTTCGTGACGATGGCGATCCGGCCGCCACGTGCGCGGACGTCCGCGAGGAACTCCGCCGCGCCAGGCACCGGCGTCGCCGCCTCGCGCCGCACCCACGCGTCCCAGCTCTCGGCCGTGTAGCCCATCCCCGCCCGCGCCCGCTCGGCCTGGTACACGACGTTGCTGATGACCGTCTCGTCCGCGTCGAGCACCACCGCCCAGGTGCCGGGCGCGCGGCCGGCGGCGGCCGCCGCCACCTTTTCCCCCGCGATCCGGTAGGCCTGGCGCGTCGCTGCCTCGTACTCGGCGGACGACCGCACCCAGGTGATGCCCGGCGGCTCGGCAGTCGCCGCGGCGGCCGGCGCCCCCGCGGGAGGACCGGCCGCTGGCGGGGTGGCAATCGGGCCCCGCGGATGACACGAGGCCAGGGTCACGGCCAGAACGGCCACCGACAGCAACCGGCGCATGGATGCTCCTTCAGCCACGAAGACGCGCCCGCTCCGCGCGAATGCGCGGCAGGGCGTCGGGGAGGTCGAACACCCGGCTCTCGCCGACGTCGAGCCAGCGGAGGGCTTCCGGCACGCGGCCGGCCCGTTCCAGCGCGCGCGCCAGGTCGAGGTACGCGAGCACGAAGTCCTCCGCGTATTTCTTCCGCAGTTCCCGACGCCGTTCGACGTCGTCGGTCCGGCCGGCGACCGGCCGTGCGACGGGGTCGGGACCGCGGGTCGGATCGCCGACCGGCGACCGCGGCGACGCGGCGCGGGCATCCGGGACCACCTGCCGCTCGGCGTTCACCAGCGTCATCGCGTGCGCGATGATCACGTCGGGACGGACGTCCACGCCCCGATACCAGGCCAGCATGCGGGCGTTGACCATCAGGTGCTCGTCGAGGAACTCGGGCTCGACGCGCGTGTAGGCCTCGATCCGCGCCAGCAGGCCCTCGAGACGCGTGGCCTGCGCCAGGTCCTTCGGCGCGTCGAGCGCGGCCTCGAACTCCTCGATCAGGGTCCGCACCTGCTCGCGCGGCGACTGGGGGGGCGCCGCCGAACACAGCGCGAAGAGCAGCAGCACGATGGTCACGTCGCGGGTTCCCTCGATGTCAACGCGTCACGCTGAAGGCGATCAACCGGCGCTCTCCGCCCCCGCCGGATGGTGAGACCAGTTCGAGCACGTAGTCGCCGGTCGCGAGCGACGACAGCAGCACGTCCACCGTCGTGGCCGGCCGGCCATCCCAGCCCGGCCCGTTCCGATCCATTCTCACCTGAAGCGGCAGCGGCGCCTCGTCGCGACCGAGAACCCGGGCGTCGAGGTCCCCGTCGGACGGCGGCCATTCGACGTGCAGCCGCTCGGTACGCCGGAACTGGAACGCCGCGACCGGGATGAGCGCGGATCTGGCCGAGGGCGTGGCGCGGAAGACCAGCGGCGCGCCGGAGAGGCCGGCGTCGCGCGTGACGTCGACGCGGTCGCTCACCCCGCCTGCCGGGGTCTCGACGTGCACCTGGACGCGGAATGGCCCGGGCGCCGACCCGACGGGCCACGTCATCTGGACGCCTCGCGTCCCGGACGCCACGGGCATCCGACGCGTCCCGGCCGGCTGCCCTTCCCCTTCGAGGTCCACGACGATCTCACCGGCGTCCCGCTCCGTCGGGGCCAGCCGGGTGGCGAGTTCCGCCGCGATCACCAGCGTGTCGTCCCGCAGCACGACGCGCGCCGTCAGGTCGCGGCCGGCGAGTCCGGCGAGCCGGGCCAGAGCCTCGGCCGCCGCCGACGGCGGCGCGGGCATCGGCGCGGCGGCCGCGGGCGCGGCCGTGGCCGCCTCGGCGGCGCGCCGGTCGGCATCGGTCGGCGCGAGGTAACCGCGACGCGCGGTGATCGACACCCCCTCTGGTTTCACGCGGACCTGGATGCGACGGTACTTGCCGTCGAAGCTGCCGTTGGTCGAGTAGTAGCCGAGCAGGTAGTAGCTCGACAGGTCGCGGGCGACCCGCTGGAGGATCTGCTCGCCCTCGGCCGCGGCGAGGATCGACTCGCCGCCTGTGTTGTCGGCCAGTGCCCGGGGCCACTCGTAGAACCGGCGGACGTAGTCGAAGCCGCCGTCCAGCACCGACATGCCGGACGGATCGAAGACGTGAATCACGACGTTGTGGCGCTTCGCCGCGTCGATGAGCTCGGTCGTCATCGTCCGGTAGTCGTTCTCGGCGAGGCGGAACAACTCGCCGTCGCAGGCGGCCATGTTGCCCGGCGCCAGCGGCTGCCGGCGCGACGCGAGCGTCAGGAGTCCACTGACGCCCTGTTCCGGCTTCGGCACTTCACCCCAGGCCCAGCGCCTGAGCGAGGGCTGCGCGTCCATCGTGAAGCCGCCCGTCACGAGCAGGATCGTCCACCGCTGGTCGCGGACGCTGGCCACGCCGTCGGTCACGGTCCTGAGTGTCTGGAGCATCAGCTCCTTGCGCCAGAGCGCGACCAGGGCCGACACGATGCCCTCGTTCTGCTCCGGGTTGCCCGTGCGCCCGATGAAGCAGTCGTAGATGAACTGTTCGTGCCGCGATCGCGGTTCGTACCCCGGCGAGATCGCGTCGTCGATCTGGCGCGCCCAGAATCGCGCGATCTCGTCCTCGGCCGAGAGCGTGGACCGCGACCACGTGAGCTCGTCGAACGTCATGTCGGGCGTCAGCAGCGCGAACAGGTCGCGCGGACCGATGGCCCGCTGCAGGAACTGCACGACCGGCCGGCGCGCGTGCTCCAGCCCCTCGCGGGTGATCCGCACCGGGTTCAGGTAGATGAGGAACAGCCGGCTGTGGGGATCGGCCGCCTGCCGCCAGCCGTCGTCGACCGAGGACGGGTCACGCCGCGCGTCGTCGGCGAAGGTCGGGACCTGGACGAACTCGAACGTGTCCAGCGTCTGGGGCACGCCGTCCTCGAGGATCTCGAAGTCGTCGCGGGTCAGCGCCGTCACCGACCCGTCCCGGTTGCGCGGATACGCATCGACGTAGACGAAGTTGGCGCCGCCGCGGAAGACGGGGCGATCCTGCGGATTCTGGGCCGCGACCTGCTGTGCCGGCGCGGCCGGCGGCGTCGCTCCGATCACCGCGCCGAGCCCGGCGACCGACGCCAGCGTCGCCGCGACGGGCCACCAGGCCACTCCCGCGAGCGCCGTCGCCGCGGACGTCGGTCGCCAACTCACCGCACGACCCTGAAGGCGACCGCGTGCGTCATCCGGTCGCCACCCGCGGCGACGTCGACCTGCACGGCGTAGTCGCCCGGCGCGAGCGCCGCCAGCGGCAGGTCGAGGACGAGGAACCGGCCGGCCGCGTCGCTGCGCTCGCTCAGGCGCAGGTCGACCGGCAGCGCGGCGGACTGGCGGTCCAGCAGGTGCGCCTCCTGCGTCTCGACCGCGCGCGCCAGCGGCCACTCGACGCGGATGCGGTCCGTGCGCCGCACGAAGAGATCCGCCATCGCCTCCGGCGCGCCGCGCGCGGTGCGGGCCCGCCTGTAGATGATCGGATCGCCCAGCAGGAGGGTCGAGACCGGCGAGACCGCGAACTCGGTGCGCGTCTTCTCCGCCCCCGCGAGATCGACCCGGACGGTCCAGGGTCCGGTTTCGCCGGGCGGGATTGGCACCTCCGCCGAGGCACCCCGCGTGCCGGGCACGACCCGGGTCTCGACCTCGCGCGTGTCGCCCTGGTCACCCTCGCGGATCTGCCAGGTGAGCGTGCCGCCCTCGGGGACGTACTGTCGCGCCTGGTCGGCCGGCACCTCGGCGGCCAGCACGAGGCGGCCGGGCAACGCGACGCCGCGCCCGAAGAGCGGCAGCCCGCGCGCTCTCGACGCCAGCACCTCGAAGGCGGCCTCGAGTTCAGCGGCCGGCCGGCCCGCGCCGCGCCGGGCCTCGTCCATCTCCAGCCGCCGCAACTCGGCCTCGGACGGCGCGTAGTACCCCTGGCGCGCCCGCACCTGCACGTCCGGGCGCCGCACTTTCACCTCGATGCGGCGGAATCTGCCGTCGAACGTGCCGTTCGTCGAGTAGTAGCCGAGCAGGTAGTACGAGGACAGGTCGCGCGCGATCTCACGGAGCGGCGCCCGGATGTCCATCGTCAGCGCGACCGTGCGGCCGCCGGTCTGGTCCGCGAGCTCGCGGAGCGCCTGCTGCCGGCCCATCACCTCCGCCGTGCTCAGGCCCTCGTCGGCCGGCCCCGCGTCGTAGATGGCCAGGCCGCCGGGATCGACGAAGTACATCCCGACGTTGGCGCGTTTCGCGGCCTCGATGACCTCGGTCTGCGGCCCCCTGAAGTCGAGGCTCGTGAGCCGCTGCATCTCCTGGTCGCACGCCGCGTGCGTCGGCTGGCCCGGCTGGGTGGCGCCGACCGTGAGGCGCCCGAGTGGTGTCACCCCGGGTTGCGGGATCTCGTTCCACAGGTACCGATGGAGGCGGGTCGAGGCACCCGGCATCCGCCAGCCGCTCGAGATCACCAGCACGTTCGAGCGCGCCTCGCGCATCGCGCCGAGACCGGACACCAGCGTCCGCAGGTCCTCGAGGGCGCGCTCGGACCTCGCGCGCTCGAGCAGCGACGCGACGATGTCCTGGTTGACCTCGATCTGGTCGGTGCGCCCGATGTAGCAGGTGTAGAGGAAGTCCTGATAGGGCGAACCCGGATCCGGCTGGTATCGGTTCCTCGTCGGCGCCGCGTTCACGCTCCGCCAGTAGTCCTCGAGGGCGTCGTCGACGACCTCCAGGCGGCGACCGAAGGTCAGGTCGGCCAGCGGGAGCCCGGGCGTCATGACCGCGAGCAGGTCGGACGGGCCGATGAGCTGCCCGGCGAACTCGCGCAGGGGCCCACGCGCGCGTCGCGCGGCCTCCATGTCGAGGTGACTGCCGTCGAGGTAGAAAACGAAGACGCGATTGGTGGGGTCAGCCGCCTGGACCCGGCTGTCGAGCACCGTGGCGGGATCGCGGCGCGCGGCTTCGGGCGTCATGAGCGGCGCGCGGACGAGCTCGAACGTCTCGATGGCCTGCGGCTTGCCGTCCTCGAGAATCTCGAAGTCGGCCTGGGTGAGGTCCTCGATCGGACGACCGTCGGCGCGCGGATAGACGTCCACGTGCACGAAGTTCGCGCCGCCGCGGAAGACCGGCTGCTGCTCGCGCGGCGGCGTCCGCGTCTGCCTCGCCGCGAGGCCCGCCACCGACGCCAGAGCGGCCAGGCCGAGCGCGACGACGAGAGGGCCCCACGCGCGCGCATCGCGCCGGACGCTCCCGCGCTCGTGTCGCGTCGGCATGGCGTGTCGTCAGTTGCTCACTTTGATCGCCACCCAGCGCCGGACCGTGGCGCCGGCGACCTGCGCGGTGAGCTCGATGAAGTAGTCACCGTCGGTGAGCGGCTGCAGGTTGAGGTCGGCCGCCAGGCGGGTCGCGCCATCGACCGCGCGTTCGGTCAGCGTCACCGGCACGGGCAGCGGCTGGCCGTCGCGGCCGAGCAACCTGGCCGTGCGGTCGTCGAGCGCGCCGCCGAGCAGCCACTCCACGTGCACGCGCTCGGTGCGCCGGAACTGCTGGTCGGCGACCGGGTAGAGCGCCGAGCGGGCGGACGGCCGGGCGCGGTAGATGAGCGCCGGCCCGACCACGCCGTCGGGCGGCGGGTCGACGGCCACCTGGTCCTGGATGCGATCGATCCCCTCGCCAATCGCCACCGTCGCCTTGAAAGGCCCGTTCGTCCCCGCCGGCACCGCCACGTGCGCCAGCGCGCCACGCGTGTTGGCGGCGATGGCGCCCGTCCACTCGCCGACGACGTCGCCCGCGTCCGTGGTGATCGTGATGCGCGCGGTCGCGCCCGATCCGGCCCACGTACGGCCGCGCCCCACGCGCCCGAGCTCGGCGGTGACCCAGACGGCGTCGCCCGTCGACAGCGCGCGCGTGAAAATCTCCGCATCCGGCCGCAGCCGCCCGAGGGCGCCGAGCGCCGCCTCCGCCTCGGGCGCCAGTCCCCCGACGGCCTCGGCCGGCGCCGCCGCCGCCGCGGCCCGCGCCTTCTCGTCCGGCGCGTAGTATCCGCGTCGCGCCTTCACCTCGACGTCGGGCGCGCCGACCGTCACCTCGATCTTCCGGTACTTGCCGTCGAACGTCGTGTTCGTCGAGTAATACCCCAGCAGGTAGTACGCGGAGACGTCGTTGACGATCCGCGCCAGGCCCTCGTCGAGGTCGTTCGTGTTCACGATCGCGACGCCGTCGGTGTTCTCCGCGATGGTCTGCAGCCCGCTCACGCGCGCGCCGACGCGGCGCTGTTCGGCGAGCAGCGCCGATTGCGTCGGATCGGACATCGTCAGGGCCGGCTCGCTGATCGACGTGTCGAACGCCGCGATGCCGCCGGGCGTGATCGGACACACGCTGACGTTGGCCCGGTTGGCGCGCGTCAGCAGTTCACGGAAGCGGTACTGGTCGTCGAGGTCCGCCAGCCGCAGGAGTTCCTGGCCGCAGGCGCCCGGATCGCCGAGGCCGCCGCGCCCGCCGGCCGGCTGCAACTGCCCGCCGCGGGTCATGATCCCGGCTCCCGACTGCGCGCGCGTCGCCTGCTCGGCGAGCCCCCGGTCCGGGCCGAACAGCCGCCACCCGTCGCTGACGATCAGCATGACCGTCCGGGCCTCGCGGATCGTGCCCAAGTAGTCCATGAGCTGTTCCAGGCTGGTGAGCGTGCGGTCCTCGCGACGACGCTGGATGAGCAGCAGGTCGAGCCGCATGCGCGCGCCGTCCTGATCGGTGACGAGCCAGTCCTTCATCGGACCGCCGCTGGCGTCCGCCGGCTGGTACTGGAAGCAGGACCGAAGCAGCTCCTCCATCGGATCCAGGCGGTCGGTGAGAATCGAGTCGCGGGCGCCCCACGGCCAGTTGCGCGCGAGCTGGTCCTCGACGCTGAGCGTCCGCCGCCCGAACGTGACCTGGGTGGCCCGCTCGTTCGGGGTCGTCACCGCGAACAGGTCGTTCGGGGCAATGATGCGGTTGAGCGTCCTGGTCAGCGGCAGCCGGATGTCGTGCGAGCCGGCGACCGTGACGTGCAGGTAGTCGAGGAACACGACGAACGCGCGACGCGTCGGGTCGGCCACCTGCGCGAGCATCTCGCGCGTGTTGTTCGGGTCGCGCCGCTCGGCGTCGGGCGTGGGCTCGACGCGGATGAACTGCAGGCTCTCGAGCTTCTGCGGAACACCGTCCTCGAGGACCTGGAAGTCCTGCTCGGTCAGGCCCTCGACGACACGGCCGTCGCGGCGCGGGTAGGCGTCGACGTAGACGAAGTTGGCGCCGCCCCGGAACACGGGCGGCCGCTGCTGGGCCTGGGGCGGCGGCGAGGTCTGCGCCGTCACCACGAGGGTGCCGGCGACGGCCAGCAGCACGGCCACACACGCCGCGCGCGCGGCGTGCGCCGGCACCAGCCGACCCGCGAGCGTCATCGAAACATCCTGGAAGACACGGACCTCGGCAGTGTACTGCAAAGGTTCCGCCAGCCGGCGATGACGACCGCCGCGGCCGTCCGGCCCCCCGCGCCGCCGCGCGTGCCGGCGACCGTCGCCGGGCGCAGACGCGGCGTCCCCTCCCGATGTCGGTGTTCGGCCCCTCGACGAGCCAGTGGCTACTCGGCCCGCATGGCCCGCACCGGATCGACGCGGGTCGCGCGGAGCGCCGGGACCAGCGCGCCGGCCAGCGCGACCAGCGCCACGACCAGGGCAGCCGTCAGGTACGTCGCCGGATCGTTCGCCGGCACGCCGGCCAGCACCGACTCGAGGGAGCGGCCCGCGCCGTAGCCGATGATCACGCCCGCCCCCACGCCCGCGACGGCCAGCCAGGCGGCCCGCCGCATCACCATGGCGAGTATCTCCGAGCGCTGGGCCCCGAGCGCCATGCGCACGCCTATCTCGCGATGGCGTTGAGAGACGACGTACGCGAGCAGGCCGTGGATCCCGACGCCGGCCAGCAGGAGCGCCACGCCGGCGAATGCGGCAATCACGCGAAACTGCACGACGCGCGACGCCGTCTCCCCCGCAACGACGTCGGACATCCACCGCACGTCCGAGATGGGCTGGTCCGCATCCGCCTGCGCGATGACCCGGCGCACGGCGGGAATCACCGTGTCGCCGCCGGCCTCGACGCGCACGGCGAGGTCCTTCGGCATGTAGAACGACAGCGAGTCGCCCGGCTGCTGCGCGGCCGACAGGTAGACCTGCGGCTCGCTGGGCTCCTCGAACCCACGGACCCGGATGTCGCCGACGACGCCCACCACTTCCCGTTCCGTGAACGCGAACGTGAAGCGCCGGCCGAGCGCGGGTTCGCCGGGCCAGTAGCGCTCGGCGAAGGCACGGCTGACGACCGCGACCGCTGGCTGATCGAGCGTGTCGCGGGCGCTCACGTCGCGGCCCTGCAGCAGCGGAATCCCGAGCGTGTCGAAGTAGCCGGGCGTGACGAAGCGCAGGCTGGCGACCTGCCCCTGCTGCCGGGCGACCTCGTCCCCGTCCATGACGACGGGCCAGATCCCGCCGCCCATCACCATGGGCAGGAAGCTGGTGTAGGCCGCGTTGCGGACGCCGGGAATCGCGCGGATCCCGTCGACGACGTCGGTGATCCAGCGGATGCGGCGTTCGGTATCCGCGTACTTCGGGACCGGGAGCGCGGTGCGCATGGTCAGCACGCCGTCGGTCCGGAAGCCGGGGTCGATCGACTGGACGGCCCAGATCGCGCGCAGCAGCAGGCCGCCGCCGACGAGCAGCACCACCGAGCTCACGAGACTCACGGTGACGAGGCCGGCTCGCACGCGCTCGCGCGCACCGCCGCCCCCGCGACCGCCCTCCCGCAGGATCGTGAAGTCCGCCTGCCGCGGACCGAGCAGCGGCAGGATGCCGGTCGCGAGGCCGGTGGCCAGGGTGAGCGCGGCGGCGAACGCCAGCACGCGCCAGTCGAGGTGCGGCGGCGTCGCGAACGGGAGGGACACGGGGACCAGGCTCGAGAACAGCGGCACCGCGGCGCTCGCCACGCCGAGCCCGACCAGGCCGCCGACGGCGGCCAGCGCCACCGTCTCGGTGGTCAGCTGGCGCACGAGCCGTTCCCGGCCCGCGCCCATCGCGGCCCTGACGACGAGTTCCGTGCGTCGCGCCATCACCCGGGCCAGCAGCAGGTTCACCAGGTTGACGCACGTGATGACCAGCAGGCACGCCGCCGCGCCGATCAGCGCGATGACGAGGTTGCGCGTCTCATCGGAGAACCCATCACGGAGTCGCTCGACGTTGGCGCCCGCCTGGCGATTCTCGGCCGGGTGCTCGGCTTCGAGCTGCGCGGTCACCCGACCGAGGTCGTCGCGTGCGCGGTCGATCGTCACGTCGTCGCGCAGGCGGGCTACGCCGACGAGGAAGTTGTCGTTGCGATCCTGGAACGCCTCCGGCGAAAGCCGGAGCGGGAGCCAGAACTCGGTCTGGCGGCTCGGGAACGCGAAGCTGGCCGGCATCACGCCCACGATCTCGTGCGGCACGTCGTCGAGCCGGATCACGCGGCCAATCACCTCCGCGCCGCCGTAGCGCGTCTGCCAGAAGGCGTAGCTCAGGATGACGACGGGCGGCGCCTCGAGCACGCCGTCGGCCGCGATGAACCCGCGCCCGCGCGCCGGCGAGACGCCGAGCACGTCGAACAGCGTCACACCGGTCAGTGCCCCGCTCACGCGGCGGGGGTCACCCGTTCCGGTGACGTTGGCCGCCGTGCTGGTGTAGACGTCCATCGCCGTGAAGCTGGACTGGCGCGCCATCCAGTCGCGCATGTTCGCCGGCGAGAGTTCCATGTGCCCGTAGCCCGGCCGCGACTCCCAGAGCCGCACGAGCTGGCCGGCGTCCGGAAACGGCAGCGGCCGGAAGAGCACGTAGTCGGTGACCGAGAACGCGGCGGTCGTCGCGCCGATGCCGAGGCCGACGATCGCGACGGCCGTCAGGACGAAGCCCGGCGCGCGCGCGAAGAGGCGCGCGACCTGCACGGCGTCCTGCCGGAGCAGGTCCGCGTGCACGCGCGCGGCATTGCCGGCGATCTCGACCAGCGCCGAGATCCACACCGCCAGGCGCGCCGGGATGCTCCCGGCCTCGCGCCGGCGGGCCGCGAAAATCGCCGCCATCTCGACGCCGTATTCGTGACGGAACGAGCGGGGATAGAGGCGCAGCAGGGCGCGGTAGAGGCGCATTCAGCTCCTCCCCGGGGCCAGGCCGCGGGCCCGGGCGAGGCGCACCAGCTGGGACAGACGCAGCGTCTCCGCTTCGGCGACCTCGCGCCCGAACGGCAGCAGCCGGTAGTACCGCCGACGCTCGTCGTCGAGTTCGGGGGCGGGACGCTCGGCCACTTCCACGATCAGGCCCTGCTCGAGCAGGCGCTGGATGGTGCGGTAGAGCGTCCCGGCGCTCAGCCGGACGCGCCCGCCCGTCCGGTCTGCCACGTCCCGGATGATCGCGTAGCCATGGCGTTCGCCGTCCGCCAGCGCCATCAGGATGTGAAACGTCGCGGTCGGCAGCGGCAGCAGATCGTCCACGTCGGAGGCGGAAGCCATGCCCCAACTATATCCGCATCGCATATATTGTCAATGGCTACAGTCCCCAATCCTGGCACGGTTCTGGAAAAGACTCCCGGTGCCTTTCTTGGTACCGGGTCTGCATCAAGGGAGGGAGCGATCGGGGCGTGGCACACGGCTTGCCACAACATCAGGCATGGCCTGTCATGAGATTGCGCTGGCTCGGGCGCGGTGTCTCGTCACCGTGCGGCCGACCGGCGGGCCGCTACGGAGATTCGCGGCCACGATGGACGTGGTCGAGGATGATCGGGCGGAGCGCCGGCCGATCGTGGCATCGGACGGGCGACCGCTGACGGTGCATGAAGACACCGAAGCGCTCGCGCTGAACTCGGCGGTGACATTCCTCACCAGCCTGTTCGGTCTGCTCAGCGAGCCCGCCCACGCGTGCACGACCCCGGCCGCGGCCTCGCCGCCCGGCCGTCCCTGGAGCACCGGGGACGACTGAACCTTCGAGCCCTAGCCGGTCACGCCGCTCGGCGCGGCATCGTACGTCCGGATCGCCTCGAGGATCGATGCGCCCAGGTCGTCGATCTTTCGCGCCCCGAGCCCGTAGACCTCCGCCAGCGCTTCCAGACTGCGCGGACGCAGCCTCGCGAGGTCGCGGAGCGTCGCGTCGTGGAAGATCACGTACGGCGGCACGCCGCGCTCGCGCGCGAGCGCCAGCCGCATCGCGCGCAGGTGCTCGAACAGCGCACGATCGACGCCGGCCCACGACTCCGCGTCGCCCCGGGCCCGCCGCGGCGCCCTGTCCTTCTGCGGCTTCTTCTGCCGCGCCAGGGCCAGGTCCGGCGCGGCGCCCGCATCCTTCAGCAGATCGACGCCCGCCTGAGTCAGTTGGAGGACGGGATAGGCGTCGTCGGTCTGCCGGAGCAGGCCACGGGCGATGAGCTGATCGATGTACCCCCGCAACTCGTCCGCCGACGCGTCGGCCAGCAGCCCGAAGACGCTCAGGTGCTGGTGCCCCCGCTGCGAGACGAGACCCGCATCGCGCCCGCGCAACACGTTGATCACGTGGCCGACGCCGAACCGCTGCCCCACCCGCGCCACCGCCGACAGCACCTTCCGCGCCATCGTGACCGGATCGTCCACCGACTCCAGCTCACCCAGGCACGCATCGCAGGCCCCACAGTCGGCCAGGGGGTAGGTCTCGCCGAAATAGCCGACGAGGTGACGATGCCGGCACCCCACCGCCGCGGCATAGCGTTCCATGTCGCGCAGCAGCGCCCGTCGTGCGTCGGTCATCTCGCCGTTCTTCTCGAACATGAGACGCCACCGAATGAAGTCGCCACCCGAGTAGACCAGCACGCACTCGGCGTGGAGGCCGTCCCGGCCCGCCCGCCCGGACTCCTGCTGATAGTGCTCCAGCGACTGGGGCGCGCCGGCGTGGATGACGAACCGCACGTCCGACCGGTCGATGCCCATGCCGAAGGCGACCGTCGCCACGACCACGTCCAGGCCTTCTGTCAGGAACAGATCCTGGTTCCGGTGCCGCTCGTCGTCGCCGAGTCCCGCGTGGTACGGCGCGGCCCGAACACCGGAGTCCCGGAGCCATGCCGCGAGCGCGTCCACCTCGCGCCGCGACTGGCAGTAGATGATGCCCGCCTCGCCCTCGTGCCGCGCCAGCACCTCCGAGATCTGCTTCTTGAGGTTGGACCGTGCCAGCACGCGGTACAGCAGGTTCGGCCGGTCGAAGGACCCGACCAGCTCGACCGGGTCGCGCAGCGCGAGCTGCTGGACGATGTCGCGGCGGACGCGGACGGTGGCCGTGGCCGTGAACGCGTGCAGGCTCACGTCGGGCCAGACCTCCCGCAGCGCCGCCAGCTGTCGGTACTCCGGACGGAAGTCGTGCCCCCACTGGCTGATGCAGTGCGCCTCGTCGACCGCGATGAACCGCACCGGCTGCCGGCCGACCAGCGCCCGGAAACTCTCTGCGCCCTCCCTCACCAGCCGCTCGGGCGCGACGTACAGCAACCGGTAACGTCCCTCGCGGAGGCCCGCCGCCACCTCGCGACGCGCCTCCGGCGTCTGCGAGCTGTTGTAGCAGGCCGCGGCGATGCCGTTGCCGACCAGGGTGTCCACCTGGTCCTTCATCAGCGAGATCAGCGGCGAGACGACGACGGCCAGACCGTCCTGGACGACCGCGGGAACCTGGAAGCAGAGGGACTTGCCACCGCCGGTCGGCAGGACCACGAGCGAATCGCGCCGCGCCAGCGTGGCCTCCATCGCCTCCCGCTGGAGCGGACGCAGCGCCGAATAGCCCCAGTAGCGGGCCAGGGCATCGAGCAACGCGTCGGACACGTGGTCGATCATACGGGCCTTTGAGGGCGCGGGCACGAGGGGAAACTCCGGGAGCCTCCTGCGCCTCCCCCGCGGCCGTCGTTCAACTCCACGCCCCCGCGGCGCCCATGACGCGCGGCGTCGTCCGAAGGGCGTCGTCCAGTGCGCCCGAACGGGCCAGACGGCCGAACGCCGCCACCATGTCGCCCCGCCGCCAGCCGCGCGCGACGTCAGCCTCGAGTTCGGCGAGGGCGGCCTCTGACGGCAGGCCGCGCTGGTAGGGCCGCTCCGACGTGATCGCGTCGAAGGCATCGACGAGCGAGACGATCTGTGCGAGCAGCGGAATCTCGTCGCCCCGCAGCCCGTCGGGGTACCCGCTGCCGTCGAGTCGCTCGTGATGGTGCCGCACGATCGGCCGGACGCGCCGGAGCACGCGCAGCGGTCCACACAGCCGGTCACCGACGACGGGATGCTCCCTGATGACCGCGAACTCCTCCGGCGTGAGCGGGCCGGCCTTGAGCAGGATCGCGTCGGGCACGGCAATCTTGCCGAGGTCGTGCAGGTACCCGCCCCGGTAGAGCGCCTTCAGGTCCTCGTCCCCCAGGCCGAGATCGGCGCCGAGTGCGCACGCGTACGCCGCCAGCCGATGGCAGTGATCCACGGTGTAGGGATCGCGGGCCTCGATCGTCAGCGCCAGGCTGAGCA
This sequence comes from Vicinamibacterales bacterium, assembly GCA_041394725.1. Taxonomy (GTDB): domain Bacteria; phylum Acidobacteriota; class Vicinamibacteria; order Vicinamibacterales; family SCN-69-37; genus JAWKHR01. The sequence continues at coordinate 47,901 of JAWKHR010000016.1, read as the reverse complement.
GCATCGCCCCGGCCGAATCGAGTTCGTCGGTATGTCGCTTCAGGCGCAGCAGCGACCGCACGCGCGCCCGCAGCTCCGCCCGGTCCACCGGCTTGGTGAGGAAATCATCCGCGCCGGACTCGATGGCGCGAATCCGGTCCTCGGGCTCGGCCGATCCCGTCATCAGCACCACGGGAATGAGCTGCGTCGCGGCGTCGTGCTTCAGTGCCCGGCAGGCCGCGAACCCGTCGCGGACCGGCATCCGGACGTCCATCAGGACCACGTCCGGCCCGCCGGCGCGCGCCAGCGCCACCGCCTCGTCGCCGTTCGACGCCGTCAGGACGCGGTGGCCGTCGGCGGCGAGCAGCCGCTCGAGCAGCCGCAGCGTCGCGTCGGTGTCATCCACCACGAGGATGGTGCCCTGAAGCTCCGAGCCGGGTTCCCGCGCGCCTGCTGATGTCATCGTCCAACTGACTACTGACTACCGACTACTGATTATCGTCCCTCGCCGCCGGGCCGGCGCCTCGCGCGGTCGTCGGCCACGAGAAACATCCATCGGGAAGGCCCCGGCGGGCTGGAACCCGTCGAGAAGGATCCATCGGGCCTGGCAGGAAGCGCAACGCCCGGCAGCCTGGTGGCCCGGAAGCCCCACCATGGCTCCCGCGCCGTCGGAGCGCATCTTGCAAACTCAACCTGCAGTCATGGTGTTCGCGCATTTCCGGCTGCCGGTGCCCCTCGGCGTCCTGCTGCGGCGGACCGTGCGGGAGGTCATCGACGACAACTGCCTCGGTCTGGCCGCCCAGCTCGCGTTCTACTTCCTGCTCGCCCTGTTCCCGGCGCTCATCTTTCTGGTCGCGCTGATCGGCACGCTGCCGGTCACCGGCGACCTGAGCAGCTGGCTCGGCGCGCTGGGTCGCGTCGCGCCGCCGGACGTGATGCGCATCCTCTCGGCCCAGCTCGACCAGGTCCGCCGGGGCGACGCCTCCGGCCTCCTGACGATCGGGATCCTCGGCGCGATCTGGAGCAGCTCGACGGCCATGGTCGCGATCATCAGCACGCTCAATGCCGCCTACGACCTCGAGGACCGGCGGCCGTGGTACCGCAGCCGCCTGCTCGCGATCGGGCTCACGCTGCTCATCGCCTCGGTCGCGGTGGTCGCGCAGGCGCTCATCATGATCGGCCCCTGGGCCGCCGACCTGATTTCGCGCGCCACCGGCATCGAGGTGGGGCCGGTCTGGGACATCGCCCGATGGGCGCTGGCGCTCGGCCTGCTGGTCGTCGCGCTCGACCTCATCTATCACTTCGCGCCGGACGCGCGAAGCGAGTTCACCCTCTTCACGCCCGGCGCGCTCGTGGCCCTCGTACTCTGGGTGGCGGCCTCGGCGGGCCTGAAGGCCTACGTGGCGTTCGCCGGCGACGTGACCGCCACGTACGGGACGCTCGGCGGCATCGCGATCGTCATGCTGTGGTTCTACGCGTCGGGCTTCGCGGTTCTCGTGGGTGCGGAGGTCAACGCCGAGATCGACCACGCCTCGCCGTACCGCAAGGCCCTCCGGCCGGACGGCCCGGGCGGCGAACCGCACGTCGGCGCCGCGGCGGAACGCGCATACCGACGCGCGCTCGACACGCCGCAGGGCGAGGACCGACGAGGCGACACGCCGCAGGGCGAGGACCGACGGGGCGACACGCTGCAGGCCGACGACCGACGGCAGGAGGACTCGCGCCAGGACCAGGTGCCGCACGACGGCCTCGCGCGGGGTCGCGCGCGCCGCGCGAGAGCGTAGGCAGGCCACCCGCCGAAGGGCGTCGCACGCGCCGAACGGCGGGCCAGCCGCCGAACGGCGCGCATGCGGCCGCAGGCGGCAGCCATCGGACCGCCCGGCGCGCCGCGTGCCGCTTGCAGCGATCCGGTGGGCGTGCTTCACTTCGAAGGACGTGCGCGATCAGCCGGCCGGCGCCACACCGTGGTGGACGTGGCCCACCATTCTCTCGCTCGACGCCCCGGTCGTCGCCATGCTGTGGCAGGGCCTGCTGGCCCGCCTCTCCGGTGTACCGCTCGGCTGGGCGCCGGTCGTCGTGCTCGGCCTGTCGGTGTGGCTGTCGTACGTGCTCGATCGCTGGCTCGAGGCGTGGCGCCTGGATCCGGCCGACGTCCGCACGGCACGGCACGCGTTCCACCAGCGCGCGCGCTGGCCGCTCGCCGCGGCCTGGGCCGTCGTGTTCGCGATCGATCTGGTCCTCGCGTTCGCGTGGCTCGACGCCCGGATGCTGATCGCCGGCGCGCTGCTCCTGCCGCCGGTGCTCGCGTACCTGCTGTCACACCAGCTCGTCCACCGCGACCATCCCTGGCGCGTGCCGAAGGAGATCTGCATCGCGGCGCTGCTCGGCGGCGGCGTGGTGGTCTTTCCTGCGGCGGTTCCGGACCCGCCACTCGGGGCGCTGGTGGCCCCGCTCGCCGGCTTCGTGCTGGTCGCGCTGGCCAACTGCATCCTGATCTCGACCTGGGAGCGTGGCGTCGACCTGTCCCAGGGCCAGACGTCGCTGGCCCTCCAGCACCCGGCCGGCGCGCGGTTCGGCCGACGCCTCGCGTGGGGCCTGGCCGTGGGCGGAGGCCTGACGGCCGTTGCGCTGCGGGCCCCGACCGGCGTCGCCGCCGGGTGCGCCGCGGCAAGTGCCGCGCTGCTGCTGGTCATCGACCGACTCGAAGCCCGCACGGGCCCGGAGCCGGCACGGGTGCTCGCCGACGCCGCCCTGATGACGCCGCTGGCCATCCTGGCCGCGGGCTGGACGATCCGATGACCGCCGCGACGGCGCCGGCGAACTTCGACTCGCTGGCCCGGCTCTACCTGCCCCTCGAACGGCTCGCCTTCGGCCGCGCGCTCGATCGCACGCGCGAAGCCCTGCTGCCGCACCTGGCCTCGTGCCGTCGCGTGCTGATTCTGGGCGAGGGTGACGGACGCTTCCTGGCGCGACTGCTGCGCGCCTCGCCGCACCCGACGGTGGAATGCGTGGACGCCAGCCGTCGCATGATCGCGCGCGCCGCCGGGCGACTCTCGTCCGACGAGCGGGCGCGTGTCACGTTTCGCCAGGCCGACGCGCGCACGCTGACCGTCCCGCCGGCCAGCGTCGACGCCGTCGTCACCTGCTTCTTTCTCGACTGCTTCACCGCACCCGAGGTCGAAGCCATCGTCGCCGCTGTCGCCCCGGCCCTGCGTCCGGGCGGCCGCTGGCTCTGGGCGGACTTCGCCGTCCCGCCGCACGGCCTCGCCCGCTGGCAGGCCCGGGCGTGGCTCCCGACGCTTTATGCGTTCTTCCGCTGGCGCACCGGGATCTCTGCGCGCGCGCTGCCGCCCGCGCACCGGGCGCTGACCGCGGCGGGCCTGGCCGAGCAGACGCGCACCCGCCTGCGCGGCGGCCTCCTCGAGGCGGCCCTGTTCATTCGGCCCGTGGTGGCAAATCAGACGGCGCCCGGCACAGACTGATGCCCATGACGCCTGAGGCTCGTCCCACGGCCGCGGATTCCGTCCGGGCCATCCTGGAGCCCCGCTCGATCGCCGTGATCGGCGCGAGCCCCACCCACGGCAAGATCGGCGCGGAGATCCTCGTCAACCTGCTCCAGGCCCCGTTCCCCGGCCCGGTCTACGCGGTCCACCCCACCGCGAAGACGGTCCACGGTGCGCCCGCGTTCCCGCGCGTCACCGACCTGCCCGAGGCCGTCGACCTGGCCGTCGTGTGCGTGCCGGCCGCCGCGGTGCCCGGCGTCGTGGACGACTGCGCCGCGCGCGGCGTGCGCGGGCTGGTCGTCATCAGCGCCGGGTTCAGCGAGACCGGCGCGCACGGCCGCGAGGTCGAGGACGCCCTGGTCGCGAGCGTGCGTCGGGCCGGCCTGCGGATGGTCGGGCCGAACTGCATGGGCGTGCTGAACATGAACCCGGCCGTGCGCCTGAACGCCACGTTCTCGCCCATCGTGCCGCCGGCCGGCACGGTGGCGATGTCCACGCAGAGCGGTGCGCTCGGCATCGCGATTCTCGACTACGCGAAGGTGCTCGGCATCGGCATCTCGAGCTTCGCGTCGGTCGGCAACGCGGCCGACGTGTCGACGAACGACCTGCTCGAATACTGGGCCGACGACCCGCGGACGGACGTCATCCTGCTCTACGTCGAGAGCTTCGGCAACCCGCACAACTTCAGCCGGATCGCGCGGCGGACCGGGCGCCGCAAGCCGATCGTCGCGGTCAAGGCCGGACGTTCGCCCGAAGGCGCGCGCGCCGCCTCTTCCCACACCGGCGCCCTCGCTTCGAGCGACGTCGTGGTGGGCGCCCTGCTGGAACAGGCCGGCGTGATTCGGGTCACGACCATCGAGGAGATGTTCGACACGGCGCACGTGCTGGCCACCCAGACCGTGCCGCGCGGCCGGCGCGTCGGCATCCTCACCAATGCCGGCGGACCCGCGATTCTCGCCGCCGACGCCTGCGTCGCCGAAGGCCTGCGGGTGCCGAAGCTGGCCGCGGCCACCACCGCCGCGCTTCGCGACCTGCTCCCGCCCGCCGCGAGCGTCGGCAACCCCGTGGACATGATCGCGTCGGCTACCGCCGAGCAGTACGAACGCGCGCTGCGCCTGATGCTCGACGACCCGAACATCGACAGCGTGATCGTCATCTTCATCCCGCCGCTCGTGACGCGCCCCGATGCGGTCGCGGCCGCCGTCCGCCGCGCGGTCAAGGGGCACGAGGACCGCGCCGTGCTCGCCGTGTTCATGTCCTCGCACACGGCCGGCGACGCGCTGGCACCCATTCCCGTGTTCCGCTTCCCGGAAGCCGCGGCCGCGGCGCTGGCCAACGCCACCCGCTACGGCGAGTGGCGCGCCGCGCCCGACGGCACGTGGCCCGATCTCTCCGACATCGACGATGCCGCGATACGCCGGACGCTCGACACCGCGATCGGCCGGGGTGACGACTGGCTCTCGCCAGACGACGTCCGCGCCCTGCTCGAGGCCTGTCACATCCCGCAGGTCGACGGCGTCGTCGCCGCCTCCGCCGACGAGGCCGAACGGATGGCGGACGGGCTCGGCTACCCGGTGGTCCTCAAGGCGCTCGGGCCCACGCTCGTTCACAAGACCGAGTCGAAAGCCGTCCTGCTCGACCTCCCGGACGCGGCCGCCGTGCGGCGTGCCTGGGCCCACCTGCGGTCGTCGCTCGGCGACCGGATGACCGGCGGCCTCGTCCAGCGCATGATCGGCGGCGGCATCGAGATGCTGGTCGGGGCGGTGCGCGACCCTGTGTTCGGCCCGGTCGTCATGTGCGCGTCGGGTGGTACGCTGACCGAGCTGCTGGCCGACCGATCCGTCCGCCTCCCTCCGCTGACGCGGGAGGACGCCGCCGAGATGGTCGGCGATCTCCACGGAGCCGTGCTGCTCAGGGGACACCGCGGCGACGAGCCGCGCGATGAGGCCGCGTTCCACGACGTCATCCTGAGGGTGGCACACCTGATCACCAGCCAGGCGGCGATCCAGGAACTCGACATCAACCCCCTGGCCGTCCTGCCACGCGGCGCGCTGGCCCTCGATGCGCGCATCCGCATCGCCGGTCCCGCGGCCCGGCCGCCCGCGGCGCGGCCCCGACGGTCCGTCGACGACGACAACTCTGCCCTTCGGGGACCAGAACGGTAATCGTCGCGGCGCAGTTGTGACTCGCCGGATGCCGATTCCGGCCGTCCGTGCGCGGTTTTCCGCATTCTCCACACGTCTTCCCGGGTGGCAAGCAGTTTGCCGCCTTCAGGAATCGCGCGGAATGTCGCGTTTTGTAACGCGCGACCCTCCACCGCGGCTTTTGGAGCACACATGCGGATCTGGCGCGCGATTCGATCGCCGCGGTGGGTGTCCCCTGCCTTCGGCGTGGTCATTGGACTGTCTTCGGCGGCCTCGGTCGCCACCCTTCACGCCGGCAGCGCCCTGCCGGTCCTCGAACTCACGGCGCCCGGCAGCGGCGTCGTCCTCTGGGGCGACGTGACGCTCTCGGCCCGGGCCAACGGCCCCGGCCTGGCGGACCTGCAGTTCGAGGTCAGCGGCAGCCCGATTGGCGGGCTCATCCGCGCCGGCTCGTGCGAGACGAGCTGGAACACGCGGACGCTGCCCGATGGCAGTTACACGGTCACCGCCATCGGGCACGACTCGGTGGGCACGCCGGTCTATGCGGCGCCGGTCACCGTCCACGTGCAGAACGCGACGCCCGAGGTGCTCGACGTCAGCGTCGATCAGATCACCGAGTCGTCGGCCGTCGTGCGATGGACGACGCTGAACCCGGGCGACAGCCAGGTCGAGTTCGGCACGACGAGCGCCTACGGATCGATGTCGTTGCTGGACACGTCGCCGACGACGTCGCACGTCATGCCGCTCAGCAGCCTGCCGGCGTCGTCGTCGATCCACTTCCGCGCGCGGTCGAAGAACTCGCGTGGCGAGCTGGCGACGTCCGGCGATCGGTCGTTCGTCACGCTGGCGCTGCCCGCGCCGGCCCCGGCGCCCGAACCGACGCCCGTCCCCGAACCGACGCCGCCGCCGACGCCGGATCCCGGGACGACCGATCCGGCACCCACGCCGGCCCCCGAGCCCACACCCGCCCCGGCGCCCGCGCCGGCGCCCGAACCGGTGCCCTCGTTCTGGGACTTCCTGCGGAACTTCCGATCGCGGTGGCAGAATCCGACGCCGACGCCCGACCCGGCGCCCACGCCGGAGCCGACACCGACACCGGCACCCGCACCGACGCCGACTCCCGCACCGACCCCGGCGCCGGCTCCCGCGCCGTCGCCGACCATCACGGTGTCATCGACGGGCACCGTGCAGAACCTCGGCTCGTGGTTCAGGCCCGACTGGGTCATCAAGGACTCGACCGGGCTGATCTACCACCCGGCATCGCCGCTCCCGTGGACGTACCAGCAGAACGGGATGCGCGTGTCGTTCACGGGCACGGTGGTGCGGCAGCCCGACGGCACCCAGGTCATCACGCTGGACGACATCCAGCGGATTCGGCGCTGACTCAGCCGCCAGCGTGACGCCGGTCCGGCCCCGGTCCCCGACAGGCCGGACCGGATCGGCGTCATGAGCCTTCCGGCGTCCCGGCGTGCTACAAGTACGGTACGCGGGCGCCCGCCACGCACCGTCGCGCCGGCGGGACCGGGAGGCCGACATGTCGCAGAAACTGCTGGTTGCCGCACTCATCGGTGGAGGTCTCGCCGCGCTCGCCGTGCTGGCGCTTCGCGATGTGCGGCAGCGTGCCGAGGCGGAACGCATCGGCGCGCGGATCGATGAGGAATCGGAAGAGTCCTTCCCGGCAAGCGATCCGCCGTCGCACACCCCCACGCTCGGCTCCACGGTCTGACCGGCGCGGTTCCACACGCGCCGAGCGCCCGCCCGCGCGCGCCACGCTCCCGCAACCGCCGCTGCACCGGACACCCCGGCCGGCACCGATCCTGCACTTCATAGCCGTGCGGCCGCGAGGATCGGGCCGATATCGCGCCATCTCCTCGTGTCCGCGACGTGCGGCACAAACAAGGAGGCGTGCATGGCGACAACGAATCCCAACCTCATGGAACGCGCGAAGGACGGCGTCATCGGGACGATCAAGGGCACCGGCGAGATCTTCACGGCGGTGACCGACACGGTCAGCGACGTGCTGACACACGCCCTGGCGGGCACTGGCCGCGTCGGCGGCGCGGCGACGCACGCGGCGTCCGACGTGGCACGCGGCGTGATCCGCGGCACGTCGGAAGTCGGGGGCGACCTCGGTTCGGCGGCGCGAGGCATGGTCGTCGGCGCGCTGCGCGGCACCAAGGACATCGGCACCGGCACCCTCGAGCTGGTCACCGACACGACCGCCGCCGTGGTGCGCGAAGCCGCGGAGGTCGGCAGCGGGCTCGGTCAGGCCGGCCGCGGGGCCGTCGAGGGCGCCATCGACGGCGCGCGTGAACTCGGACTCGACGTCGCCGACGCCGCGTCCGCGGCGGCCACCGGCGCGATCCGCGCCGCCGGGCAGGTCAGCGACGCCGCGACCCGGGAGGTCACCAACGCCGTCACCGGCGTCGTGGACGGCGTGAAGGTCGTCGCGAAGTCCCCCTTCACCAAGGGGCGGTCGGAGGCGGCGAAGGGCGACGCGTCGAAGCCCGACGCCAAATCGCAGGGCGACGCGCCGGCGCGCAAGACGACGAAGCCGTAGGGTGAGGAGGAACCGAAGGCGGGGGAAAGAATTGGTCGGGATGACTGGATTCGAACCAGCGACCCCTTGACCCCCAGTCAAGTGCGCTACCAGGCTGCGCTACATCCCGACCCGTGGAACGATCATCGTCGCTGAGGGCGTGGCGACGCAAGAGGGGGGACTATCGCTTCTTCCCCTTCTTCGCCCGCGCGGCACCCGCCGCCGACCTGGCCCCCGAGGGCTTCGCGGCCCGGGCCTTCTTGGCCGGCGCCTTGCCCCGGGCGGCTCGGCCCTCGCGCGACGACCGCGAGTCGGCCATCAGCACGAAGTCCTCGGGCCGGGTCCCGTCGCCCGACAGCACGCCGAGCACCCAGTGCAGGCCGCGCCGGACGTCACGCAGGCTGTCGCGCAGCTCGCTGTCGAGGAGCGCGGCGACGTCCTCGTCGCTGACCTCCTCGGCCGCCGGCGCCGCGCCCTCCTCGACCAGCCGGCGCCGCGCCCCGGCCAGCGTGAGCCCCTCGGTGAACAGCAGGTGCTTCAGCCGCAGCACCCGCTCGACGTCCGCGCGCCGGTAGACGCGCTGGCCGTTGGGCGACTTCGCCACGCCGAGATCCGGGAATTCCGCTTCCCAGCTCCGCAGGACGTACGCCTGCACTTGCGCGATGTCGCACACTTCCTGCGCCCTGAAGACGGGGCGATTCGGAATCGTGGCCTGCGCTGCCGTCACCGTCGAACCAGCGAAAAGTATAGCAACAGACGTCATTTCCTCGAGCGCTTTCTGACCGACAGCCGGATCGGCGTGCCCTCGAACCCGAAGGACTCGCGCAGCCGGTTGACGATGAAGCGCTCGTAGGACGTCGGCAGCCGGCTGGCCACGTTCGTGAAGAGCACGAACGAGGGCGGCGCCGTGCCGACCTGCGCGCCATAGAGGATCCGCACCTCCCGATGCCCCGGACTGGACGGGGGGTGGGCGGCCGTGATCGCCTCGAGGAAGCGGTTCAGCTCGGCGGTGGGAATCCGCTGGTGCCGCGCCGCCGTCACCCGATCCACCGCCTCGAGGAGCTTCGGCGTCCGCTCGCCGGTCAGCGCCGAGACGTGGACGATGGGCGCGTAGTCGATGAACTTGAAGCGCCGCCGCAGGTCGGCGTCGAACGCCTTGGCGTGGTCCTGCCCCGCTTCCTTCACGAGGTCCCACTTGTTCGCCGCGATGACGAGGCCGCAGCCGGCGTCCTCGGCCTCGCCCGCGATCGCGGCCTCGCGGTCACCCGGCCCCTCCGCCGCGTCCACCACGAGCACGGCGACGTCCGCCCGCTCCAGCGCCCGCTTCGCCTGGACCACGCTCACCGCCTCGATCTTGCCGCCGCCGGCCACACGCCCCGGCTTGCGCATCCCCGCGGTGTCCAGGATCCGGAAGCGCTGCTTGTGCCACACGAGGACGACGTCCACCGTGTCGCGCGTGGTCCCCGGCACCTCGCTGACCATGACCCGCTCCTCCCGGAGCAGCCGGTTGACCAGCGACGACTTGCCGACGTTCGGCCGGCCGACGATGGCGACGGCGGTCTCGGGCTCCGGCGCCTCGGGCGTCGAGGCTTCCGGCAGCCGGCGCAGGACCTCGTCGAGCAGGTCCGCCACGCCGTCACCGTGCTCGGCCGCGACCTCGACGACCGGATCCACGCCCAGCGAGAAGAACTCCGAGGCGCGGCTGCGCGCGCGACGGTCGTCGGTCTTGTTGATGGCGAGGATCGTCGGCCGGCCGAGCGCGAAGATCCGACGGACGATCTCCTCGTCTGCGGGCACGAGGCCGTCCTTCGCGTCCACCACGAAGACGACCACGTCGGCGGTGTTCAGCGCGCGCAGGCCATGCTCGACGACCAGCGCGTGGAGCGGGTCGGTCGTCGCGCCGAAGAGGCCGCCCGTGTCGGTCAGCGTGAAGGTGCGGTCGGCCCACGACGCGGGCATGCTCAGCACGTCCCGCGTGGTGCCGGCGACCGGCGCCACGATCGAGCGGCGCGTGCCGGTGATGCGGTTGAAGAGAGTGGACTTCCCGACGTTGGGCCGGCCGACCAGCACCACGTTCGGGCCCTGTGCCTTCCTGGCCATCCGGACGAGTGTACTCCGGCCCGGGCGATTCCGGGGCCGGAGCGTCGATCGTTTAGGCCGGCACTTGACACCGTAAGTGTATATTTTTATAGTGACTTACAGCTGCATCAGGACCCCTAAGTCATGATCAAGGTCGACATCGTCAATGAGGTGTCCCGGCTGGCCGAAATCACCAAGGTCAAGGCGGAAGTCGCGGTCGACGCCGTGTTCGACGCCATGCGCGCGTCGATGATGCGCGGAGAGCGCATCGAGCTGCGCGGCTTCGGCGTGTTCCAGGTGAAGCCCCGGAAGCGGGGCATCGGCCGGAACCCCAGGACCGGCAAGGAAGTGAAGATCCCGCCGGGCCGGACCATCCGGTTCAAGCCGGGCAAGGAACTCCAGAACATCGGCAATCCCGGGGAACCCGGGACGGCCGCGACGGCCCCGACAGGCGGTGCCGACGAGTGAGCCAGGACCAGCCCCCGTCACCGGGGTCCTTCGAGTTCCCGCCCGTCAGTCCGCAGGTCCTGGAAGAGCGCTACCGGTGGGTCCAGCCGCCGCCGATCCCCCGCCCCGCGAAGTTCCAGCATCGCCTGCGCCCGCACGTCCTGCTCTTCGCGCTCACGCTGCTGACGACCTCCATGGCGGGCGGCTGTCACTACCTGGGCTTCCTGGCCTCGACCGGCGCGCCGACCGGCGTCGAGCCGGTCGGCACGCTCACGGGACTCGTCGGCTTCCTGCTGTCGCCCGCCTACCTGCTGCCCGGCCTCTGGTACGCGGTGCCGCTGCTCCTGATCCTCGGCGCCCACGAGTTCGGCCACTACTACTACTGTCGCGTGCACGACGTGGACGCGACGCTGCCCTACTTCCTGCCGGCGCCGCTCCCGCTCACCGGCACGCTGGGCGCGGTGATCCGGATCCGCGAGGCCTTCCCGTCGAAGAAGGCGTTGTTCGACATCGGGGTGGCCGGCCCGATTGCCGGCTTCGTCGTGATGGTGCCGTTCCTGTATTTCGGCATGCAGCTGTCGGCCCAGGTGCATTTCCCGCAGTCGGACGACGTGATCTACTTCGGCGAGCCGCTGCTGCTGAAGGCCTTCGCCTGGCTGCGCTTCGGCGCGCTCAAGGAGGGCTACGACATCACGCTGCACCCGATGGGCTTCGCGGCGTGGTTCGGCATGCTGGCCACGGCGCTGAACCTGCTGCCCTTCGGCCAGCTCGACGGCGGCCACATCGCCTACGCCGTGCTCGGCCGCCGCGCCGCCTACGTGTCGGTGGCGACACTCGGCGTGGCCGTGGCGCTCACGATCGGCTCCGCGAGCTGGCTGGCCGTGACGGTCATGATGCTCGCGATGGCGTTCTTCCTCGGCGTGCGCCACCCGACGATCGTCGACGAGGACACGCCGCTCGATTCGACCCGCCTGTGGGTCGCGGCGTTCGCGCTGCTGATGTTCATCCTCTGCTTCACGCCGGTGCCGATCGACATGCTGGTGAGCAGGAGTTGACTGCACTTGATGAACTTCGAAGTTCGAACTGGGAACTTCGAACTCAGGTGCGGCTTCGCCGGTCCGTCATCAGTCTCGAGAAGTCCGGGGCCGCAGGTCCGTCCGAATCCTGACGTCGCCACAGGCGACCACCGAGATTCGAACTTCGGAGTTCGAACTTCGACGTTTCGCGAGCGCTTTTCTCTCAGAGCACGTTCATCGGGTCCACGTCGACGATGACCCTGCGCCTGAGATCCTGGCGGGCGTCGAGCGCGGCGGCCAGCGCCGCCCGCATCTCGCGGCGGTGCGTCCCCTTGAGGAAGAACTGCGCGCGATACTCGTCCTTGATGCGCGACAGCGCGGCCGGCGCTGGGCCCACCACCCGGCTCGCGGCGCCCGCGCGGCGGACGCGGGTCACCAAGTCCAGCGCGTCGGTCATCGCGCCGTCCAGCGTCCGCCCCTTGACGACGACGTTGACCAGCGAGACCGCGGGCGGATAGCGCAGCGACGTCCGGAAGAGCATCTCCTGTTCGAAGAACGCGGCGTAGTCCTGCGCGGCGGCTGATCGGACCGAGTAGTGGTCCGGGTAGAGGGTCTGGACGATCGCCTGCCCCGGCGTCTCGCCGCGGCCGGCGCGGCCGACGACCTGCGTCAGGAGCTGGAACGTCCGTTCGGAGGCGCGGAAGTCGGCCAGTCCGAGGCCGACGTCGGCCGAGATCACGCCGACCAGCGTCACGGCCGGGAAGTCGTGCCCCTTGGCGATCATCTGGGTGCCGACCAGCACGTCCAGCTCGCCGGCCGCCACGGCCCGCAGGATCCGGGCGATGGCGCCCCGGCGCCGCACGGTGTCCCGGTCCACGCGGGCGATCCGCGCCCCGGGAAACCGCGCTTTGAGGTCGGCCTCGAGGCGCTCGGTGCCGAAGCCCGACTGCTCCAGGAACTCGCCGCCGCACACGCCGCACCGCTTCGGCACGCCCGCCGCGTAGTTGCAGTAGTGGCACCGCACGCGACGCGCGGTCCGGTGGAACGTGAGCGACACGCTGCAGTGCGGGCACTCGAGCGAGGCGCCGCACTGCCGGCAGAAGATGACCGTGGCAAACCCGCGCCGGTTGAGCAGCACCAGCGCCTGCTCGCCCTTCGCCAGCCGGTCGGCGAGCGCCGCGTCGAGCGCCCGGCTGATGGTGACGTCCGGGCCGAGCGCCGCGTACTCCGCGCGCATGTCCACGACCTGCACCGCCGCCAGCGGCCGGTCCGCCACGCGCCGCGTCAGGCGGAGCGTCCCGTAGCGGCCCGCCTTCGCGTTGGCCGCTGACTCGAGCGACGGCGTCGCGGACCCGAGCACGACCAGCGCGCCCTCCATCCGCCCGCGCACGACCGCGACGTCGCGCCCGTTGTAGCGCGGCGACTCGTCCTGCTTGTACGACGCCTCGTGCTCCTCGTCCACCACGATCAGGCCGAGGCGGCCGAGCGGCGCGAAGACCGCCGACCGCGTGCCCACGACGACGTCGACGGCGCCGGCGCGGATCTGGTGCCACTGGTCATGCCGCTCGCCCGCCGAGAGGCCGCTGTGCTGAATGGCGACGCGCGCGCCGAACCGCTGCCGGAACTGCCCCGCCACCGATGGCGTGAGCGCGATCTCGGGGACGAGCACCAGCACGCGCCGGCCCGCGGCGGTGACCAGGTCGGCCAGGCGCAGGTACAGCTCCGTCTTGCCGCTGCCGGTCACGCCGTGCAGCAGGATCGTGCGGTACGATCCCGTCGCCGCGGCGGCCTCGAGCCCGGCGAACGCCTCGGCCTGCTCGGGCGTCAGCCCACGCTCGGCCGTAGCCTGCTGCTCGAGCGTCCAGTGCCCGCCGTCCTCCCCGTCCTCCCCCGCCGCGAACGGATCGCGCAGCGAGATCTCCTCGGCGAGCGTCACCAGCCCCTGGTCCGCGAGCGTCCGGAGCGTCTCCGTCGGGATGCCCTCGCGCAGCAGGTCCGCTGTAGTCGCGCCGTCCGCCCGTTCGCCGAGCACCGCCAGCGCCGCGCGCTGCTTCGGTCCGCGTGGCGTGGCCGCGCGGCCCGATTCCGTGATCGTCGCGCGCGTGACGGTGCGGAAGGCGTCCCGGTCGCCGCCGCGTGACGCCGGCGGCATCGCCATCGTCAACGCATCGCCCGGCCCCGAGAGGTAGTAGTCCCCCACCCACACGGCCAGGTCCACGATCGACGCCGGCAGGAACGGGTCCACGTCGATGACCTCGGCCACCGCCTTCAGGTCCGGCGGCGACGCCCCCGCCTCGTGGTCCACGACGCAGCCCACCACGCTCCGCGTGCCGAGCGGCACGCGGACGCGCGCGCCCTTCGGCGGCCACGCCATCAGGTCGGGCACGCGGTAGCTGAGCAGGCCGAGCGCCGGAACCGGCACGGCGACGCGGACGACGCGATCAGTCGGGGTCGGCGAGGAGGGCACGCACTTTCTTCATGTCCTCCCACACGTCCCGCTTGCGATCCGGGCTGCGCAGCAGGAAGGCGGGATGGAACGTCGGGATGAGCTTCGATCCGGCGCGATAGTCGTGGACCCGCCCGCGCAGGCGCGAGATCGGCGTGTCGGTGCGGAGCAGCGCGCGCGCGGCGAACGTCCCGAGCGCGACGATGATCTTCGGACGCACCAGATCGATCTGGCGGAAGAGGAACGGCTCGCACGTCGCGACCTCGTCCGGCTCCGGGTTCCGGTTGCCCGGCGGACGGCACTTGATGACGTTCGCGATGTAGACGTCGGATCGCGCGAGGCCGATCGACTCGATGATCTTCGTGAGCAGCTGCCCGGCGCGTCCGACGAACGGCTCGCCGAGCCGGTCCTCGTCGGCCCCGGGCGCTTCGCCCACGAACATCAGGTCCGCGTGCGGGTTGCCGACGCCGAACACCACCTGGCTGCGCCCCTGCCCGCAGAGCTTGCACCGGTCACAGGCCGGCCCGATGTGCGCGCGAAGCGCGTCCAGGTCGCCACACGCCGCGAGCGCCTCGGCCAGGTCGGACGAGACATCCGGCGCGCTCTCCCCACCGACGCCCCACGGGCGCGCGGCGGCGTCCGACGCGTCGCCAGCGCCGGAGGCCGATCGACCCGGCGCGGTCCGCGGCGCGGCAGCGTCCCCGGCGGCCGCGCGCAGCGCGTCAGCGTCCCCGCTCTCCGCCGGCAGCGCCTGCAGTCCGGCGCGCTCGCGCCAGGCCGGGTCCCGTGAGAGGCCCGGCACGCCCAGGTCCTGGTAGTAGCGCAGGTGGCGCGCCAGCTCGGCGCGGTCGCTCATCGGGCGGCCTGCGGCTCTGGCGCGGCCGCCAGCAGGCGCGCGACCCGGTCGAGGACCGCCTCGGCCGCCTCGCGCTTCGAGAGCAGGGGCAGCGCCTCGGCATGATCGCGGGAGACGAGGGTGATCTGATTCGTGGCGACGTCGAAGCCCGCCCCCGGCGCCGTCACGTCGTTGGCCACGACGAGGTCCACGCGCTTGGCTTCGAGCTTGCGCCGCGCGGCCGGCACCGGGTCACCGGTCTGTGCGGCGAAACCGACCAGGACGGGACGCGGCGCGTCGCCGCGCCGTCGGCCGAGCTCGGCGAGGATGTCCGGGGTGCGCTCGAGCCTCAGCGTCATCGGCCCGGCCTTCTCGATCTTGCCCGTTGCGGATCCGCCGGCCGGCGCATAGTCGGCGACCGCGGCGGCCATGACGACCGCGTCGGCCTCGCCGGCGCGCGCGATCACGGCGGCGTGCATCTCGGCCGCGCTCCGCACGCGCACCAACGCGTCGTCCGGGCCCAGCGCCGGCGGCTCGACGGTCGTCGGCCCGGCGACGATCGTCACGATGGCGCCGCGCGCGCGCGCCGCCTCGGCCACCGCGAAGCCCATGCGTCCACTGGATCGGTTGCCGACGAACCGCACCGGATCGATGTCCTCGAGCGTCGGTCCGGCCGTGACCAGGATCCGGCGCCCGGCGAGCGACGGGGCGTCACCCCGGGATGCCGGACGCTGCTGCAGGATGGCGTCGGCGGCGCGGGCGATGTCCTCCGGCTCCGCCAGGCGGCCCTTGCCAATCCAGCCGCACGCCAGGTACCCCTCGCCAGGCTCCACGAACCGCACGCCGTCGTCGGCGAGCCGCTGCAGGTTGCGCGCGACGGCCGGGTGCTCCCACATCCGCGTGTTCATGGCGGGCGCGACGAGGACCGGCGCCCGGGTCGCCAGGTACATCGCCGTGAGGAAGTCGTCGGCGATGCCGTTCGCGAACTTGCCGAGGACGTTGGCCGTGGCCGGCGCCACGACCAGCAGGTCGATGCCGGTCGCGAGGTCGATGTGCTCGATGTCGGCGTTCATCCCGGGCGTGAACTGTCCGGTGATCACGGGATGGCGGGTGATCGCCTCGAAGGTCAGCGGGCCGACGAAGCGCCGGGCCGACCGCGTCATGATCGCGCGGACGTCGTGCCCCCGCTTCTGGAGCAGGCGTGCGAGCTCGACGGCCTTGTAGGCGCCGATGCCGCCCGTGACGCCGAGCGCGACGCTGCCCACCGGGTGTCCCCGCTACTCCGCGGTCGTCTCGTCGTCGGACTCCAGGCGCGTCACGAGCCCGTTCGCCACTTCCTGGAGCGCCCGGCGGGCCGGCTTCGGCGAGCCCTCGATCTTCGGCACGCACCCCTCGAGGAGCTGGCGCGCGCGCGCGGAGGCAATCGTGACGAACTCGAACGAGTTCTTCGGCTTCATCGTCGGGCGAACGGTTTCGGTGGTCATACCTCGGGGTCCCTCATCGAAAAGTCTGGACGATCGGCTCGACGTCGCGCCGGCGGCGCGCCAGCCGGGCGCGCTCGGCGACGACGATGGCGGTCAGCTCGCCGACGCACCGTTCGAGCTCGTCGTTGACGATCACGTAGTCGTATTCGTCGACCGCGTCGACCTCGTCGCGCGCGGTCTGGAGCCGGCGGGTCATGGCCTCGTCGCTGTCCGTGCTCCGCGCCCGCAGCCGCTGCTCGAGCACCGCGAAGGACGGCGGCAGGACGAACACGCCCACCGTGCCGCCAACCCGGGACCGGACCTGGCGGGCGCCCTGGACGTCGATGACCAGCACGACGTCCCGGCCCGTCGCCAGCAGCCGCTCCGTGTCGGCCCGGCCCGTCCCGTAGCGGTTGCCGAACACGTCGGCCCACTCGAGAAACTCGTCCCGGGCGACCATCCCGTCGAAGGCCGCCCGGCTCACGAAATTATAATCGACGCCGTCGGTCTCCCCCGCCCGCGCGGGACGCGACGTGTAGGACCGCGACTGGACCAGGTCCGGGCACCCCTCGACGAGCCGCTCGACGACCGTCGTCTTGCCCGTCCCGGACGGGGCGGAGACGACGAACAGCAGCCCGCGCCCGCTACTCGACATTCTGGACCTGCTCCCGGACGCGCTCGAGCTCGGCCTTGGCGGCGATGACGACCTCGCTCACGCGCGGCCCCTCGATCTTCGAGCCGATCGTGTTGATCTCGCGGTTCATCTCCTGGACCAGGAAGTCCAGCTTCCGGCCGCAGGGCTCCGGGCCGTCGGCCAGGGCGCGCCAGTGCTCCACATGCCCCCGCAGCCGGACGACCTCCTCGTCGACGTCGGACCGCGCCACGAAGCGGACGATCTCCTGCGCCGCGGCTGCCGGGTCCGCCTGGATCTCGCCCGGCAGCGCGGCCAGTTTCTCGCGGAGCCGGGCTTCGAGGCCGGCCTGGCCCTCGCGGGCCTGCGCCTCGAGCGCGTCGACGAAGCCGCCGAGCGTCCGGATCCGGGCCTCGAGGTCGGCGGCCAGGAAACGTCCTTCGGTGTCCCGCATCGCGACCAGGGCGCCGGTCGCCTCCTCGAGGACCGCCTCGACGAGCGGCGCGGCCACCGGCTCGGCCCCGGCCGGCGTCTCGGGCACGCGGGTGCGAATCTCGACGAGCTGCGGGACACGGAGCAGGTCGGAGACGCTCAGCCCGCCGGTCACGAGACCGGCGTCGCGGACCTCGCCGAGCCGCGACGACAGCTCGGCCAGGAGCGCCCGGTCGATCACCACCTCGCGCTCGACGGCCGCGATGGACTCGACCTGGATCGCGATCTCCACGCGTCCGCGCGTCACCCGGCGCTGCACGGCCGCTTTCAGGCGGCTCTCGAGCGCGCCGAGCGCGGCGGGCATCTTGAGCGCCATGTCGAGGAACCGGTGGTTGACGGACTTGACGGTCACGCTGGCCCGGGTCCCCGCGTCCTCGCGGCTGACGGCGGCAAACCCGGTCATCGATCGAATCACGCGTGTTTCTCCCTGGCCGGCCGGGGGCCGTCGTCGGCCGCCCGGGCGGCCTCGCCGGCCGGCGTGCCGGACGCCGGCGTCGCCTCGGCCGTGCCGACGTCCTCGAACGCCTGTAGCGCGTAGAGCTTCGCATACACGCCGCCCGGCCGGCGCACGAGTTCGTCGTGGGTGCCGATCTCGGCCACCCGTCCCGCCTCGAGGGCGACGATGAGGTCCGCGCGGCGGACCGTGGACAGCCGGTGCGCGATGACGAAGGTGGTGCGGTTGCGCATCAGGTTCGCGAGCGCTTCCTGCACCAGACGCTCGGACTCGGCGTCGAGGGCCGAGGTCGCCTCGTCGAGCAGGAGCAGCGGGCTGTCCTTGAGCAGCGCGCGCGCGATCGCCAGGCGCTGGCGCTGGCCGCCCGACAGCCGTTGCCCGCGCTCGCCGATCATCGTCCGGTAGCCGTCGGGCAGCTGGGCGATGAAGCCGTGCGCGTGGGCGGCCCGCGCGGCGGCCTCGATCGCCTCCGGCGACGCGTCGGGCCGCCCGTACGCGATGTTGGCGGCGATCGTGTCGTCGAAGAGCACCGTGTCCTGCGTGACGAGCGCCGTCTGCGCCCGGAGCGACGCGAGCGACACGTCCCGGATGTCCACGCCGTCGATGAGGATGGCGCCCTCGCTCGGGTCGTAGAACCGCGGCAGCAGGTTGACGAGCGTCGTCTTGCCCGCGCCCGAGAGCCCGACGATCGCGACGACCTGGGCGGCGCGCGCGCGGAACGAGACGTGTCGCAGGACGTAACGGCCCGGCTGGTCCTCGTAGGCGAACCCGATGTCGCGGTACTCGACCGACTCGCGCAGCCGCGCCAGCGCCGGCGCGCCCGGCTTGTCGTGGACCTCGGTGTGCGTGTCGAGCACCTCGAAGATGCGCTCCGAGGCCGCGATCGCCTGCTGCAGGCCCGCGTTGACGCGCGACAGTTTCTTGATCGGGCCGTACATCAGCAGCGCCGCGGCGAGGAACGCGGTGAAATCCCCGGGCGTCAGCCGCCCCGTCTGGATTTCCCGGGTGCCGTAGATCAGCGCGCCGGCGACGGCCAGCCCCCCGAGGATCTCCATGAGCGGCGGCAGGGCCGAGACCGCGCCGGTGACCTTCATGCTCGTGCGGTACAGCTGGTCGGCCGCCCGCGCGAACCGCGTGGCCTCGCGGGCCTCCGCCCCGAAGGCCTTGACCACGCGGTGCCCCGTGTAGGCCTCGGCGGCCAGGTGGGTGACGTGGGCCAGCTGCTCCTGGCTGCGCCGCGTCGTCCGCCGGACGCGCTGCCCCAGGCGCACCAGCGGGTACACGATGAGCGGCGCGGCGGTGAAGCAGACGATCGCCAGCTGCCAGTCCAGGTAGAACAGCAGCGCCGCGTAGCCGATGACCGTCAGCGACTCGGCGCGTGAGATCGGCGACGGTCTCGGTGATCGCCTGCTGGACCTGCGCCACGTCGTTCGTCAGCCGCGAGATCAGTTGGCCGACGTCCGGCGCGAGAAGAACGCCGCGGACTGGTCGATCGTGTGCCGGAACAGCCGGTGCCGCAGGTCCCGGACGACGCGCTGCCCGACGTCGGTCATCAGGTAGCCCGACGCGTAGGCGCCCGCGCCCCGGAACAGGTAGACGAGCACGATGGCCGTCGCCACGGCCGGGATGTCCTGCTGCGCGATGAGGACACGGTCGTAGATCGGCTTGAGCAGGTAGGCCAGCCGCGCGGACGACGCCGCATACACGATCATCGCGGCGAGCGCGGCCAGGAGCCGCCCCCGGTACGGCGCCGCGTAGCGCAGCAGACGGAGGAATTCGGTCACTCGGTGAACCGGTACTTCAGCAGGACCCAGAGTGCCACGATGCCGTCGCGCCACGTGATCTTCTTGCCGTCCTCGTAGCCGCGGCCGTCGTACGTGATCGGCACCTCGTAGACCCGGTAGCCCCGCTTGAAGATCTTGGCCGTCAGCTCCGGCTCGATGCCGAAGCCGTCCGACTCGAGCGTGAAGGACCGGAGCACCTCCGTGCGCATGACCTTGTAGCAGGTCTCCATGTCCGTCAGCATCGTGTTGTACAGGACGTTCGTGATGAGCGTCAGCAGCCGGTTGCCCGCGTAGTGCGTGAACAGGAACACCCGGTGCCGGCCGAGGAAACGCGACCCGTACACGACGTCCGCCCGCCCCTCGCAGATGAGCTCGATGAGCTGCGGGTATTCCTCCGGCGAGTACTCCAGGTCCGCGTCCTGGATGATCACCATGTCGCCGGTGGCTTCCTGGAACCCGCGCCGCAGGGCCGACCCCTTCCCGGCGTTCTTCTCCTGGAAGATGAGCTTGAAGCCGTGCGCCTGCTGGAGCGCCGTGAGCTGGTCCCGCGTCCCGTCCGTGGACCCGTCGTCGACGACGATGAGCTCCTTGCGGATGGGCACGGCGAGCACGCGGGGAATGATCTCCTCGATCGTCTCGTGCTCGTTGTAGACCGGCATCACGACCGACAGCAGCGGGTCGTGGAGTACCCCCTTGAGCCTCGCCATCTACTCCGCTCCGTGGCCGGGCCGGCCGTAGCCGTCCGGATGCGCCTCGTGCCAGCGCCAGGCCGTCCCGACGATGGTCTCGATGGCCGCGTACCGCGGTGACCAGCCGAGCTCGCGACGCGCGCGCTCGCTCGAGGCCACCAGCCGCGCCGGGTCTCCCTCGCGACGCGGCCCGATCGTGTGCGGCACGGGCCGCCCGACGACCGCCTCGACGGCCGCCAGGACCTGCCGCACCGAGTGGCCGTCGCCGTTGCCCAGATTGTAGGCCGACGACGGCCGCCCCGAGGCCAGCGCGTCGAGGGCCTGGACGTGCGCCGCCGCGAGGTCGGTCACGTGCACGTAGTCGCGCAGGCAGGTCCCGTCGGGCGTGTCGTAGTCGTCGCCGAACACGGTCAGCGGCGGCCCGCCCCCGGCCGCCCGGATCGCCCGGGGGATCAGGTGCTCCTCCGGTCGATGGTCCTCGCCCAGGCGGCCGTCCGGATCCGCGCCCGCGGCATTGAAATACCGCAGCGCGACCCAGCGGATGCCCAGCGCATGCTCCACGAACGGCAGCGCCCGCTCGACGGCCAGCTTGCTCGCCCCATACGGGTTGATCGGCCGCTGCGGGTGGGTCTCGTCCATCGGCGTCCGCTGCGGCTCGCCGAACGTCGCCGCCGTGGACGAGAAGACGAAGCGCTCGACGCCCGCGTCGGCCATCGCGCCGAGCGTGCTCATCGTCCCCGCCACGTTCGTGCGGTAGTAGCCGAGCGGGTCGTGGACGGACTCGCCCACCGAGAGCCGCGCGGCGAAGTGCAGGACCGCCGTGGCGCCGGACCGGCGCAGCACGCCCGCGAGCGACGGCCCGTCGAGGACGTCGCCCTCGACGAGCGTCACGTTCCGGCGGGGCACGTCGGCCGCCACGCGGGCCACGGCGTCGACGTGGCCCGCCGAGAGGTCGTCGTAGACGACCACGTCGTACCCCGCGAGAGCGAGCGCCTTGACCGCGTGGCTCCCCACGTAGCCGGCGCCGCCCGTGACGGCCACCACGCTCATGGACGGCCGATCGAATGGTAGGTGAAGCCGAGGCTCCGGATGTGCTTCGGGTCGTAGATGTTCCGGCCGTCGAAGATCACCGGCTGCTTCATCAGCCGCGCGACCTTCTTGAAGTCGGGCTCACGGAATTCGTTCCACTCCGTGACGAGGAGCAGCGCGTCGGCGCCGTCGAGCGCCTGGTAGGCCAGCCGCGCATAGTGGATCTTGTTCTTGAAGATCCGCTTCGCCACGCCGCGCGCCTCGGGGTCGAACGCCCGCACCTTCGCGCCGCGCGCGAGCAGGCCGTTGATGATCGGAATGGCCGGCGCCTCGCGCATGTCGTCCGTCCGGGGCTTGAACGACAGGCCCCAGACCGCGATCGTCTTGCCCTTGAGCGACTTGCCGAAGTGCGCGTCGATCTTCTCGAGCAGCCGCAGCTTCTGGCGTTCGTTGACCTGCTCGACGGCCTCGAGGATGCGGAAGCGGTACTTCTTGTCCGCCGAGAACCGCATGATGGCCTTGACGTCCTTCGGGAAGCAGCTGCCGCCGTAGCCCACGCCCGGGAACAGGAACGCCGGGCCGATGCGCTTGTCGGTCGCGACCGCCTGCCGCACCTTGTCCACGTCGGCGCCGAAGTGCTCGCAGACGTTGGCCATCTCGTTCATGAACGAGATGCGCGTCGCCAGCATCGCGTTCGCCGTTTTGCAGATCCTCCGCGCTCGCGCAGTCCACCATGATGGGTGCGCCGGTGCGCGTGAACGGCTGGTAGAGCTTGACCATGATCGCGGCGGCGCGGTCGTCCGACGCGCCAATCACCACGCGGTCCGGCTTCAGGAAGTCCTCGACGGCCGCGCCCTGCTTGAGGAACTCGGGATTGCTGACGACGCTGAACGGGTGCGTCGTCTCGCGCCGGATGACGTCGCGCACCAGCTCCGACGTGCCGGCCGGCACCGTGCTCTTGTCCACGATGACCGTGTAGCCCGTCATCGCGCGGGCCGTCTGCTTCGCCGCCGCGAGCACGTGCTGCAGGTCCGCCGAACCGTCCTCCCCGGTGGGCGTGCCGACCGCGATGAAGACCACCTGCGCCTTGCGCACCGCCTCGGGCAGCTTCGTCGTGAAGCTCAGCCGCCGCTCGGCCCGATTGCGCCGCACCAGGTCCTCGAGACCGGGCTCGTAAATCGGGATGCGCCCGCGCTGCAGCTGGCGCACCTTGGCCGCGTCCTTGTCCACACACACCACGTCGTTTCCGGTTTCCGCGAAGCAGGCCCCGACGACCAGTCCCACATAGCCCGTGCCAACCACGGCAATCTTCATGAATCCGTCCTTTCAGCGACCAGCAAACTCCTCAAAGTAGCATGCGGCCCTGAACCTGTCAACCGATTGAAATCAAAGGAGTTGTCGCTCCCGAAGACCCGTCCCTCGTTGCGCGATCCGCCCGGGGCGCGTGATAGCATCGCGCGAGTTTCGCCCGTGCGAATCCTGCTCGACTATCGGCCGGCGCTTCGCGAACGGACAGGCGTCGGCGAGTACGTGCACGAACTGGCACGGGCGCTGGCGGCCTCGGCGCCTCCCGGCGAGGACCTGCGCCTGTTCTCCGCGTCCTGGAAGGACCGCGCGGCCCCGGACGCGGTGCCCGGCGCGACCATCGTCGACCGCCGCATCCCCGTGGCGCTGCTCAACTTCGCCTGGCACCGCTGGCAGTGGCCGCCGGCCGAGACGCTCGCGGGCACGCCGCTCGACGTCGCCCACTCGGCCCACCCGCTCCTGATGCCCACCCGCGGCGCCGCCCGGATCGTGACCGTCCACGATCTCGACTTCCTGGATCACCCGGAGCGGACGGTCCGAGAGATCCGCCGGGACTACCCGGCGCTGGCCGCGCGCCATGCGCGGGCCGCGGACCAGGTCGTCGCGGTCTCGGCCCACACCGCCCGCGAGGTCGCCGGACGCCTGGGCGTCGCGCCGGAGCGGATCTCCGTGTGCTCGCCCGGCGGGCCGTCCTGGCCCAGGCGCGACCGGGAACCCGACGGCGGATACCTGCTCTTCCTCGGCACGCTCGAGCCCCGCAAGAACGTCGGCGCGCTCGTCGAGGCCTACGGCCGGCTTCTCGCGCGGATGCCCGACGCCCCGCGCCTCGTGCTCGCCGGCCGCGCCACGCCGGCCGCCGCCGCCCTCGTCGAACGCGTCGGCGCGCCGCCATTCGCCGGGCGCGTGAACCTGCCCGGCTACATCACGCCGGCCGACCGCGAGGCGCTGTACCGCGGCGCCCTCGCGTTCGTGCTTCCGTCGCACACCGAGGGCTTCGGCATTCCCGCCCTCGAGGCGATGACCTGCGGCGTGCCGGTCATCGCCGCGAACCGCGGCGCGCTGCCCGAGGTGCTGGGCGGCGCGGGTCGCTTGATCGATCCCGACGACCCGGCCGACCTCGCCCGTGCGCTCGCCGACGTGGCCGGCGACCGGCACCTCCGCGACCGCATGCGCGACGCCGGCTGGCGGCGGGCGGGGCTCTACCGCTGGGCCGACACGGCGGCCCGGGTGCGGGACGCCTGGGCGCTTGCGCTCGAGCAGCGGGCGTCGCGAGCGAACGCGCACGCCCGGACGGGGGCGGCGTGAGTCCCCGCCCGCTGACGATCGCGGTCGATGCCCGGGAACTGCTCGGGCGGCCCACCGGCGTCGGGCGCTATCTGTCCGGCCTCCTGCGCGAGTGGGCGTCCGACGCCACGCTGCCCCACCGGTTTCGCCTGATTGCGCCGGCACGCCCGGCCGACGCCGGCGAACTGCCGGCGGAACGCTTCGAGTGGGTCATCGAACCCGGAACGGCGGCCGGCACCTGGTGGGAGCAGACCCGGCTGCCGCGCGGCGCGCGCGGCGCCGACGTGCTCTTTGCCTCCGGCTACACGGCGCCCCTCCGGCCACCGTGTCCGTACGTGGTGGCGGTCTACGACGTGTCGTTCTTCGCGCATCCCGACTGGTTCTCGTGGCGGGAAGGGCCGAGGCGCCGGTGGATCACGCGCGCAGCGGCGCGGCGCGCCGCCGCGGTCGTGACGATCTCGGAGTTCTCGGCGGGCGAAATCGTCCGCTACCTCGGCGTGCCGCGCGACCGCATCGTGCTGGCGCCACCGGCCGCCCCATCGCCATCACCCTCGACCGTGCCCCCCGGCGCACGCGAACCGCTGGTGCTCTACGTGGGCTCGATTTTCGCGCGCCGCCGGATCCCGGACCTGCTCCGCGGCTTCGCGATGGCCCGCGCGCGGGTCCCCGGAGCCCGGCTCGTCCTCGTCGGCGACAACCGGACCTCGCCACCGGTCGATCCGATGGCCGAAGCGGCAGCCCTCGGACTTCGCGATGACGTCGAGTGGCGGCGCTACGTCACCGACGCCGAGCTCGCGTCACTCTACGCGCGCGCCCGCGTGTTCGCGTTCCTGTCCGACTACGAGGGCTTCGCGATGACGCCGGCCGAGGCGCTCGCGGCGGGCGTCGCGCCGGTGCTGCTCGACACGCCCGTGGCGCGAGAGGTCTACGCCGACGGCGCCCGCCTCGTGACGGCCGACGCCGGGGCCATCGGGGCTGCGCTCGCCGCGCTGCTCACCGATGCGGACGCGTGCGCGGCGCAGGTCGCCCGCGGCCGCGATCGGCTCGCCCGCTACTCGTGGGCCGCGAGCGCCACGGCCGTGCGCCGGGCGCTGGAAGCCGCCGCGCGGCCGGCGCCCGGGGCCGCGACGCGATGACGCCCGCGCTCGACGTCGTCATCGTCAGCTACAACACGCGCGACCACCTGCTGGCGTGCCTGGCCTCGCTCCGCGCAGCGCCGCCGTCGGGGCTCGGACGCGTCTTCGTCGTGGACAACGCCTCGACCGACGGCAGCGCGGACGCTGCCCGCCAGGCCTGGCCCGGCGTCGTCGAGCTCCGGGCGCTGGAACGGAACGCCGGGTTCGCCGCGGCCAACAACGTCGCGATGCGCGAGTCGACGGCCGCGCTGATCCTCCTGCTCAACAGCGACACGCGCGTGCCGGCCGGCGCGATCGACACGCTGGTCGAGCGGCTCGAGGTCACCGGCGCCGCGGCCGGCGGCCCGCGCCTCTGCGACGGCCACGGCCGACCGGAACTCTCGTTCGGACCGATGCTCACCCCGCTCGGAGAAGCGCGACAGAAGTACCGCGTCTGGCGCGCCGGCCTGGACGCCGGGTGGGCCCGGCGCCGGACGGAGGCGCTCCTCGCCCACGAGCGGGAGGTGGACTGGGTCACCGGCGCCTGCCTCCTCGTGCGGCGCGACCAGGCCCTGGCCGCCGGCCTGTTCGACGAGCGCTTCTTCCTGTACGAAGAGGACGTGGACTTCTGCGCGGCCCTGCGCGCCCGGGGCGGACGGGTGCTGTTCACCCCGGCCGCCGAGGTCGTCCACCTGCGCGGCCGGTCGCCGGGTGGCTCGGCCGCCGGGCCCGCGCTCTACGACCGCAGCCACCTCGCCTTCTACGAGAAGCATGCGCCCGCCTGGGCGCCGCTGCTGCGCCTCTGGCTGCAAGTCCGCGGTCGTTCCATCCGATAAGATGGGCCGGGGTTTCCCTTGCGGATCGCCATCGACGCACGCAAGCTGCACGATTACGGCATCGGCACCTACGTGCGCAACCTGGTCGGCGCCCTGGCGCGGCAGGACGACGACACGGAGTACGTCCTGCTCTGCCGGGCCGAGGACCAGGCGTTCGTCACCGGCCTCGGCCCCCGGTTCAGCCCCTGTGTCGAGCGCGCCGGCAACTACTCGGTTCGCGAGCAGGTCAGCGTCCCGCTCATGCTCGGGCGGATCCGCCCGGATCTGTTCCACGCGCCGCACTACGTGGTCTCGCCCTTCACGCGGACGCCGTTCGTGGTCACGATCCACGACTGCATCCACCTGCGGTTTCCGGAGTACCTGCCGAACCGCCTGGCCCACGTCTACGCGCGCCGCATGATGCGGAGTTCGGCACACCGGTCGCGGCGGGTGCTCACGGTCTCGGAGGCGTCCAAGCAGGACATCCTCCGGTACCTGCACGTGCCGGCCTCGAAGGTCGAAGTCATCTACAACGGCCTCGACGAGGCCCTGATGACCGAGCCGCCGGCCGAGGAGGTGGACCGCGTCCGGCAGCGGTTCCTGCTCACCTCGCCGTTCATCCTCTACGCGGGCAACATCAAGCCGCACAAGAACATCGACCGCCTCATCGAGGCCTTCGCGCTGCTGCGGCGGCAGGGCTTCGAGGACGTGAAGCTGCTCGTCATCGGCGACTCCGTCTCGAAGTACCAGAACCTCCGCCGCCTGGTGCACCGGTTCCAGCTGCACCGGGAGGTGCGCTTCCTGGGGTTCGTGCCGGAAACGACGCTGGCGGTGCTCTATCGCCTGGCGTCGGTGTTCGTCTTCCCGTCCCTCTATGAGGGGTTCGGGCTCCCGCCGCTCGAGGCGATGGCGCTCGGCGCGCCGGTCATCACCTCGAACGTGTCGTCGCTCCCCGAGGTCGTCGACGACGCGGCGCTGCTCATCGACCCCCGCGACCCGGCCGCGATCGCCGGCGCGCTGGCGCGCGTGCTCTCGGACCCGGCGCTCCGCGCTGACCTCGTCCGGCGCGGCCACGAGCGCGTGAAGGCCTTCTCGTGGGCGCGCGCCGCGGCGCGGATCCGCGACGTGTACCATGAGGTCGTCACCGAGGCCCGGGTTCATGCCTGAGACCGCGCCGGCCTGGGCCGGCCTCCGCGTCGCGATCGTGCACGACTGGCTCACCGGCATGCGCGGCGGCGAGAAGGTGCTCGAGTCGATCTGCCGCCTGTTCCCCGACGCGCCGGTGCTGACGCTCGTGCACCGGCCCGGTACCGCGTCGCCGACGATCGCCCGGCACCCGATCCGGACCGCCTTCGTCCAGCGGCTGCCCCTCTCCGGCCGGCTCTACCGCTACTACCTGCCCGTCTTTCCGGCGGCGGTCGAGACGTTCGACCTCGACGAAGTGGACCTGGTGATCTCGACCAGCCACTGCGCGGTGAAGTCGGTCGTCCCGACCGGACGCACGCGACACCTCTGCTACTGTCACTCGCCGATGCGCTACGCCTGGGACCAGTTCGAGCATTACTTCGGCGCCGAGCGGGTCGGCCGGCCGGCCTCGGCGGCGTTGCGTCCGGTGCTCGCCTGGCTGGCGCGGTGGGATCGCGCCACGGCGGGGCGGGTGGACCGCTTTCTCGCGAATTCACAACACGTTGCGGGCAGGATCGCCCGGTATTATGATCGGCAGTCGGCGGTCGTGTACCCGCCAGTGGACACCGAGTTCTTCACCCCGGGCGGTGCGCCCGGAGAATTCGTGCTCGTGGTCTCCGCCCTCGTGCCGTACAAACGCCTCGACATCGCCATCCGGGCCGCCCAGCGGCTGAAGCGCCCCCTGAAGATCGTGGGGACGGGGCCCGATCGTGCGCGCCTCGAGTCGCTCGCCGCCGGCCGGGACGTCGAGTTCCTCGGCGCGATAGCGCCCGAAGCCCTGCGCGACGTCTACCGGGGCGCGCAGGCCGTGCTGATGCCCGGCGAGGAGGACTTCGGCATCGTGCCGGTGGAGGCCATGGCCTGCGGCCGGCCGGTGGTCGCGCTGGACCGGGGCGGCGCGCGCGAATCGGTCCTGCACGGCGAGACCGGGTTCCTGGTCGGGGCCGCCACGGCCGAGGCCTTCGCCGAGGCCGTCGCCGCGGTGCCTGGCGCCGGGTTCTCGTCCGCCCGCATCCGGCGACAGGCCGAGCGGTTCTCGGTGGATCGTTTCGAGCAGGCGTTCGCCGCGCACGTCGCGGCCGCGCTGGCCGACGCCCCAGTCGCATGCTGAGACGCCACAACCGGCTCCTCGTGGCGTCCTATGTGGTCGCCGACATCCTGGCCGCCGCCGTGGCGTTCGCGCTGGCCTACTTCGTCCGCTTCGAGACCGTCTTCGCCGTTCCCAAGGGGCAGCCCCCGTTCCGCGAGTACCTCGAGCTCCTGCCGTTCATCGCGCTGCTCGTCCCGGCGGCGTTCCAGCTGCAGGGCGTCTACCGGCTGCGACGCAGCCGGACGCGCGTGGACGACTTCTTCGCGGTCCTCGTCGGATCGATCCTGGCGGTGCTGGGCGGCGTGTTCGGGACGCTCTTCTTCCGCACCTACTACCTCGATCCCGCGCTCAAGGCGCAGGGCGTCTACGAGGTCTCGCAGCCGGCCTGGGGCCTGTTCCTGCTGTTCACGGTCGCGCTCACCTACGCGTCGCGCGAGGTGGTGCGCGGGCTGCTGCGCCGGCGCTGGCGGGCCGGCGTGGGGCTGCGGCGGGTCCTGATCGTGGGCGCGGCGGACCTCGGGCGGATGGTGGCCGACCGGATCCTCGAGCACGCCGAGCTGGGCTTCCGCGTGGTCGGCTTCGCGGACGACCGCGCGGCGACGGGCGACACGATCGGCTACCGGGGCCTGCCCGTCCTCGGCCCCATCGCCCAGGTGCCCGAGATCTGCGTGCAGGAGAAGGTGGACGACATCTACGTCGCGCTGCCGCTCGACGAGCACGTCAAGATGCTCGGCGTGGTCGAGTTCGCCAGCCGCGAGTGCCTCTCGGTGCAGGTGGTGCCGGACCTGCTCCAGTTCATCGCGCTGCGCGCGCGGCTCGAGGATCTGGACGGGCTGCCGCTCATCCGCATCCACGACGTGCCGCTCCAGGGCTTCAACAACGTGCTGAAGCGGGCCGTGGACATCGCG
Organism: Vicinamibacterales bacterium; assembly: GCA_041394725.1. Classification (GTDB taxonomy): domain Bacteria; phylum Acidobacteriota; class Vicinamibacteria; order Vicinamibacterales; family SCN-69-37; genus JAWKHR01. The sequence goes on along the minus strand of JAWKHR010000016.1, from coordinate 18,669 downwards.
ATCTCGACCACCGTGCTGGTGGTCGGGGCGGTGCCGGCGCTCATCATCGCGGGGCTCATCAGACGCAGCTCACCGGGGCCGGTCTTCTACACGCAGGAGCGGATGGGCCTGGACGGCAAGGCGTTCACCGTCTACAAGTTCCGCTCGATGCCCGTGGACGCCGAGGACGCGAGCGGGCCCATCTGGGCGCGCGAGGACGACCCGCGCGCCACCCGGATCGGCCGCTGGCTCCGCCGCCACGACGTGGACGAACTGCCGCAGTTCTGGAACGTGCTGCGCGGCGACATGTCGATCGTCGGCCCGCGGCCGGAACGGCCCTTTTTCGTCGAGCAGTTCAAGCACAAGATCCCGCAGTACATGCTGCGACACAAGGTCAAGGCGGGCATCACCGGCTGGGCGCAGGTCAACGGCTGGCGCGGCAACACCTCGCTCGAGAAGCGCATCGAATTCGACCTCTATTACATCGAGAACTGGTCGCTGCGGCTCGACTTCAAAATCATGTGGCTCACGGTGCTGCGCAGCGTGCACCGGCTCGCCTGAGACTTTCCCGTGCGATACGTCATCACCGGCGCCGCCGGCTTCATCGGTTCCCATCTGTGTGAGACGCTGCTCGACCAGGGACACTCGGTCGTCGGCATCGACAACCTGCTCACCGGCAGCCTGGACAACATCGCGCACCTCAACGGGCGCGACTTCCTGTTCATCAAGCACGACGTCACGAACTACATCTACGTCGACGGGCCCGTCGACTGCGTGCTGCACTGGGCCAGCCCGGCGAGTCCGATCGACTACCTCGAGCTGCCGATTCAGACGCTCAAGGTCGGCTCGCTCGGCACGCACAAGGCGCTCGGGCTCGCCAAGGCCAAGGGCGCCCGGTTCGTCCTGGCCTCGACGTCGGAGGTCTACGGCGACCCGCTCGAGCACCCGCAGAAGGAGACGTACTGGGGCAACGTCAACCCGGTGGGCCCGCGCGGCGTGTACGACGAGGCCAAGCGCTTTGCCGAGGCGATGACCGTCGCCTACCACCGCTTCCACGGCGTGGACACGAAGATCGTCCGCATCTTCAACACCTACGGGCCGCGGATGCGGATCAACGACGGCCGCGCCGTGCCGACGTTCATCGCGCAGGCGCTGCGCGGCGAGGACGTGACGATCTTCGGCGCCGGCACCCAGACGCGCAGCTTCTGCTACATCTCGGATCTCGTCGACGGCATCCTGCGCCTGGCGCTCTCCGCCGAGAACGACCCGGTCAACATCGGCAACCCGCACGAGATGTCGATCGAGGAGATCGCGCGGACGATCATCCGCATGACCGGATCGGCCAGCCAGGTGGTCTTCAAGCCGCTGCCCACCGACGACCCGAAGGTGCGCCGCCCCGACATCACCCGGGCACGCACCCTGCTCCACTGGGAGCCCAAGGTGCCGCTCGAGGAGGGGCTGACCTCGACGATCGCCTACTTCCGCCGGAAGATGGAGCTGGCCTAGCGGGCCGGTTCGGCCGGCTCGGGCCGCAGGATTCGTACCGAGTACTGGAACGCCGTCAGCAGCGTCAGGACGAGCGACGTGTAGACGCCCGCGTCCACCAGCGCGAGGGGCCGGCCGACGTAGTTCGCGTAGAGCGTCACCACCCCGGTGACCACGTAGACCGCCGTGGCGGTCTTGCCGAGGAAGGTCGGCCGGAACGTCCGTCGCGTGACCGCCAGGTTCACGACGGCCACCGTCAGCACGATGGCCACGTCGCGGCTGACGACCACGACGGTGAGCCAGAGCGGCAGCCGGTTCGCGAACCCCAGGCCCGGCAGCGTGAGCATCACGAACATCGCCAGGACGAGGATCTTGTCGGCCATCGGGTCGAGCCAGGCCCCGAGCGTGGTCGGCTGCGTCCGGCGCGCGATCAGGCCGTCGAACGCGTCCGTGGCGCCGGCGATCACGAAGGTGATGAGGGCCCAGCCCGGCCGGCCGTAGAGCATGAAGAGGACGAACACCGGCGCCAGGAGCAGACGCAGGAACGTCAGCTGGTTGGCGGCGGTGAGGACGGACATGCGGAACCTCTAGCGTCCGGCGATCTGCTCGATCCGGTCGATGGCCGCCACCAGTTCCGGCCCGCTCGCCGGCTCGGTGGGCGCGAAGGTGTCGCCGCTCCGCGGCGACATGGCGCCGGCCGAGACGGCCAGCGCCGCCGGCGCGTAGAACGCATTGCCGGCCGGCAGGTCCGAGAACCGGGGCCGCGCCGCGCGCCAGCGCGCCAGGTCCATCTGTCGCTGCGGAATCATGGCCAGCACCTGGGCCACGATCCGCGCGAGGTCGCCGCGACGCACCTCGGCGGACGGCTGGAACGTGTGATTCGGGTAGATCTCCATCAGGCCGGCGCGCGTCACCGGCAGGATCCACCGCGCGGCCCAGTGATCGCGGATGTCGGTGGCGAGGTCGGTCGATCGCTGCGGTGCGCGCGCGACGAGTCCCTCCAGCCGGATGCCGATGTAGGCCGCCACCTGCGCGCGCGTGACGGTCGTCGCGGTCGGCACGGCGCGGAACTCCGGCGGAATCACCGAGAGCGCCTCGCGGCCCTTGAGCGCGTCGGCCCGGGCCCGCCACTCGGGCCGCGGGTCGATCGCGACCGCCCGCTCCCAGGCCGCCGCCGCGCCGCTGGTGTTGCCCTGGGCCTCGAGCACCTGCGCGAGCGTGGCCTGCGCCTGGGCATCCGACCGATCCGCCGCGACGGCCTCCTCGGCCCGGCGCAGGGCGCCCGGCAGATTGCCCGCATTCAGCTCGACCAGCGCGAGCTCGCGCAGAATGACGGCGCTCGACGGCGAGAGCGCGAGCGCCTCGTCGAGCTGCCGGCGGGCCTCGTCGAGCCGGCCGGCTTCCCGCGCGCGGCGCGCGCCCTCGATGAGCGCGGGCAGCCGACGGAACTCGAGCAGGTCGAGCCGGGACTTCGCGTCGGCCCGAGACGGGTCGAGTTCGACGACGCGCTCGAGCGCCTCGATGGCCTCCGCGTCCCGGCCGAGCCCGAGCTCGGCTTCGGCGAGACCGCTCCACCCCGGCAGGTAGTCGTCGTTCGCGGTCGTGGCCGCGCGGAACCGGGTCGCCGCCTCCTCGAACTGGCGGTCGGCGAGCCGCACGAAGCCCAGGCCCGCCTGCGCCGGGTAGAACCCGGGCATGGCGCGCAGCACCTCGGAGAACTCCCGGGCGGCGGTCCGCAGGTCACCGGCCTGCAGGCGAAGCCACGCCGCTTCGTGCCGCTCGCGCAGGGCCGGCGGCACGGCGAGTTCGGCGGGCACCACCGGTGCCGGGAACTCCGGATAGCGGGGCGCAGTCGGAGCAGCCGGCGCCGGCGGCGCCGAGGCACAGGCCGCCATCGACGCGAGCATCACGTACAGGCCGACGGCCCGGATCGCCTTCGAGGTCATGCGGGTACCTTGGCACGGCCGAAGCGGCCGAGCAACCGGCGGGGCACGAGCGCATCGACCTCGACCACCGGGCCCGAGGTCGCCTGGCTGACGACCCGCGTGTACCGATGCAGGTCGGCCAGCGCCTGCGCGTCGGCGGGTTCGGACGGGTCGAGCCGGTACCGGACGCGCTCGGCATCGAGGGCGAGCGCCGAGGCGATGGCCTCGCGCAGATCCTCGACGCCGGTCGCGTCGAGCGCCGAGACCAGCACGGCCCCCGGGTTGGCCTGGCGCAGCCCGTCCAGCTCCGGCGGTGCCAGACGGTCGATCTTGTTGAAGACCGGCACCAGCGGCACGGCCCCCGCCCCGACCTCGGCGAGCACCTCGCCGACCGCCAGCATGCGGCGTGCGCGATCCGGCGCCGCGGCGTCCACCACGTGCAGGAGCAGGTCCGCGGCCGCCACCGCCTCGAGCGTCGCGTGGAATGCCGCCACGAGCTGGTGCGGCAGGCGGTCGATGAACCCGACCGTGTCCGAGAGCAGGATCTGCCGTGCGTCGGGCAGGACGAGCCGCCGCACCAGCGGGTCGAGCGTGACGAACAGCGCGTCGGAGGCGACCGCGCTCGCGCGGGTCAGCCGGTTGAAGAGCGTGGTCTTGCCGGCATTCGTGTAGCCGACGAGGGCGACCGTCGGCACGTCCTGTCGCCGGCGGCGCGCGCGGACGTAGGCCCGGCGCCGCCCGACCTCGGCGATGTCACGGCGGAGCCGGGAAATGCGCTGGCGGATCCGCCGCCGGTCGGTCTCGAGCTTGGTCTCACCGGGGCCCCGCGTGCCGATCCCGCCGCCCAGCCGCGAGAGCGCCTCGGACGAGCCGGCCAGCCGCGGCAGGCGGTACTCGAGCTGCGCGAGCTCCACCTGCAGCCGGCCCTCACGCGTCTGCGCGCGGCGCGCGAAGATATCCAGGATGAGCGTGGTCCGATCGATGACGCGCCGGTCGCAGGCCTTCTCCAGATTGCGCGTCTGCGCCGGCGAGAGCTCGTTGTCGACGATGACGACGTCGATGTCGAGCTCGGCGCATGCCGCGGCCAGCGTCTGGACCTTGCCTTTGCCGAGGTAGGTGGCCGGATCGGGGGTCGGGCGCTCCTGCACGAGGCGGAAGGCCGGCTCCGCGCCGGCAGCGCGCGCGAGCCCCGCGAGCTCGTCGAGCAGCGTGTCGGGATCGACCCCGCGCGTGCTGCGCGTGGTCAGGTGCACGAGCGCGGCGCGTTCGCTCTCGCGGCCGTCCGTGCGCGTGCGCCGCCCACTCATGAATGCAGGAATTCTAGCACGCGCTCCCACGGCGTCGCGCCCTCGCGAAGCAGTCGCGCGGGCGCGACGCGGGCGTCGACGAGCGTGGACGGCGCGCCGCCCGCCGTCGGGCCGGCGTCGATCACGAGCACGCCGTCGGCCCCGGCCAGCGCGCCGAGGTCGCCGGCCGTCCGCGCCGGCGGCTCGCCGCTCACGTTCGCGCTCGTCGCGGTGACCGGCGCGCCGAAGGCGTCGGCGAGCGCGCGCGCCAGCGCGTGCGCGGGCACGCGCACGGCAACCGCGCCTCGTGCCCGCGGACACCGCCGGCGCCATCGCCGCGGGCGCGGTGACGAGCAGCGACAGCGGCCCCGGCCAGAATCGCACCGCGAGCCGCGCCGTCACCGGGTCCATCGTCCCGATCGCGGCCTCGACCTGCGCGGCCGAGCCGGACGAGCGGCAGCGCGCCGGACGCCGGCCGCCGCTTCAGGGCGAACAGCCGCGCCACCGCCTCGGGGACCAGGATCGACCGCGAGGCCGTAGAGCGTGTCCGTCGGGAACGCCACGACGCCTCCTCGCGAAGCCAGGCCGCCGCCTCGCGCATGGCACCGGGCGCCGGCCGCTCCGGGTCCACCATCAGGATGCTCACGCCATACTTCCTCCGCCGTGAAGCGGTCATCCGCTGGAAGACGATCCAGCCCACCGCCGCCAGCCCGATCGCATCGGCCAGGAAGACGACCCGCATGCCCAGCGCCCCCAGCAGCCCGGCGACGACCGGGCTGATCGCCAGCGCCATGAGGTACGCGGTCGTCAGGCAGCCGAACGCGATGCCGCGATCGGCGGCCGGCACCGCGTGGGTCGCCGCGGTGTAGACCGTCGTCGTCGCGATGCCGATCCCGAGGCCGAAGACGAGCGCACTGGCCACGAGCCACGTGGCTGATGGCCCGCCCACGAACACGATGCCGGCGGCCGCCGCGGCCACCGCGCCGCCCGCCACGAGGTGCTCGGCGCGCACCCGCCGGATGAGCCACGCCGTCGCCTGGTTGCCGACGGCCGCCGCGCCGGCCATCGCCGTGAAGATCAGGCCGCTCATCACCGGGACGCGGATTTCCGCCATGCCCGTCTCCCGGAGGTACAGCGGCAGCACCGGGCCGAAGCTCCGGTCCACCAGCTGGAGGCCGAAGATGGCCGCCATGAACAGGACGAAGTGCGGCACGCGCCGCATCTCCGCCCAGCCCACCGTCCGGACCGGCTGCGTCCGGTCGACCAGCCGCGGCCGGCCGGTCTCGCGGTAGCCGAACACGACGAGCAGGAACGCCGCGAGGTACACCAGCGCGGTCACCAGAAACGCGCGCCGGAGGCCGACCGCCTGGGCGAGGCTGCCGCCGATGACCGGGCCGATCGCGGGGCCGAGCCGCTGCGCGGTCTGCACCCAGCCAATCGCCTGGGCCACTCGTTCCGGCGGCGCCGACTCGGCGGCCATGGTCATCGCGATCGGGCCGTAGCCCGCGAAGAAGCCGTGCAGCGCGCGGAGCGCGAACACCTGCCACGGGGCGCGCACCCAGGCCATCAGCGCCATGATCACGACGAACGAGAACAGCGAGCGTCCGACCATCAGCTTGTAGCCGTAGCGCTCGGCCACCCGCGCCCAGACGGGGGCCATGGCGGCCGTCACGGCAGGCGTCACGCCGAGGCTGACGCCGGACCAGAGCGCCGCGGCCGCCGCGGTCCGCACGCCGAGCTGCTCGAAATAGAGCGGCAGGAACGGCATCACCAGCGTGAAGCCGGTGAAGCCGACGAAGGCCGCCGCGGTCACGGCCGCCTGATTGCGCCGCCAGTCCACCGCGGCGGCGGTCACCGGTGTGGCCCCGGTTCAGGTGGGACGAGGGCGATCGTGGGCCGCCTCCCGGATCACTGCCGACGCAGCTCGACGGCGTCGCCGACCGTCGCGCCCAGCTGGGCGGCGGCGCTGGCGGAGGGCGCGGCACACTCGAGGTGGTCGGTGCTGCCGAACAGCGCGCCGATCTCGCCGGGCGCCAGGTCCGCGTACGTGGACACGATGCGCGGGATCGCGCGACCGCCCACCGTGAGCTGGACATCCCCGCTGCCCTCGGTCAGGCGTTCGCACGAGGGTCGGTCCAGATTCGTGACGACGTTGCCGAAGCGGTCGATCCGGACGACGACTCCCGTCACGGCGTGGTCCTCGATGACCGGTCCGGGCAGGTCGATCACCTGCCAGTCGGTCACCGGCCGGCCGAAGGCCGGCAGCTGGATGCCCTTGGCGAGGAATGCGGCCGCGGGCGCGAACCGGTCTCGCCCCTCGAACGTCCGGCTGACGGTCGGCCGGGCGTAGCGGCGCTCGGTCAGCTCGACGGCCTTCTTCGGCGGGTGCTCCTCGAAGACCTTGGTAAACACGCCGTTGTCCGGCCCGACGAACCGCCAGTCGCCGGCCTCGGCGACCAGGCCGCGCCGTGCGGTGCCAACGCCGGGATCGACCACGACGAGGAAGATGGTGCCGGCCGGATAGTACGGGCAGATGGCCGCCAGTTCACGCGCGGCGAACGGAATGTCGTGCGGCGGCAGATCGTGCGAGAGATCCACCAGCGTCAGGTCGGGACAGATCGTCAGCATCACGCCCTTCATGACCCCGACGTAGTGATCGCGGGTCCCGAAGTCCGTGAGCATCGCGAGCAGCTGTTTTGCCATGGGGAGCCTGGCCGGCCGCCTCCTTGTCTGCGTCCGCGGGGCAGGTCACCGCCGACGCCTGGGCGCCGCCGTGTCTCCCTACGGCTTGCGGAACAACGTCTCCCGGGTGCTGGTTTTCGCCAGCAGCACCGATTCGGCCACGACGAGGCCATCGAACATCTTGTTGATGTCCCGCACGACGAACACCTGGCGCTTCCTGGGCGTCGCCGGGTATGGCCGCTGTCGCAGCGCGTCCTCACTCTCGAGTACGAACCGCGTGTAGTGTGCCAGATCGCCGGCCTTGGCGCCAAAGAACGCGTACACGGCGCCGCCGGGCCGGAGCAGCGAGACGAGCTTCGCCGCCAGGGCCTGGGCCGTGGGCTTCTCGAGATAGTCGAACAGGTCCCAGCAGAGAATCCCGTCCACCGAGGCGTCGGGCTGGTTCAGCCGCCCGGCCAGGTCGAGCGGGACCTCGTCGCGGTCGGCCCGACGCGCGTGCGCCTCGACGTCGGCGAACAGGTCCTCGACGTAGATCTTGCAGGCGAGCCGCTCCCCGAAGAACGCGATGTTGGCGCCGACAACGGGGCCGAGATCGAGCAGGACCGGTGTGGGGTGCTGGGCGAGGGCCGAGAGGAACCGCGGCAGGACCTTCGACGAGGTCGCCGGCTCGACAGACGTCGACTCCGGCGGCGTCGCCAACGCCGCGTCACCGGCCTTTCGCCCGCCCCACTTGAACACGTCGCCTGACCCCGATCCCTCGGGGGTCTGCCGGTCCGCCCCGCGGACGGCCTAGCGACCCGATGCGGCGGCCGCGCCGCCGGAAACGGCGACGGGCCCGTTGGCCTTGGTCTCGGCCGGCTTCGACTCGGTCTTGGCCCCCTGCCGCTGCATGTCGATGCTGCCGCGGAAGTGGGCCCCGTCGGCGATCGCGACGCGCGGCGACGACAGGTCGCCGTCCACGGCGCCGTTGTCCCGGATGTCGATTCGCTCGGTGGCCGTGATGTCGCCGGTCACTTCCCCCTGGACAATGATCGTCTTGGCGAACACCTGCGCCTTGATCTTGCCGTTGGGGCCGATGGTGAGCACGTTCTGGCGCAGCTCGATCTTGCCCTCGACCTGCCCTTCGATGGTCAGGTCCTCGCTGCCGCTCAACTCACCCTTGATGACGACGCTCTTTCCGATGTTCACCATGTCCCTCTCACCCGAGCGGGGAGCTTCCTGACGGGGCGCCGCGGGCGCCGCCGACGTGCCGGGGGTCGCGCTGCTGCTGGTCGATTGAGGCTGAGGCGGCCGAACGGCCTCGTCACGCTTCCACATTGTTCATCTCCAAGCCGACGGAAAATGCCTGGATTGCAGCCGACCGTTGCACTACTGGTCGGGAGCCGGGGAGTCAGGCTCGGAAAAGTATATCGGCGCGAGAAAAGTACTGTCTACTGCTTTTGCTGCAGAGATTTAGCGGCGGCAAACTACAGTGTTACCATGAGAAACGGTGCGCATCTACCTCGACTACAACGCCACCGCGAAGCCGGCGTCGGGCGTGGCCGAGGCCGTGGCGCACGCGCTCGCCGAGGCGTTTGGCAACGCCTCCTCCGTTCACGCCTACGGCCAGCAGGCGAAGGCGATCGTCGATGACGCGCGCGGTGACGTCGCCGCGCTCATCGGCGCCTCCCCCGCCGAGATCGTCTTCACGTCGGGCGGGACCGAGTCGGACAACGCCGCGATCCGCGGCGCCGCCGAGGCGCTCGCGCCCGCGGGCCGGCGCCACCTGATCACCACCGCCATCGAGCACGAGGCCGTGCTGCAGACCATGCGCGCGATGGCGCGCGCCGGCTGGCGCCTGACCGTCCTGCCGGTGGACGCCTCCGGCGTCGTCGATCCGGCCGCGCTGGCCGGCGCGATCTCCGCCGAGACCGCGCTGGTCTCCGTGATGCACGCCAACAACGAGGTCGGCACGATCCAGCCGGTCGCCGAGCTGGCCGCGATCGCGCGGGCGCACGGCGCGCTCGTGCACACCGACGCCGTGCAGTCGGCCGGCAAGATCCCCGTGTCGGTGGCCGCGCTCGGCGTGGATCTGCTGAGCGTGTCCGGTCACAAGTTCGGCGCGCCGAAGGGCGTGGGCGCCCTGTGGATCCGGCGCGGCGTGCGGCTCGTCCCGTTCATGACCGGTGGCCGCCAGGAACGGAACCGCCGCGCGGGCACCGAGAACGTCCCCGCGATCGCCGGGCTCGGCGTCGCGGCCCGACGTGCGAGGACCGTCGTCGAGGCGGGGACCGCCACGATGGCGGCGCTTCGAGACCGCCTGGAGCACGGCATCCTCGCGGCGGTCCCCGACGCCGCCGTGAACGGTCGCGCCGACGCGCGCGTCCCGAACACGACCAACATCAGCTTCGACGGCGTCGAGGCGGAATCGCTGCTCATCGCGCTCGACCTCGAGGGGATCGCGGTCTCGACCGGCTCGGCCTGCTCGTCGGGCACGCTCGAGGCCTCGCACGTGCTGAGCGCGATGGGCCTGCCGGCCCCGCGCACCCGCAACTCGCTGCGCTTCTCGCTCGGGCCCGGGACCACGGCGGACGAGATCGACGCGGTCCTGGCCGCCCTGCCCCGCCTGGTGGCGCGCCTGCGGTCGCTCGGCCGCACGGCCGCCGCCCTGCGCTGACCATGCGCGTCGTGGTCGCGATGTCGGGCGGCGTCGATTCCTCGGTCGCCGCGGCGCTGCTGGCGGAGGCCGGCCACGAGGTCATCGGCCTCTCGATGCAGCTCTACGACCAGCGGGACGCACCCGGCGCCTTCGGATCCTGCTGCAGCCTCGACGACCTGCAGGACGCCAGGCGCGTGGCGCACGCGCTCGGCCTGCCTCACTACCTGGTCAACTTCGAGCGCGAGTTCCGCGAGACCGTGACGCGCAACTTCGTCAGCGAGTACGCCGCGGGCCGCACCCCCATCCCGTGCGTGCACTGCAACGCGGACCTGAAGTTCTCGCGGCTGCTCACGCGGGCCGAGGGGCTCGGCGCCGCGGCCGTGGCCACCGGCCACTACGCGCGGGTCCGGCGCGACGAGGCGGCCGGCCGGTTCCGGCTGCTGCGCGGTCGCGATGCCGCGAAGGACCAGTCGTACTTCCTGTTCACGCTGACGCAGGACCAGCTCGCCCACGCGGTCTTCCCGGTCGGCGAGCTGACCAAGCCGGAGGTCCGGGCCACGGCCGCCCGCCTGGGCCTGCGGGTCGCCGACAAGCCGGACAGCCACGAGATCTGCTTCGTGCCCGACGGCGACGCCGCCGGCTTCGTCGAGCGGCACCTGCCCGAGCCCGCCCGGACCGGCCCCATCGTGGACGAGGCCGGACGCGAGGTCGGCCGGCATGGCGGCGTGCACCGGCTCACGGTCGGGCAGCGCCGGGGCCTCGGCCTGGCGACCGGCCGCCCGATGTACGTCCTGCGGCTCGAGCCCGACCAGGCGCGCGTCGTCGTCGGCCCGCGCGAATCGCTCGGCGCGCGGGACCTGGTGGCCACCGACGTCAACTGGATCGCCGGCCCGCCGCCGGACGGCCCGCGGCGCTGTACCGCGCGCATCCGGCACCGGCACGTCGATGCCCCCGCCACGGTGGTCGCCGAGCCGCCCCACACGGCGGTCGTGCGATTCGACGAGGCGCAGGTCGCGATCACGCCCGGGCAGGCGGTGGTGTTCTACGACGGAGACGAGGTGCTGGGCGGCGGCTGGATCGCCGGCGGGGCGGACACGGCGCGCTAGTGCGCGTCGTGTCCCTCGAGAAAGCGCTCGGCGTCGAGCGCGGCCATGCAGCCCGACCCGGCGGCGGTGATCGCCTGGCGATAGGTGCGATCCTGCACGTCGCCGCAGGCAAAAACGCCCGGCACGTTGGTCCGCGCGCCGCCGCGCGTCACGAGGTAGCCCGCCTCGTCCATCTCGAGCTGGCCGGTGAAGAGCTTCGTGTTCGGCGTGTGCCCGATCGCGACGAACAGACCCTCGATCGGCACGACCTTCTCCGCCCCGGTCTTCAGGTTGCGCAGCCGCATGGCCGAGACCGCGCCGGCCGCCGCGTCGAGCACCTCGACGACCTCCGAGTCCCACTCGAAGCTGATCTTCGGATTGGCCAGGGCCTTGTCCTGCATGATCTTCGACGCACGCAGCGTGTCGCGGCGGTGCACGACGGTCACGTGCGAGGCGAAGCGCGTGAGGAAGTTCGCCTCTTCCATCGCCGAGTCGCCGCCGCCGACGACCGCGATCGGCCTGCCGCGGAAGAAGAACCCGTCGCACGTCGCGCAGGTGGACACGCCGTGTCCCATCAGCGTGCGCTCCGACGGCAGGCCGAGCAGTCGCGCCGAGGCGCCCGTCGCGACGACGAGCGTCCTGGCCTCGATGACCTGGTCGGCGGTGGTGATCCGGAAGGGCCGGCTCGAGAGATCGACCCCGGTGACGTTGCCGCGGATGGTCTCGGCGCCGAACCTGGCGGCCTGCTCCCGCATGGCCGCCATGAGGTCCGGTCCCATGATCCCCTCGCGGAACCCCGGGTAGTTCTCGACCTCGGTGGTCAGCATGAGCTGGCCGCCGGCGTCGAGGCCCTCGATGACGAGCGGCTCGAGGCTGGCGCGCGCCGTGTAGAGCGCGGCGGTCAGGCCGGCCGGTCCCGATCCGATGATGACGACGTTGCGTGGCGAGGCGGACATCGGCGGACGATCAGAGGTGCTTGTCGACCATCTGCCGCAGCGCCTGCTTGTCCACCAGGCCCACAATCTGGTCGACCACCTGGCCGCCCTTGAAGAGGATGACCGTCGGGATCCCGCGCACCATGAACTTCATCGTGATCGCCGGGTTGTCGTCGACGTTCAGCTTGCCGACGCGGACCTTGCCCTCGTAGTCGCCCGCGAACTGATCGATCGTGGGCTCCATGGCCCGGCAGGGCCCGCACCATTCCGCCCAGAAATCGACCAGGACCGGTGTCTGGGCCTGGAGCACATCAGCCTCGAAGTTGCCATCGGTGAACGTTGCCAGATGCTGTGACGCCATGGATCGCTGTCTGCCCTTTCCCTCGTCAGCCCGCTCCGCGGGGGCCACGGACGGCCCCGTCCCGACGGGCACGTCTATACACTTTGACATATTCACGGGCCGAAAGGCGCCAGGAGTGGTCCTCGCGCATGCCCCGCTCGATCAGTTGATGCCAGACGGCCGGGTTTCGATACACGCCCAGCGCCTGGCGCACCGTGCGGGCGAGCGCCGCCGCCGTCGCCTCCCGGAACTTGAACCCGTTGGCCTTCTTGGCGCGGGCCGTGTACGGCTGGATGGTGTCGTCGAGCCCGCCCACGCCGTGGACGATCGGCACCGTCCCGTACCGCAGCGAGTACATCTGGTTCAGCCCGCACGGCTCGAACAGCGACGGCATCAGGAACAGGTCCGCCCCCGCCTCCGCGAGGTGGGCGAGCGCCTCGTCGAACCCGATGAACACGGCGACCCGCGACGGATGGCGCGAGGCGAGATCGCGGAGCCAGGCCTCGTAGCGCGCCTCCCCCGTCCCGACGAACACCCAGGTCGCGTCGAGATCGATGAGCGACGGCATCGCCCCCTCCACCAGGTCGAGGCCCTTCTGCGAGACGAGCCGCGAGACCATCGCCACCAGCGGGCGGTCCAGCACATCGTCGCCCATCGGCAGGCCGACACGATCGAGCAGGGCCCGCTTGCAGGTGCGCTTCCCCGCCAGATCCGACGCGTCGAAGCGCGCGGGCAGGAACGGATCGGCGGCCGGGTCCCAGACCCCGGTGTCGATGCCGTTCAGGATGCCGACGTAGCGGTCGCGCCGCGCGACGAGCACGCCGTCGAAGCCGGCCCCCTGCTGCGGCGTCAGCGTCTCGCGCGCATAGCTCGGGCTCACCGTGGTGACCACGTCGGCGTAGTTGATTCCCGCCTTGAGGAAGCTCAGCTGCCCCCAGAATTCGCCGCCGCCGATCGTGAACACCGCCCACGGCAGGCCGAGGCGGGCGACGACATCCCGTGGGAACACGCCCTGGTAGGCGAGGTTGTGGATCGTCTGGACGCGGCCCGCCCCCTGCAGCCTCGGCCAGCGGCGGGGCTCGAGCGCCAGCCACGCCGGCGCGAGCCCGGCCTGCCAGTCGTGCGCGTGCACGACGTCCACCGGCCACGTCTCGGCGTCCAGGTCCGCCCAGTCGAGGGCGGCCTGCGCGAGCAGGCCGAAGCGCTCCGCGTTGTCGGGATGATCCACGCCGCCGGCGGCGTAGAGCCCCTCGCGGTCGAAGTGCGCCGGCGAGTCGACGAAGATCACGCGGCGGCGGGGCGACAGCGTCAGGGTCTCGAAGCGGAGGTGATGGTCCACCGCACCGAGCCGCACGACCGCCGGACGAATGGCCGGCGGCTCGACGCCGGTGCGGACCCCGCGATACTTCGGCAGGACGAGCGTGACGCGGTGGCCGAGGCCGTCGAGCGCAGCGGGCAGCGCGCCCAGCACGTCCGCCAGGCCGCCGGTCTTCGCCCACGGCACGGCTTCGGACGCGATCATCAGGACGCCCAGATGGGGCGCCCGCCCGACCGTCGAGCCGGCCCCCCTCGCACGGACGTCGGGAGAGACACCGGCCGAGGTCACCACCGGTGCCGAGTCTAGCAGGAAGATTGGAAAACGGAGGTCAGCGCTTCGCGGCGGTCGCCCCGCCGCCGGCGTCCCCGCCGACCACGCCCTGGCTCCGGCCGACCACCCAGTTGAACAGGTGCCGGGCCTCCCAGAAACGCAACGTGCTGTTGGTCGCCCCCAGGACCACGACGGCGACCTGCGAGCCCTGCGGGACCTGCAGGAGGGTCGCGAGGCAGTAGCCGGCGGCGTTGATGAAGCCGGTTTTGCCCCCGCGCACGTCCACCTCGGTGCCGAGCAGCTTGTTCGTGCTGCGGATCGTCACCGTCCGGCGGCTCGTGTGCACCTGGTACGACGGCTTGCGCATGATCGACGCGATCCGGTCGTCGCCCACCACGTAGGCGATCAGGTGCGAGATGTCGTAGGCGGTCGAGACGTTCCTGGCGTCGAGCCCCGACGGATCCGCGTAGTGCGTATTGGTCAGCCCGAGGTGCTGGGCCATCTGGTTCATCCGCTCGATGAACGCCTTCGTGCCGCCCTCGGCCGTGCGCGCGAGCACGCGCGCCGCGCCGTTGTCCGAGGCGATGAGCGTCAGGTGCAGCAGGTCGCGGTACGTCACGCGCTCGCCCGCTCGCAGGTAGGTGACCGACGCGCGCCGGACGTCCGACGACGCCACCGTGACCTGCTGCGTGAGGTCCGGCGCATCGGCCATGAACGTCGTCACGGTCATGAGCTTGGTCAGGCTGGCGATCGAACGCTGGACGTGCGCGTTCTCCTCCCAGATCACCTCGCCCGTCCCGGGGTCGTACACGATGGCCGCGGCCGCCCGGACGTCGGGGACCAGGTTGCCGTAGAGATCGCGCTTGAACTTGGCCTGCGCGGCGTCACGCTCGGCGCGCTGCGCGGCGGTCAGCCGGCGCTGCGGAGCGGCGGGGCGGGTCCGGGCGACCGTCGCCCGGGTGGTGGAGGCGACCGGCTTCGGCGAGGTCGCGGCCTGCGCACCTCCGGCGGCGGGGGCCGTCAGCCAGAACACCGCCACCGCTGCGGCCACGAGTCCGGGAGTGCGCCGAAGTGCTGCCATCGTGCTCGTCGCTCCTGCTTCCCCACCGGTTTCCGGGCCCGTCGAGCGGGCCAGGGTCAACAAGCCGGGCATCTTATACGACAAGTCCTTGAGCCGCAATGAATACGGGCTGCCCGCCCACCCCGTTTCCCTATCAATCGCCATGCCAACCTCGCGGACGGTGGGCGACTTGCGGTGTCACGGGGCACTGGTTCACTGTATCGGCGCCGGGGAAGACGAAATCCAACCGACGGGAGCCCGCATGCCCGACCCATCGTCCAGCATCGAGGAGTTCACGGCCCTCCGGGCCACCATTCGTGAGCGGGGCACACTGCGCCTGTTTGTCATGGCGATTACATTCGTGAGCTGGACGGCGATCTTCGCGACGGGCTGGCCGAGCCGTAGCGCCGCGGTCCTGCCGTGCCTGGCCTCCCTTCTGCTGCTCGCCGCCGGCTTCGAAGTGGCCTTCGCGGCACACGTCGGCGCCGAGCGCGTGGGCCGCTACATTCACGCGTCCTTCGAAGGCACGGGCCTCGAGCCGCCACGCTGGGAGCACGCCGTTCTCGCCTTCGGAACACCCGCGGGGCGGGCGCCCGGCCTCGATCCACTCGGCGTCAGCCTGTTCTCCGCCGCCGCGCTGCTCAACCTCACGCCGGTGATGATCACGACCGCGCGCGCCACGCCCCCTTCCTTCCTGTCCATCGTCGGCGCGGTCGTCGCGATTCTGGCGCACGGCGCCTTCTGGCTCCGGTTGCGTCAGACCGCGCGGTTCGCCCGCCGACAGCGGGAGGTCGATGCGAGCATCCTGGCAGAAGACCTGAGGAAGGCAGGCCGCTGAGCGGCGCCGCAACTGTCTGGATCCAAAAGCTTGGGCACCTGGATCCAATTCGTCAGGCCGATGGTGACACAAGATTGTCATTCCGCCTCGATACGCTGGTGCCGGGACGACGGTCACGGTTTCACGACCGCCCTGTTCCGGAGGAAATTCCGTGTCGAATGGATCTGAAACGGGCACGGCGCTTGCAACACCAGCGTGGCGAGGGGTCACCATGAGTCTCGTTCGGCTGTTGGGATTTACGACGCTGTCGTGCGGGTGCGTCTCGGGCCAGTACCGGGAGTTGGGCACCAGCCGTGAAATCACCTACATCGAGGAAAAGGGCACCGCGTGCTCTCAGACCGGCCATCAGCGCAATCAGCCGGTCAGTCCCGATCGCGTCGCGCACGGCTTCGGCGGCGTAGACGCGCTCCAGGCGTCCTAGCGTCCCCGCCCCACCCGGAGCCGCGCCAGCGGCCTCCGGACCGTGCCGCCAGCCAGCCTGGCGGCTCTCCCCTCTGTACTTCCGCCGGGCTCGCGCCGAAACACCCCGCGTATGGCCCTGGCTCTCGTCTCCTCCCGCCGCCTCCGCCCCAGGTTCGACTTCACTGCCGGCCGATCGAGGGTCCGGCTCTATCAGGCGGACTGCCTCGACGTGCTGCCGCAGTTGGACGAAGCCGCGGTCGGGGTGGTCGTCACCTCGCCGCCGTACAACCTGGGCATCAAGTACCGCAGCTACCGGGACGACCTGCCGCGGCGCGAGTATCTGAACTGGACCGATGCCTGGCTGGGCGGCGTGGCCCGCGCGCTGGCGCCGGAGGGGTCGTGTTTCGTGAACGTCGGGGCGAAGCCGACCGACCCGTGGATCCCGCTGGAGGTCGCGCAGGTGGCGCGGCGGCGGTTCAGGCTGCAGAACACGATTCACTGGGTCAAGTCGATCGCGATTGACGCCGACGCGGCCGGCGCGGCGGCGGGCTTCGATCGGACCGTGGCGGTCGGGCACTACAAGCCGATCAACAGCGACCGGTTCGTGAACGACTGCCACGAGTACATCTTCCACTTCACGCCGGCCGGCCGGACGCGGCTCGACCGGCGGGCCATCGGCGTGCCCTACCAGGACAAGTCCAACGTCAGGCGCTGGGCCGCGGCCGGTCAGGACGTGCGGTGCCGCGGCAACACGTGGTTCATCCCGTACGAGACGATTCAGAGCCGCGACCGCGACCGGCCGCACCCGGCGTCGTTCCCGTCGAAGATCCCGGAACAGTGCGTGCGCCTGCACGGGGTCGATCGGACGCACCTGGTACTCGACCCCTTCCTCGGCCTGGGAAACTCCGGCGTGGCTGCCGTCCGGCTCGGCCTCGACTTCATCGGGATCGAGATGGACCCGGAGTACCTCGCGCTGGCGGCCGAGCGGATCGAGGACGCGGCGGAAGACGCCCCCCGAACCTGACGGCCAGCCGCGGGCCGCAGGGCCGCCGCCGGCGCGCGCGCCGGCGCCCCGCCTGACGACGGGCCGACACGGCCTCGCTTCGAAAATCCGACACCCGGGCGCGGCTGGCCGCCTCAGCGACGGCGTTCGATCCGGTATTCGGGCCGGTAGATCAGCTCCACGCCGGGCCGATCGACCTTGATTTCGACCGTCCGCTTGATCCGGAGGGGATCCGGATTCGTCGAGTTGTACCCGATCACGTAGTAGTCGCTGGTCTCCGCGTCGATGCGGGCCAGCCCCTTGCTGAAGTCGTTCTGCATGCAGATGCAGAAGCCGCCGGTCTCGTCGCCCAGCACCTGCAGCGAGCTGACGGTGGTTGTCACGAACTCGCGCCAGTCCTGCATCGACAGGTTGTCGCCGATGCTCGGCCCGGCAATCAGGCCGCGCGGGTCGATCGTGTAGAACGTCACGTTCGCCCGGCGCGCCGCGTTGACCAGTTCGGCAATCTCCGCGACCAGGTCCGTCTCGGCGAACTGTTGCCCGCGGTTCTCGAACGGGTTCTCCCAGGAGCCCGAGCTGCCGTCGCCGACCGTGCCGCCGTTGTTGTCGTCGAGGATCGGCGTCTCGTACTTCTCCTGCGCCGCCTTGTAGCGCGCGTCCTTGAACGGGTTGAACGAGTAGCCGCTGCTGACGTAGATGAACGACTTGCGCCGGTTGTTGATCTTCTCGGCCTGTTTGAGCAGCTCGTAGGCCACCGAGAACGCCGTGTGCGCGTTGTAGCGCAGGCCGGCCGGGCCGTCGGCCGTATCCGGCATGTTGATGATGTCGTGGGGCGTCATCCCGCTGCCCATGACCTTCGAGATCGCCTCGTCGAACCGGACGTGCTTGTAGTCGTAGCTGAGGTCGGTCGAGATCGACGAGTATCCGCTCGAGACGAAGCCGACCAGGTCCCCGTCGTGGATCAGCTGGTCGCGGATCATCTTCAGCACGTTGCGGACCTGCGGCGTGTCGAGCGCCTGCAGGTGCAGGTCGTCGATGAAGATGATGAAGATGCGGCCCGAGGTGTCCTGCGGCGGCCGCGAGGCCGGCATGATGAGCCCCTCGCGGACGGGGCGTGCCGTGGTGATCTCCTCCTGCAGGGCCCGGCCACCGATCACGGGCACGAAAACCGAGATCGTCTGCGCGACGCCGTCCTCGAAGACCTGGAAGTCCTCCTTGCGCAGGTCGGGCACGAACGTGCCCTCGGAGTTGCGGGCGATGACCGTGGTCTGGACACCCTCAATCGTCGACCGGAAGGTCGCCGGATTCTGGGGCACCTGGGGCCGCGTCTGCGGAGGCGTCTGCGGCGCCGCGGGAGGCGTCTGAGGCGTCTGCGCCGAGAGCGCGATCGTGGCGGCCACCGTCGGCACCGCGATCCGCAGCA
>JAWKHR010000015.1:0-135369 GCA_041394725.1 Vicinamibacterales bacterium | reverse complement strand
ATCGACCCCTTCGACCTCTCGAAGGACCTGGGCCGTTCCGACGGCGACCAGCGCCACCAGCTCGTCGTCACCGGCGCGGTCCGCACGCCGGCCGGACCGGCCACCACGGCCTGGGCGTCGCTGACCCACGGGTTCGAGTTCAGCAGCACGCTGCAGGCCTACTCGGCACCGCCGCTCAACGTGGTCACCGGGACGACGACCGTCCAGGGCACGGCGGCACGGCCGATGGTCGATGGACGGTTCATCGACCGCAACGCCGGAGCGGGCGACCCGTTCGTGAGCGTCAGCGTGCGCGTCCAGCGCGCGTTCCGGCTGGGCGGCCATGCCAGGCTCGAGGGCCTGGTCGAGGTGTTCAACCTGTTCAACCGCACCAACGTGCTGGCCCGCAACGCGACGTTCGGGACCGGCACGTATCCGACGGCCCCGTCGGCGTCGTTCCGGCAGATCACGGCGGTCGGCGATCCCCGCACGGTACAGGTGGGCGTGCGCGTGCGGTTCTGAGGGGCGCCGGCGAACGGGCAGCCTCAGCGAATCGGCCGGCTCCAGCGCACGGGACCGAGCCGGTTCAGTGAGACCTCGTCGGGGTCGATGTCGGGTGCGCGGTTGCCCGGGGCCCGGGCGAAGGCGATGCGGCAGGCATCGCGGTCGAAGTCGGTCGGCTCGAGCCGCGCCGACGCGTTCATCACAGACGCGGCCTGGGTGACGTGGGCGTAGCCGAGGGCGTGGCCCAGTTCGTGGGCGCGCAGCGCGCGCTTGAACGGGCTGCTCCCGCCGTCGAACTCGGCGTCGAGGAACATCACGCCGCCCGTCACCGTGCCGTCGGCCGCGTACTGCCACCGCGAGAATCCCCAGTAGCCGGTCCCGTCGGTCAGCCCCACCACGCGCACGACGGTGATCACGCCGTCGTTCAGAAGCGCGACGTCGGCGCCCTCCGGCGTGGCGCGCAGCTGGACGTCGCCGAAGCGCACGAACGTGTCACCGGTCAGCTGCGGCAGGGCCCAGGTCAGATCCGTGACGAGCGATCCGACGGCCCAGTCGTCCATCAACTCGGCACGCGCCGGCCCGCCGGTCATGTCCTCGGACGTGAAGGTCAGCGCGCGGCGCTCCACGAGGAGCGACGGTGCGCGCGTCCAGCGGCGCAGCGCCGGCTCGCGCAGCATCTCGTCGAACGCGCGCAGGTTGAAGCTGTCCGGGATGAGCGACACCCGCAGGTCGGTGTCGGGCACCCTCGCGTGGGTGCGGCGCTCGACCACGCCCGCCCCGCTGAAGGAAAGCATCAGCGTCTGGAGCGTGGGCGTCGTCATCGTGAGGCTGAAGGTCCCGTCGGCGCCGGTCGTCACGGGCGCGATGCCGTCGCCGGACACGCGGACGCCGGGCAGGCCCTCGCCCGTCAGCGCGCCGATCGCGCGGCCCAGCGTCGCCGGCGCGCTCCGCGAGAGCGTGACGTCGACGACGTCGTCGTGCGCCAGGTGGACGGTGCGCCGGCGCACGTCGAACCCGGAGGCGGAGATCTCGAGCGTGGCGTCGCCGGGCGTCAGGTCGGTGAGGCGGTAACGCCCGCCGGCGTCCGTCGTCGCGGCGCGGCCGCTGTTCTCGCCCGCGACGATCGCCACGCGCGCCGACGCGAGCGGCGCGCCGGCCCCGTCGGCGACCGTGCCGGTCAGCACGACCCGGTCGGGCGTGGTGCCATCGCCAGGCGGGGTGGGCGATCCGGTGGACGGCGTGCCGGATGCGGGGGTCAGGCGGACATCGAAGTAGGTGGCGCCGGCGACGGTCATGTCCACGGTGCGCTCGGCGTAGCCCTCGGCCGTCGCGTGCAGCGACAGGTCGCCGGCCTCGAGCTGGTCGAAGGCGTACTTGCCGTCGGGCCCGGCCTCGGCGTGCCGGCCGCTGTTGACGCCGGCCACGATGTCCACGCGCGCGCCGCCCACGGGCGCGCCCGACGACCCGACACGGACGACCCCGGTCAGCGAATTGGACGCGGCGGGCGCCGGCGTCGCCTCCGGCGCGGTCGGCGACGAGGCACCGCAGCCGGCGGCCAGGGCGAGCGCCGCGGCGACCGCCGCCACCCGCCAGGGCGACAGCACCTGCGATGACAACTTTCGCCGGGCCCGCATGGCGCGGGATAATGCAAGGCGGCTGCCGCCCGTATCCCGGGCAAAAACCGCCTGGTTACCTCGGGAAATCCGCGAAAACGGGCTCCAGCCATGTAAGACCGAACAGGTCTCGCCTGTCGGATTGCCCGGGCCCAGGGCCGGACGATGTCGTCGGGATTTCGTCGTATCTTCGCGCGCGGCGGGCGCGCGGGCGGTCCCCGCAGGACCTC
Source organism: Vicinamibacterales bacterium (assembly GCA_041394725.1). GTDB lineage: Bacteria > Acidobacteriota > Vicinamibacteria > Vicinamibacterales > SCN-69-37 > JAWKHR01. The sequence continues at coordinate 133,043 of JAWKHR010000015.1, read as the reverse complement.
GGCGCGGGACAGGCTCCACGTGGGCGGGGCGTGGCGGGGCGGAGAGTGACGGCCCGCGCATCGTATAGAGTGATGCGCCGGTGACGGTTCCGATGACCGAGGCCTTGTACGACTCGCCGCTCTTCACCGGGATCGCCCGGGCCGTGATCGACGACGTGATCGCGTCGGGCGTGTCGCGCGAGCTGTCGGCCGGCGAACGGCTGTTGCGCACGGGCGACGCGAACGACCACCTGTTCCTCGTGGTGACCGGCGCGCTCGGCGTGCACGTGGCGCGTCCCGATCGCCCCTATCTCCGGCTCGGGCCGGGCGACTGCGTCGGGGAGCTGTCGGTGATCGACTCGTCGCAGGTCTCGGCCGACGTCATCGCGGCGGAACCCACGCTGGTCATCGCCATCGAGCGCACGCGGGTCTGGGCGCTGGTGGAGACGTCGGCGCCCGCGGCGCGGAACCTCCTGCGGATCCTCGCCGGCTACGTCCGTCACGACAACGTGCGGCTCGCCGAGTCGGATCGCCTGCAGATCGAGATGGAGCAGGTCGCGATGATCGACGCGACCACCGGCCTGCGCAACCGGCGCTGGCTCGACAGTGCGTTCGAGCGCCAGCTGACCCGGACGCTTCGCAACGGCGATCCGGTGGGCCTGCTGATGATCGACGTGGACGCCTTCAAGTCGGTGAACGACCAGTATGGCCACGTGGCCGGCGACGCGGTGCTGCGGCGGGCCGGGCAGTGGCTGGCCGACGCGGTGCGGCCGCAGGACCTGATTGCGCGGTACGGCGGCGACGAGTTCGCGGTGCTCCTGCCCGGCGCGACGGTGGACCAGTCCGTGGCGGCGGGCGAACGGCTGCGCGCGGGCTTCAACGACGCGGCGCGCGTGGCGGCCCCGCCGATCGTGACGGTCTCGGTCGGCGCGGCGTCCACGGGGGAGGATCCCTCGCTGCGCGCGCTCGTCATCCGCGCGGACGAGGCGCTCTACCGCGCGAAGCGCGACGGCCGGGACTGCGTCCGCGGCTGAACGCGACACGGGCCGGCCCCGGTCCCTCCTCCCCCGCCTGCGACGGGGCGGCCAGGCGCGTGCGGCAGCCGGCGGGATTCGATATACTCCGGTCGAGTTCTCCTCGATTCCTTCGTCCTTCTTCCCACACGCATTCCGGGTTCAACGTCCGTGAAACACGTCCTGTCGGCCTTCCTCGTCCTCGCGATCGCCCTGCCCGCGGCCGCGCAGTCGCCCACACCGTCCGCCGCGCAATCCGCCGGCGCGCGACCGGACGTGCTGCGGGTGTTCCTGGACTGCAACCAGTGCGACTTCAACAACCTGCGTCAGGACATCACCTTCATCAACTACGTGCGTGACCGCAACGACGCCGACGTCCACGTGCTGGTGACGACGCAGGGCACGGGCAGCCGCGGCCGGCAGTACACGTTCGAGTTCATCGGGCTGGGCGCGTTCGCGGACCTGCGCCAGACGCTGACCTACTCCAGTTCCGGCACCGACACCGACGACGAGCGCCGGCAGGGCGTGGCGCGCACGTTCTCCCTGGGGCTCACGCCGTACCTCCTGCGCACGGCCTCGGCCGACCAGTTCTCGCTGCGGTACGAGCCGCCGAATGCGCAGGCCGCCGCGGCGCCGGCGCAGGGCGCCGGCGACCCGTGGAACGCCTGGATCTTCCGCGTCGGCGCGAGCGCCCAACTCGACGGCGAGCAGGCCGAGCAGAGCCGGCGCTACCGGACCAACGTCTCCGCCAACCGGACGACGGACCGGTGGAAACTGAGCTTCTCGGGCAACGGCGACTTCAACGAGGACGAGTTCACGCTGAGCGACGGCCGGACGATCGTCAACACGCGCGAGAATTACAACGCCAACGCGTCGGTCATCAAGAGCCTCGGCGCCGACCACTGGGGCGGCCTGCTGCGGACGTCGTGGAGCCACAACACGCAGACGAACCACGACCGCAACGTCCGCGTCGCGGCGGGTGTCGAATACGACGTGTTCTCGTACGCGGAGTCCACGCGGCGGTCGCTCGTCTTCCAGTACTCGACCGGGGTGAACTTCTTCGACTACACCGTGGTGACCCTGTACGGGAAGCTCCGCGAGACGGCCGCCGACCAGCGCTTCGCCGCGATCCTCGCGCTGCGCCAGCCCTGGGGCACGAGCCGCGTGACCGGCAGCTTCCAGCACTACCTGAACGACCTGGCGAAGCACCGGCTGGAAGTCAACGGCGAGATCGACGTCCGGCTGTTCCGGGGGTTCGGCCTCACCGTCGAGGGCAACGCGTCGCGGGTGCGGGACCAGCTGTACCTGCCGGCCGGCGAGGCGACCGACGAGGAGATCCTCCTGCGGCAGCGGCGGCTGGCCACGGGCTATCGGTACGGCTTCCAGATCGGCTTCAGCTACCAGTTCGGGTCCATCTACAACAACGTGGTCAACCCGCGGTGGGGCAATCCCTAGGAGGGCGCCCCCGGGTGCACGGATCTGCCCGCCACGTCACGCCGGCAAGCTCTTACCGAACTCTTACATCGCGCGGCGCCGGGGGTTGCTATCGTCAGCTTCCGGGCCCGGCCCTGACGGCCAGGGGTGGAGGACGACGAGCGTGAGCACAGCGGCAGTTCCCACGAGCACGAGGCGGTCGGGCGGCACGGCGACGATGGCGGGAGCCCCGTCGGGGCGATACGGCAAGCTGGCCTGGGTCACGGCCGGTTTCATGACGCTCTTCCACGTCGGCGCGGTCCTGGCGATCCTGGACTTCACGTGGTCCGGCCTGGCCGTGCTCCTGGCGACCTACTACGTGTCCCTGGTCTTCGGGATCGGGATGTCGTACCACCGGCTCCTCACGCACCGGTCGTACAAGACGCCGAAGGTCATCGAGTACTTCCTGACGATCTGCGCCACGCTGGCCCTCGAGGGCGGCCCGATGTTCTGGGTCGCGACGCACCGGCGGCACCACCAGCACTCGGACGCCGACCTCGACCCGCACACGCCGCGTCATGGCGGCATCTGGGCCCACATGGGCTGGATCCTGTTCGGCCACACGCAGCACAACCGGGTGGAGCTGCTCGCGAAGTACGCGCCGGACCTGGCGCGCGACCCGGTGCACGTGTGGATCAGCCGGTACCACTGGGTGCCGCTCACGACGCTCGGCCTCGGCCTGCTGGCCGTCGGCGGCTGGAACTGGGTGCTGTGGGGCGTGTTCCTGCGGACGACGATCGGGCTGCACGCGACCTGGCTCGTCAACTCGGCGACCCACCTGTGGGGCACGCGCCGGTTCGAGACGCGCGACGACTCGCGCAACAGCTGGTGGGTCGCGCTCGTGACGTTCGGGGAGGGCTGGCACAACAACCACCACGCGCACCCGACGTCGGCCGCGCACGGGCTGGCCTGGTACGAGATCGACGTCACCTACCTGCACATCCGCCTGCTCGAGCTGCTGGGGCTCGCCTGGGACGTGCGGGTGGCCGACATCGACGCGCGGGAAGACCTCGCGGCCTGACGCGCGCCGGCCGGGCCGGGCCGGCCCCCGCCGCTGCGCTATCCTGTCCCCATGAGCCTGGCCGGACGACGGGGCGCGATTGCGTTCTTCGTGACGTTCGGCATCTGCCTGGTGGCGCTCGCCGCCGCGCTGAACGTCGGCTGGGTGGTGCTGACCTGGCAGCAGGTGGCGCCGCTCCTGCTGGGCGTCTTCGTCTTCGCGGCCATCATCACCGGCCTGATCCTCAACACCACCTTCCTCGTCCGCGAGATCCGGCGCAACGCGCAGCACGACGCGTTCGTCAACGCCGTGACGCACGAGCTGAAGACGCCGGTGACCTCCATCCGGCTCCACCTCGAGACGCTGCTCCGGCGTGACGCGGCGATTCCGGAGGCGACGCGTCGCGAGTTCTACGGCGTGATGCTCGAGGACAGCGACCGGCTGCTCCACACGATCGAGCAGGTGCTGCGCGCGGGACAGGCGGGCCACCGGCGCCGCGACGAGGCGCCGGTGGACTTGCGGGCCCTGGCCGACGACTGCGTCCGGCTCGCGCGCGCCCGGCTCCACCTGACGCCCGAGGCCCTGCGCCTCGATGCGGCGACCACGGCCGCCGACGCCGTCATCGTGCAGGGCGACGCGACCGAGCTGTCCGCGGCGGTCATGAACCTCATCGACAACGCGGTGAAGTACTCGGGAGAGCGCGTGGACGTGGAGGTCGGGGTCACGCGCGCGGGTGACCGGGCGGTGCTGCGTGTCTGCGACCGCGGAGTCGGCCTGCCGCCGGTCGAGACCAAGCGCATCTTCAAGCGGTTCTACCGCATCCCCGGCCCGCTGACCCGCCGCGTCAAGGGCACCGGCCTCGGGCTGTTCATCGTCCAGAGCGCGGCGCGCCGGCATGGCGGGCGCGCGTGGGCGACGAGCGAGGGGCTGGGGCGCGGCGCCACCTTCTACCTGGAGCTGCCGGTGGCCTCGCCGGCGGCGGCGTGATCGCGATGGCCCACCTGCTCGTCGTCGAGGACGAACCGCACATCGCGTCCGGCCTGCGCTTCAACCTGGAAGCCGAGCAGCACGACGTCACGGTGGTCGACTCGGGCGAGGCGGCGCTCGCGGCGGTCGACGCCCGGCCCGACGGGATCGACTGCGTCATCCTGGACGTGATGCTGCCCGGCCTCGACGGCTTCGCGGTCGCGTCAAGGCTGCGGGCGCGCGGGTGGTTCACGCCGATCCTGATGCTGACCGCGCGCGGGCGGGCCGAGGACGTGCTCCGCGGCTTCGAGTCGGGCGCCGACGACTACCTGCCGAAGCCGTTCGACCTCTCGATCCTCGTCGCCCGCGTCGGGGCCCTGCTGCGCCGTCATGCCTGGCACCGGTCCGCGGGCGCGACCGATGCGCCTGGCGCCCCCGGGCCCCGGCGCGTCGGCGACCGCTTCTCGTTCGCCGGTCGGACGGTCGACTTCGAGGCGCAGGAGGTCCGCGTCGGCGACCAGGTCCACCCGCTCACGCTGATGGAAGCGAACCTGCTGCGCTACCTGGTGGCCCATGACGGCCAGGCCGTGCCGCGCGGGCGGATGCTGGCCGACGTGTGGAACCTGCGCGAGGACACCGACACCCGGGCGATCGACCACTTCATCGCGCGACTCCGGAAGTACGTGGAGGACGAGCCGGCGCGGCCCCGGTTCGTCCAGACCGTCCGCGGCGTCGGCTACCGGTTCGTGTCGGCGCCCGACGCCGGGCCGCGCGGCGATCGGGAGGACGGCTGAGGTGACGACGGCTGCCCCGGCGATGACCCCGCTCCGCGTGAACGCGGAACGCGTCGTGCTGTTCGGTTGGTCGCGCGCGATCCTGCTGCAGCTCGCGCACCCGCTCGTGGCCGCCGGAGTCGCCGAGCACAGCACGTTCCGGGGCGGACCGTTCGCGGCCGCCCGCCGGCTGCACGAGACGGTGCACGCGATGCTGGCGCTGACGTTCGGGCCGCCGGAGGTACGCGACGCGGCCATCGCCGGCATCCTGACCATCCACCGGCGCGTGCACGGCCGGCTCCGCGCCGACGTCGGGCCCTACCCCGCCGGCACGCCGTACTCGGCGGAGGATCCCGCGCTCGTGCGGTGGGTCCACCTCACGCTGCTCGACTCGGTGATCCGCGCCGCCGACCTGCTCGTGTCGCCGATGGACGAGGCGGCGCGCGACACCTACTGCCGCGAGGCGGCCTGGGTGGCGCTCGCGCTCGGCGCGCGCGCGGCCGACATCCCGACGCGGTGGGCGGACGTCCACGCGGCGGTGGAACGCGCGTGCGCGTCCCCGGACATCTGTGTCGGGCCCGACGCGCGGACGCTGGCGCCCGCGGTCCTCGCCCCGCGCGGCGTGCTGGCCGCCGCGGCCGCGCCGGCGGCGCGCCTCAACCGGCGGCTCACCCTCGGCTGGCTGCCCGCATCGGTGCGCGCCGGCTACGGCTTCGACTGGACCGACCGCGACGCGCGCCGGTTCGACCGCACGGTGCGGATCGTGCGCGCCGTGCGCCGCTGGACGCCGGACCGGCTGGCGCTCTGGCCCGAGGCGCGACAGGCCCCGGCCGACCGCGCCGCGGATCCCGCCTAGCGGCCGGCTCAGATCATGCGCTGGCGGATTTCGGGTGGCGGGATCTCGCAGGCGTTCGACCGCCCGGCGATCCGATGCCGCAGGGCGGCGACCACCCGATAGGCGGCGTCGCGGATCGGTCGTGGCAGGTGGAGGAAGACGCCGGCCATCGACCACGGCCACGTGAGCCGGCGCGCGATGCGGAGCGAGGCCGTGGATCGCAGGAACACCTGCCCGCCCTCGATGAGGATGATGCTGCGGGCCACGTCGCGCGAAATCCCGTGCCGCGCGAGCAGCGCCGCGGCCTGCGGTGACTGCGACGCGCCGAACCGGAAGTAGCCCGCCGGATCGCGCGCCGCGATGAACTTCACGCTGCCCTCGCAGAACGCGCACGTCCCGTCGAAGAGCACGATGCCGGTCTCGTCGGCCACGCCTCCATTCTCACACGCCGGCTGACCCGCCCGGAGGTCGGGCCCGGGCGCCGGGCAGGGACGTCTGGCCCGCCACGCGCGGGGGGCGGCCGGACGAGCCGCCGCGGTCGGAGACGGACGATCGTGGCCGGCTCAGAGGCGGTCGTGGTCGGCCCGCCAGGCGCGCACACGCTGCTTGATGTCGTCGCGCGCGAGGCCGCCCTCGACCGCCTCGCGCGCCAGCGCCAGGAACTCCTCGTCGCCGGCGAACCGCAGACCGATCAGCTGGTCGGTCGTGAGCCGCGGGTCGAGCGGCTGCCCGGTCATGATGAAGTGGCGGAGCCGCTCCTCCGTCCGGATGACCCGATCCTGGGCCTTGAGCGCGAAGCTCCGCGCGAAGAGCGCCGTCAGCACGACCACGACGAAGAGCCAGACGATGAGCGCGGCGCTGTAGAGCCGCTCGGAGTCCCCGATCGACTGATAGAGGTTCACGCCGGATCCGATGAGCCCCAGGAGCAGCATCGGCGACAGGACGAAGTGATACAGCGGTACCAGGCGGGCGTGATGGCGATAGCTCTGCTCGGTCATGAGGCCTCCGACGGCTGAAGAGTCTATGCGAAACCCGCCCGCGCCGCGGGCCCGCGCCGGTGGTATGGTGGGATCCTCCGGACATGACTGGCCCGCGCGGTCTCGCCTGGCTCCCGGTTGCGATGGTCCTGGTCGCGGCGTCGCCAATGGCGCGGGCGCGCCCGGCGCAGGAGCCGGACCCGGTGCCACGCCTCCTCGACGCCGCGGCCCGCTACCTGGACGACTACGACCGCCGGTTCTCGGCCGTCGTCTCGGAGGAACACTACTCGCAGTACGTCCGTCGCCTCACGTCGAGCTTCCGCGAGCTGCGATCCGACGTCCTCGTGCTCAACGCCGGACACGGCGAGTGGCTCGGTTTCCGGGACGTCTTCGAGGTGGACCGGCAGCCGGTGCGGGATCGGACCGAGCGCCTGGCGGCGCTCTTCGCGTCCCCGTCGGCCGACATGCTGGTCGAGGCCCGGGCGATCGCCGAGGAGAGCGCGCGCTTCAACGTCGGGGCGGTGACCCGGAACGTGAACGTCCCGACGTTCGCGCTGGCCTACCTGCGGCGCGAGGCCCAGCCGCGGAGCCGGTTCACCTACGGCGGGTCCGAGACGGTGGACGACACGCCCGCGCAGATCCTGCAGTTCGAGGAGGTCGATCGACCGCGGCTGGTCAAGACGACCGACGGCGCCCCGGCGCGGGGACGGTTCTGGCTCGAGGCCGCGACCGGCCGGGTCCTCAGAACCGCTTTCGAGGTCAACTCGATGACCGTGCGCGCCACGTTCGACGTGACGTACGCCGCGCAGCCGAAGCTCGACGGCCTGTGGGTGCCGGTGCGGATGCGGGAGCACTACCAGGTCAGCGCCACCCAGACCATCGACGGCACCGCGGAATACGCCAACTTCCGCCGGTATTCGGTCGATGTGGCGACGATCGTCAAGTGACGCGGGCCGCGCGCCGGCCGGCGCGCGCTCGTGATAGGCTGCTCGGACACCCACGCTGACAGACCGCGGCCGCCCCCGCCGCCGTCGGAGAAGTCGCCGGATCCCCCTCGATCCGACGACGTCGTGCAGGAGGCCTGATGGCGCGTTTCACGTCGTGGTCGAAGATCCTGGGGTCGATGGTGCTGGCGGTCTGGGCGCTGTCGCTGACCGCGTCGGCCGAGCCGCAGACGAAGTACGACAGTCGCCTGCGCGAGGGCTGGACGCTGATGTCACGCCTGCAGTACGAACAGGCGCTCTCCGCGTTCCACGAAGCGCGGATGAGTCCGGACGCGCGTGTGCGCGTCCGCGCGGGCGCCGGCCTCGTCCAGGCCTTCCTCCGGCTGGGGCTCTTCACCGAGGCCGCGATCATCGGCGGCGACGTGGCCGCCAAGGACCCGCGATCGGCCGCGGCACTCTCGGTCCACGGCGACGCGCTCTGGGCCAACGGCCTGTTCCCGGAAGCCGAGGCGCGCTATGCGCAGGCGCTGGCGATCGACCGCAACGATCCGGGCGCGCGCCACGGCCTCGGCCGGTCGCTCGCCGCGCGCGGCCGGCTCGACGAGGCGCTGGCCGAGACGCGACGGGCCATCGCCGAGGACCCGCAGGAACCGGCCTACTACTACACGCTCGGCGTCATCCAGGAACGGCAGCGCGACTTCCGCGCCGCCGCCGATACCCTGGCGACGTACCTCGACCGGCTGCCGTCGCGCGATCAGAGCGAGATGGCCAAGTGGGCCCGGACCCAGGTCGACTTCCTGCGGAGCTGGGGCTCGCGGACGCCGTTCGAGTTCGTCAGCCGGGACGAGATCTACACGGTGCCGTTCCGGATGGAGGGCGACCGTGTGCTCGTCCAGGGCCGGGTGAACGGCCTGACCGACGTCGAATTCGCGATCGACACCGGGACGGACCAGACCATCCTGACGCCGGAGATCGCGCGGCGCTCGTCGATCGAGCCGGCGGGCCGCCTCCAGACGGCGGGCGTCGGCAGCCTGGGCTTCGGGTTCCGGGGCCTCGAGATCGCGCGCATCGAGGATCTCGAAATCGGGCCGCTCCACGTGCGCAACCTGACGTCCGTCATCAAGAGCCCGCCGCTCGACGGCCTGCCCCGCCAGGAAGGTCCGGGCTTCTCACCGCTCGCGCTGGGCCTGTCCATGCGCATCGACTACGAACACCAGGTGCTGACCATGGCCAGGCAGCTGCCGCCCGCCACGTACGAAACGCGGCTGCCGCTGCGGATGCAGCGGCTGCCGATCGTCCGCGGCGTCGTCAACGGCAACGTCATGGCGAGCCTGGCGATCGACACGGGCGGCGAGGGCACGGCCATCAGCCAGCGCGTGGCCGGACGGCTCGGCGACGACCCCGAAGTCCGGCGCGTGCCGGCGCGGGTCTACGGCAGCGCCGGGTGGGACCCGGGCGCGTTCCTGCTGCCCTTCGTGGACATCTCGCTCACGCAGTCGATCGGCCTGCAGCAGGCCTCGGTGGTGGTGCTGGATCTCGATGCGCCGAGCGCGCTGCTCGGCTTCGATCTGGGCGGAATCCTCGGCCAGCAGTTCCTGCGGCACTACACGGTGACGATCGACCTCGACCGCAGCGAAGTCGGGCTGCAGAAGGTCGCCGCGGCCGCACCGGGCGATCCGGGGCGCGCCGGGCCGCGACGCTGATCGCGGCCGGCCGCCCGGGCGGATCAGGCCGCCGGCCTGACCGCGGGCTTGGACTCGTCGGCCGTGGCGTCGACCTCGGTCGTCGTGCCGGCCGGCGCCGCCGCCCCGAGGCTCGTGTAACGCTGAATCGCAATCGACACGACGGTGAACGTGTAGATCGAGGCCGTGATCGCGGCCCCCGTCCCGATCGGCGCGGTCCCATTCGCCGCCCCTGACGTCGTCTCCGCCCCCGCGTCCGGCGTCGGCGTGGCCGCGTCACCGACCCGTGGCGCGGCCACCGACGCCGCGGCGACCGGCGTCACCGGCGAGACGGCCTGGACGGGCCCGCCGGCCGGCTGGGCCTGCCGCGCCGCCCGCCCGGCGGCGGCCTGGTCGAGGGCCGCGCCGAGTTCCTCCCGGGTCACGCTGCCGTCGCCGTTGGCGTCGACCGCATCGAACACCCGCTCCAGCCGTCGTGCCAGCCGGTCGCCGTGGCGGTGTCCGTGATGGCCCTCGACGTCGCCGTGGCGATGGTGTCCGTGGCGGCCGGCGGCGCGGCGCAGCAGATCGCGGGCGCCATCGGTGAATTCCTCGGCCGACACCGCCCCGTCGCCATCCGCGTCGAGAGCCTGGAACAGCGCGTCGGCGCGGTCGTCCGCAGGGGCGGCCGCCTTCGTCGCGTCCGGCGCCGTGGTCGCCGCGGCGGCGCTCGGCGCCGTGATCGCCCCGGCGGCGCCCGGCGTGCCGGCCGGCGCCGTCGCGGCGCTCGTCACCGAGAGCCTCACCGCCGCGGCGCTGACGGTCACGGTATCGGTCGTCGGGGACGTCCCGCCGGGCGTGCCCGAGGACGTGCCCGCGGCGGGCCCGTCGCCGGTGGAGGTGGACGTGTTCAGCGTCGCCGTCAGCCGGACGTAGGTGAAGGTCTGGGAGTAGAAGCCGCCGATGTTCATGTGCCGTGACCTCGAAAGCGTGTCTGTCACAGCAATCGACCTCGTCCGCACGAACTTCACGCGCCGCTGACGATTTCGTGTGCCGCGCGTGGCGGCGCGTGCAGAACGGTGCAACGCTGCGCGTTGACTTGCCCCGTCGCGCTTCCCGATAATCCGTTGAGGCCGTGCGACCGACACGTCCTGCGGAGGATCGCGTCATGAGAAAGCTGCTCTACCTCGCCCTCGCCGCCCTGGTCGTCATCCCGGCCCCCACGACCCGTGCCGCCCAGGGCAAGATCCGGATCGCCATCTGGAACTTCGACAACAACTCCGAGCGGAAGTGGTGGTTCTCGGACGACCTGGGCGACGCGGCGCGCAACCAGATCGACACGGCATTCTCGGAGAACGAGGAACTGTCGAAGCGGTTCTCCGTCGTCGAACGCGAGCGGCTCGCGATGGTGCTGCAGGAACAGGGGCTGGCCGCGGGCGGCGCGGTCGATCCGCAGACGGCGGCGCAGGTCGGCAAGATCCTCGGCGTGCGCTACATCGTGACCGGCGGCGTGGACAAGTTCGCGATCAACACGACGCGGGGCGGGGTCGGCAGCTTCGGTGGCAGCACGACGAACGCGGAGGCCACGATCTCGCTGCGGTTCGTCGACGCGACCACGGCCGAACGCGTGGTCTCGGTGGCGGCCGACGGCAACGCGCGCAAGGGCGGGGTCCGCTTCCGGAGCGCCAACCTGAGCCGCGAGGACGAGTGGGGCATCGCGAGCGAGGCGATCGCCGACGCCTCCAAGGAAGTCGTCAAGAAGCTGCTCGAGGGCAACGCGCTCGATCGCGTCGCCGAGGCCGCCGGCACCGGCGGCGTGGACATGCGGATCATCCGCGTGGACGGCCAGCGCGCCTACATCAACGTGGGCCGCTCGTCGGGGATCAAGGTCGGCGACCGGTTCACGATCCACCGCCTGGGCGAGGCGCTGATCGATCCGGTGACGGGCATGAACCTCGGCGCCGAGGAGAAGCAGGTCGGCACCGCGGTCGTGGCCGAGGTGCAGGACCGATTCGCGATCGTCACCGTCACCGGCGAGGCCGCGGCGACCGACAAGATCCGGATCGTCAAGTAGGCGGGCGGCTCACGAGCCGTCGCCGAGCAGCGACGCGATCAGCGCGGCCAGGTCGGCCTCGTTCGCGTCGTCGTAGCCGACCAGGATCCGGCGGATCCGGCCCGAACGGTCGATGATCTGGATCTGGGGGATGCCCCCGACCTGGTAGTGATCGTCATTGGCGCTCATCGTCGCGGCGTAGCTGCCGTCGGGCCCGCGGACGGGCGCGGCACGCCGCGGCGCGATCGCGGTGGGCACCTCGAGCCCCTCGCCGGCGAAGTAGGCGCGGTCGCGCGCGATCTCGGTCGCCGCGTCGAGCCCCCGCTCCTCCTGGAAGTAGCCGTACAGCTCGGTCGCGAGCACCACGCGGAAGCCGCGCGCGCCGAACCGCGCCAGCAGGCGCTTCAGCCCCGGATAGCTCTCGCGACACGGCCCGCACCAGTGCGCGGTGAACTCGAGCAGCGTCACCGCGCCCGTCATCGGCATCGTCGTCGTGCCGGCCGGGGCGTTGAGCCAGACCGGAGCCTCGATGGGCGCGGCCATCGTGCCGACGAGCCGGTACCGCGCGAGCACCGGCTCGACCATGCGCCGGGTCGTGGCGACGTCGCTCCACTCGTCCAGGGCACGCTCGAGCAGCGCCACGGCCTGCGTCGTCCGCCCCTGCCCCGCCCAGGCCTCCGCCATGTTGATGTGGGCGATGACCACCGTGGCGCCGTACTCGCGGCGCTGGTCCGGCGTGAAGACCCGGCCGTGATCGATGAGCCACGTCGAGTGCCGGATGATGCCGGCGTCGATGTCGTCACCGCGGTAGTAGCCGTTCATCCGCTGGTGCGCGGCGACCTGGCGATCGAGCACGCCGCCGGAGAGGCCGTCGAGGCGGTCGACGAGCGCCTCCAGCCGCGCGTTGCGCGCGGGTGACTTCGGCTCGCGGAGGCCGGACACGACCGCCTGCAGGAGCACGTCGGCGTACTGCCCGGCCGGCAGCGACGGGGCCAGGCGCATGGCCCGGTCGAGCGCGGCCCTCGCGCGCGCCGGCTCGTCGCTCTCCTGGTAGAGCGCGATCAGATCGGCGAGCGTGTCGGCCGGTGCCGTCGCCGGGTCGAAGGCCGCCGCGCACGCGCGAGCCCGCGCGATCTTCTCCTGCTCGATCTGCCGCACGACCGCGGCCGTGAGCGTCGGCACGGCGCGCTGGCGGCTGACCGCGAATGCACGCGCGTCGCGGACGCAGTCGGCTGGCGTCTGCGGCGGCCCGGCCGGCGCCCCGGGCGCCTGGAGAAGCGCCATCGCGACGATGACCGCCGGCAACATGCCCATGGTGTGCCTCCCCCCGAGCCCCAGGCCCGTGGAGCCTCCGAGCCCCAGGGCCCACCGGCCCCGGAGCTCCTGGAATCCCGGGCCCCTGGAACCCTCGGACCCTGGGAACCTCAGGACCCTCTAGGGTCCTCCGTCCCGCCCCCGTCGCAGGAACCCGACGAACCTCGCGCTGTCGCGCGTCAGCCCGCCGAACGCGACGCGCGGCCGGCCGTCCGGACCGATCACCGCATAGTACGGCAGCGCGACGGTGCCGAACACGTCGCGCTGCATCTGCTGGAACGCCAGGAACTCCGGGCCGCGGCCGTCGGTATAGAGGCGGACCCGGACGTAGCGGTCGAGTTCACGCGCGACCTCGGGCCGCGGGAACATGTTGGCCTCCATCCACCGGCAGTTCGTGCAGGTGTAGCCGGTGAAGTCGATGAGCAGCGGCAGGCCCTGGCTCGCCGACCGCGACCGGGCGCCGTCGTAGTCGTTGACGATCCACGCGAGTTCCCCGGCCGCGGCGCCGACGCCCGGATCGGCCGGCGGCAGGAACGCCTCCAGTTCGCCGAGCCGGTGCCCGCGCAGCCCGAACCCGAGCCAGCCGACGAGCACCAGCACGCCAGCCAGCCCCGCGAGCCGGACGACGCCCGGACGTCCGAGCGGGCCGGACCGGCCGAAGCGCAACACGCCGGCCAGGTACGCCGCGAGCACGAGGCCGGTCGCCATCCAGACGCCGATCACGACGTCGCGCGTGAACACGCCCCATCCCCAGACGAGGTCCGCGTTCGAGAGAAACTTCATCGCCGCCGCGATCTCCAGCAGGCCCATCGCGGTCTTGATCGAGAGCAGCCACGGCCCGGATCGCGGCAGCGACGCCAGCACCTGCGGGGCGAAGGCGAGCAGCACGAACGGCACGGCAAAGACGGTCGAGAACGCCAGAAGGCCGGCCATCGGCCACACCCAGTCGCCCTGCGCCGCGACGACGAGCAGCGTGCCGAGGAACGGCGCCGTGCACGTGAACGACGTCAGGGTGAACGCGAGGCCCATGACCAGCGTCGCGAGGAAGCGCGGCCGGCCGGCCTCGGCCGCGGCGACGCGCGTCAGCAGTCCCGACGGCAGCGCCAGTTCGAAGGCTCCGAACAGGTTCAGCGCGAAGCCGGTGAACAGCAGCGCGATCCCGATGTTCAGCCACGGGTTGGCCGCGAACTGGTTGATCCCCGACGCGCCGAACGCGGTGGCGACGACGGCGCCAACCGCGGTGAACGACAGCACGATGCCGAGGCCGTAGACGGCCGCCTGCGCGGCGGCGCGGCCACGACGCCGCTCCGCACGGCTCGAGAAGAACGACACCGTGATCGGGACCATCGGGAAGACGCACGGCGTGAACAGCGAGAGCGCGCCCATCAGCGCAGCCAGCCCGACGTAGGCGCCGAGCGTCCCGGCGCCGGTGTCCGCCGCCAGATCCGGGACGACGGCACGGCCCATCGCCGGCGGCGCGTCGCTGCCGGCGCCGGTCGCGGGCGGCGCGTCGCTGCCGGCGCCGGTCCCCCCGCCGCGCGAGGTGGACACGGCCTCCGCCAGCGGCCCGCCCACGGAGACCGGCAGCCTCAGGTGCTCGGTCGCCGGCGGCAGGCAGTACCGATCGGTGCAGGTCTGGAACGTGACGTCGAGCGCGATCTCGGCATCGCCGGACGCCGGGCGCGCGACGAGCGGGACGAAGAACTCGGCGGCATCCGTGTGGTACTGCGTGTCGATGCCGAAGTTCGGATCGAAGTCGATGAACGGCAGCGGACCGATGACGCGCTCGCCCAGCGCGAAGGCGGCGTCGGCCGGCACGGCAATCACGAGCGCCTGCGGCCCGCCCGGCGGCTGGGTCAGGGCGTAGAGGTGCCAGCCGGCGTCGACGCGCGCGGCCAGCGTCGCCTCGAACGACACGCCGGGCCGGACGTCGGTGCCCGCGTCGACCGACAGCGTCCACCGCACGGGACTCTGGGCCGCGGCCGGCGCCGCCAGCGCCAGAGTCAACGCGGCCACGCCCGCCGCCGCCGGCATCCGCATGGCAACCATCGTCACGGAATCATACAATCCGGCCTCGGGAGGGCGCGCCGTGACGGGAACCACCAAACCGACGAGATCGACGGGTGCCGCGGCGAGACACAGGGCCCGGCTCGCCGCCTGGGGCGTGCTGCTGGCCTGCGGGAGCGGGATCGCCGCGGGCACGCCGTTCACCGGCCACGCTCGCGCCCAGGGCCAGGGCGCGCTCGTGCGCACCGCCAGCCCGAAGGCGCGCGGCCTCTCCGACGCGGACTTTCCGCGCGTGCGGGAACTGGCGGCGAACGTGTACTCGTACGAGCAGCTGCGGTCGGCGGGCGACGAGCGGTTCACCACGGTGAGCCTGTTCGTCGTCACGACCGAGGGCGTCCTCGTGGCGGACGGCCAGGGCAGCGTCGCGGAGACGCAGCGGATGATCGACACCATCCGGGGCCTCACGCCCCAGCCGATCCGGCACGTGGTCGTCTGCTCGGACCACGGCGACCACACGGGCGGCAATACCGCGTTCCCGTCGGGCGTGACCTTCTACGCCCACCCGACCTCGCAGGCGGTGCTGCGCGAGGCCGCCGCGCGGACCGCGGCTCGCGGCCGGGGCGCGGCAGCGCCGGTTCCCACCGAGGCCGTCCCCGATCGTCGGGTGCTGCGGCTGGGCGGCATGGAGATCCAGATCCTCTTCCTGGGACGGGCGCACACGGGCGGGGACCTGAGCGTCTACCTCCCCGCCCAGAGAGTGCTCTTCATGAGTGAAGCGTTCCTCAACAGGGTCTTCCCCGCCATGCGATCGGCCTACCCCTCCGAGTGGGTCCGGGCCATCGAGCGCGCGCAGGCGATGGACGTCGAGACGTTCGTCCCGGGTCACGGCTTCGTGGACCCTCCCGCCGTCCTCCGCGAGGAACTCGAGACCTACCGGCGGGCGCTGGTCCAGGTCATCGCCGAGGCGCGGCGCCTGCACGACGCGGGCGTGCCGGTCGATCAGGCCGCGGCGCAGGCCCGATGGGGCGACCTCGACACGTGGACCCTGCGCGGGAGCCAGGCCGAGACCGCGATCCGGCGCGTGTACATGGAGCTCGACGGCCAGTTGCCGGGCGGCGGCTGATCGGGCGCATCGGTCCGGGCGCGGCCGGGCGGCGGCTCAGCGCTTGAAGACGAGCGAGACGAGCAGCGACACGTCGTTCTTCTTCACGTCCGCCGCCGGCGGGCGGTTCTTGTACGTGTCGAGCCACTCGACCTTGAACTGGGTGAAGGTGGAGACCCGCGCGCTCAGGCCGAGGCCGAAGGTGTAGAGCGCGTCGGCGAAGTCGGACGTCTTCCACAACCCCGTGAAGGTCTGCGTCACGCCCACCGCGTCGTTGAGGCGGCGCGTCAGCTTCTCGCCCAGCGTGACCGCGCCCGACGTCTTCACGTCGTCCAGCCCGGTGTTCTTCTCCCACACGCCGCCGACGCCCGCGTCCACGCTGAGCTTCATCGCGTCGCTGTCGGCCACGCGCAGGCCGACGCCGCCGGTCGGCGCGATCAGGTAGTCGATTTCCTTGAAACGATCGCGCAGGTACTGGTTCTGGCCGAAGACGAAGACTCTCGGCGTCAGGCCGTACTCGTCGCGCACGGTGAACCCGAAGCGGCTCGCCGACAACTCGCCGTCCGTCTTGCCGCGAATGAAGAGTCCCTCGGACTTGAGGACGTTGCGGGTCTTCGGGTCGAAGGTCACGTCGTACCCGGCGTTGAACGTCGACGTCTGCGAGTTGCCGCCGGTGACCGCCAGGCCGACGCTCGCGCTCACGGTCCAGGGATTGGCCGGCGCCTGAGCCTGGGCCGACGCCGGAACGGCCAGACACGCGAGGATTCCGGCCAGACAGGGGACACACCACGTGCGGGACGGACGACGCATACACGACGCTCCTTGACGGGAATCACCATCGGAGCGCCAGCGCTCCGGTGCCGGGGAGGCACCGGTCAGTATACGCGGCGGGGCGAACGTCTAGCTGCCGGCCGCGTCCAGGCGACGCACGACCTCCGCCGAGAGGTTGACCCGGGGATCGATGGCGATGACGTTGAGCGCGCCGGGCGCGTCGGAATTCTGGATCGAGAAGACCGCGGCCAGCCCGCGCTCGGCGCGCACCGCCTCGACGATGGGCAGCACCTTCTGCTCGAACTGGTCGAGGAGCGAGTCGCGAAGCTGCTGGACCCGGACCTCGGCTTCCTGCTGCGCGAACTGCGCCTCGCGCTGCAGGCGCGCCAGGTCCACGTTCCACTCGCGCAGGGTCACCTCGGCCGTGACGCTGGCCTGCGTGCGAATCCTGTCGCCGAGCGACTGGATGGCGTCGGCGCGGGCCTGCAGGTCCTTCTGCAGCTGGGCCTGCAGGGCGTTGACCTGCACCACCGCCTGCTTGCCGACCGTGGATTCGTTGAAGACGACCTGGAGATTGACGATGCCGAAGCGCGTGTCGGCCGGCAGGGGCGCCAGCGGGGGCGCCGGGGCCGTCTGGGGCGCCGGCGCGGCCGGCGGGGGTGGGGTCTGGGCGCCGGCCACCGCCGGCAGCAATGCCAGGCCGAGAACCACCGCGAGCGTCGTCCGTCTCACCATCGGGCACCTCCTGAAGGTGCCGGTTAAGACGTCGGCGCGGCGGCCTCGGCCGCGCGGCGCTTCAGGCGACGTTCAGGACCTGGACGGCCGACGAGCGGGGCGCGTTGCCGAGCCAGCTCGACAGGGCGAGCACCGCCTGCGCCACGCCGTCACCCGGCGCCAGTCGGAGCGTCAGCATGTAGTGGCTGGCCCCGTCGAGGGCCAGCTGCACCCAGCGGCGGCCGGCGGCGTCACAGACGCCGTAGACGGCCACGGTCCAGTGGCGTCCGGCGACGGACAGCGACCGGCCGTCGAGCCCCACGAAGAGGCGGTCCGGATCCACGACATCCTCCCGCCGCACACGCTTCGAGTGACGATTGAGTCGGTTCATCTCAGACATGCCTTGTGACGAACCTGATACGCAAAGATCCGGCCAAATGCCCGAAGCTCGATGGACGGTCGTCGCAATCCTCATCGCCTCGCGACTGTGTAACCTGGGCCACACATGGCCGTGGCCACCGTGAAATATCTTCATATCCGGACCGAGGCGCGGCCCCACACCGGGGGCAGCGGGTCGTCGAGCCGAGCCAGGGCCCGAGGTGGCGCGCCCCTCACCCGAGGCTCGACGTTGACGCCCCTCGCATGGGCCGCACATCATAGCGGCGGCCATGAGCGACTCCGCGCCCACCCGTCCGACGGATTCCGGCACCCCGCCCCGGAGGCGGCTCGGCGAGATCCTCGTCGCGAGCGGCGCGATCGACGCGGACCAGCTCAGCCGCGCCCTCGAGGCGCAGGCGACCACCCGCACGCCGCTCGGACAGACGCTGATGGCGCTCGGGTTCATCACCGACGAGGTGATGCGGCGCGCGCTCGGCACGCAGCTCGGAGTGCCCTACATCGATCTCGACAACGTGATCGTCGATCGGTCGCTCGCGGGCCTGATCGACCAGGCCTATGCGACCGAGCATCTGGTGATGCCGGTCGCGCAGATCGGCAACTCGCTGACGGTCGCCATGGACGATCCGACGTCGACGGCGATCATCGACGATCTGGCCCGTCGCACCGGCTGGACGATTGCCATCGTCACGTCATCGGCCACCGCGATCCGTCACACGTTGCGCCGGCTGTACGAAGGGACCGGCACACCTTCACCGGCGGCGGACGCAGGCGCACGATCCGGCGACGTCCGCGCGTTCCAGGCGCGGCAGGCCGACGACGCCGGGTCGCGCGTGGCGTACGCGGCGCTGGCCGGGCTCGACCCGAGGACGCCGGCGGACCTGCGTGCCGCGGTGGCCACCGGCGTGCCGGCGCGCGCCTTGGCGGCGCTCGCCTCGAGCACCGGCATTCCCGCGGATCGGCTCGGCGCGATCGTCGGCAGCCCCGCCGACACCTCCGCGGCCCTCGACGAGGGAACCCGGCTCTCCCCCGCCGCCTCGGATCGTCTCCTGACGGTGGCGTGGACCTACGGCCTGCTGCTCGATCTGTTCCACGGTGACGCGACGCTGGCCTCGGCGTGGCTGCAGAGCCGGCAGCCATCGCTCGACGGGGCCGTGCCGCTGGCGCTGCTCGAATCGGCCGTCGGCGCGCGCGAGGTCGCCGCAACGATCGATCGGCTGAAGGACTTCGATCCGCGCGCGTGAGGCTCGGACCGCGCGAGTCACGCGGCTCAGGCCGACCGCGCCCGGGAACCGGCTGGCAGCGGCAGCCAGACGACGAACGTGGCCCCCGCGCCGAGCGTGCTCCTGACCTCGAGCGCCCCACCGGCCGCCTCCACGATCGCCCGGGCCTTCGACAGGCCGAGCCCGCGTCCCATGCCGGGCGGCCGCGTGGTGTAGAACGGGTCGAAGACGCGCGCCTGCACGTGCGGCGACAGGCCGGGTCCGTTGTCCGACACCTCCAGCCGCACGCCGTCCCCGGAGAGATCGCGTCGGGTCGCGATCGTCAGCTGCCCGCCGACACCGGCGGCGTCGCGCGCATTCGCCGCGAGCGCCACCAGGACATCGTCGAACATCGGCGGCACCACGCCGGAGACGGCCGCGTCGGGTGAAAGATCCACGTCCACGTTCAGGGCGTCGCCCGCCACACCCCGCACGCGCGCCAGGGCGGCGGACACGGCGTCGTTGAGCGAACGTCCGCCAGGTCCGGTGCCGGACTCGGGGACCGTGCCCGCTGGCTGGTCGATTCCGTGAACCGGATCGGCGCCGCACGCGGCGCGGAGCGCGCGCTCGAGGGCGTCACGGGCGCCGGCGAGATCGGCGGCGATCGGCGAGGCGGGGTCGAGGCGGACGGCGAGGCGCTCGAGGCGCGCCAGCGCCAGCAGCAGGGCGGCTTCCGTCGCGCGGCCCCGCCGGTCCTCGCTCATCCGCCGCCGCCCATCTGGTTGCGCACCGCGACCTCGAGCTGCCGCGCTTCCTGCGTCCGCACGACGATCGACACGCGCCGGTTGCGCGGGTCGAGCGGGGCGTCAGGAAACCGCAGGTCGTTGTCGGCGAACCCGCGCACGGTGTGCACCTGGCCGGTGCGCAGGCCGTGCTCGACCATCGCCCGACGCGCAGCCAGGGCGCGGTCGCTCGAGAGCTCCCAGTTGCCGTACCGCTCGTTGTTCACGAAGGGGCGGCTGTCGGTGTGGCCCTCGATCACCACGTCGTTCGGCAGCTTGCCGATCTCCTCGGCGATGATTGTCAGGATCCGGGTGGCCTCGGGCCGGAGGGTGGCACTGCCCGTGTCGAAGAAGCTGGAGCCCGGCCGCTCGACGAGTTCGATGCGGAGCCCCTCGGGCGTCACGGCGAACTCGACCTGGTCACGCAGGGCGGAGAGCAGCGACGACTGGCTGAACTGCTGCTGGATGGCGCCGGCGGCGCGGACGAGCGCCTCCTGCTCGGCCTCCAGCATGCCGTCCGGCCGCCGCGGCACGACGGTCGGCATCCCGGCCGTGTCGATGCCGCCCTGGCCGGTCGCGACGACGGAGTTCGACGTCTGGTGCGGCAGCAGGCCGGGGTCCTGGAAGTAGCCGGCGACCGCGGATCGGATCTGGCTGTCCTGCGCGGCCAGCCACATGACGAGGAAGAACGCCATCATCGCGGTCACGAAGTCCGCGTAGGCCACCTTCCAGGCGCCGCCGTGGTGCCCGTGGCCGTGCGCCTTGCGCCGGACGATGATGACGGGTTCGTCGTGCCCAGACATGGCCTACGCCGCCGCCTGCGCCTCCGATCGCGCGTTGCGGCAGAGCGCCTCGGTCTCCTCGAACGTCGGCCGGACCTCCTCGGGAATCACGCGGCGCGCGAACTCGACGGCAATGGCCGGCGGCAGGCCCTTGTACATCGCCAGCAGGCCGGCCTTGATGCAGATCTCGAAGTTGAGCTCGTCGTTGACGCGATGCTCGAGGCTCTGCGCGATCGGCTGCGCGATGCCGTACGAGAGCAGGATGCCGAGGAACGTCCCGACGAGCGCGGCGCCGACCTTGTGCCCGATCTCCGACACGGGACCGTCGATCGCCTCCATCGTGAGGACGACGCCGAGCACGGCGGCGACGATGCCGAGGCCCGGCAGCGCGTCGCCGATCTTCGTCAGCGCCGACGACGGCAACAGGCCGGCCTTGTGGCGGACCTCGATGTCCTCGTAGAGCAGGTGCTCGAAGTCGTGCGGCGAGATGCCGCCGACGATGATGACCTGCGCCGAGTCCGACAGGAACGAGAGCGCGCTGTGGCGCGCGAGGAACTTCGGGTACTTCGAGAGGATCGGGCTCTGCGACGGGTTGTCGAAGTGCGTCTCGAGCGCCATCACGCCCGTCGCCTGCACCACGCGGAACAGCTGGTAGAGCATGACGACCAGGTCGGTGAAGTCCTGCCGGCCGGGCGGCGGCGAGAGCAGCCGCTTGATCTGCGCGATGAGGTCCTTGATCGTGCCGAAGGGCGTGCCCGCGATCAGGATGCCCAGCGCGGCGCCGCCGATGATCAGGAACTCGGCCGGCTGGTTCAGGGCCAGCAGGTGCCCGCCCTCGATGAGGAACCCGCCGGCGACGGCCAGCATCACGACGATCAGCCCGATGATCAGGAACATCCCGCGCCTCTTCCCCCGTCACGCCAGCCGGACCGCCCGCCCCGCCCCGGCGCCCACACGACGCCCCGGCGGCCGACAGACCCCCTGACGGCCAGAAAATCGGCCCGAAACGCGAGATCTTGAATCACGCCGCCGGCGTCTGCGACCGGGCGGCCCGCCGCAGGCGGGCGTCGCACACCAGCCGGTAGAGGTGCAGGTAGTGGCCCCCCATGGCGGCGGCCGACGAGGTGTCACGGTGACGGGTCCTGGCCTCCCGGCGGAGGGCCTCCCGGGCCTCCTCGGCCATGAAGGCCAGACGGGCCAGGGTGCCCGTCAGGGCGCCCGCGTCCCCCGCGACGAACGTCAGGCCCGTGACGCCGTCCTCGACCAGGTCACGCAGGGCCGGGCGGTCGCCCACCACCGCCACCGGGCCGTCCCGGAAGGCATCGAGCACCGGCAGCCACTGGTCGTCCTCCGGCCGCGCCTGGACCAGGACCGCGTCGGCCTCCCGGGCGATGCGGCCGGGCGCGGCGCTGCGGCCGTGGACGTGCACCGTGGCGGCCAGGCCGACCCGGCGGACCCGGTCGCGCAGGTCGTCGGCGTCGCCCTCGCCCACGAGCACCAGCCGCACGCGCGGCTGCTCCCCCAGGCGCGCGACCGCGCTGATCGCGAGCGCCGCGGGACCATCCGCCTCGAGTCGCCCCGGACAGACGACCACGATCGCGCCGCGCTGCCGGTCCTCGCGGATGCGCGCGAGCAGCGCGCGGTCGCGGTCGTCGAACGGCGTCGCGTCCGCGTCCACGCCGTGCGGCACCACGGTGATCCGCGCCCACGGCAGGCCCCGCGACGCCAGACGCTGGGCGGCGTGCGCCGACGGGACCGCGACGCGGTCGGCGAGGTTCATCAGGCCGACGTCCCAGGCCGCCTCACCCGCCGTGCGGGCCATCCCCCACCCGTGCAGCGTCTGCACGATGGGCAGCCGGGTGCCGCGCGCTCCCGCAAAGAGCCGGGCGATGAACGTCGGCACCGCGGCGTGCGCGTGCAGCACGTCGGGTTCGGCGCCAGGACCGAACAGCTCGGCCAGGTGCCGGCTCACCGCGAGGTTCGCGTCGAAGTCCCGCTGGTGGAGCGAGTCGGCCAGGTGCACCGGGACGCCGAGTCGCGCGAGCGCCTGGAGCCGGTGGGCGTCGTTGGCCAGTTCGCCGGCCGGGGTCTCGGACGCGACCACGGTCACGTCGTGGCCGAGCGCCCGCTGCCGGATCGCCAGGTCGGTGACGAGACGGCCGGTGTCGCCGTGCAGGAAGGTGACGAGGTGGACGATGCGCATGCGGATGTGCCCTCGGAAGTCAGGGATGCCGGAGTCGGCCGCCGCGGCCCGCTCCCGGCGTGGCCGGCGTGGCCGGCGTGGCGATGGCGCCCGATCCGGGCGCGCCAGCGGTGGCGGCCGGACCCGGCACCGGTGCCTCGAACGCCGCGGCCCCGGGATCGAGCACGACGATGTCGACGCGCCGGTTGCGGGCGCGGTGATCGGGCGAGTCGTTCGCGACGCGTGGCCGGTATTCGGCGTAGCCCGCCGCCGACAGGCGGTCGGGCGAGACCTGCCCCGCCTCCATCAGGAACTGCACGACGCGCGTCGCGCGCGCGGTGGAGAGTTCCCAGTTCGACCGGAACGCCGCCGTGCGAATCGGCACGTCGTCGGTGTGCCCCTCGACGCGGATCGGGTTCGGCATGTCGCGGAGCGACGCGGCGAGCCGGCCGATGGCCGCGCGCGCCTCCGCCGTCAGGTCCGCCTGCCCCGGCGGGAACGAGCCGGCCTCGGGCAGCGAGATGACGAGGCCGCGCTCGGTCATCGCGAGCTCCGTCCCGGGAAGCGCGAGCGCGCCGGTGACCGCCTCGACGAGTGCCGGCGGCAGGAACGGATCGCGCGGCGCCGCCGGCGTCGTCGGCGCATCGGGGGCGGCGTCCGGCGCGGGCGGCGTTGTGGCATCGCCCGCCGGCGGAGTCGGCGCGGCGTCGGTGGTCGGGACCGCGGGTGTCGCCGCCGCGTCGGCCGCGCTCGTCCGCGGGCGGCTCGCCGACGCCATGGTCGGGTCCTCCGGCGCGGCCGCGCTCGCGCGTGGCGCGAGCTGCGCGGCGTACAGGCTCGCGAAACACGCGAAGAGCAGCGTGACGACGTCCGCGTAGCCGAACAGCCAGCGGTCACCCGAGGCGCGCAACGGCGGAACGGGACGGGGCGGCTGGCGCCTCACGCGGCCCCCACGGCGCCGGACGCCCCGGCGCGCTCCGGCTTGAGACTCAGGTATCCGGCGAGGCGCTCCTCGACCACGCCGGGAGACGCGCCGTCACGCAGCGCGAGCACGCCGTCGATGATCAGCTCGCGCCGCAGCGCGTCGTGTCGCGACCGCCCGCGGAGCCGCGTGGCGAGCGGGAGAAACACGAGATTGGCCGCGCCGACGCCGTACACCGTGGCGACGAACGCCGCCGCGATGCCCGCGCCCACCCCTTCGGCCCCCGTGAAGCTCTGCATGACGCGCATGAGGCCGAGCACCGCGCCGACGATGCCGAGCGTCGGCGCGTAGCCGGCCGCGGCTTCCAGGATCTGCGCGTGTTCGTCCTCGCGCTCGGCACAGACCCGGGCGTCGATGTCGAGCGCCTCGCGCACGAGCGGCGCGGGCAGCCCGGTGACCGAGACCGTCAGCGAGCGCTGCAGGAAGCCGTCGGGCGCCTTCTCGATGTCGTCCTCGATGGCCATCAGCCCCTGGCGCCGGGCCTTCCGGGCATAGGTCATGAACGTCGGCACCAGCACGTCGAGCGCGGGCGGCTGGCGCGTGGCGAGGTCCGCCAGGGCCAGCACCGCGCCGCGGATGGCCGAGGCCGGGTAGCTGACGAGCAGCGCGGCCGCCGTGCCACCGAAGACGACGACGAAGGCTTCCGGCTGCATGAAGATGGCGGCGTCGCCGCCCATCGAGACGTGTGCCCAGGCCACGACCAGCAGGCCGAGCACGAGTCCGACCGCGCCCCCAATCGCGCGCATCACGCCCCCTGCGAGCGCTGCCGGGCGACCGAGCGCACGAGCAGGCCATCGGCGACCGCGATGACGTCGGAGAGCAACGGCATCGGATCGTGGGTGAAACGGGCCATGACACCACGCACGAAATCGAGGTCCTCGCTCGTGTCGATCGTCAGGCGGAGGCCGGGTCGCCGGACGTCGGCGGGCGCCACGGCGCGAAGCGCGAGGAAGCCGGGCGCGCGGCGGACGTAGGACGTCACGTGCTCGCGGTCGTAGGGATCGGTCGCGGCCACGTGCGCCCGCTCGAGCGCGTCGAGCGTGACCGCTTCGACCGCCGCGCCCACCGGGAGGCCGCACTCGACCACGTGGTCCGCGCCCACGCGCTGGAGCAGTTCCAGGATGCGCCGGGGGCCGCCCGCGTCGATGAGCGGGTTGTCGGCCGTCGCGCGGATGATCTGGCGTGCCCCGAACGCCCGGGCCGCGCCGATGAACCGCGCCAGCACGTCGTCCTCCTCGCCGCGGAAGACCTCCGCGCCGTGACGGCGTGCCTCACGCTCGACGCGGTCATCCTCGCGTTTCGTCGTCGTCGCGACGATGACCGGCAGCCGGCTGGCGGCCAGGCGCGTGAGGCAGTGGTCGAGCACGGTCCGGCCGTTGATGAGGGCCAGGACCTTCCCCGGCAGCCGGGTGGACCCGGTCCGGGCCTGGAGCACGACGGCGGCTTCGGACATCACGCCACCTCCGGAATGCGCGTCCGCAGCGCCGGCCGGGAGAAGCTCACGGCGGACGCCGAGACGAAGACGGACGATTCGTAGTTGGTCATCCACAGGCCGTCGAGGAAGTGCCCGACGAACGGCGCCACGGGCCGGTCGCGGGCGAGGTCCACGATGACCCGCGGGAAGTCGGCGCCGGCGGCAATCGTCAGCGGGATGCCGCCCGAGAACCGCGGGTTGATCTCGAAGACGACGGGCGTGCCGCCGACGATCCGGCACTGGATGTTGACGGCGCCCACGAACGCCATCGCGTTCGCGCAGGCGAGGCCGAGCTCGATCAGGCGCGGGTCGCGCACGGTGCGGGCGCGGTCCACGACGCCGGCGCGCACCACCACGCGCTCGCGCGGCACCACGGCCAGCGGCGAGCCGTCGAAGTCGCAGAGCACGTCGATCGTGAACTCCGGGCCGTCCAGGTAGGTCTGCACGACCGGGTCCTGCACGTAGTCGCGGAAGAACGCGAGTTCCCGCGCGTTGCGCACCCGGAAGGCGCCGACGCTGCCGCGGCCGAACCGCGGCTTGATGAAGAGCGGAAACGCGGGCGCGGCGGGCAGCGTCGCGGGGGTGCAGGTGTCGGCCGCCGCCACGCCGTGGGCCTGCAGGACGCGCGACGTCTCGACCTTGTCGAAGCAGGCGTCGGCGGTCGCCGGCGGGGAGACCACCACGCGGATGCCCTCGGACGCGAACCGTTCGACGCCGCGCGCGAACACCGAGAGTTCCTCGTCGATCGTCGGGATCACGAGGCCGACGCGCTCGGTCCGGCAGATGTCGAGCACCGCGTCGAGGTAGCCGGGATCGCTCGAGAGCGGCACGCGGCACGCGCGGTCGGCGACGTAGACCGTCGGCGAGAGGGGGTTGATGTCGGTGACGACGACGTGCCCGCCGCCCCCGGCGCGCAGCGCCTGCTGGAAGGCCTGCACCAGCGGCACGCGCCGCGACCCGGCGGTGATGAGGACGTTACGCCACACGGTCGTGCTCCGGAATGCCTGAGACATCGCAATGCGCCTCCGTCAGCGCCTGACCCTGGGGGACGGCCCGCAGCAGCCGCCGCCCGACGAGCGTCGCGAGCGTGGCCGGGGCGAGCCCGGTCGCCGGCCGCAACGCGATGAAGTCCTCCGCGCGGATGATCGTGCCGGCCGGCAGGTCCTTCGCCGCGAACAGCGACCGGCGGCTCGGTACCCGGTTGGGCGCCTCGACGGTGAGGCACGCCTTCTGGCCCGATCCGAGCGCGGTCCACGCGCGCCTGGCCTGCTCGATGGCCGCCGCGAGCGCCTCCGGCGTGCTCGAGACATCGCGGTCGATCGCGTCCTCGTCGCCCGGCAGCACGATGTGCCGCTCGTAGATGCAGGCGCCGAGCGCGATCGCGATCGGCAGCGCGAACGCATCCTCGCCGTGGTCGGAGAGGCCGACGGGCAGGCCGGTGGCCTCGCCGAGCGTCCGGATCGCGCGCAGGTTCTCGTTGCCGCGGGGCACGGGATAGGCCGACACGCAGTGCAGCAGCGCCAGCTGCTCCGCCCCGGCCTGCCGGGCGACGCTCACGGCGCGCGTGACCTCGTCGGCCGTCGCCATGCCGGTGGACATCACGACCGGCTTGTTGGTCTGGACGCACCGGACGATGAGGCGATCGAAGGTCAGGTCGCCGCTGGCGATCTTGAAGGCGTCGACGCCGAGCCGGACGAGCATGTCCACCGACCGTTCGGAGAGCGGCGTGGCGACGACCTTGAGCTTGCGCGTCCGCGCGCGGTCGAAGATCGCGCGGTGCGCGCGCTCGTCGAGCTCGAAGCGCTGGAAGAACTCGAGCATCGACGCGGCCTTGACGTGCTTGGGCGCCGGGCTGCCGTCGGAGACGAGGTCACGGGCCACCAGCGTCTGCAGCTTGATGGCCTGCGCCCCGGCGCGGGCCGCGCCCTCGACGAGCGCCAGCGCGCGATCGAGCGAGCCGCCGTGGTTCAGGCCGATCTCGGCCACCACGAACGGCGGCACGTCCTCCGCGACGCGCCGCCCCCCGATGGCCAGCGATGGAAGTTCACGCGGCATGGTGTGTCGCTGCCTCCTCCAGCAGGACCCGGGCGAGGCCCGGAATCTGACGGTACTGGCGCGCGGTGGCGACGCCGGACGCGGCGGGCGCGCCCGGGCGCCAGACGGCGCAGTAGATGGCGACCATCCCGGCCGCCGTCGCCCCGCGGACGTCGGCGGCTTCGTCATCGCCGACGAAGACGGTCTGCGGCGCGGGCACCTCGAGCCGCCGCGCGATGGCCTCGAAGGCCGCCGGGTCCGGCTTGCCCGTTCCGTCGCCGCACGACGCGGCGTACACGACGCCGTCCACGTAGCGCTCGATGCCGAGCGCGCGCACCTTGCGTGCCTGGATGGCCGGGTCGCCGTTGGTCAGCACGCCCAGGCGCCAGCCGGCGCCGCGCAGCCGCGCGAGCAGCCGCCGCCCGGTGCGCGGCAGGTGCATCGTCGGTTCGTGATGGCGCAGCACGCGGACGAGGCGCGGCAGGTCGGTCTCGGGCAGCCCGAACGCCTGCAGCATCGCCTGGATCTCGCGGCCCCGCCCGTGCCCCCGCGAGGTCCGCACGAGACGGCGCAGCACCAGGTCCGCGTCCAGGCCGCGGCACCACTGGAGATCGCGCGCGACCTCGGCGAAGCCGCTGCGGACGAACCAGCGGTAGGGATAGAGCGTGTCGTCGAGATCGAAGACCACGGCGCGGAGGTCAGGCAGCACGCCGCACCTCCCGGCCCTGCGTCCCGGCCACGAGCGCCCGCAGGGCTCGCGCGACGCGGGTGGCGCCATCGGCATCGATGAGGCGGCGCGCCCGACGGCCCAGCGCCACACGCCGGCGCGGATCGGCGAGGAGCGCCGCCACCAGCGCGGCCACGCGCGTCACGTCCTGCGGGCGGGTCGCGCGGCCCGCGTCGAGCACGGCGCCGGCCGCCGCCCACGCACGGATCGCCGGGCGCTGGGCGGGCACCACGGCCGTCGCGACGACCGGCGTCCCCAGCGCGCAGGCTTCCTGCAGCGTGAGTCCACCCGCCGCCACCGCGACCGTCGCGGCGCCAAGGGCGGTCGCGAGGTCCGCCGACGAGGGCAGCCAGCGGCAACCCGCCGGAAGGACCGGCGGGGTGAGGCCGGTGAGGCCGGCGGCGATCGCGACGCGCGCGCGCGGATCCGACTGTCGGATGGCGCGCGCAAGGCGCGCGCCCAGGCGACGCACGTGCGCGCCGCCCCCGAGCGCCACGACCACGTCGAGCGGCCGGCGGTCCGAGGAGCGACGCCGCGCGGCACCGGGCCTCGAGCCGAGGACCGCGTAGCGCGGGCCCTGGAGGTCGGCGCGCCGCCCGTCGCGCGCGGGCGCGAGGCTGCCGTCGATCGTCAGGTCGCTCGCGACGCGGCCGATGCCCATGTCGTGAAAGGTCGCCACCCGCAGCCCCCGCCGGTGCGCGCGGCGAACCCACGTCAGGGCGCGCAGCGCGGACGGGTCGTCGACGACGAGCAGGTCGATCTCCGGGGCCAGCGCGCGGACACCCCGGTCGGCGAGGATCCAGCCGCGCCGCCGCGCGACGCGGCGCGTCGCCGCCGTGCCGTGGAGGGAGAGCCGCGCGCGGCCGCCGAGCGCCCGGGCCAGCACCCCGCACCGCACGAGGTGACCGAACCCCAGCCGCGGGCCGGCGGCGACGTGAAACAGCACGAGCGGCGCGGGAGCGGCAGGCATGTCAGGCGCCGTAGAGGTCGCGCACCGCGTCGATCACCTGATCGACGTGCGCGTCGGTGAGGGCGGGCGAGAGCGGCAGCGAGAGCACCTCGTCGGCGAGGCGCTCGGCGTGCGGAAACCGCCCGCGGGTGAAGCCGAACCGGTCGGCGTAGAAGCGCGTCAGGTGGAGCGCGGGAAAGTGGACGCTCGTGGCGATGCCGCGCGCGGCGAGCGCCGCGGCCAGGGTCTCGCGCGGCAGGCCCGCATGGCCCGGCACGCCTTCGCGGACGCGCACGACGTACAGGTGCCGCGCGTGCACCGCCCCGTCCGGCAGGGGCGCCCACGGGGCGAACGGCAGACCGTCGAAGGCCTCGTCGTAGCGCGCGCAGATCGCGCGGCGGCGCTCGGCGTGGCGGTCGACCGCAGCGAGCTGGTGCAGGCCGATGGCCGCCTGCAGATCCGTCATGTTGTACTTGAAGCCGGCGGCGACCACGTCGTACCGCGGGGCGCCCGCCGCCTGGTCGCGCGTCCAGGCGTTGCGGCTGATCCCGTGGTTCGACGCCACCCGCACGCGCTCGGCGGCCTCGGCTGACGCGGTCGTCAGCATCCCGCCCTCGCCCGTCGTCAGGTTCTTGGTGGCGTAGAAACTGAAGGCGGTGAAGTCGGCGGTGGTGCCGATCTTCCGGCCGCCCGCCACGCCTTCCAGGCAGTGCGCCGCGTCCTCGACGGTCACGAGCCGGTGCGCGCGCGCCACGGCCGTCAGGCCAGGGACGTCGGCCGGACGACCGGCGTAGTGGACCGGCATCAGCGCCCGGGTCCAGGGCGTCACGGCGGCCGCGGCGGCGTCCGGGTCGAGGTTGCCGGTCTCCGGATCGACGTCGGCGAAGACCGGCGTCGCGCCGGTGTGCAGGATGACGTTGGCGGTGGCGCAGAACGTCAGCGGCGAGGTGACGACCTGGTCACCGGGACCGACGCCGGCCGCGAGCAGCGCCAGGTGCAGGCCGGCCGTGCAGGAGTTGAGCGCGACCGCGTGCGGCGCGCCGACGTAGGCGGCAAACGCCGCCTCGAACCGGCGGACGCGCGGCCCCGTCGAGAGCCAGCCCGACTCGAGGGTCGCGATGACCTCGGCGATCTCATCCGCGCCGATGTCCGGCGGGGAGAACGGCACGGCCGTGGTCGCGGTCGTGATCATGCGGCGCTGCCCCCGGGGCCCGGCTCCCCCGCCGGCGGCACCAGCTGGCCGAAGACGTCCCGCCAGGCCTCCATGGCCGGGACGAACGCGCCGTCGAGCGCGCCAGCGAGCGCCGACCAGTCACGGGCCATCTGCGCGGCGATGACCTCGTCCACGGCGGCCCGGGTCAGCAGGTCGGCGCGCTCGTCGCCCACGCGGCAGAAGCGCTCGAAGGGCGTGCCGGTCACCTCGGCCGCCGTCACCGCGAGGCGGAGCAGGGTCTGGGTGCTCTGGACGAGCGCCGAGAGGCCACCCTGTCCGAGCGTGACGTGATTCCAGCGGAAGGCGTCGGCCACCTCATGGGTGTGCCGGGCAATGGCCTCGAGGCTCTGGAGCGCCGTGACCGCCGCCTCGGCGACCAGCGTCGGTCCATCGACGCCCGGAACCGGCACGGGTGTCGGCCGACCGACAGTCGGGAGCGTGGCCACCCGGTCGCCGCGCGGATCGGGCCGTTCGGCCTCGCGGCGCTGGGCCTCGGGAATTGGCCGGATTTTCGCAGTGGATCCGGCGTGTTCGGCAGCGTGCCCGGTCTCGGTGGCGGCCATCGTGGGCTCCTTCCGGGACCAGAGAAAGGCGAAAACGCTGCCAACTCCCGTGAGTCGTTAAAGAAACCGGGGAGGGTTCCGATTACCACCTCGTGACGGGCGGCCGGGGGGGCCGTCCACACGACCGGCAGGGACGCCGGTCTCGACTTTCAGGGAGGACAACAGAGATGGCTTCGTTTTCAGTAGTTTCCAACATTTCGGCGGTCAACGCCCAGGCCAACCTGGCGACGACCAACATCGGCCTGCAGAAGACCCTCGAGCGCCTGTCGAGCGGCTTCCGCATCAACCGCTCGGGTGACGACGCGGCGGGCCTGGTCCTCGCCAACGGGTACCGGTCCGACGTGGCGATCCTGTCGCAGGGCGTTCGCAACGCGAACGACGGCCTCTCGACGCTCCAGATCAAGGACGGCGCGCTGAACAACATCTCGACCCTGCTCGACCGCCTGGCGACGCTCGCCACGCAGTCGGCCTCGTCGAGCCTGTCGGTGGACCGCTCGATCCTGGACTCGGAGTTCCAGGACGTGCTCGCGGAAATCGACCGCGAGGCCAACGTGGCGGGCCTGACGTCGAGCTCGGGCTTCTCGATCTTCGTGAGCGCGGACGGCTCGAACGGCACGATCGGCGGGACGATTGGCGCGGCGGACGGCACGACGCTGGGCGTGGCCAGCCTCGACGTCTCGTCGGCCTCGAACGCGGCGACGGCGCTGACGGCGATCTCGGCGGCGGTCGACACCCTCGGCCAGGCCCAGGCGACGGTCGGCACCATCCAGAACCGCCTGACGTTCGCGATCACGCTGGCGCAGTCCCAGATCACGAGCAACAAGGCCGCCGAGAGCCGGATCCGCGACGCGAACATCGCGGAGGAGTCGGCGAACCTGACGCGGTACAGCATCCTGACGCAGAGCGGCATCGCGGTGCTCGCGCAGGCCAACCAGCAGAGCGGCGCGGTGCTCTCGCTGCTGCGGTAGTTCCAGACCGGACGGACGGGCGTCGAGCCCGTCCGTCCGGGTTCGTCACGCCGGCGCCGGGCCGCGCGCCCCGCCCGCCGGACCAGGCAACGCCAGGGAGACCCGGGTGAGCTCACCGATCACGTTCAGCGGCTTCAACAACATCGACTTCAACGTCGTGTTGGACGCGATCATGCAGCAGGCCAGCCAGCCGCTGACCGCGCTGCAGACCCGGCAGCGCGACCTGCAGTCTCAGGTCACGACGTTCCGCACGTTCTCGTCCCAGATTTCGTCGCTCCAGAGCGCCGCGGGCGCCCTCGGCGACGAGGATTCCTTCAACAGCTTCGCGGGCTCGACCACCGACGCGACGGCGCTCGGCGTCTCGGTCGGCGGCGGCGCGGTGGCGGGCCACTACGACGTGGTCGTCAACGAGCTGGCCCGGGCCCAGGTCACCGCCTCGGCCTCCTCGTCGCCGGACGCGAACAGCACGGTGGTGGCGAGCGCCGGCACGCTGACGATCGGCGGCGTGGACGTGACCCTGACGGGCGACGTGACGCTCCAGGGCCTCGCCGACGCGATCAACGACACGGACGGCATCGGCGTGTCGGCGTCGGTCATCCGGACGGCGACCGACACCTACCGGCTGGTGCTCACGAGCAGCCAGACCGGGGCCGACTACGCCTTCACGATCACCAACGCCCTGACGGGCGGCCTGGGGATCACCTTCACGGACACGGACGGCGACGGCACGTCGGGCGACTCGGCCGCGGACAACGCGGTGAGCGCGAGCGACGCCTCGCTGCTCGTGAACAACATCGCGGTCACCGGCAGCTCGAACACGTTCGCCGACGTCATCCCGGGCGTGACGCTCACGGCGCTCCGCAAGGACACCGCGACGACGATCGGGGTGGACGTCGCGTCCGACAGCACGGCGATCAAGACCAAGGCTCAGAAGTTCGTCTCGGCCTACAACGACCTGGTCAAGTTCACCACCGACCAGCGCAACGCGTCGGTCGCCGGGACGTCCGGCGCCATCGGCCGGGACCCGCTGGTCCGACAGCTCCGCAGCAGCCTGCGGACCGAGTTGCTCGGCGAGTCGGCGGCGGGCACGACGTTCACGCGCCTGTCCGAGGTGGGCATCGAGTTCACCACGGCGGGCACGCTCCAGATCAACGACGCGGTGTTCAACGAAGCGGTGGCGACGGACCCGGACGCGGTCCGGGCGCTGTTCACCGGCGACGACGGGGTGTTCGGCCGCGTCGCGACGCAGCTCAAGGAGTACACCCAGGCCTCAGGGTTCATCCCGAGCGCGACCGACCGGCTGACCCAGCAGGCCAGCGGGCTCGACTCGCAGATCCTGAGCATGCAGCAGCGCCTCGCGGTCCAGCGCGAGGGCCTGCTGCGGGAATTCATCCAGGCCGACCAGATCATGTCGCAGCTGCGCAACCAGTCCTCGTCGCTGGGCAGCTTCGGGGCCAGTCTCGGCTCGCTCTAGCCTTTCGCCACGGTTCACGCCATGTCCATCGCCTCCATGACGCCACCCACCCGCGCCGCGCAACAGTACCTCCGCACCCAGGTGCAGGCCAGCTCCCCGATCGAGCTCGTGGTGCTGCTCTACGACCAGGCCCTGCGGTCCGGCCAGGCGGCGCGCGAGGCGCTGGCACGGCGCGACATCCCGGCGCGGCGCGACGCGATATCCCGCGTGATGGGCATCGTGACGGAGCTGCAGAGCACGCTCGACATGGAGCGCGGCGGCACCGTCGCGCAGGAGCTCGACCGGCTCTACGACTGGATCACGGCACGCCTGCTCGACGTGACGATGTCGCAGGACGCCCGCCCGCTGGAAGAGGTGCTGAGCGTGCTCGAGACGCTGCGCGACGCGTGGTCGACGATCGCCCGCCAGCCGGCCGGAACCCATCCGTGACGCCCGACGACCTCGCCAGGCTCGTCGACGACTACCGCGCCGGCATCGAGGCGGAGCTGCAGCTGCTCCACCAGCTGCAGACGGTCGCGCGGACCCAGCACGACGTGACGCGCACGGGCGACTACGAGGCCTTCGGCACGGTCGCCGGTCGGCGCGACGAGATCATGCGGAGCCTGGTGATGATCGAGGAGGGCCTGCGGGCGGTCCGGCAGACGCTCGGCGAGCACCGGGCCGTCGTCTCGCGGATCGAGGGCTTCGAGGACGTCGCGGCGCTCCACCGCGAGGCGGGCCGGCTGGTGAACACGATCCTGGCCACCGACCAGGCGTCGATGTCGGCCCTGGCCGACGCCGAAATGGCGCGCCGCAGCGCGCTCGCGAGCCTGGAACGCGGCGAGGCGACGCTGGCCGCCTACCGCCGGGTGCTGACGCCGCCCGTCGCCAACGCGACGCTCGTCGACCGTCGCGGCTGACGCCGCATCCCTGCCACGAACACCCCGCGATCGCGAAACCCGAGCGAGGCGTAGAGCTGCGCCGCCGGCCGGTTGCTCTCGGCCACGAGCAGCGTGACGTCACGCGCGCCGCGGCCGGCCGCCGCGCGCCGCGCCCCGTCGATGAGCGCGCGCGCCAGGCCGCGGCCCCGCGCGGCCGGATCCACGACGACCTGCGCGAGGTGCGCCGTGCGGTCGCTGAGCTCGGTCGTCAGGACCGCGCCGGCGAGGGCCGCGGCGCCGTCCGAGGCGGCCGCCACGCGGCTGACCGCGGGCTGGAACTGGCCGCACCCCGGCCCCGCCACGAGCGACGCCAGGTACTCGCGCCATTCCTCGCGGGTGCCGTTCGGGGCGAACGCGCGCACGTCGGTGGATCCGGCGTAGGCGCGCCGGAGCAGGTCCGCCGTCGCCGGGAAGTCGGCGAGGGTCCAGGCGCGGGCACCGGCGGCGTCCGGCCCGGCGCCGCGCACCGACGCCGACAGATACCGGTACCGCGCGACGTCGAACCCGGCCCGCCGCAGGATCTCCGGCAGCCCCGGCGCCGCATCGCGCACGAACAACGTGCAGAGGTCGGCGCGCGCCGCCTCGGTGGCCCGGAGGATGCCGCGGACCAGGCGCGCCGTCGCCGGCTCGCCGGAGGCGACGAGCGTCGCCACCTGGATCGTGTCACGGTGCGGCACGAAGCAGGTCCAGCCGCGCGGCTCTCCGTCGGTGCCGACCGCGACGAACCCCGGCAGGCGCCCCTCGGCGCGCGCCGGCTCGATCACCGACCACGCCCGCGACACGTCCCAGCCGAGCGCGTCGCGGTAGGCCAGCATCTCACTCGCCAGGAGCGGCGCCACGTCGTCCCCGCGCAGGGCGCGCCAGTCCACGCACCGCATCTCAGTCGTCTCCCGAGGCCCGCCCGGCACCCGGCGCCGGCCCGAACGCAGCCTGCCCCGTGGCCTCGCGCAGCTTCGCCAGCAGCTCGGTCACGCTCGAGGCGTCGGCCGCGGCCTGCGCGTTGGCCGCACGGATTTGGTCGTACACCTCGCGGCGGTGGACCGGCACGTGCGGCGCGGCCGTGATGCCCAGCCGGACGCCGTCCTTGCCGACCCGCAGGACGCGGACCTCGATCCCGTCGCCGATGATGATGGCTTCGTCCTTCCGACGCGTGAAGACGAGCACGTCAGGCCGCCAGGAGCGGATGATCGAGCGCGTAGGGGCTGTCGGCCACGACGACCTGGAGGCCGAGCATGGTCGCCGGGTTCACGACGATCGGCGCGCGCAGGTTGACCGTGACGGTGCCGTCCGCCTGGACCGTCACGAGCGCGAGCCAGAGGAGCGCGTCGCCGGCCCGCGCCTGCAGCCGCAGGCGGTCGCCGGGCTGGATGGTCGCCCGGAAGTCGCCGTCGACCCGTTGCGGCTCGATCGCCACGAACGCCGGCGCGCCGTCGTCCAGGCCACGGACGAGCGTGAACGGCTCGAGGCCGTCGGCTTTCTGGAGCACGAAGCGGCGGGTGGTCTCGAAGCCCGGCAGGCCCTCCGGGAAGGTCACGATCTCGCGTTCGGTCACCGAATCGGTCATCGCAGGTAGTCAAGGAGCGACTGGCGCTCCGCCGAACTCACGGCCCCGAGGGCGCCGCGGTAGGCCGTGTCGGCCTGGTTGAGCGCGGTGATGGCGCCGGCGAGGTCCGTGTCCTCGAGCTTCGAACGCCGCGATTCGGCGGCCACGCGCACCGCCGAGAGCCGGAGCGAGGTGTCCTCGACCGTCCGTTCGGCCGCCCCGAGCCGGCCCTGGGTGACGGCGGCGCGGTCGAACGCGCGCTCGAGCGCGTCGATGCCCGTCGTCACCGCCGCGTCGTCGCCGGCCTCGATCGAGGCGGCGAGGTTGTCGAGCACGGTGAAGACGTCCTCGGGATCGGTGCCCTGGGCGATGGCCTGGCCGTCGAACGACACCGAGACCAGCCGGCCGCGGTCCACCTCGACCTGCACCGGGGACGCATCACCCTGGTAGGTCCAGCCGGAACCGGAATTGACCCACGCCGGGTCGGTCGTCCGGCTGCCGGAGAACAGGTAGGTCCCGTCGAAGCTGACGTTCAGGTCCGACGCGAGCCCGTCGC
This sequence comes from Vicinamibacterales bacterium, assembly GCA_041394725.1. GTDB lineage: Bacteria > Acidobacteriota > Vicinamibacteria > Vicinamibacterales > SCN-69-37 > JAWKHR01. The sequence continues at coordinate 96,714 of JAWKHR010000015.1, read as the reverse complement.
GCAGGGCCCGGATCTCGGTGGCCGCGGCCGCGCGCGTCGTGGCGGTGGCCGAAGACCCGCGCGCGCCGTGCGCGGTCGAGAGCGCCGACGTCAGCTTGTCGACGAACGACGCGAGCGCGGAGTCGGCGGCCGCGAGGCGCGCCGAGGCGGAGTTGCCGGTCGCGGTGTAGGCATCCACGCGCGCGAGCGAGCCGTGGGCGCCGATGGCCTGCTGGACGCCACGCGGGTCCTCGCTGGCCGCGTTGACGCGACGCCCGCTCGAGAGCTGCCGTTCGGCGTTCGACAGGCGGTCGGCCGCCTGGTTGATGGCCGCGAGGCCTTCCCGGTACACCTCGGAGATGATGCGCATCAGGCCCCCAGCTGGAGCAGCGTGTCGAGCGTGTCCACGATGGTCTGGAAGTAGCGGGCGTTCGCCTGGTAGGCCCGCTGGTAGCGGATGAGATCCGCCGCTTCCTCGTCGAGCGAGACGCCGGACGCCTGGTCGCGCAGCCGCTGCAGCTGGTCGACGACCTGGCCGCGGCTCTGCGCGCTGGAGCGCGCGACCGCGATGTCCGTGCCCGTCCGGAAGACGATCTGGCCCCAGGCCTCCTCAGCCGTGGCCGTCCCGCCGGTGGTGATGTTCGCGTCGCGGAGCGCCGCCAGGGCGCGCGCGGCGCCGTTGTCGCCGGCCGTCCCGGTGGACGAGCCGGCCACGAGCTGGCTGTCGGCCAGCACACCCGGATCGACCGCGAAGGCCGCGGCCGCCCCGGCGACCGCGCCCGGCGGCACGAACAGGTTCCCCGCCGGCGCGCCGGTGCCGTCGTAGCCCGCGCCGTGCGCGGCGTTGACGGCGGTCGCCACGTCATAGGCCAGCTGATCGAGCGAGGCGCCGTAGGCGGGCAGCAGCGTGTCGCGCACGTGCAGCAGGCCGCCAATCTGGCCGCCGGTGATCTCGCTGGTGACGTCGGATCCGGCCACGGTGAGCGTCGCCCACGCGCCCGGACTCGAGTTGACGATGCCCAGGTCGTAGGCGGTTTCGCCGACGACGAGGCCGCGACCGTGGCCGATGGTCACGTCCACGGCGCCGTCGGGACGGGTCACGACGCCGATGTCGGCCAGTTCCGACAGCCGGCTGAGCGCCACGCCTCGCTGGTCGATCAGCGTCTGGCTCGCGGCGGCGCCCGCGGCAATCTGCTTGTTGAGCGTCGCGACCTGCTGCGCGAGCTGGTTGATCTCGCCGACGCTGGCGCGAATCGTGCCGTCCGCGTCGCGCCGGCTGACGTCGACCTGCCCGGCGTAGTACCGGAACGCCTGCGCGAGATCGTCGGCGGAGCGGACCGCCTGATCGCGGAGCGGGACCGAGGTCACGTCGCTCGCGAGGCTGGAGAACGCGTCGAACAGGCCGTTGAGCTTCGCGTCGAGCGAGCGGCCCGCGGGCCCGATGGACGCCTCGAAGGCCGACAGGCCGTCGACCACCGCGTTGTCGCGCGACGCGCCCTGCCCTTCGCGACGGAGCCGGGCCTCGATGAACTCGTCGCGCACGGAGCGGATCTGCACGACGTCCACGCCCCGACCCGCCCGGTAATAGTCGGTGGGGGGCACCTCGGCCAGATCGAGCGTCTTGCGCGAGTAGCCCGGCGTGTTCAGGTTGGCCAGGTTCTCGCCCGCGACCTCGATGCCGAGCTGGTGGGCGCGCAACGACCGCGAGGCGCTCGTGAGGTTGTCGAACAGCCCGCTCATCGCCGGCCTCCCTGCCGCACGGCGACGCGGGCCGGACGCGCGTAGACCATCTGCGGGAACATGGCGGCGGACAGATCCGCCGCCGCCGCGCCCAGCGCGCGGCAGCGCGCGACCTGGAGGCGGATCGCTTCGAGGCGACGACGCCCGGCCGCGTCGCGGCCGGGCGGTGGGAGTCCGGCGCCGAGCGCGCCCACCGCCGCGGCGAGCGGCGCCTCGGCGTCGAGCACGGCCTGCGGCCGGCCCGACTCGAGGGCGCGAATCAGCGTGTCGAGCGCCTGCTGCACTCGATCGACGGCATCAGCTGTGTGCGTCATGGGCGTCGAGCAGTGAGTCGATGATGCGGTTCGCCAGGCGGTCGAGGTCCTGGTCGAGCGCCCCGCGATCGAGCAGCGCGCGGGCGTTCGCAATCGCTTCCGGTCTCACGTCTCCCGCCAGGGCCGCCGCACGTACCGCGACGTCGACTACCTGCAGATCGCCCGAGAGACGCACCTCGTCCGTGCCGCCGTCGGCCACCGGTTTGCGTGCCTGCGTCCTGGAAGACTCGGCATTGACCGGACCCGACGTCGGTTGCGTGATCGACGAGCGCGGATCTTCAATCTTCATGAGTCGTTCCTCGTGTCTCTCGTTGCACGACTGCCTAGTCCTGCACGCTGGTAATCGGCCTGAGCCCCGCAATCTTTAGTGCTCATCTAACCATCCTGTAATTACGGTTTTGTCAGGTCCGCGGGAACGAGGAACTCCGAGGGGTCCACCGCCTGACCGCCCTCCAGCACCTCGAAGTGCAGGTGCGGGCCGGTCACACGGCCTGTAGACCCTGATTTCGCAATGACTTGGCCCTGCTCGACGACGTCACCCACCTTGACATTGATCTGTGAGAGGTGCGCGTAGCGCGTGCTGGCGCCGCCGTCATGTTCGATGACCACGGTGCGTCCGTATCCGGACATTTCTCCGGCAAAGGTCACGGTGCCCGGCCTCGCCGCCGGCACATCGGTGCCCTCGGCCAGGGCAATGTCCAGGCCCTTGTGGAACTTGCGGATCCCGTTGATCGGGTCGTCGCGCCAGCCATAGGCCGACGAGACCCGTCCCTGGAGCGCGGCCAGGCTGCCGGCGCCTGCCGCCTCGCCGAGCGGCAGCGCCGCCGCGGCAGCCGCCGGCAGCGGGATCGACGGCGTCCCGCCGGGCAGGGCCATCGCGCCGGTCGCGAGGCTCCGCAGCTCCGGCACCAGGTTCTGGAGCGCGCCCGTGGTGCCGGCGCGGAGCGCCTCGGCTGCGGCCGCCGGGTCGGTCTCGCGCGTGATGGGCGTGACCATCGCGTCACCCAGGCCCAGCCCGCCGGCCCGGCTCAGCGCCAGGCTCAGTTCGGAGAAGAGCGCCTCGGAGAGCGGTCCCCCGCCGAATCCCGTGGCCTCGTCCTTCTCGTCGAACATCGACGAGCGCATCTCGCGCAGCATCTGCGAGAGCAGCAGCGACTCGAACTGCTGGGCCAGCAGGCGGACCTGTTCCTGACTGGGCGCCTGCGAGGAGGCGTCCGCCGGGCCGGTGCGGCTCGTGACCTGCGGATCGAGGGACTGGATGGTGGCCATGGCGCGTGTCCTACAGGATGACGATCTCGGCCTGCAGCGCCCCGGCGGCCTTCAGCGCCTGCATGATGGCGATGATGTCGCGCGGCGAGGCACCGAGCGCGTTGAGCGCGGTGGTCACCGCGTCGAGCGTCGCGCCGGCCTCGAGCGTGATGAGCTGGGCGGTCCCCTCGCGGACGTCCACCTGCTGGTTCGGCAGCACCACGGTCTCGCCGCCCGAGAACGGTGGCGGCTGGCTCGCCTGGTATCGCGTGCTGATCCGCACCGAGAGGTTGCCGTGGGCGACCGCGGCCGGGCCGAGCTGCACGTTGCCGCCGACGACGACCGTGCCCGTGCGCTCGTTGATGACGACGCGGGCGACGACGTCGGTCTGGACCGGCAGCGCCTCGATCTCGGCCATCAGCTCCGGGACCTGGCCCTGGAAGGCCTCGGGCACGGCGAGCGTGACGCTCGCCGGGTCGATGGCCTTCGCGACCTCGCTCCCGAGGTGCGTGTTGATCGCGCGCGCCACGCGCGTCGCGGTCATGAAGTCGGGCTCGCGCAGCGCGAACGTGAGCGTGTTCGTCGGCGCGGCCGGCGGCGTCAGGGCGGCCTCGATGATCGCCCCGCCGGGAATCCGGCCGACGGTCAGGTGGTTGACCTGGACGCTCGCGCCGGCGCCACCGCCGCCGAAGCCCCCGACCGACAGCGGGCCCTGCGCCAGCGCGACCATCTCACCGTCCGGCCCGCGGAGCGAGGTCGGCAGCAGCGTGCCGCCCTGCAGGCTGCGCGCGTCGCCGATCGACGACGCGGTGACGTCCACGCGCGCGCCCTGCCGCTGGTAGGGCGAGAGCTCGGCGGTGACGAGCACCGCGGCGATGTTCTCGACCTTCATCTGCTCGGCGGGCACGCTCAGGCCGAAGCGCGCGAGCATGTTGGCGAGCGTCTGCGTGGAGAAGATCGTCTGGCGGCGGTCGCCGGTCTTGTTCAGGCCGACCACGAGGCCGTACCCGAGCAGCGGTGACGACGCGACGCCCTGCAGCGTGACGATGTCCTTGATGCGGACCTCGCCGCCGAGGACGGGCGCCTGCCACAGCCCGGCCAGGCCGACGATCGCGGCCAGCAGCGCGGTGGGACGACGGAAGTGGACTGGCATGGAACGGGGCTCCTTCAGAAGATCTTGTTGAGCATCCGGATCAGCCAGCCCGGCGAGAGGCTGTCCTTGATCAGGCCCTGGCTGAGCGACCGGATGCCGAACTGGGCGATTCGGGTGGACGGAATCACGTTGCCCGGCAGGATGTCGATCCAGCGGACGACGCCGGTGAGCACGACGAGCGTGCGGTCGCCGTTGACGTCGATCTCGCGGACGCCCTCGATGGACAGGTCGCCGTTCGGCAGGACCTCGACGACGCGCGCCGTCATGGTGGCGGTCAGCTCCGTCGTGCGCGACGTGCCGCCGGTGCCGTTGAACTTCGTGTCGCTCGCCCCCGGCAGGAACTTGCCGAGCGCGTCCCCGGCCTTGCCGGGCAGCGACGCGGTGGCGCTGCCCTTCTTGGCAAGCGTCGAGTCGGCGGCGCCCGAGGCCGTGACGTTCTCGAGCACGCGCACCGTGATCAGGTCGTTGACGCGCCGCGCGTTCGGGTCGGCCGTCAGGTCGGCCATCCACAGGCGCGTCGGCGCGGGCGTCGTGCGCGCCGAGGTCAGGTACTGCTGGTACAGCGTGTCGTAGTTCGCCTTCTGGGCGTGCGCCGGCCGCGCGGCCGCGAGGAGCGCCACGGCGGCGAGGCCGAGGGCCACGCGAAGGCGGAAGTCAGCGTTCATAGATCACCTCGACCAGTCCCTTACGGACGATCCGGCCGCGCACGTAGTGGCGCGTGTCCGGGTTCATGCAGCGAATCACGTCGCCGGGCCGGCCGCCGTCGGCGGCGACGAACGCGGCCGTCACCTGGACGGCGCCGACGGCCGCGACGACCGTCACCCGGTCGCCCGGCTCGACGGCGCGCGGGATCGCGACGAAGCCGTTGAGCACGACCGCGCCCTCCGGGATGGGTCGCAGCGCGCGCCCGCCGGTGACCGCCTCGGCCGTCGGCACCGCGCGGATCGGCGTCCCGGTCAGCTCCGATCGCACCGCCTCCACGTCGTCGTCGGCGAGCGTCGCGCCGCGGGTGATCGCGTGCGTCGCGACCGCGTGGTCCACGACCACGCGGACGGACGCGGTCGCCAGGTGCGCGCCGCCCGTCTCCGGGATCAGCGTGAAGCGCACCGGCTTGCCGAGCCAGCCCGACGGGTCGGGCCGGGCCTCGCGGTAGACGACCCCGTCGCGGGCGCCGTCCACCGCGGACACCGTGATGATGGCGCCGCGGCCCAGGCGCTCGACGAGCGCGGCCCGGATCACCGCGGCCGCCGAACCGACCGCCGCCGTCTCGACGGCCCGGCCGCCCTGGGCCGGGCCGGCCCCGGCGCGGAGGTCCGCGGCGGACGGCACGCCGGCCAGGGCGAGGACGATCGTCGCGACGGTCAGGGTGGCGATCTTCATGGCTGCCTCACCGCACCAGGTTGTTGACCTGGTTGAGCATGTCGTCGGCGGCCTTCACCACCCGCGAGTTCGCCTCGTAGGCGCGCTGGCCGATGATCATGTTGACCATCTCCTCGACGACGCTGACGTTCGAGTCCTCGACGAAGCCCTGCGCGAGCGTGCCCCGCCCGTCGGTGCCCGGCACGCCGGACTCGGGCTCGCCCGACGCGGTGGTCGCCGCGAAGAGGTTGCCGCCGATCGGCCGCAGGCCGCCCGTGTTGGCGAAGTTGGCAATCTCGATCGTGCCGAGCTGCTGCGCCGCCGTCTGGCCGGCCACCGTCGCCGTCACGATGCCGTCCTTGGAGATGCTGAGCGACGTCGTGTTCGGGGGCACGCTGATCTGCGGCTCGAGCGGGTAGCCCTCCGACGAGACGATGAGGCCCTGCGAGTCGAGGTGCAGCGCGCCGGCGCGGCTGTAGCCGGTCGTGCCGTCGGGCAGCGAGATCTTGAAGAAGCCGTTGCCTTCGATCGCGACGTCGAGCGGGCCGCCGGTGGCGCGCAGGTTGCCGGAGGAGAAGTTGCGCGACGTGGCGACCGCGCGCGTGCCCAGGCCGACCTCGAGGCCGGTCGGGGCCTCGGTCGAGGCCGACGCGGCCGACCCGGCCGCGCGGATTTCCTGGTAGACCAGGTCCTCGAACTCGACGCGGCTCTTCTTGAAGCCGGTCGTGTTGACGTTCGCCAGGTTGTGGGCGACGTTGTCGATGTTCGTCTGCTGTGCGTTCATGCCGCTCGCCGCCGTGTACAAAGCGCGAATCATGGGTCTGCTCCCTCGTCGTTACCTGGCTACCGGCGTCCCAGCGTGTCGATCGCCCGGGCGTCGACGTCGTTCATCAGGACGGTCATGGCCTTCTGCATGGCCTCGAAGCCTCGCGTGACCGTGGTCAGCTCGGCGAGCCGATCGGCCACCGAGACGTTCGATTGCTCGAGCGAGCCGGCCCGCAGCACGGGCTGCTCGACGGGCACCGCCGTCTGGCCGGCGGCGTCGAGCCGCGCCCCCCGGTCGTGCCGCAGGGCGCCGGCGTCGTTGAAGGCGACCACCGAGAGCCGCCCGGCCTTGGTCGTGCCCGCCCAGACGGCGCCGTCGCCGTCGATCCGGACCTCCCCGTCGCCCACGGTGATCGGCCCCCCGTCGCCCTCGACGGGCGACCCGTCGTCGGCGACGAGCTGGCGCTCGGCGTTGAGCGAGAACTGCCCGTTGCGGGTGTAGCGCGGCCCGCCATCGGTCTGGATCACGAAGAACCCGGGGCCGTCGATCGCGACGTCGAGCGGGCGGCCGGTGGTCGCGAAGGCGCCGTCGGTCATGTCCACGCGCGTCCCGCCGAGCGTGGTGTCGATCGCCGTCTGGAGCGCGTCGCCGAACGCGTCGCGCGGCGCGGCCGCCTGCGCGTCGCGGACGCCCTTGTAGCCGGCGGTGCCGACGTTGGCGATGTCCGCCGCCAGGCGATCCAGCGCGTCCACCCGGGCGCGCAGGCCGCTGAGCGCGATGTACTGACTGCCAGGCATGGATCCTCCTTCGTCTCCTCAGGCCTGCGCGGTCGCGCCGGCGTCGGACCGGCGCTCGCGCGCGGCCTCGGCCATCGACAGGTGCAGGCGGACTTCGCTCTCCGACAGGCGCTCGGACGCGGCAATCGCGCCGACGTCCTGGCCCGTGCGGGCCGCGCGCGCCACGCGCCGCGACACGGCGGCCCGGCCGCCGGCCTTCGCGCCGCCGGGCCGGCCTCGCAGGTGCTCGACCTCGCGGATCACGGTCGACAGCCCCGACTCGGTCGTGTCCGTCAGCAGCGCGACGCCGTCGGCCAGCCGGCTCATCCGCTCCTCGATCCGGCGGAGCGCGCGCAGCCGCCGCCCGGTCCAGAACGCCAGCGCGCCGTAGAGCGCGACGAGGACCAGCGCCACCAGGCCGCCGGGCAGGTTCCACAGGGACATCACGCGCTCCTCTCGTCGAGACTCGACGCCCGCGCGCCGGTGAGCTCGGTGATCCGGACGCCGTAGTTGCCGCCGACCACCACGACCTCGCCGCGCGCGATCAGGCGCTCGCCGACGAGCAGTTCCACGGGTTCCTCCGGCGACCGGCCCATGTCGACGACCGAGCCCGGCCCGAGGCCGGCGAGCGCGCGGAACGGCATGACCGCGCGGCCGAACCGCACGACGAGCGGCAGCTCGACGTCGAGCACGGCCGACAGGCGGTCGTCGTCGGCCGCGTGCGACGACCCGGCGGTGGCGGTGGTCACGGCGGCGCCCGCGGCCACGTGCCAGGCGGGCATGTCGGCGGCGGCCAGGTCATGACGCGCGGCGCCCTCGGGGGCCGCGCCGGGGGCGAGGGTGACCTCGCCGGCCGTCACGCCCGCGAACGGGGGCGCGGCCAGGAACGCGGTCAGCGCGTCGGCCAGCAGGCCGCGCAGCCAGTCCTGGACGTCGGCGTCGGCGGGCGGTTCGGCGAGCTGGAGCACGGTCCGGGCAGCATCGATCGTCGACGCGCGCTCGAACCAGAGCGAGACGGCCCCCTGGACGGACCCGGCGAGCGTCCACGTGGCGAGCCAGCCCTCGTCGCCGCCGGTCTCGCCCGGCGTGGCCGTCACGCTGCCCGCGCGGCTGCCCCACGCCTGGGCCATCGCGTCGATCAGGGCCGCGGTCACGGCCTCGGTCGTCAGGTGCATCCTCATGTCACGCCGCTCCCCTGGCCGCGAGCGCGGTCTCGTCCACGCGTCCCTCGACCATCACCATCAGTCGTCCGTTGTCGGAGGCGAGGCGGCCCGTGAACTTGCGCACGCCGCCCGCATACAGGTCCAGCGGCTGGTCGGCCGCCAGGGGCAGCGCGACCACCTCGCCGAGCTTGAGCGCCAGCACGGCCGCCGCCTTGAGCCGGGTCCGGATGAGCGGCACGAGCGGCACCGGCACGCGGCCGAGGTTCTCGTCGAGCCACTGGCGCTCGGTGGCCGTGAGCTCGCGCCGCTGGCGCTGCCAGGCCTTCGCGAAGTAGGTGCCGGCCGTCTCGACCACGTTGGTCGGGATGCAGAGCTGGATCAGGCCGCGCACGTCGCCGACCTTCACGTCGAAGACCACCGAGACGACGATCTCGTTGGGCGCGGCGACCTGCAGCATCTGCGGGCGGGTCTCGCGCGCGCGGATGCGGAACGTCAGCTGCGTCACCGGGCGCCAGGCCTCGGAGAAGCCGTCCAGCAGGCGCCGCACCGCGTCGTCGACCACGTGCTGCTCGATCTCGGTGAGCGGCCGGTTGACCGGCGTCGGCTGGCCGTTGCCGCCGAGCATGCGGTCGAGCATCGCGAAGGCGATCGCCGGGTTGATCTCGAGCGCGCCCAGGTCCTCGAAGCCGTCGATGGCGAGGGCGTAGAACGCGGTCGGGTCGGTGAGCGCGCCGAGGAACTCGCCGTAGGAGAGCTGCTCGACGGACGCCACCGAGAGGGTGATCGCGGTCCGCAGGTGCGCGGAAAACGCGGTCGAGAGGTTCCGCGCGCAGCGCTCGTGGAGGAACTGCAGCGCGTGGATCTGCTCCTTCGAGACGCGGTCCGGGCGCCGGAAGTTGTAGCGCGTCACCGGGCCGACGGCGGCGGCCGACTTCTGGGCGTTGGCCCCGGCGGCGACCGAGAGCAGCGCGTCGATCTCGTCCTGCGACAGAATGCGGCCCGTCATGACGCCTGCCGTCCCTGGTAGCCGTCGATGGACTCGCGCATCAGCGAGCGCAGCCGGGCGATGGCCTGGCTCCGCAGCTGGGACACGCGCGACTCCCCGACGCCGATGACCTCGCCGATCTCGGCGAGCGTGAGTTCCTGGTCGTAGTAGAGCGCGAGGATGTGGCGTTCGCGCGGCGGCAGCTTGGCGAGCGCCTCGGCCAGCCGCCGGCGCAGCTCGTTGCGCTCGAGCAGCGAGTGCGGGCCGTCGCCGCCGTCGATCGCGACCTCGATCTCGTTGAAGCCGTCGCGCTCGCCGCCGGACTGCCGCATCACGGCCAGGTCGGCCGAGCGCAGCTCGTCGAGCATCTCGCCGTAGACGTCCTCGGTCACGCCGAGCGCCTCGGCGATCTCGGGCGCCTCCGGCTCGCGCCCGAGCGCGTGGCGCAGGTCGCCGATCGCGCGGTCCACGTCGCGCTGCAGCCGGCGCACCGAGCGCGGCACCCAGTCCAGCCCGCGCAGCGCGTCGAGCATCGCGCCGTTGATCCGCCGGCGCGCGAAGGCCTCGAACGGCACGCCGAGCGACGGCTGGTACCGCGTGGCCGCGTCGATGAGTCCCAGCACCCCGACGCTCACGAGGTCCGGCACCTCGACCTGCGCCGGCAGGCGGCGGCCGAGCCGGCTCGCCATCGCCTTCACCAGGTCCACGTGCGCCAGCACGAGCGCGTCGCGCTCGGCCCGATCGACGGCCGGCGGTCTCACGCGCATGGCGGGGCTCCCACGCCCGCGGCCGCGCCCGTCGCCGGCACCAGGCCCAGCGGCCCGGGCCACGGGCCCGACGCGGACGGTCGCGAGGCGACCAGCTTGCAGGCCAGCCGGCGGATGCAGCGGCCCGCCGGGCCCGGGTTGTCGGACCCCACCAGCGGCGACTGCGTCAGGCCGGCGTCGCGGACGGCGTGGTCCTCGACGACGTGCCCGTCGTAGCGCAGCTGCCGGTTGAGGAACCGATCGGCCGCGAGCGAAATCTGACGGAAGACGATCGTGCCCTGCTCGGCGTCCGACGCGGAGTTGACGACGACGCCAATCTCCTTCTGGCGGTTGCCGGCGGTGATGCACTTGATCATCGCGTAGGCGTCGACGACGGCCGCCGGGTCGTACGAGGTCAGGACGAGCACGTAGTCGGCGAGCTGGACGAGGTCGAGCACGTTGTCGGTCAGGCCGGTGGCCGTGTCGATCAACAGGAAGTCGAGCATCGACGCGGCCTCGCGGATCGCCTCGCGCAGCCGCGCCCACCGCACCTCGTCGAGCGCCGCGAGCTCACGCACGCCGCTGCCCGCCGGGATGATCCGCACGCCGGACGGCCCCTCGAGCATGACGTCGCCGACGCGCTTCGTGCCGTCGAGCACCGCGCCCAGGTGATGCTCCGGCGTCAGGCCCAGCAGCACGTCGATGTTGCCGAGCGCGAAGTCCGCGTCGAGGATGCCGACCCGGTGACCGAGACGCGCCATCGACACGGCGAGGTTGATCGTCAGGCTGGTCTTGCCGACGCCACCCTTGCCGCTCGTGACGGCAATCGTGGTGGCCGGCGGCCGCGCGGGCGTCAGTGGCACGTCCGATCCTCCAGCGCCGGGTCGCCCAGCAGCGTGGCGGCGAGCACCGCCGGCGTCGCGCGCCAGAGATCCTCCGGCACGCGCTGCCCCCCGGCCAGGTAGGACACGGGCAGGCCCTGGTCGCGGACGACGCCGAGCAGAGGCATGACCGAATCCGATTCGTCGAGCTTGGTGATCACCACGCGGCTCGGCCGGAGCGGCGCGTAGCGGTCGAAGATGCGGCGCGCGGCCACCGGCGAGGTGTCGGCGGCGAGCACCAGGTGCGTGCGCACGCTGCGGCGGCGCTCGAGCACCTCCGCGAACCCGGCCATCGCCTCGTCGGCCGGCGACCGGCCGGCGGTGTCGACCAGGGCCGGGATGCGCGCAGCCGACAGCGCGGCGCCCAGTTCCTCGGCGCTGCGCGCGACGCGGAACGGCGACTGCACGATCGCCGCGTAGCTCCGGAGCTGGTCGACGGCACCGGCGCGGAAGGCATCCGCGGCCACGAGCGCGAGCGTACGGCCGTGCCGCGCGCGCTCCTGCGCGGCGATCTTCGCGATCGTCGTCGTCTTGCCCACCCCGGGGGGGCCGACGAAGACCTCGCAGCGGGCGTAGTCGGGGTCCGAGGCCGCGATGGCCTCGAGCTCGGCGGTCAGCGCGGCACGCAGCGAGTCCTCGGAGGCCAGGCGGCACTCGTGGTCGCTCAGCCTCGAGGCAATCGACGCCGCCAGCCCACGGTCCAGACCCGCCGCGGTCAGCCGCGCCACCACCCCCAGCCGTCCGGCCGTGGTGATCTCGGGCTCCGGCTGTCGGTCCGCCGTCACGTCCGGCCGTCGGGCCGACACCTCGGCGGGCGCCGGCTCGGGAGCCGGGCGCTCGGCGGCGGCGGTCAGGCGGACGACCCGCTGGCCGAGCCAGCCGCGCCAGCCGGCCGCCGGGACGAGCTCGGTCGAGAGGACCAGCGCCCCCGGGCCCAGCTGGGCACGCGCCTCAGCCAGGGCTTCCCGCACGGTCGGACGGTAAACGCGCTTGACGTGCATGTCACTCCAGCGTCGCCACCGAGACGACGCGAACCTGTGGTGGCACCTCGGCGTGCGACAAGACCGCGACGTGCGGCAGCGCCCGCGAGAACAGGCGCCAGAGGTGCGGCCGCAGCGTCGGGGAACACAAAAGCACAGGCTGTGCCAGATCCTCCGTGGCCAGCGCCTCCCCCAGCCGCTGGGCCAGGATCTGGGCCTTGGCCGGGTCCACGGCCAGGACGGTCCCGCGGTCGGTCCGGGTCAGCGAGCCGGCCAGGGTGTCCTCGACGGCCGGCGAGAGGGTGATGACCCGCAGCTCGCCGTTGTCGGACTGGTAGGGCCGGCAGATGGCCCGGCCGACGGCGGCGCGCACGGCCTCCCCGACCACGTCGGGGTCCTTCGACGCGGTCGAGGCGTCGGCCATGGCCTCGAGGATGGTCGTCAGGTCGCGGACGGGGACGCGCTCGCGCAGGAGCTGGCGGAGCACGCGCTGGACGTCGCCGATCGAGGCGACCTTCGGCACCAGTTCCTCGACGAGCTTCGGCGAGGTCTGCGCGATGCGGTCGACGAGGTCCTTGGTCTGCTGCCGCGTGAGCAGGTCCGGCAGGAAGGCGCGGATGACCTCGGAGAGGTGCGTCGAGAGCGCGGTCGTCGGGTCCACGACGGTGTAGCCGGCCGCGAGGGCGGCGTCGCGCCGGTCGGCCGCAATCCAGACGGCGGGCAGGCCGAAGGCCGGCTCGCGGGTGTTGACGCCGTCGAGCTTCGCCGAGACGGTGCCGGGGTTGATCGCGAGCAGCCGGTCCGGGAACAGGTCGCCGCGGGCGACCTCGACGCCCTTGACGAGGATCGCGTAGGTGCGCGGGCCGAGCTGCAGGTTGTCGGCGACGTGCACGGGCGGCACGACCATCCCGGTCTCTGAGGCGATCTGGCGGCGGATCGACTTGACGCGGCTGAGCAGCGTGCCGCCCTGCTTCTCGTCCACGATGGTGACGAGGGCGTAGCCGACCTCGATCGAGCGGATCGACGGCCACGACGGCGTCGACCGCGTCGGCGGGCGGCGCCTCCTCGACCTCGGCGACCGCGGCGTCCGCCCCGTCGCCCGGTTGGCCCAGGCGGCCGCCGAGCACGGCGGCCACGAGCAGGAACGAGACCTTCGGGAGGCCCGGAATCAGGGCGAGCCCGACGAGCACCGCCGCGGCGACCGCCAGCGGCCGCGACCGCGCGAGCAGCTGGATAGCGACCTCCTCGCCGAGGTTCGACTCGGAGGCGGCGCGCGTCGTGATGAGGCCGCCCGACATGGAGACGAGCAGCGCCGGGATGGCGGTGACGAGGCCCTCGCCCACGGTCAGGATCGTGTAGGTCTCGGCCGCGGTGGCCAGGTCGAGGCCGTGCTGGACGACGCCGATGATGAGTCCGGCGATGATGTTGACGAACGTGATGATGACCGCGGCCAGCGCGTCGCGCTGGGTGAAGCGGATCGCGCCGTCCATGGCGCCGTAGAAGTCGGCCTCGCGGCGCACGCGGTCGCGGCGGATCCGCGCCTCCTGCTCGTCGATCGCGCCCGCGTTCAGGTCGGCGTCGATCGCCATCTGGCGGCCCGGCATCGCGTCGAGGGTGAACCGCGCGGTGACCTCCGAGATGCGGACCGCGCCGTGGTTGATGACGAGGAACTGGATGACGATGAGCACCGCGAAGACGACGATGCCGACGACGAAGTTGCCGCCGACGACGAACTGCCCGAACGACATGATCACGTGGCCGGCGGCGTCGATGCCCTGCGCACCGTTGAGCAGGACGAGCCGCGTGGACGCGACGTTGAGCGACAGCCGGATCAGCGTGAGCAGGAGAAGCAACGACGGGAAGACCGAGAACTCGACCGGCTGCCGCACGTAGATCGCGGTCAGCAGGAGCACGACCGCGAGGCCGATGTCGATCGACAGGAGCAGGTCGAGGACGATCGGCGGCAGCGGCACCACCATCAGCAGCACGACGGCCATGACGGCCGTGGGCGCGAGCAGGTGGGCCGGGCGGAAGGCGGGCCGGAGCGCGGTGGCGGTGGCGGTGGCGGTGGACATGACGCGGTTCTTCAGGGCGCTCCGTCAGAGCACCAGCTGCTTGAGGCGCACGGAGTACGCCAGCACTTCGGCGACGGCGCCGAAGAGCGCCGCCGGAATGGTCTCGCCCACCTCGACGCCGGCGTGCAGCGCGCGGGCGAGCGTGACGTTCTCGACGATGGGCACGCCGTGGCGCGCCGCGACCTCGCGGATCTTCGCGGCCATCAGGTCCCCCCTTGGCCACCACGACCGGCGCGACCATCTCGGTGCGCCGGTATCGAGCGCCACGGCGAAGTGGGTCGGGTTGGTGACCACGACCGTGGCGGTCTTGACGGCCTGCAGCATCCGCCGCTGGCTCATCTCGCGCTGGGCGCGCCGCACGCGCGCCTTGATCTCGGGGCTGCCTTCCTGGAGCCGCGCCTCGTCGCGCACTTCCTGGCGCGTCATCTTCAGCTGGTCGTACCAGCGCCAGTACTGGAGCCCGTAGTCGGCGCCCGCCAGGAACGCGAGCACCAGACACGCGCGCCAGAGCAGCGTCCAGAGCCGGTCCCAGCCGTACGCGGCGGCGTCGACCGGGTGCATCCCGGTGAGCCCCACCGCCAGCGGCGTGAACTGCCAGAGGAACAGCCACGCGACGGAGCCCACCGCGGCGATGCCGACGAACGCCTTGACGAGCTCGGGCAGCGCCTGCTTCGGCCCGAGGCGGGCGAAGCCCGACGACGGGTTGAGGCGGTTCCAGTTGACGTGGAGCGCCTTCGGCGAGAACGCGAACCCGATCTGGGCGAAGCTGCCCGCCATCGAGAACAGCGCGGCGGCCACCACCGGCGGGCCGAGGATCACGCACAGCAGCCAGCCGTCGGCACGGAACGTCGAGGCGATGTAGCTGGGCTCGAGCGTGGCGCGGGCCTGGTCGCCGGCCGTCGTGAAGGCCGCCTGCATCCGCCACGTGGCGTTGGCGATCATCGTGCCGCCGAACCACGCGAGCGCGAGCGTGACGCCGAAGAGCGACAGCGCGCCCGACAGGTCGCGGCTCCGGGCGACCTGGCCCTTCTCGCGCGCGTCCTTGATGCGCTTGCTGGTGGGTTTCTCGTGGCGCTCCCCGCCGCCCTGCGACGCCATGGCCTACCGGAGCCCCCCGGCCAGCTGCCCCGCCACCCGCAGCGCGATCGGCACGTAGGTGCGGACGAGCGACGGCAGCACGAGCAGCGTCGCGCTGATGACGAGCAGCCCGAGCAGCAGGCGCACGGGGGCGCCCGCGATCATGACGTTGAGCGCCGGCGCCACGCGGCCGAGGAGGCCCAGCGCCAGCTCCACGAGCAGCAGCACGATGATGACGGGCGCCGCGATCCGCACGCCCAGAACGAAGACCACGCCGAGCAGCGCCGCCACGCCCGCGGTCGCCCCCGGGTCGATGCCGCCGAGGCCGATCGGCAGCGTCCGGTAGGAGTCCACGAGCGCCCGCAGCACCAGGTGGTGCGCGTTGGTCGCGAAGCAGATGACGATCGTCAGGTTGGCGTACAGGATCGCGAAGATGTTGTTGCGGACGCCCGTGATCGGGTCAATCAAGGATCCGACGGAGAGGCCGATTTGGTACCCCGAGAAGTGGCCCGCGAACTCGGCGCCGACGATGACGGCCCGGATCGCGAGCGCGATCGCGAGCCCGATGGCCATCTCGCGCGCGACGACGGCGACCAGCCCGCTGACGGCGAGCGGCGCGGGCACGGCGACGAACGGCGCGAGCAGGATGGTCAGCAGCACCATCAGGCCCACCCGCAGCTGCGGCGGCGCGTAGTTGGACCCCAGGAACGGCGTCGCGAGCACGAGCATGCCCGGGCGCACGAACAGGATCGCGAGCGTCGCCACCGACTCGAAGCCGTTCATCGCACCAGGTCGGGCAGCTGGCGGATCACGGCGGCGGCGAAGCCCGTGACGACCCGCAGCATCCACGGGAACGTCAGGGCGAAGACGACGAAGATCGCCGCGGCCCGCGGGATGAACGACAGGATGTTGTCCTGGATCGAGGTGATGGTCTGCATGATGCTGACCAGCACGCCGACGGCCAGCCCGACCGCCAGCATGGGCAGCGAGATGATGACCGCGGTCTCGATGGCCTGGCGGACGATGCCAAGCACCAGCGCTTCCGACATGCTCTCCTCCGGGCCGGCCCCCCGACCCTCAGACGCCTAGAGAAAACTCCGCACGAGCGAGCCGACCAGCAGGTTCCAGCCGTCGATCATCACGAACAGCAGCACCTTGAACGGCAGCGAGATCATCATCGGCGGCAGCTGCAGCATGCCCATCGAGAGCAGCGTGGTCGAGACGACCAGGTCGATGAGCAGGAACGGGACGAACAGGAAGAACCCCATCTGGAAGCCCGTCTTGAGCTCCGAGATCGCGAACGCCGGGATGACCACGCGCATCGGCAGGTCCGCCGACGAGGCCGGACGCGGCAGCCGCGCCAGCTCGACGAAGAGCGCGAGGTCCGACTCGCGCGTCTGCCGCAGCATGAACGCGCGCAGCGGCGGCGCGCCGCGCTCGAGCGCCGTCGCCACGTCGATCTGCCCCGCCAGCGCCGGCTGCACCGCGAGCTCGTTCACCTGCGACGCGGTCGGCGCCATGATGAAGATCGTCAGGAAGAGCGTGAGGCCGATGACCATCTGGTTCGACGGCATCTCCTGCGTGCCCAGCGCCTGCCGCAGGAAGTGGAACACGATGGCGATGCGCGTGAACGACGTCATCATCACCAGCGCCGCCGGCACGAACGTCAGCAGCGTCAGGAGGACGACGATCTGCAGCGGCGCCGAGACCGCGCCGAGGCCGTCGATCTGGACCGACAGGTCCTGCGGCGGCGCCGGCGCCTGCGCCGCGGCCACCGCCGGCACCAGCAGCACCAGCCCGACCAGGACGGCGAGCCCGACCGCGCGGCGGGACACGGCCGTCACGCCACGCCTCCGCCCGCCGGCCGCGTCGCCGCGCCCTCGAGCGTCGCCCGCGTCATCGCGTGCTCGAACGACGGCGGCGTCATCGCGGGCCCGGGCGACCCGGGCGTCAGCGCCTGCGCCGGCGAGGCCGGCGGCTTCTCGAGTTCGGTGACGAGCGAGACGTGGCCCGGCCCGAGCCCCAGCAGCAGCCGGCGGCCCTCGACCGTGACCACGACGAGCGACCGCCGGTCACCGAGCGGCAGCGCGGTCTCCACGCTCAGACCCGACGCCTTCGGACGCGCGAGCATCCCGCGCTTGAAGAGCCAGACCAGCGCGACCAGCAGCGCGAGGACGACGGCCAGCGCGCCGAGCGTCCGGCCAATCGGCGGCACCAGCTCCGGGCCGGGCACCGCGGCCACGTCCTGCAGCGCGAGCACGACCGTCGTCACGACAGGTCCTGTCCCGCCGGCGGCGTGACCTTGTTCAGGCGCAGCCCGACGTTCTCGTCCACCATCACGACCTCGCCGGTGGCGAGCACGACGCCGCCCGCGCGCACCTCGAGGTCCGCGCCCGCCGACTGGCGCAGGCGCACCACCGAGTTCGGCGCGAACTGCACGCAGTCGCGCACCCGCACGATCGCGGTGCCGAGGACGAAGTCCACCGGGCACGGCACGTCGAGCATCCAGGCGAACTCCTGGTTCGCCGCCGGCGCCTCGATCGGCTCAGAACTGGACGACGAACTCGGTGAAGAGGACATGAATGACCTTCTCCTCGCGGAGCACGGTGTTCGCGTGTTCCTTGAGCATCTCCTTGAGCTTTTCCTTGCCTTCGGGCGTGACCAGTTCGGTCGCGTGCTGCTCGGTCAGCACCTCGAGGATGTCGGACCGCAGCTGGCTGAGGACGACCGGCGTCTCCTCGATCTCCGTCGCGTCCGCCTTGGTCTCGAGGACGAGCTGGAGGTTGACCTTGAGGAAGCGCGTGCCCCCGCCGTCGGCGAGGTTGACGAGGAACGGCTCGAAGGTGACGAGGCCGCGCGTCTCGGGTCCGGGCTCCACGGGCTCGGCCGCCGCGGCGCCGCCGCGCGTCATCCACCAGGCCGCGCCGCCGCCGACGGCCAGCAGCACCACGACCGCCACGATGAGCTTCAGCTTCGACCCGCCCTTCTTCTTCGGGGCCGCCGCCGGTGCCGCGTCCTGTTCGTCCGCCATCGTCGTCTCTCCCTGTTCCCTCGGTTACATCTCGACTTCGAACGTCGCGCCCGATTCGTCGGACGCGTTCCGGCGCCGCCGGCCGGAGGAGTCCGGCTGGTCGTCACGCGACGACCGTCCGTCCCGCTGCCGTGCGTCACGCGGGTCCTGCGGCTCGACCACGTCGAGGCGATCGAGCGTCAGGTGCTGGTCGGCCAGGCTCTGCCGGAGCGTGGCCTGGTTGGCCTGCAGCCACTCGCGCACGGCCGGAGCGCCGGCCTCGAGGCGCGCGACGACCTCGCCGTGGTGCACGCGGAGCGACACCGTCAGGTGGCCGTACTGCTGCGGCTGGAGCCGGATCTGGGCCTCGCCCACGCCGCGCGACCACTGGAGGCGCATCGCCTGGACGATCTGCTGCGCGGTGCCGGCGGGCAGGCTGCCGGCATCGGCCTCGGCCGGGGGCGTCGGCGGCGCGGCCGCGGCGGTGGCGCCCGACGCGAGCAGCGTGGCCCCGGCGGTGCGGAACACCGACGGCACCGCGATCGGGGCAGGCCCCTGAAGGCGCGTGCCACCTGAGGTGGCCTCGGCCTCGGCATCGGCGTCGAGATCGAGATCGGCGCCGAACGGCGGGTGCGCCACCAGCCCGAGACCGAGCGTCGGGCCCGAGACGGACGCGCCGCCCGACGGGGACGCGTCGAACGACAGCCGGCCGCCACCGCGCGACGCGGCCTGCGCCTGGGCGCGCGCCCAGGCGCCGTAGCCCGACGACGCGTCGCCGGGGGTCTGGCCGCCATTCGAGCCGTGGCCCCCGGGAGTCTGCCCGCCGGACGTCCAGCCGTCGGCCGCGCGCCCGGCCGACGCCGTGACGCCATCGGTGAGCGTCGCGGCGCGCGCGGCGAGCACGTCGGGCAGGGCCGGCGGGGCCGCGGCCGTATCGGCGGCCAGCGTCGCGGCGTGCGGTGCGGAACTGGAAGGCTGACGCGACGGGGTCGCGTCAGCCGCCGAGGGCCCTGACACCACGGGTGCGCCGACATGCGCGGCGGCAGAGGTGTCGAGCCCGTCGACGGAGACTTCGGGCGCGCCGGCGCCAGCCGGCACGCCGGTGCGCGAGATGGCCCGGGCGGCGGCGTCCGCCGCCGCTCCCGGCACGAGGCCGGCAGCGCCGGGGTGCGCAGACGCCGCGGCCGCGTCGGCCGATCCACCCGGCGCGGAGCCGCCGGTGGCGTCGCCACCGGCGGCGCCCGCGACGTCGCGCCCGGCGACCAGGCGCAGGCCGGGACGACCGGAGGACGTGGGAACGGCGGCCGGCTGAGCGGTCGCGAATGCGTCGATCACGTCGACGTCGGCGGCCTCGTCTGGATCGGCGGGATCACCAGCGCGTGTCTTCTTCGCGGCGGCCTCGTCGGCCGCGGTGGCGTCGGTATTCGCGACCCCGTCGGCCGCACTCGTGGCGTTCGGGACCGGCTCGATGGTCCCGCCGTTCGCGCCCGCGATGACGCCGCCGGTCCACCCGACGGGCAGGCCGACCGCACCCGCCGCCGGGTCGCCGCTCACGTCCGCATCCGGCAGTCCACCGAGGCCGGCGGCCGCGGCCGCGGCCGCCGACAGCACGACCGCCGCGCCAGACGACGATGACGAGGAGGCCGCGACCTGATCGGTCACGGCCTCCCCGCCGGCGGCAGGTGTGTGGCTGACGGAGTGAACGACGGACGAATCGACCGCGCCCCGGCCCTCGCCGGCGGCCGGGCCGCCGGCGAGCGCCTCGACGAGCGCGCGAAACTCCGCGACCGCCGCCGCGGCGGACGGGCCTTCGGCCGCGCCCGCCGCGTCGGAGGAGAACGTGGAGTCGCCCACGGCGGCGGAGATGACACCGAAGTCCAGCACGACGGCCTCCGCGGGTTACCGCTTGATGTTCAGCGTCTCGACCAGCAGCTCGTCGGCGACGGTGATGCTGCGCGAGTTGGCCTGGTAGCCACGCTGGGCGAGGATCATCTGGGTGAACTCGGTCGCGATGTCCACGTTCGACTGCTCGAGCGCGCCGCCGACCACGTCACCGCGTCCGCCGGTGCCGGCCGTGCCCACGCTCGGCGTGCCCGACGCCTCGCTCTGGCTGTACAGGTTGTTGCCGAGCTTCACGAGGCCCTGCGGGTTGTTGAACGTCGCCATCGCGAGCTGCGCGATCGTCACGGTCTGGCCGACGCCGTAGGACGCGAGGATCTGGCCCGACCCGTTGATCGTGATCTGCCGCACGGCCGAGGCCGTGGACGCGCCGTTCTGGGTCACCGAGGCCGTCGCCGACGGCGACGCGTAGCCGGTCAGGGTCGGGACGCCGTTCGCATCGAGGAGGTCCCAGTCGAAGTTGGTCGCCGCCGCGCCGTTCGCCCAGGTGGGCGACGTCACGGTGACGTCGGCCGCCGGCGCGGTCAGCACGCCCAGGCCGCTGAACGTCACGTTGCCGGAGTTGATGACGGTGGGCGTCCCGGGCGTGCCGCCGCTGACGTCCTCGCCGGGCACGGTCATCGAGTAGCTCCACGCGTTGGCGGCCGTCTTCGTGTAGTTGATCGTCACGATGTGCGAGTCGCCGAGCGCGTCGAAGATCTCGGCCGAGGCCGAGAACGTGGCGCCGACCGCGGCCGACGCGTCGAGGTTCGTGCGCGTCCCGAACACCGTGGTCGCCGTCGGCGTGCGCAGGACGCCCGGCGGGATGACGATGTCGGTCGGCTGCGTGGTCGTGTCGATGAGGCCGGTCACCGGGTCCGTCTGCGTGTAGCCCTGCACCGGCTGGCCGTCGGCCGTGATGAGCACGCCATTGGCGTCGAAGCTGAAGTTGCCGGCGCGCGTGTAGGCGCGGCTCGTGGAGTCGCCGACGAGGAAGAGGCCCTGCCCCTGGATCGCGACGTTGGTCGCGACGCCCGTGCTCTCGATGCCGCCCTGCGTGAAGTTGGGCGAGATCTGCCCGGTGACGGCGCCCAGGCCGATCTGCATCGGGTTGTCGCTCGGCCCTCCCACCGACTGGCTGACGAGATCGGCGAACTCGACCGTGCTCGCCTTGAAGCCGACGGTGTTGATGTTGGAGAGGTTGTTCCCGATCACCGTCAGCTTCTGCTGGTTGACGGTGAGGCCCGACAGGGCCGCGGAAAAGGAATTGACGGACATCTACTGATCCTCCTGGGTCGGCGTGGTCGGGGAGCCGATCGTGTTCTCGACGTACGTGCGGAGCGCTGACAGGTCGTCCTTGATGTCCTGCAGGCTCTCGAGCGAGCTGAACTGCGCGAGCTGCGCCAGGAACTCGCCGTTCGCCTGGGGCTGGAGCGGGTCCTGGTGCTGCAGCTGGGTCACGAGCAGCGACAGGAACGCGTCGCGGCCCAGCGGGTCGGCCTTCGTCGACTTCGTCGTCGTCGCGGTGTCCGCGCTCGACGACGTGGCTCCGTTGATGGGATCGGTCGTCACGGCTGGTCGCCTCCACCGTCGGCCGCCGCCGCGAGGAATCGCAGCCGGGCCAACTCGTCCATGTCCTTCATCTCGATCCGGGCCTCGGCCTGCTGGAAGCGGCGGAGCGCCCGGTCGCGCATCTTCTCCAGCGCGAGCCGGCGGCGTCGCGCCTCGCGCCACGCCTGCTCGGCATGGCCGACCACGGCGGCCTGCCGCTCGAGGTCCTCGGTGAGTCGCACGATCGTCACGCCCAGTCCGAGGATCCAATTTCGGTGCCACTCGATGGCCGCCGCGTCGGTCCCGGCCCGGGCCTGGGTGACGGCGGCGCGACGGGCGTCGGCACGGGTGCGGTCCACCTCGTCACGCGCGTGCGCGATCTCGCGCAGACGGCCCTCTTCCTGCGCCAGCGTGGCCGCGGCGGCCTGCTCCTGCTGCTGCCGGAGTTCGAGGGCCGCCGCCGCGCGGAAGCGGAAGCGCGCCATGACCTAGAGCGCCTGGAGCGCCTTGACCGCGTCGGCCAGCCGACCGGTGGTGTCGGCGGACTGACACAGGAACCCGTCCACCGCGTCGCGCTTGGCGAGCGCGGTGTCGATCCGTGCATTGCTGCCGGGCGCGTAGGCGCCCACGCTGATGAGGTCCTCGTTGTCGCGGAGCGTGGCGAGCCACTCGCGCAGCGACGCGGCCTTCAGCCGGTGCTCGGGCGTCGTCACCGCCGGCATCGTCCGGCTGATGCTGGGCAGGATGTCGATGGCCGGATAGTGGTTGCGGGCGGCGAGGTCGCGCGACAGCACGATGTGGCCGTCGAGGATCGCGCGCACCGCGTCGGCGACCGGCTCGTTGTGGTCGTCGCCCTCGACGAGGACGGTGTAGAACCCGGTGATGCTGCCCTTCCCGCGCAGCGCGCCGGCGCGCTCCAGCAGGCCCGGCAGGCGCGCGAACACGGACGGCGGGTAGCCCTTGGCGGTCGGCGGCTCCCCGGCCGCCAGGCCGACCTCGCGCTGGGCCATGGCGAACCGCGTGATCGAGTCCATCATCAACGGCACGTGCCGGCCGGCGTCGCGGAAGTGCTCGGCGATCGCCGTGGCGGCATAGGCCGCGCGCTGGCGCGCCAGGGGCGGGCTGTCCGACGTCGAGACGACGACCACGGAGCGCGCCAGGCCGCGCGGGCCCAGCTCCTGCTCGAGGAAGCTCCGGACCTCGCGGCCGCGCTCGCCGATCAGGCCGAGCACGACGACGTCGGCCTCGGTGCCGCGCGCCATCATGCCGAGCAGCGTGCTCTTGCCGACGCCGCTGCCGCCGAACACGCCGACGCGCTGGCCCCGGCCCACCGTCAGCAGCGCGTCGATCGCGCGCACGCCGGTGCCGATCGGATCGACGATCGGGTCGCGCGCCATGGGGTTCAGGGCCTCGGGCCGCAGCGGCACGAGCGCGTCGGCCGCGGGCGGCGCCTTGCCGTCGAGCGGCTGGCCGAGGCCGTCGATCACGCGGCCGAGCAGCGCGTCGCCGACCGGGATGGTGAGCGCGTCGCCGCGCGCGACGATCGGATCGCCGGGCCGGATCCCGGCGGTCTCGCCGAGCGGCACCGAGAGCAGCCGCCCCTCGCGAAACCCGACGACCTCGACGGGGATGGCCGGGCCGCGCCCGGTGCGGACCTCGCAGATCTCGCCGACGCTCGCGGCCGGGCCGGACGATTCGATGAGCAGCCCGAGCACGCGCGTGACCTGGCCGGTGACCGGCGCCGGCTCGATGCGCGACAGCCGCGTGAGGTAGGTCTGGAGCGAGAAGCCGGGCTCAGGCCTGGTCGGGCTCGCCATGCGACTCCTCGCCGGCCTCGCCGCCCAGCAGCGCCCGCGACACCTCGCGTACCTGGCTGTCCACGGCCAGGTCGATGCGCCCGAACGACGACCGGACGAGGCAGCCGCCCGGCTCGACCTGCGGGTCGGCCACGACCCTGACGGCGCCACCCGGCTCGAGTTCCTCCCGGCCGTGCATCACGCGCTCGTGGTCGGCCGGGTGCAGGTGAATCGTCGCGGCGGCCTCGTCGCCGAGCCGGTCGATCGCGACGCGGGCCATGCCGACGAGCAGGGCCCGGTCCACGGTGACCTCGCGGTGGATGACGCGCTCGGCAATGGCGAGCGACAGGCGGACGATCTCCTGCTCGGTGCGGCGAACCATGCCGGCACGGAGCGCGGCGATCTGGTCGATCGTCTGGACGAGCCGCTGGATCGTCGCGTCGAGCCGGCGCGTCGCCGCGGCCTCCCCCGCCGCCTCGCCCTCGGCGCGGCCGCGGGCGTAGGCGTCGCGCTCCGCCGTGGCGACGCGCTCGGCGATGACGTTCGGCAGGGGTGCGTCACGCAGGTCCACGGAGCGGAGCGTGCCGCCGGGATCGGTGACGACCGGCACGCGGTGCGGCATCGGCACGGGCCGGCCGTCGGCCGAGAGCATGTCGGGCCGGGGCCACTCGAACCGGTCGCACGGGACGGAGGCCGCGAGGCGGGCCGCGCTAGGTGACATACGCCTCTCCCGCGCCGGCGCCCGTCGTGATGAGGCCTTCCTCCTCGAGCTTGCGCGCGATGGCGACGATCTCCTGCTGCGCCTTCTCGACCTCGCGCAGCCGGACCGCGCCGAGCATCTCCATCTCTTCCTTCATCAGGTCGGCGGCGCGCTTGGACATGTTGGTGAAGAAGCGCTGGCGAATCGGCTCGGCGGCGCCCTTGAGCGCGACCGTGAGGGTCTTCTTGTCCGCGCGGTTGACGATCTCGCGGATGCCGGTCTCCTCGAGTTCGAGCAGGTCGTCGAAGACGAACATCAGGTTGCGGATGGCATTTGCCGTGTCGGGCGCCACCGATTCGAGGCGCTCGAGCGTCGGCCGGCTGATGCCGCGGTCGAGGTTGTTGAAGAGCTCCGCCACCGCGCGCACGCCGCCCCGCTGCGCCTTGGTGGAGGCGCCGAGGCTGCGGACCTGCTGCTCGATGACGGTCGAGACGCGCGCCAGCACCTCGGGCGAGACGTCGTCGAGGGCCGCCATGCGGAGCAGGATCTCGGCGCGCATCTCCTCGGGCAGCTGCTCGATCAGGTGCGCGGCGGCGCCCGGATCCAGGTGCGCCAGGATCACCGCGGTGGTCTGCGGGTGCTCGCCGATGATGAACTTCGACAGCTGCTCCGGGTTGGTGCGCTCGAGCGCGGCGAAGCCCTGCGAGGTGTTCAGCGTGTTCACGATGCGGTCGAGGATGTGGTTCGCCTCCTCGGCGCCGAGCCCCTTCACGAGCAGCCGGCGGACCTGCTCGACGCCGCCGACCGGCGCGGGCGTGAGCCCGACCGAGGCGCTGAGCTCCATCAGGACCTGCTCGCCGGCCTCCTGCGGGACCGCGCCAATCGCCGCGATCTCGCGCGCGACGCGCTCGATCTCGTCCTCGCCCAGGTGGCGGAACAGGCTCGTCGAGCCCTCCTCGCCGAGCGCCATGAGCGCGATCGCGGCCTTGCGCATGCCGCTCATCGGGGTACTGGTGGCGGCCACTAGCGTTTCTCCTCCTGGATCCAGCCGCGGACGATGCGGACCAGCTGCTCCGGTTCCTCATCGGCCAGCTTGGCGACGCGCTTGCTGAGCACGGGCAACCGCTGCGGCTGGCGCGCCGCGTCGAGCTCGCTGTTGATCTGGCCCTCCATCTCCTGGACGGTGGGCAGGCGCGCGTTGCCGGTGGCGGCGGGCAGCGCCGGCGCCATCGCCAGCTGGGTGGCGCGGCGGGCCATCGGCCGCAGGATGCCGAACAGGGCGTAGAACGCGATGCCGAGGATCGCGGCGTAGCGCAGCGCCGTCGGCCAGTAGCGCTTCGCGCCGTCGGTCAGGTCGGTCATCACGCCGGGCGCCGCCGGCTCGGGCTCGACCGTCGGGGTCTCGAAGGCGATGTTCTCGACCGTCAGCACGTCGCCCCGATCGGTGTCGAGGCCGACCGCGGCCGAGACGATCTGCTGGAACTGATCGATCTTCGCCTGGTCCCACGGCTTCGTCGTCGTCGTGGTCGTGCCGTCGTCGGCCGTGGTCACGACGTGCTCGTCGTCGACGATCACGGCGACCGACAGGCGCGCGAGCTGTCCCTGGGGACTCACCGTGTGGCGCGTGACGCGGCTGAGCTCGTAATTGGTGGTCTCGGTGGACCGGCCGGGCGGCGTCCCGGGGGCCGGCGCCGGCGCCGGCGTGGCGGGCGCGGCCGCCGTCGTCAGGCCCTGGGGCTGGTTGGCGCGCGCGCCGGCCACGCCGCCGGTCGGCAGCACGCTCGTGCCCGTCTCGGTGGACGTCTGGCGGCTCCGGATCACGGCATTCGGGTCGTAGCGCTCTTCGGTCTCCTCGACGAGGTCCGACCGCAGGTGCGCGGAGACGTTCACGCGCACGCGCCCGGGACCGACGACCGGCTCGAGGAGCGCGGCCACCCGCGTGGAGAGGTCGCGCTCGATCTGCTGCTGCCGGTCGAACTGCAGCCCGCTCATCGCGGCGTCGCCGCCGTCGTCGGGTCGCGTCAGCGGACGGCCGAACGTGTCGAGAATCGTCACCGCCTCGGGCCGCAGCGACTCGACGCTGCCGGCGACGAGGCCGGCGATGCCGCGCACGGTGGCGGGGGCCAGGGGGCGGTTGCCCTTCAGGCGCAGGACGACCGACGCCTTCGCGGGCTGCGTCTGGTCCACGAAGATCGAGTCCTTCGCCATCGCGATGTGCACCCGCGCGCTGGCAACCTCGGCGAGCGTGCCGATCGTCCGCGCCAGCTCGCCCTCGAGCGCGCGCCGGTAGTTGACGTGCTCGGTGAACTCGGTCGTGCCGAAGCTGGTGCGGTCGAAGATCTCGAAGCCGATGCGCCCGGACGACGGCAGGCCGTCGGACGCGAACTCGAGCCGCAGCTCGTCCACGCGCTCCTGCGGGACGCGCACCGACCGGCCGCCCTCGGCGAGCTGGTACGGCACCTTCGCGTCCTTGAGCCTGGTCACCACCGACTGCGCGGTCTCGGCGTCCATGTCGGCGACGAGCAGCGAGTAGGTCGGGGTCGAAATCCAGTAGGCGGAGCCGACGACGACGGCGACGACGGCGAGGAACACGGCCACGAGGCCGGCGATCTGGGCCGCCGACAACGAGGACGCGAGCTTCTTGACGTGGGAGAGGAGCTGTTCGGGATTCACGGTTCAGCGGCTCGGCGCCCCTAGACGGGCATGCGCATGATGTCCTGGTAGGCCTGGACCAGCTTGTTACGGACCTGCACGGTCATCTGCAGCATCACGTCGGCTTTCTGCAGCGCGATCATCGCCTCGTGGATGTCGCCCGTGCCGTCGAGCATGCGGCCGATGGCCTCGTTGGCCGTGCCGGTCGAGTCGTCGACCGAGTCGAGCAGGTCGCGGAGGGCGTCGCCGAAGCCGGGCTTGGCGGCGTCCGCGCCGCCCGCGCCGGTCGGCGTCGCGGCGGGTGTGATGGCGGTCGGGGTCCCGATCGGTGTGATGGCCATGGGGCTACTTCGCCAGTTCCAGCGCGCGCTGGATGGTGTCGCGGATGACGGTGATCGCGGTCAGGTTCGCCTGATAGGCGCGCGCGGCGCCGAGCATGTCCACCATTTCCTCGGGCACCGCCACGTTCGGCATGGCCACGAACCCGTCGGCATCCGCGTCCGGGTGCGACGGCTCGTACCGCCGGATGAAGTCGCCCTGGTCCTCGACGACGGCGGCCACCTTCACGCCCGTGGCGCCGGGAGTGGTGCCGAGGTCGAGCTGGTTCGCGAAGGACTTCGTCTCGAGCACGACCTCGCGGCGCCGGTAGGGCTGGCCGTCGGGGCCTCTCGTGGATTCCGCGTTCGCCAGGTTCGAGACGGCCACTTCCATGCGCGCGCGCTGCACGTCGAGGGCCGAGGCACTGGCGTCGATGGCCGATCGCAGGGTGTTCATGGTCAGCGCCCGTCGTTGATCGCGTAGCGGACCAGCCGGAACTTCGCGGCCAGCACCGTCTGCGCGGCGGAAAAGTCGCCGGCCGCGCGGCTCAGCGAGAGCAGTTCGCGGTCGAGCGAGACGTTGTTGCCGTCCACCTTCGAGGCGAGGTCCGCCGCGTCGGCCGTCCGGCCCCGGTCCGTCCCGTTGCCCCCCGCGCCGAAGTGCCGGGGATCGGTGGCCGACATCTGCGAGGCGCCGAGCTCGGCGTTCAGCGCGTCGTCGAACTCGACTTCCTTCGTCCGGTAGCCGGGCGTGTCGAGGTTGGCGAGGTTGCTCGCCGCGACGGATTGCTTCTGCACGGCGCGCGTCATCTGCCGGCCCAGGGCCGCGATGATCGCCGCGTCGCTTCTGATCTCGTTCATCGCCTTCCTCCTCCGCGGCCGACGGCTCGACCGTCGCGCGGGGATGTCGCCGAATCTGCGCCGGGTTGTGCAAGAGGGGTGCCGTGTTCGATCGCGGGGCACCGATCACTGGCCCGCGACCGGAGAACCGGCGTGTTTCGCGAGGAAATCGGGGCCCGGCGGGCCGATGCCGCCCGCGCATCCTGATCGCCAGGCTGGCGGAACGGCGCCCGCGGCGGGAGAGAGCGTCGGCGCGCCGACAGCACGACCGACGAGCCGACACGGCGAGCTGACCCGGCGCCCTCCTTGGCCGGCCGGATCCCCCGGCGGGCCGCCTGCGCCGGCGAGGCGAGGGCGGAGACCGACCGGGTTGCGCGCCGACTCCTTGATCAGACGCCCTGATCACTTCATCAATTGACGCGCCGGGCCCCGATCGCACCGACGGCAGTGAGAGGCGCGCCCCTCGCAGTGTCAGGAAACCGTCAGGCGGGCATGGGCCGGCTGACGGACGCTTGACGGCGCGCCGTCAGCCGGCGCGCCGCGGCGCGCGCCGTTGGAGGCAATGGCGTGCAGCGGCGTGCACGCCGGGCGCACGGCTCGTCTGTCGGCCGGCTGGCACGGGTGTTGCCATTCCGACGGCCAGTGACGTGGGGCCGTCGGCACGACGGCATCCTCGGGCGGCCGGGACGATCCCGGTGGCTCCCCCCTCCAGGAGACGAACGGCGTGACGACCGAGACGGACAACGATCAGGTGAGAGCCACGGTCCTCGTGGTGGACGACGAGACGGACTCGCGACAGATGATCGCGGACTCGCTGGAAGCGGCCGGGTTCACCGCCGCCCAGTCGCCGAGCGCCGTCGACGCGCTTTCGCGCATCGAGGGATTCGCCTACGACGCGCTCGTGGTCAACGCGCGGCTGCCCGATGGCGACGGGCTGGACGTGCTCGACCAGGCCCTCTCGCGCTACCCCGACATGCGGTGCGTGGTCACGGCCGGGTTCGGCAGCATCGACCACGCCGTGCGCGCGCTCAAGCGCGGCGCGGTGGACTTCCTGATCAAGCCGTTCCAGCTGATCCAGCTCGTGCAGGTGCTCAAGACGTCGCTCAGCGAGCGCCGGCTGCAGCACGAGAACGCGGAACTCAAGGCGCGGTTGAACGACCGCTTCAAGTTCGGGAGCCTCGTCGGCAGCAGCCCCGCGATGAAGCGGCTCTTCTCGACGCTCGAGCTGGTCTCGCCGCTCAACAGCACCATCCTGATCCAGGGCGAGACCGGCACCGGCAAGGAACTGGTGGCGCGCACGATCCACCACAACAGCCCGCGGCGCGACCAGCCGTTCGTCGCGTTCAACGCCGCGGCCATCCCCGAGGGCCTGGCCGAGGCGGAGCTGTTCGGCCACGTGAAGGGCGCGTTCACGGGCGCCGTCAACGCGCGCGTCGGCCGCTTCGAGGCCGCCGACCGCGGCACGCTCTTCATCGACGAGGTCTCGTCGATGACGCTCTCGCTCCAGGCCAAGCTCCTCCGGGCGCTCCAGGAACGCGAGGTCGAGCGGATCGGCACGTCGAAGCCGGTCAAGATCAACGCCCGGGTCATCGCCGCGACCAACGTGGACCTGCTGGGCATGGTCAAGGACGGCACGTTCCGGGAAGACCTCTACTACCGGCTCAACGTCGTCCGCGTCGTGCTGCCGCCGCTCAAGGGCCGCAAGGAGGACATCCCGATCCTGGCCCAGCACTTCGTCCAGGAGTCCTGCACGAGCAACGGTCTCTCGACCAAGCGCCTGAGCCAGGGCGCGCTGCGGCTCCTGATGACCTACGGCTGGCCCGGCAACATCCGCCAGCTGCAGAACTGCGTGGAACACGCCGTGGCCCTGTCGGGGACCGCGACGGAGATCGGCCCCGAGGCGCTTCCCGAGGAACTGCACACGCCCGAGACCTTCTCGTCGGTGTCACTGCCGAGCACGCCCGACGAGGGCATCAACTTCACCGCGACCATGTCGCAGGTGGAGCGCGAGCTCATCCTCCGGTACCTGGCCAAGACCGGTGGCAACAAGCGGCAGGCGGCCAAGCTCCTCAACCTGAGCCGGACGACGCTGCTCGACAAGATGCACCGGCTCGGCGTCGGCGACAGCTCCGCGGCCTGACCCGCGCCGGCCGGGTGCGGGCATGCGACTTCGGGCATTCGACCTCGCCGGGCGCGGTTCTGGCCCAGGAATACGGGCCCGTGTCGCTAAAGTCCCATCAACTCGAGCCGATTGATCACGGTGATGGAAGAACTCGTGGAGCTCGGCCTCCGCAAGCCGGAGGTGCCCGTCACGGCCGTCCCCGGTGCCAACGGTACCGCCCTGGCCGCCCCCATCTCGACGCTGCTCGACCGCGTGCTCGTGTCGCTGGCGGATCACACACCCGACGCGGATACCGAACAGCAGGTCACGTTCCAGACGCGGCTCGACGAGTACCGGCGCACGTTCAAGGCGTCGTCGGAGGCCACCGCGTTCGCCGCCGCGGCCGAGGACTGCGCGAAGCTCTGCGAGCACTTCCTCCGCGGCTCGTCCAAGTACGTCAAGGACCGCGAGAACGAGCTGCGCGAGATGATCCGGATCCTCCGCGAGGCGGCCGCGACCATCGCCGGCCAGACCCAGCAGTTCAGTGCCCAGGTCCTGTCGTCCACGGAGCGCTTCACCGCGATGGCGCGGCTCGACGACATCCGCGAGCTGAAGCAGCAGGTGGCCTCCGAGGTCTCGGTGCTGAAGACGGCGGTCGAACAGCGTCGCCGGAAGGAAGAGGAATCGACGACGCAGCTCAGCCGGCGGCTCGAGACGCTGCAGACGCGGCTCGTCAAGGCCGAGGAGGAAGCAGCCCTCGACGGCCTGACGCGCGTCGCCAACCGCGCGACGTTCGACCGTCGGATCCAGCAGATGGTGTCCACCGCGCGCGGCGCGAAGGCGCCGCTCTGCTTCGCGATGGTGGACGTCGATCATTTCAAGAAGATCAACGACACGCACG
Source organism: Vicinamibacterales bacterium (assembly GCA_041394725.1). Taxonomy (GTDB): domain Bacteria; phylum Acidobacteriota; class Vicinamibacteria; order Vicinamibacterales; family SCN-69-37; genus JAWKHR01. Next base: position 65,726 of record JAWKHR010000015.1, on the reverse strand, counting down.
GCCACCAGGTCGGCGACCGCGTGCTCCTCGGCACCGCGATGTGGCTGACGAAGGCGCTGCGCCCCACCGACTTCGTCGCGCGCTACGGCGGCGAGGAGTTCGGGATCATCCTGCACGGCGCGAAGATCGGCGAGGTCGAGAAGCGCCTGAACGAGATCCTGGTCGAGATCGCCGGCAAGAGCTTCGAGTACGAGGCCGACGACGAAGTCCGCAGCGTGCGGTTCACCGTGAGCTGCGGCGTCACGGAACTGGCGTCGAGCGACACCGTCGAGGACCTGATCCGCCGCGCCGACGAGGCGCTCTACGACGCCAAGCGCAAGGGCCGCAACCGGGTCGTCAGCCGGCGCAAGTCGCTCATCGGCGGCCTGCTCGGCCGCTGATCGGCGCTCCGGGCACCCGCGCGAACCGCAGATCCCACACCCGATCCTGCGTCACGCCGAGCGACACCACCCGTCCGCCCTCCCGATGGAAGGTGACGAGGCCGAGCCCGTTCGCCTCGAACCGGTCCGTCGAATGCGGCCGGAGGGTCAACACCGTGTCCGGCCGCCGGCGCACCACCAGCGCGCCATCGCGGACCTCGACCGTGAGCGTCGTCTCGACTTCGCGGCTGTCGTAGGTGCCGGCGAACCCCGCGAGATCGTCGGGCGTCGGCCGGTACGCCTTGTCGGGCTCGACGCCGACGAGCGGGCCGCGCGCCTCGGACAGCAGCGCGGGCGCGGAGACGGACGGCCGGAGCCGGTCTCCCAGGTAGAGGTCGCTCACCGCGTGCGCGAGCTCGGTCGCGTTGGCCGCGCCGGTGTTGCAGAGGACCGCGACCGAGAGGTGGGCGCCGGGGAACCGCGTCACGAATGCCCGGTACCCGGCCGTGGACCCGCTGTGGTAGATCTCCTCCTCGCCCTGGTGCCGCCCGACGAACAGGCCGAACGCGTAGTGCAGGGCGCGCCCGTCGGCGAGCGTCGCCGGCGTCTGCTGCTGCCGCACGACGGCCTCCCACCCGGGTGGCGGCGCGGCGAAGTGCTCGGTCCACCGCAGCAGGTCCCCTACCGTCGTCAGCAGGCCGCCGTTGCCGTGCACGTTCTCGAACGGCATGTCCTGCCGGAACTCGCCGCCGCGGCCCGCGTCGTAGGCGATCGCCCGGCCGCGCACCACGCGCCGGTAGTCGTCGCGCCACGACGTGTGCGTGAGGCCGAGCGGCTCGAAGATCCGCGTCCGGCTGAACTCGGCGAACGACTGTCCGCTCACGCGCCCGACGATGACCGCGGCCAGATTGTAGCCGGAGTTGCTGTACGACCAGTGCGTCCCGGGATCGAAGTTGAGGGCCTCCTGCCGGCTCAGGATGTCGAGCACGTCGGCGTGCGTGTGCATCCGCTGGCCGCGCGGCCAGCCGGCGATGGCGGCGAGGCTGCCCCAGTCGCGCAATCCGCTCGTGTGCGTCAGCAGGTGGCGGATGGTGAGCGGGGTGCCGTAGTCGGGCAGCTCGGGCACGTAGCGCCGCACCGGATCGTCGAGCGAGAGCGTGCCGTCCCCGACGAGCAGCAGGACCGCGGCGGCCGTGAACTGCTTGGAGACCGAGCCGGCCTCGATGATCGAGTCGGGCCGCAGGACCGCGTCGTGCTCGAGGTCCGCCATGCCGTAGGCGCGCTCGAGCACGGACGCGCCCTGCTCGGCGACGCCGACGGCGCAGCCCGGCGTCGTCGTGGACCACGCGGAGAAGATCGCATCGACGCGGGCCTCCCGCGTCAGCGGCGGGGCGCCGCGCTGGCTCCAGACGACAGCCGTCGTCGCCGCGAGGACGACGACGGCGTACCACACGGGCGCGTAGCGACGACGCGTCATCGAAGGTCCTCCAGCCGGCGACGGCCGGCGATCAACCGCCCAGCTTCTCGCGCACGAACCGCCGGGCGAACGCGGCCGGCGGGTTGTGCGCGGTGGCCTGCCGGTAGGCCTGCTCGTAGGCGGCCTTCGCCTCGTCGGCCTTGCCGAGCTTCTCCCACGTCATGCCCAGCAGGCAGCGCATGAACGGGTCGTTCTGGTTGCCCGGCAGCTCGACCGCGCGGGTCAGGTCCGCCTCGGCGGTCTTCAGGTCGCCGAGGTACAGCGCCACGTAGCCGGTGAGGTACGGGAAGAAGCGTTCCTGCTGCTGCGCCATGTCCGGGTCGCCGTCGAGCGCCTGGCGGGCGGCGGCGATCTGGCGGCGCGCCTCGGCGGCGTCGCCGCGCCGGGCCGCGATCCGTCCGAGCGCGTGCGCCAGCCGGTAGTCCCACAGGCTCTTCGGGTGCGTCTGGTTGCCGGGCTCCTTCAGGCCCAGGTCACGCCCCATGCGGTACCAGTGCTCGCCCGTGTCGAGGTCGCCCGCGTCCACGCAGATGCGCGCGCCCTCGTTGGCCATCTCCCCTTCCTGGTAGAACGCGTTCTGCGGCTCGGCCGTCTCGCGCGTCTTCCAGTAGTCGATGACCATCTGCTCGTACTTCATCGTGTTGGCGCAGTCGCCCTCGAAGCCCCAGGACATCGCCATGGCACGCTGCGCGTCGGCCTTCGCCCGCGCGTCGGGCGCGGCGTCGATCTGGCGCTGGTAGATGCGGCGCGCCTCGGCGCCCTGGCCGAGGGTGTCCAGCAGGCCGGCCGCCGACGTCGAGTCGGGATTGGCCTGCAGCTCACGCCGCACGGCGGCCAGCGCCTGGTCGGACTGGCCGTCCCGGATGAACTGCGTCGCCTGCCGCAGGTTGTCGGATTGCCCGCCGCGCCCGCGCTGGGCCGTGAGCGGGCCGGGATGGAGGAACAGGACCGCGGTCATGAGGGCCGCGGACCAGATCGACGAACGGATCGGATGTCGGGCCATGCCCGGATTGTCTCGCCCGGCCCCGGGCATCGCAAGTCCGGGGTCGGCAGCCCGCCGCCAGCCGCCGCGACGCCTGGGCACGCGTCAGCGTCCGACGAGTCTCAGGTCGAGCGTGGCCGGCCCGGCGCCCAGCGTGACACCCGACGCGAGCGGGCGCCACTGATCGAGCACCGCCGGATCCTGCCACGTCGTGCCCTCGACCCTCGGCACCGCGATGGCGAGGTAATTGGCGGGTGGCAGCCCCGCGACCTCGTAGGTTCCCTCCTGATTCGGCCGCCCGATGGCGACGTACCGCGACGGGAACGTCCAGCGACGCGGATCGGCCGCGAAGACGACCACCGTGTAGTTCTCCGCCGGCGATCCGTCGTCGCGCTGAACGCGGCCCGAGAGCGACGAGGCCGCCTTCGTGAACACCACCTCGACGCCGGTCGCATCGCCCGAGCGGAAGTCGGTGGGTGCATCGGTGATGTCCGTGCCGTCACGGGTGATGCGCTTGAGGCTCCAGCCCGGGGCCGCGATGTTGGCCCGGATGACCCGCAGGCCGAACTGGTTCTCCACCTCGAAGGTCCAGTCGGGATTCATGGTGCGATTCGGCGGCCCGCCGCCGATCGGGTTCGACTCGAACTCCACCGGCAACCCGCTCACCTGGACGCGCGTCGGATCGATGGACGGCGGCGTGCCGTCCTCGAAGACGATCCGCCCCCGGATGACCGCGCCGGGACGGACGGCGACCTCGACGCCCCGCAGATCGCGGCCGTTCACGTCGATCGAGGCAGCGCCGAACGGCGACTTGCCGAGATTGCCGCCGCCTTCCGGACGCCCGAACGCCTGCAGTGCAAACGCGCCCGCCGGCACGTTGCGCAACTCGAACGAGCCGTCCGCCTGCGTCACCCCGCGGGCCAGCATGAGCGAGGCGACCGTGCCCCGGTCCGCGGGAAAGAGCATGAGCGTCGCCAGCCCGACCGGCTGGCCGGCCGCGTCCAGCACCCGGCCCCGGATGCTCGCCATCGTCGAAGGCTGGAGCCTGAACGCGAGGCCGGTCGCGTCCTGCCCGAGCGCGAGGCGGACGGGCTGGGCGTCGGCGGCCTCGATGGCCGACGGGTAGTAGGTCGGCGCGAACCCCGCGGTCTCGTTGCGCTCGGTGAACACCCCCGACACCGCCGTCAGGTAGTACTCGCCGGGCGGCAGGCCGGGGACGCGGAAGTGGCCCTGGTCGTCGGTGGCGTGGTCGGCGCTGCGGCCCCCGACCGGGAACAACCGGCGCTTGCCGGCGGCGAAATCGAGGCGGGAGATCAGGATCTCGATGCCCGGTACCGGATCGCCGAACTCGTCGGTCACCGTGCCTTCGACGGCGCTCGGGTGCCACAGCCCGAAGTCGGCCTCGGTGAACGCGGCGCCGTCGCCGAGCACGATCGGCTTCGCCGGTTCACCGGGCGACGAGGCGCCGAACGCACCGGGCAGGTACGCCTCGGCCTGCACGCTCAGCTGGTAGGAGCCGGCCGGCAGTTCGGTGAACTCGAAGCGACCATCGGCGTCCGTCCGGGCGCTCTTCTGCACGCGAATCGCCGGGGCCAGCAGGCGCAGCACGGCGCCCGCGATCGGCCGGCCGTCGGCGACGCCGGTCACGCGCCCGGCGATGCGGCCCGCGGCCGACTGCCCCGCCGGCACCTGTCCCGATCGCTGGCGCGCGCCGAGGGCCGACCACGACGGCCCCACGCACAGCAGCAGGATGCCCGCGACGGCGAGCGTCTTCAGGAACTCGTGGCCGTGTCGTCGCGCGCGGCGATCCCGGGTCATGGCGCCTCCAGTCATGGCTTCACCGTCAGGGACAACGCGAGGCGATCGCCCGCCGCGACCACCACGGGCACGGCCGAAGTGGCCAGTCGTGTGAGGGTCGCCGGATCTTCCCAGGCCCCGGTCGCGAGCCCACGGGCCGTCGCCACGAGGTAGCGTCCCGGCAGGACGCCCTCGATCACGTACTCGCCCGTGACCAGCGACCGGGTCGTGGCGATGAACCGCGAAGCCTGGTGCCGTCGCGCGGCGTCCTCGGGAAACACGACGACCCGCGCGCTGGCGATCGGTGTGCCGGCGGCGTCGGTCACCAGTCCGGCCAGCGTCGCTGTCCGGCGCGTGAGCACGAGTCGCACCGGGGTGGCCGGCTCGCCCGGCCCGAAGGCCACCGCACGGTCGCTGATGTCCGCGCCGTCCCGCTCGACCGACGCCAGCGCCCACCCCGGTGGCAGCCGCTCCACGCGGAACAGGCGCGGCCCGAACAGGCCGCCCAGCCGGAAGACGCCGTCGCGCCCGACGGTCCCTTCGTCGGGACGTTCGCCCAGGTCCGCGCGGAACGGCAACTCGTACAACGTCTCGACCGCCACGACCCGCAGGCCGCGCGGCAGTTGCGCTCCGGGATCGTCCGTGACGACGACGCCCGCGATGGCCGGCACGGGCGCGGTCGTCACGACGACCTCCGGCTGACGACCGGGCGCCGCCACGTCGAACGGCTGCGCGGCGAACTCGAAGCGCCCGTCGGCGCCGACGACGCTCGCGAGCAGCCAGTACGCCCCGGGCGGCACGCCCGGGTACGTGAACGTGTTGCTGCCGACCGCGCTGAACCCGCGCACGTCGCCGGACACGCCGCCCACGGGCTGCACGCGCACCGCGAACCGCTCCGGCGGGGCGCCCGCGGCGTCGAGGACGCGGCCGTTCATCGACGCGAGCGGCACCGTCGCCATCACGATGTCGAGGCCGGTCTGCGACTCGCCGCGGCCGATCGACACGCGCCGGGCCTGATCGACGAAGGTCGTGCCGGGGAAGTACGTCCGCGCGAACCCGGTCATCGGGTCCGCGGCGCGGCCGCTGTTCGCGGCCGCCTCGAGCGCGTCGGGCGCCGCGGCCAGGAAGAACTCGCCCGCCGGCAGCGTGTGGATCCGGTAGCGGCCGAGGTCATCGGTCGTCGCCGACCGAATCGCTTCGGGACGCGGGCCCGTCGGGCCGTAGCCGATCAGCGTGGCGCTGACGACGACGCCGCGCGCGGGCTCGCCCGCTGGTGTGGACACCCGGCCCTCGAGCGCGGCCGCCCGGACCATGCGGATCTCGACCGTCCGCTGCTCGCCTTCTCCCACCCGGATGCCGACGGACCGCTCGAAGTCGGGCCCGGCCACGATGAAGCCGGCCTTCTCGACGCTGACCGTGTGGTCTCCGGCCGGGAGGTTCGGGAACTCGAACTGTCCGTTCGTGTCCGTGAATGTCTCGAAGAGTCCGCCCGTGGACGTTCGAAGGGTCACGGCCGCACGACGTACTGGGACTTGATGGTCGTCCTGCGACACGGAGACCCGGCATGCGAGGCGCGCGGTGCCGGTCGGCTCGACCGTCGCCTCACCGGGCCTCGGCACCTGCGCCGTCAGCGACACCACGGTCATCGCGGCCACGGCCGCGCGTACGGCATTCCCGAGGTGAGCGTGCAGCGTCACGCGCGGTACCTCGCCGAGGAAGGGGCGAAGAGAAGGGAACCGCCGCGATTATGGCAGGCGCGCGCCGGAACACCAAGGCGCGTCGCGCGGGCGCCCGCGTCGTGGCTCAGCGCGCGGGCGCGGGGGCGACCGGCAGCAGCGTCATCTCCGCGCTCGCCCGCGCGCCGGCGGCCTCGGCCTCGACGCGGTAGCGACCGGGCGCCACGTCGCGGCCGTTGTCCGCGCGCGTGTCCCAGGTGACGGTGTTCACGCCGGCGACGCCGGGGACCGTGAGCGTGCGCACGACCTGGCCGCGCGCGTCTCGCACGGTCAGCGCGATCGGGCCGGCGGCGCGGAGCCAGACCGCGATCCGCGCGCGTCCGCGCGGCGGCTGCGGCGGCACCTCGCGGCGCACCCGCCAGGTGAGGCGCACCGGCCGCACGTCGAACACGTGCACCGGCTGCGCGCGCACGGCGTCCGACATCGCCTGGATCGGCCGGACATCGAGCAGGAACAGGCTGCGGCCGTGCGTCGCGGCAATCAGCTCGCCCTCGCGCGGGTGGACGACCAGATCGTAGACCGGCGTGCTCGGCAGGTCCCCGACGAGCGACTGCCACGTCGCGCCGCGATCGAGCGAGACGTACACGCCGAGGTCCGTGCCGACGTACACCGTCGACGGCGACACCGGATCCTCCCGGATGACGTTCACCGGCTCGGCCGGCAGGCCGCGCGCGATCGGCGTCCACGACGCGCCGGCGTCGTCGGATCGGAACACGTAGGCCTGGAAGTCGTCGTGCCGGTAGCCGGACTGCGTGAGGTACACCCGGGCCGGGGCATGGCGCGAGGCCACGACGCGCGTCACCCAGCGGTCCGCGGCGAGGCCCGCATCGATCCGGTGCCACGAGCCACCATCATCGGCGGAGGTCCACGCCATGCCGCCCTCGGTGCCCGCGTACAGCCGGCCCCGGACGACCGGCGACTCGTCGAGGACGGTCACGGCGCCGGTCGGGACCATGTCGCGTTCCTCGCCGCCGGGCTGGCCCAGGTCGGGACTGATCGTCCGCCACGTCGCGCCCCGGTCCGTCGTCTTGTAGACGCGGGTGCCGGCCGCGTACAGCGCGCGCGGGTCGTGCGGCGAGATGAAGAACGGCGTGAACCAGCTGAACCGGTCGCGCGGCTCGCCGGGGCCCGGCCGGGGCCGGACGACCTCGGTGGCCGGCCCGCCGGAGTACGGATTGCCCACCGACATGTCCATGCGCCGCATGTCGCCGTTCTGGTGTTCGTAGTAGACGAGATTCGGGTTCGTCGGATCCGGCAGCGTCACGAACGCGTCGCCGCCCGTCCACTGGTCGAGCCAGATGCGCCGCCACGGATCGTTCGCCGCCGGGTCGTCGGGATCGATCCGGAACGTGGACGGGCCCATCAGCGCGCCGTCGTCCTGCGTTCCCGCGTAGATGTGGTACGGGTCGGCGTCGTCCACGGCGACGTAGTAGAACTGGCCGATCGGGATCGTGTTGTGGTGCAGCCAGGTCCGGCCGCGGTCGAAAGACTGGAACACGCCGCCGTCGTTGCCGAGGATCAGGCGCGCCGGGTTGCGCGGATCGATCACCAGCTCGTGGTGATCCAGGTGCATCGTCTCGCCCGCCGTGTCGTTCAGCCGACGGATCGTCTCGCCGATGCGCGTGTAGGTCCGGCCGCCGTCGGTCGAGTGGAACATCCGGTTGCCCAGGATGTAGATCTCCTCCGGGTCGTCAGGCGCCACCCGGATGTCGCAGAACTTCCAGCCGAAGATCCCGAACACGTCGTAGAGGTCCTCGGTGTTGGCCTTCCGCCAGGTCGTGCCTCGGTCGTCGGAACGATAGACCTCGCCGCCCGCGATCCGCCGGTCGCCGGGCCCGTTGACGGGCGCCCAGTTGTCGAGGAACGCGTAGACCGTGGCCGGGCGTCCCGGCGCGATCGCGAGGCCCGCGCGTCCCATCGGCCCTGTCGGGAGGCCGCCGGCGACCTTCGTCCACGTGGCACCGGCGTCCGTCGTCTTGTACAGGCCGCTCTCCGGTCCGCTCGCCAGCTGCCAGGCCCACGCGTAGAGCGTCTCGGGCGCCGACGGATCCATGACCAGGTCGATCACGCCGGTCCGCTCGCTGACGAACAGCGACCGCTGCCACGTCCGGCCGCCGTCGGTGGTCCGGAACACCCCGCGCTCGGGGTTCGTGGAACGGAAGTGCCCCATCGCCGCGACGTACACGATGTCGGGATTCGTCGGGTGGATCACGATCTTCCCGATGTGCTGGGTGTCGTCGAGCCCCATCGGCGTCCACGAGCCACCCGCGTCGGTGGACTTGAACACCCCCGTGCCCGCGAAGGCCGGGCCAGAGTGGCGCGGCTGGACTTCTCCGGTGCCGACCCAGACGACGCGGTCGTCCGACGGCGCCACGGCGATGTCGCCGATGGCGAACGCCGACTCGTGCTCGAAGATCGGCGTCCACGTGATGCCGTTGTCCACCGTCTTCCAGACGTTGCCGGCACCCGGGCCCACGTACATCGTGAACGGATCGGACGGCGACAGCGCGATGGCCTCGACGCGCGCGCTCTGCCGCGACGGGCCGAGCGCGTCCCACGACATCCCGGCGAACTCGGACGCCGCGCGCATCCGTTCGTGATCGGCCCAGGCGCCGCGGCGGACGTCGGGCGACGACGCCTGCGAGCGCGCGTCGGGCGCCGAGGCCTGACGGGCGAGCACGACGGCGGATCCGAGCGCCGCGATGGCCAGGACGACAATCGGCACGAGACGATTCCCGGTGCCTGGGGTCGCGCGGAACGCGCGGACACGGATGCCTGTCATGGGGTCACGTTCTCCGGATCTGGCGTGTTCATCATGAAGGTCGCGGTCTGGTCGAAGAACGACCGGAGCAGCGCGGCCACGTCGCCCGGCAGCGCGGCCTCGTCAATCGCGCGGCTCATCAGGGTCATCCAGCGGTCGCGGGCGCGGCGGTCCACGCGGAACGGGGCATGGCGCATCCGCAGGCGCGGGTGGCCGCGCGTCTCGATGTAACGCGTGGGGCCGCCGAACCGGCCGACCAGGAAGTCCCGCAGGCGCGCTTCCGCGCCGGCGAGGTCCGACGACGGATACATCGGCCCCAGCACGTCGTCGTCCGGCACCTGCGCATAGAACGCGTGCACCAGGCGCGCGAAGCCGTCCTCGCCGATGCGGGCGTAGACCTGCAGCTCGTCCACTGGCCGCCGATCATACCGTGCACGAGCGGGCGCGGCGGGTCGCCGCGCTCGACAGCGACGCGGCGGGTCGCCGCGCTCGACAGCGACGCGGCGGGTCGCCGCGCTCGTCAGAGACCCGGCGGCGGGCCGTCGGCGGGTCGTCCTGACGCCGCCGTCGCGGTCCCGACCCTGACCGCCGACTCGGCGGCCATCGACTCCCAGTACCGGATGAACCGTCGCGTCTCGAACGCGTCGTAGCCGCGCAGGTTCTCGGCCCAGCGGTAGCCGATCGGCTGGAACCAGAGTTCCGCCTCGACGGTCACCGGGCCGGTGGCCGCGCCGATGTCCACGCGGTAGCGCACGCGATCGCCCGGCGCGCGGAACGTGTCGTCCTGCGCGGCCGCCCCACGAACCGCGACGTCGGGTCCGCTGGCGGCCTTGTCGAAGCCTTTCGGCAGCAGCCGGTTGTCCTTGAGGTAGTGGCTCCCGGTGAGGAGACCGGTCGTCACGCGGCCGTCCGCCGCGGCGAGGATGGCCTCGAAGATCTGCACCTGATCGGCGCTGGTGATCTCGTCGTGGTGCGGCTCGAAGGCCGAGGCGTCCGCGTCGTTGTCGTTGCCGGCGATGGCGCCGCTCGGCTGGAACGCGCCCGACTCGAAGAGCACGCGCCCGCCGGCGTCGCGCACGGTGACGTGGAGCCAGGCCCGCCGCGACGGATAGGCGGTCGGGAACTTGTGGCCGGCGAGGTTCTCGACGGTCACGTCGAACGTCGCCCGGCGATTCGCGACGGTGACGGCGCCGACCGACACGCGCGCGGTGGCCTCCTGCAGGTGCCCGATGGCGCGGCCGGCGGCGGCGTCCATCTCCTGCGGCAGCGCGACCACGCCCAGCTCGGCGCGGTAGCGGTTCAGCATCCGGGTGACGAAGAAGTTGCCGCCGCGGAACTCGTGGCGGCGGAAACCCGCGCGCGGCTGGCCGAGGACGCGCGCGATCGGCATCTCGGCCTCGACCACCGGCATGTGGCAGTCCTGGCAGCTCCGCGATCCGGGATAGTCGCTCGCCTGCCACTCGAGATACGGCATCTGCTCGGGCAGCCGCCCGGCGGCGGCGCCGGACGGGTCGAGCGCGCTGGTGAACAGCGTGTGGCACGTGGCGCAGAGTTCCGACGACTGGATGTGCGTCCCCTGGGCCGGCTGGAAGCCCGCCGACGAGCGCATGACGGTGGTCAGGCCGGCATCGATCTCGAACGGGCCGAAGATCCGCCGGGCGTCGGCGGCGCGGGTCGTGTCGATCACGTACCCGCCGGTGAAGCTCTCGGGCGTGCCGAGCTTCTCGGCCGTGATCTGGTGGCAGGCGGTGCACGACACGCCGTCGGCCGCGAGCAGCGCCTCCGGCGTGGCGGCCTGGCCGACGGGCAGGTGATCGAAGATCGTGCCATGTCCGCCGGCCGCGCGCGCGGTGAACGTGGCCATCGGCATGTGGCAGATCGAGCACTCGTCCTCGATCTCGGCTCGTGCCGACGGGTGGTCCATGATCTCGCGGCGCACGGCGGCCTGCCAGTACGGGTCCCGCCCCGAGTTGGCCATCATGGTCGCGCGCCACTGGATGCCGATGGACACGTCCTCGCCGCCCGGCGTCGTGAGGCCGTTGTGGCAGGCCATGCACGCGTCGGCGGTCTGGAAGATCGGGCCGACGGGCAGGCCCTGGTGCGCCGGGGCGCCGGCGGCCTGCGCGCCAGGCGCGGTGCGAGGCGCCGCGGACACGCCGAGGGTCACCACCCAGACGGCGCCGGCGGCCAGCAGGAGACGCTTACCAGCCATCGCGGAGTCCTCCGTCGAACCAGTCCCACAGGAAGTAGACCATCAGGCTCGTGGACCGGCCCTCGCGCACGCTGACCGGCATCCGCAACCCGACGTTGAGCATCAGGTGCTGGCGCTGATTGAGCGTGACCTGCACCTGCGGCACCAGGTCCCACTCGATCTTCGCGCCCGACTCGAGCTCGCGCGCGGCGAGCAGCTCCACCATCGGCGTCCAGGCGCGGCCGTATCGCCCCTGGACCCAGGTCCTGCCGACGACCAGCCGCCAGAAGGCCTCGTGCCCGGCGTTGTTCTCGTTGGCGGAGATCTCGGCGCCGCCCTGCGCCTGGAAGAACGCGTCGTACCTCAGGATCTGGCCGAACGACGCGAACGGCTCGAACCTGAGCGCGCCCGACCCGATGCCCGACGACTCGTCGCCGGTCGGCAGGACGACTTCCCCGCCGAACGCGGCGATGCGGCCCTTCGACATGTCGTGGTAGAAGGCACGCTTGAAGCCGAGGCCGATGTCGCCCGCGCCGCCCATCCACGTCGATCCGGGCTGGTGCGCGACCGCGAAGGGCGCCTTGATCTCGATCTGGTTGCGGGCGCCGAAGCGCTTCTCATAGACGATCTCGTTCGAGAACTCGCCGTCGCCGGTGACGTTCAGGCCCGTCGTCCAGACGGCCTCGTCCTCCGGGTACGCCTTCTCGGTGAAGATCGCGCGCGGCAGGTTGAGGTCGCCGCGCGGCCAGCTCGGATCGCCGCAGAAGGTGCGGACGTGGCTGACGGCCAGGGCGATCTCGTCCTCGGTGAGCGCGTCGCCGAACGACGGCATCGTCCGATCGAAGCCGCGTACCGGGCCGCCGCCGTGCACGATGGCCCCCCAGTCGGCATCGGGCTCGCGCGTGGCGAAGTTGCAGTCGCTGAAGTCCGGCGGCTCCAGTTCGAAGCCTCGGACGGCGAGCGGCGTGCCCTTGCCGTCGGGACCGTGACAGGCGGCGCAGGCCGCGTCGTAGATCTCGGCGGCCGTGCGCGTCGGGCGCGGCGCGGTGGACGGCGGCGACGAGGCGGTCTGCGCGGACGCAGACCCGGCCGTCGCGAGGAGCGCCAGCAGCGCCGCCGCCACGCCGTGCCATCGCCCACACCGGTATCCAACGAGTCGAGTGTCTCGTGTGTCGTGTCGCATGGGACCTGTGCGTGCGGACATTCTCGCCAGCCTGATCGCGCGATTCAAGTCCCGCCTGCTGCGACTGGTTGCATTTTCATCCGAGGAAACACCCGCACGCGGTGCACGCGAGGCTTGCGGAAGCGCGCCCGCGCGCGGTACGGTCGCGCCAGACGCCGGTTCCTGCCGGCTCCGCTCGCGATGCCTCCGTCCCGCCGCGCCGCCAGTCGCCCCGCTGCCGGATTTCCGGCAGTCGTGATCGCGGTACTCCTGATCGTCGTGCCGTCCTGCGGCGGGCCGGCGCCGCTTCGCGCCCGCCCGCACGCCCAGGGCAGCGCGATGGACGCGGTCCCGGAAGCCTGGCGGACGCGCGCCGCGCTGCAGCAGGTGGTGCGGCAATGGACCGCGGCCGACGTCGAAGCCCGCGAGCGCGCGGTCGAGGCCGGCGTCGATCCCGACGAACGCGAGACGCGCCGCGCGCTGCTCACCTTCTACGGGTTCGGCGGCACCGGCACGGCGACCCGCGAGCAGGCGAAGGCGCGACGACGCCGTCACGCGCTCTGGCTCGTCGCGCACGACGCCGGCGACGTCGAGACGATCCACCTGGCGGACATCCCGGCCGGCCCCGGCGACGACACGGCCGACGCCGAGGGCCGGGCGCTCGTCGAGGCCGCGTGGATCGAGCGGGCCGGGCGGCCCGACGCGCCGCCCGTCGCGCTCTTTCATGCCGCGTCGCTTCTCGAGGCGGACGACCCGGCGCGCGCGCGCGAGTTCCTCACGCGCGGCCGCCGAATCGATCCGGACGGCGCCGCCATCGCCCCCGAGCGCTGGACGGTGGCCCTCGGCCGACTGGCGGCCCGCGTGCTGATGAGCGGCGCCTCGCCGGCCGCCGACACGGTCCGGCGGGAACTGGAGGCGACGACCGACGCGGACCTGCTGGCCGACACGGCCGCCGCGCTCCGTCAGTTCGGGCACGACGACGCGGCGCTCCAGCCGCTCGTGGCGACGCTCCTGGCCCGGGCGCTGGCCCTCGATCCGGATCACCCGCGTGCACACGTCGCCCAGGTGCGTGCGATCCGCGCGGCGCGCACCGCCCGGATGTACGCCGACCTCGGCACCGACCGCAACACGTGGATCGGCGGCCTGGCACAGCTCCCGGAGGCGACGCAGCTCGAGTACCTGCCGGAAGTGGCCGAGCACTGGCTGGTCTCGGGCGACGGCTTCGGCCGGAGCGGCAATCCTGCCTCGGCGGAGCTCGAGCGGCTGCGCGCGGGGCGGGTGGCCCGGCGGGCGGTGGAGCTGGCCGCGCGCCATGCGGACGATCCGGCGGCGCCCGCCGCGCACTTCCGCGCCGAGCTGGTGCTGGCGGCGATCGCGCTGCGGCACGGCGATCAGGGGGGCGCGGTCGCGCACCTGCTGGAGGCGCCCGAGACGACGACGTCGGCCGAGCTGGCGTGGGCGTCGCACGACTTCGAGGCCGACCTGCTGACCGCGCTCCTCGACCGCGGCGAACGCGCCGCCATCGTCCGCTATCTCGAACGGACGGCGCGCGTGCGGCCGGTGGTGCGCGACCGGTGGCTCGCGGCGGCGCGCGACATCCGCGAAGGCTGGCGGCCGGCGTTCGCGGCCCACGCCCGGTAGCGCGCACGCTCGTGCGATCCGCCTCGGCCCGGCCGATGTCGCGCTCGCCCGCCCCCGCCCCTCCGGACCGGGCCGGGCTCGTACCCCATGGCCCTCGCTCGGGTTGACATTCGACCCGAGCGGGCGTAGCTTCGGGTCGGATGTCTACCCGACACAGGACGCCCGCGCGCGGCGGCCGGTCCGAGGACGACCGGCTGGCGCTCCTGCAGGGCACGCTCGACCTGCTCATCCTCAAGACGCTCGACGTCCTCGGGCCCATGCACGGCTGGGGCATCGCGCGCCGGATCGAGCAGGTCTCGAACCACCTGCTCTATCTCAACCAGGGCACGATCTACCCGGCGCTCCTGCGCCTCGAGCAGCGCGGCTGGATCCGCGCGTCGTGGGGCCAGACGGAGAACAACCGCCGCGCGAAGTTCTACCAGCTCACCCGGGCCGGCCGGACGCGCCTGCGCGCCGAGGCCGACCAGTGGGCCCAGATGGTCGCCGTGGTCAGCCAGGTCCTGCAGGACTCGTGACGGCCCCGCGATGACGCCGCTCCGCGTGCTCGTGCGCCGCCTGCTCGGCCGCCTCGGCCGCCGCCGCTGGGAATCGGAGCTCGACGAGGAGCTGCGGTTCCACCTGCAGATGGAGATCGACCGTCACCGCGCGCGCGGCCTCGACCTGGAGGACGCCCGCCAAGCGGCGTTGCGCGGATTCGGAGGAGTGGACGTGACCAAGGATGCCTACCGCGACCAGCGCGGCCTGCCGTTCGTCGACACGCTGATCCAGGACCTGCGCTACGCGCTGCGCCTGCTCGTCCGCCACCGCGCCTTCAGCCTGGTCGCCGTGGTCACGCTGGCGCTCGGCATCGGCGCCAACACCGCCATCTTCTCCGTCGTGCACGGCGTGCTCCTCGAACCGCTGCCGTTCGACGGCGCCAGCCGCATCGTCACGGTCTGGCAGGACTTCTCGGCGCAGGGCGGACCGGAGCAGGAGTGGATCGAGATCCCGAACTTCGTCGAATGGCGGGGCGAGTCGGATCTGTTCGAGACGATGGTGGCCTACGGGTCGCGCGCGGCGAACCTGACCGGGCGCGGCGATCCGCAGCGGCTGGCGGCGCTCGCCGTCTCGGACGGCTTCTTCCGCACGTTCGCGGTCTCGCCGGCCGTCGGCCGCGACTTCACGGCCGCCGACGACCGGCCCGGCGCCGCCCCGGTGGCGATCCTCGCCTGGGGGCTCTGGCAGCGCGAGTTCGCGGGGGACGCGTCCGTGGTCGGGCAGTCGATCCAGCTCGACGGCACGCCGGTGACCGTCGTCGGCGTGGCCCCGGCCGGCTTCGACCTGCCCGGGGCGCCGGGGCTGGACCTGTTCCTGCCGTCGCGCCTCGACCCGTCACGCTCGGGCCGCGGCAACTTCGCCTGGCTGGGCCTGGCGCGCCTGAAGCCGGGCGTCACCGTGGAGCGGGCCGAGGCGCGGCTCGACGCGATGATGCAGGAGATCGGCGCGCGGTTTCCCGAGGACCGCGGCGTCACCGTGTCGCTCGTGCCGATGCTCGATCAGCTGGTCGCGCCGGTGCGGACGGGACTCTGGGTGCTGCTGGCCGTCGTCGGGCTCGTGCTGCTCATCGCGTGCGCGAACATCGCGAACCTCATGCTGAGCCGCGGCGCCAGCCGCGGGCGCGAGATGGCCGTGCGCGCCGCGATGGGCGCGGGCCGCCGGCGCCTCGTCCGGCAGCTCCTCACCGAGAGCCTGGTGCTCGCGCTGGCGGGCGGCGGGCTCGGCGTGCTGATCGCCTGGTGGGGGACCGCCGCGCTGACCGCGCGCATCCCGCCGGCGGCGGCGCCGCGGATCGAGAACGTCACGCTCGACGGCACCGTGCTGCTCTTCACGCTGGGCATCGCCGTGGTGGCCGGCCTGCTCTTCGGCCTCGCACCGGTCGTGCAGTCGGCGCGGCACGACGCGGGCCTCGCGCTCAAGGCCGGGGGGCGAGACGCGCAGGAGGCCGGCGCCGGCGGCGGGTTGCGCGCGGTGCTCGCGGCCGGCCAGATTGCGCTCGCCCTGTGCCTGCTGATCGCCGCGGGCCTGGCCACTCGCAGCTTCGTCGCGCTCGTCGACGTCGATCCGGGCTTCCGGCCGGACGGGCTGACCACGGCCTTCGTCTCGATGCCGCCGGACGGCTTCCAGGGGCCACCCGAACTGGTCGACTTCATGGACCGCCTGATTGCCCGCGTGGCCGCACGCCCGGGATTCGACTCGGTCGCTGCCGTCTCGGTGCTGCCGCTGTCCGGCAACGACTCGGATACCAGCTTCCGGATCGAGGGCCGGCCGGACCTGGACGTGCCCGGCCGCGAGCCCGTCGCCTGGTTCCGGCGCGTCACGTCCGGGTACTTCCGCACCATGGGACTGCCGGTCATCGAGGGGCGGGAGTTCACCGACGCCGATCGCGCCGGCGCGCCGAAGGTCGCGCTGGTGAGCGAGGTCACCGCGGATCGCTTCTGGCCGGGCGAGGACGTCGTCGGCAAGCGCATCCGCTTCGGCGACGACGAGTGGACCACGATTGTCGGCGTCACGCGCGGCGTGCGGCATGCGGGTCTGAGCCAGCCGCCGCGCCCGGAGCTGTACCTGCCGTTCGCGCAGCGGCCCGGTCGCCAGATGACGCTGGTCGTCCGGTCGTCGGCCGACGAGGCCGCCGTGACGAGCCTGCTGCGGTCCGATCTCCACGAGATCGCGCCGGCCCTGCCGCTCTCGAACGTCACGACCATGAAGGCGCTGATGGCGCAGTCGGTGGCGCAGCCGCGGTTCCTGATGAGCCTCACCGCGGTGTTCGGTGCGCTCGCCCTCGTGCTCGCGTCCGTGGGCATCTACGGCGTGATGGCGTACGCGGTGAGCCGCCGGACGACGGAGATGGGCCTGCGGATGGCGCTCGGCGCCGGCCGCGGCCAGGTGCTCGGCCTGGTGCTCTCCCAGGGCGCGCGCGTGACCGTCGCGGGCCTCGTCACCGGCCTGCTCGTGGCCTGGTGGGCGTCGCGCGCGATGGACACGGTGCTCTTCGGCGTGGGCGCGCACGACGTGCTCACGTTCGCCGCCGCGGCCGCCGCGCTCGCGTTCGTCGCCATCCTCGCCTGCGCCATCCCCGCGGTGCGCGCGACGCGCATCGATCCGATGCGGGCGCTGCGAGCGGACTGAGCTGGGGCGGCGCGCCGGCAATCGGCCCATCGTGGCCCGGGCTCACCAGTCCGTTTCGCGGTAGTCCTTGAGGAACTTCCCCCACACGTGCCGGCCCGTGTTCACGCCGTCGATGATCGGGTCCACGATCCGCGCGGCGCCGTCCACGCTGTCGAGCGGCGGGTGGAAGCGGAGTTCCTCCCGCTTGCGGACGGCGATCTCGACCGATCCCCGTCGGTGATCCAGCCCGTGTCCACCGCGTTCATGGTGGATGCCGTCCACGATAGTCCGTGGCCGACGTGCGGGTCATCATGTTCAGCGCCGCCTTCGCCATGTTCGTGTGCGGGTGGCGGGTGGTCTTGAACCGGCGGTAGAACTGGCCCTCCATCGCCGAGACGTTGACGATGTGCTTCTCGCGCCCGGGGGTGCGGACCATCAGCGCCTTGAGCCGCGCGTTGAAGACGAAGGGCGCGACCGCGTTCACCAGGTGCACCTCGAGCAGTTCCACCGTCGAGACCTCGTCGAGCAGCAGGCGCCACGAGTTGCGGTCGCGCAGGTCCACCTGCTGGCGATCCAGATCGAGCAGGCCCTCCGGGAAGAGATCGGCCCGCGCGTGCTCCTCGCCCGGCAGGAGCGCGACCTGCGAGAGCTCCGCCGAGGTCAGCGCCGACTGCGGCACGTGCCGGACCAGCGCCGCCGCGCCGGCGGGCCCCGACGCGGCCGCGCGCTCGGTCGCGATCATGTGCCGGTAGAAGGCCGGCGGCCGCCGCACCGTCTGGCACGCGTTGTTGACGATGAAGTCCAGCCGGTCGAGCGTGTCGAGCAGGTGCCGGCAGAACGTCTCCACGCTCGGCGTGTGCCGCAGGTCCAGGCCGTAGATCTCCAGCCGGTCCTTCCATTCGCCGTGGTCGGGCTCGGCCGCGTAGCGTGACGCCGCGTCGTTCGGGAAGCGCGTGGTGACGATGAGGCGGGCACCGGATCGGAGCAGCTTGAGGCCGGCCTGGTAGCCGATCTTCACGCGGGCGCCCGTGACGAGCGCGACCCGGCCGTGCAGGTCGGCCAGCTCGGTGCGCTTCCGGTAGTTCAACGGCGCGCACGCCGGGCACAACTGGTCGTAGAAGTGATGGACCTCGGTGTAGTCCGCCTTGCACACGTAGCAGTGCTGCGGCTCGTCGGGTTCGCCGGGCCGGGCGGATGGCGCCGCGTCGGCGCGGCCGGCCTGCGGTGCGGCGTCCGTCGTCGCGCCCGCGGCGGCCTCGGCCGGCGATCCCGCGTCGAGCCGCGTGGCGTCGGTGTCGAGGCCATCCTCGTGAGGCGCGACGTCCTCCGGCGCAAAATGTCGCGGCGGGAAGACGTTCGGCGTGGTCACACCCTCCGGCCGCCGGAGTTGCCGGATGCCGGTGTCGTCCAGCGTGCGCTCGCCGCGCCGCGCCGCCGCCGCGCGCCGTGCCTTGGCCGCGGCCTTCCGGCGCTGGCGATGCGCCACCGGATCGGGCTGATAGAGGCCCGCCACCGCCACGTGCAGGCGGTGCCGGTCCTCGGGCGTGAGCGTCTCGAGCTGGGCCCAGTCGGCGGCCAGCGATTCGAGCAGTTCGGTCGCGGCACGCACGCGGTCGGCGAGCGGGCCGGCGTCCAGGGCAGCGCCGGGGTGGCGGGTCTCCGACATCGACCCAGACATTGTAGGAGACACCCGCGCCGGGCCGCGGCAGGCCGCGATTCGCCGTGGTTTCGGATTCGTGGCTGGCTGACAGTCCTGTAACCGGATCGATGGCGTGGTCCAGGTTCCGACCGGTTTTCCGACCACCACCGTCGGCCATCCGATATCGCGGAATGGCACACCTGTTGATCTTCCGTCCCTCGATATGCGGATGCGGGTGCGGGCAGGCGGCGGGCGACACGGTGGACCGGAACGGATCCTCGGTGCCGTCGCCCTGCTGGTGCTGGCCGCCGGCTGCGGCGCCAGCAGCCCGACGGCGCCCAGCACGCCCGCGCCGACGCCGTCGCTCGCGGTGTCCACCAGCCCGCAGACCCAGACCGTCGCGCCCGGGGGCCAGGCGACGCTCAGCCTGAACGACACCCCGTCGGCGGCGATGAAATACCAGTGGTACGTCGGCGCCTCGGGCACGACGTCGGCGCCCATCGACGGCGCGACGCAGAACTCGTACACGACACCGCCGCTCAACGAGACCACGAGCTTCTGGGCGCGCCGCACCGGCGGCGGGATGACGGTGGATTCGGCCACGACGACGATCACCGTGCGGGTCTCGTCGAACCCGCCGTCCACCGACGGCCCGGCGCCGGGGCCCTCCGTCACGGCGCCGTCGATCACGCGCGAGCCCGAGAGCCAGTCGGTCCAGACGGGCGGCTCGGCGACGCTGACGGCCGAGGCGTCGGGCACGGCGCCGTTCACGTGGCAATGGTTCGCCGGCGCGACCGGCGACACGTCGTCGCCCGTCGAGGACGCGACGGACGCGTCGTTCACGACACCCGCGCTGGCCGCGACGCACAGCTACTGGGTGCGCGTGTCGAACGGCGCCGGCTCGGCCGACTCGACGACGGCGACCGTCGCGGTGACCGCGCCGCCGCTGCCGCCCGGGCCGGGCCCGGTGGTCCCCGCCATCACGCGGCAGCCGCAGCACCAGGCCGTGTCGTTCGGCCAGGTCGCCACGCTCTCGGTCGAGGCGTCCGGGACCGGGCCGCTCGGCTATCAGTGGTATCTCGGCGCCAGCGGCGTCATGACGTCGCCGGTGGCCGGCGCGACCGCGGCGACGTACTCGACGCCGTCGCTCTCGACCACGACCAACTACTGGGTGCGCGTGTCGAACGCCGCCGGGAAGGTGGATTCGGCGACCGCGACGGTGACGGTGGCGACGCCGGCTCCAGCGCCGGCGCCTGCTCCGACGCCCGCGCCGCCTTCAGCACCCGCGCCGGCTCCTGAACCCACGCCGCCGGCGCCCACGCCGGCCCCGCCCGCGCCGACACCGGATCCGACACCCGCGCCGACACCCACGCCGACACCGACACCCTCCGGGGTCGCGCCGACGATTGCCGCGCAGCCGTCGGGCGTCAGCATTGCCTCCGGCGGGACCGCGACGCTCAGCGTCTCCGCGTCGGGGACCGGCCCGCTCACGTATCAGTGGTACCGCGGCGCGAGCGGCGCGACCTCGTCGCCGGTGAGCGGCGCGACGTCGCCCGGCTTCACGACGCCGGCGCTCACGGCGACCACCAGCTACTGGGCGCGCGTGACGAACGCGTACGGCCATGCCGACTCGTCGGCCGCGACCGTGACCGTGACGGCGCCCGCGCCGTCCCCGCCGCCGCCGTCACCTCCGCCGCCGTCGGGGACGGCGCCGGCGATCAGCACGCAGCCGCAGGGCACGACGATCAACGCGGGTCAGGTGGCCTCGCTCTGGGTGGTGGCCGCCGGGACCGATCCGATCTCGTACCAGTGGTACCAGGGAGCGAAGGGCGTGACGACGTCACCGGTCAGCGGCGCCGTCTACTCGGGCTTCTCGACGCCGGCGCTCGGCGCGACGACGCAGTTCTGGGTCCGCGTGACGAACCCGTGGGGCAGCGTGGATTCCTCGGCCGCGACGATCACGGTGAACGCGCCCGCGCCGCCTCCGCCGGCGCCGTCGGCCGGCGCCTTCGAGGCCGAGGTGCTGACGCTCGTCAACCAGCGGCGCGCCGCGGGCGCGAGCTGCGGCGGCACCTGGTATCCGCCGGCGGGCGCGCTCGTCGTCAACAGCGACCTGCACGCGGCGGCGCGCGGGCACAGCGACGACATGGCCGCGCAGAACTACTACTCGCACACCAGCCTCGACGGCCGGTCGCCGTTCCAGCGCGTGGCCGACGCGGGCTACACCAGCACCACCTACGTCGGCGAGAACATCGCGGCCGGCGTGAGCACGCCCGAGGCCGTCGTCGAGGCGTGGATGGGCAGCGTCGGGCACTGCCAGAACATCATGAACGCCGGCTTCCATTCGACCGGCGTCGGCTTCGCCTACAACGCGTCGGCGACCTATCGCTGGTACTGGACGCAGGACTTCGGCGGCAAGTAGGCGCCCGGTGGCCGGCGCCGGGCCCCCCGTCAGGCGCCGTGCGCGCCGAGTGGATCCACCAGTTCGTAGCGGGCACGGATCGCGCGGGCGATCTCGCCTGGCAGCCCCGCCGTGCGCCCCTCGCGATAGTCCTGCTCCATCTGCCGCACCGTGCGCGCGAGCGGGTAGTCACCGAACACCTCGGCGATCCAGCGTGAGAAGTCGCCCCGTCGAAGGTGTCCCGCCGACGTGTCGCGTGACGACGCCTCGATCGCGGTGACGAACTCGCGAAGCGTCCGCGCGCGCCGGCCGTTCCGCGCGCCGTCCTGCCAGAACACGAACGCCCGGGATTCCGGCACCGGGATGTCCACGTACTTCGCTTCGTGCCGGACGTGTGGCGTGAGCCTCGGCGTGAGGCGGATGCGCCGCGCCGTGCCGCCGGCTTCCTCGGTCACGGGCAGCACCACGGCCTCGCCGATCGGGAGGTTGCCGATGATCGACGCCCACTCCGCCTCGTCCAGGCAGCCCTCGCACGACTTGCAGAGCTCGAAGAGCGCGCGCACCTCGCGCGGATCGGATTCCCGCGTGACGATCACGGCCTGGCTCGCGGCCAGCACCGGCGCCGGGAGGTGCGACGCGCGATAGGACACGAGGGTGTAGCCGTTCAGCTCGAGATCGAGTCGCGTATCGACGTCGTGGCCGCGCAGGAAGTAGTGCGCCTCGTCGAGCACGATGCGATGGGGCAGGCCGGTGTGGCGCCGCAGCGTGGCCAGTGCGGGCAGCACGGCGTCGATGAACTCGCGCTTCTCCTCGAACCCCGCGTGCGAGAGGTCGATGACGACGCTCACGTCGGCGTGACGCAGGGCGCGCAGCAGGTCGCGCGGGCGGGGCAGCGGGTCGGCGCCGCCGAAGACGACGACGCCCGGCAGCGACTCGAGCGAGACGTAGTCGCCTTCCGGATCCAGCACGCACACGGCGTAGCCGTAGAGGATGAGCTGCTCGCAGAGCAGGCCCGTGACCCACGACTTGCCGGACCGCGAGTCGCCGGCCACCAGCACGTTGCGCCCCCGCACCGTGAGCGCCAGCGGCTGGCCGTCGTCCGCGTGGCCCAGCAGCAGGCGGCGGCGCGTGTGGATCGGCACCGGCACCCGTTCGCGGTTGGCGAGCGCGCGGATGTAGGGCGCGACGGCCGGCGGACCGTCGCCGGGCAGCACGAAGTCGGCCGCCGCCTTGAGCGCCGGGCTGCCCCAGGCGACCGCCACGCCGACCTCGCACGCGCGCAGCAGTTCGTGGTCGTTCTCCGCGTCGCCGATGGCGACCGCGTTGTGCGGCGAGAGCCGCAGGATCTGGAGCGCCTGGCGGACGCCGGTCGCCTTGCTCAGCGTCTGCGGCAGCACCATCACCCGACCGCGGTTGAAGAGCAGCACCAGCGGCAGCTCGAGGCGGTGGATGACGCCGAGAAGGCGCCCGGCCTCCGACGCGTTGGCCTCGACGACGACGCGGCCGACGTCGAAGGGGATGCCCTCGGTGCGGAGCGCGTCCAGGAGCGCCGCGGGTGGCGGGTCGCCGTTCGCCGTCTGGTAGCCCGTGTCGGTGAACTCGACGACCGCGCCGTTCTCGGCGACCACCGCGTCCACGAAATGCAGGTCGCCGGCGACCCGGCGCAGGTCCTCGAGAATGCGTCCGGTCACCAGGAGCACGACGATCCCCTGACCGCGCAGGTCGGCGATCGCCGCCCGCACGTCCGGGTCGAGGCGATCGTGCGAGGCGATCGTCCCGTCGAAGTCCAGCGCGAGGACGCAGAACTTCATCGCGGCACCATCCCGAGCACCTCGCGCGCGCGCGCGGCCACGGTGTCGGCCGGTCCGGACGCGTCAAGATGTCGCCAGGCGACGGGGCCTGCGTCGCGGGCGAGCTGGGCCCGGACGACCTCCGCGTCCGCGTCGGACGCGTCGGCCGTCCGTGCGGCGACGCGGGCCATGAGCTGTTCGGCCGGAGCCTCGAGCCAGAAGCCCTGGAACGGCACGCCCGCGTCCGTCGCGATGGCCTCGAGGGCCTGCCGTTCCTCCGGCTTCGCGTACACCGCGTCGATGACGACGGACAGGCCGGCGTCGAGCGCCTCGTGGGCGCGCGTCCGGAGTTCCCGGTAGACGCGTTCGGTCACCGCCGGCGCGTAGCCGTCCGGCCCGAGCCGCTCCAGCGGGTTCAGGCCGCAGAGCCGCTTGCGCAGCTCGTCACTCCGCAGCAGCACCGCGCCGGGCGCGGCGCCGACGCCCGCCGCAATCCCGAGCGCCAGCGTCGTCTTTCCCGAGCCCGACAGCCCGGCGATGGCGACGAGGCGCGGCGGCGATGGCGCGAGCAGCGTCCGCGCGAGGGCGAGGTAGCGCCGGGACTGGATCGCGAGCATCGCCCGGCGCGCCGCGTCGGCCTGCCCGGCCAGGCCGGCGGCCGCCGCGCTGGTCTTCGCGCGCACCGCGGCGCGGCACGAGAGGAAGAGCGGCAGCAGCGGCAGGCCGCCGCGGTCGTCGGTCTCGCCGAGGTACTGGTTGAAGACGGCGTTTGCGTGGCGGGTGAGGTCGCGCTGCCAGAGATCCATCAGCAGGAACGCCAGGTCGTACCACACGTCGATGCAGGCGATCTCGTCGTTGAACTCGATGGCGTCGAAGAGCGTGGGGACGCCGTCGAGCAGGACGAGGTTGCGCAGGTGCAGGTCGCCGTGGCACTGGCGCACGAAGCCGTCGCGGCGGCGGGCATCCAGCCGATCGCCCAGGCGGTCCACGGCGGCCCGCGCGTCGCGGGTCAGCGCGGCTGCGGCCTCGGCGTCGAGGATGGTCCGGCCCTCGGTGGCGAAGCCGTCCGCGTTGCCGTCGACGACCCACTGCATGCCGGCCCGCCCGCCGTGGTCGTACCGCCGGTCGGCTTCGCGGTGGAAGCGCGCGATGGCGGTGGCGAGCGGCGGCATCAGATCCGGGGGCAGGGCGCGGCGCGCGGCCAGCCGATCGAACAGGCCGGCCTGATCGAAGCGGACCATCTCGACGAGCCAGTCGACCGGCTCGCCCTCGCCGCCCAGCGCGAGGCCGCCGTCCGGCTCGCGCGTGACGGCGACGACGCCACGGTAGAGATCCGGCGCGGTGCGGCGGTTGATCCGCACCTCCGCCTCGCAGGCGGCGTGGCGGCGCGCGGGTGTCGAGTAGTCGAGGTAGTCGTAACGCACGGCACGCTTGAGCTTCAGGGCGCGCCGGCCGGCGAGGAACACCCGCGCCGTGTGCGTGTCGATTCGCTCGACCGTCTCGCCCCCGTGCGTCTCGGGCGACGCAAGGAAGGACACGACCTCGTGCTGGTCCGAGATGAGCATCGGCAGTTCGGTCCGCGGCGACGGAACGCCCGCAGAATCAGCAAGATGGGTGCCGCGGCGCGCGGCCGTGGCGCTGGGAGCCGGCCGGGCCCCGGCACGGTCCGGCGGCGCGGATCCCCGCGGAACCACCGTGGGATTCCGCGCGGGTCCGGGCCGGCGGGGATTGCGCGCGCGATCTCAAAGCTGCAATCGCCGGCGGCCGTGGCCGGGGCGAAGGCGGGCGAAACTGCACGAAACGGCCGGAAATCCGGCGGCACGGAATTGGCGAGACCGGCAGGTGCATGTCCATCCGCCATCGCGTGATTCCAGTCGTCTCGGCGGCGGCCCTCGTCGCCGTCGCCGGGTGCGAGTTCAAGCGGACGAGCAACTCGCTCTCGCCGTCGGCCACGCCGGCCGCGTCCGCGAGCACCGCGCCGTCGCTCCGCGGCGTCTGGCTGTCGCTCGACTCGGGAGACGGCGGGGCGTACGGCACCGCGTCGGTGCGACCCCAGGCCGTGAGCCTGCCGTCGCTCGCCGGGTGCGCCGACTTCCGCTGGGACGTGCAGTCCCAGACCGACACCTTCGCGACGGGCCCGTTCGCGGTCACGTGCGCGGGGCCCATGAACCTGACCGGCACCGGCACCGGCGAGGTGCTGTCGCCGACCAGCGTGAAGCTGAGCGTGACCGGCTCGGCCGACGTGCCAGGCCTGGGCGCGTGCTCGTTCGCGCTGAACGGCACGGCCGAACTCGTCGACGACACGCTGCGCATCCCGTTCTCGGGCCAGACGTGCCTGGGGCCGGTGTCGGGCTCGACGCGCCTGCACCGCGAGGACGTGCTGCCGCCGAGCGCGCCGCCGCCCGCCACGCCGCCGCCCGCGCCGGATCCCGAGCCGCCGGCCCCCGCGCCGTCGCCGTCGAATCCCTGCGCGTCCTCGAACGGCGAGTTCGTCGTCGAGTGCATCGAGGACCGGTATCCGGAGCGGCGCCAGGCCGGCGTCTCGCTCGCGCAGCGCATCGCGGACATGGAGTTCCTGCGCGACCGCGTGATCGAGGCAGGTCGCTGCGGCGGACTGGACCTGGCGTGGAACCTCAAGCGTGGCGTCGGCCCGCACAGCACGGACGCCCTCGCGTGGCGACACTCGAACGGGTTCGTGGACGTCGTGGACATCGGCGCGGCGTTCGACGACACCTCGCAGCCGCTCAACCTGCAGTGGATCATCGTGTCCGGCCCGCCCGGGTACGACGGCTATCCGTCCGGCGGCTGCCAGTAGGGCGGGGCGGGGGCCACGGACCGCAGGGCCCGCGGGGCGCGCGCTGGACGCGAGCCGGTGCGCGTCGCGGCGGCGGTCGCGATCAGGCCCGGTCCGCGAGGATCAGCCCGCCCTCGTCGGTGAGCGTGACGGCGTAGCGGTGGCCTTCACCGCACGCCAGCTCGACCTCGGTCGGCACGGCCGAGGCGTGTGTCACCGCGAGGCTGGCGCCGCAGCCCGGGACCCGGCAGGAGAAGAACGCGAGGTCGCCGACCACGTCGTCGGTCAGCGGGCCGGTCAGCCGCTGCTTCCACGACTTCGCGCAGGCGAAGCACACGTAGTGGGCCGTGTCGGGCGTGAGGTTGTAGCCGTCGCCCGTCTTCCAGCCGCCGAGGCCGCTCGTTTCGGAGAACGTGAAGGCAAGCGGCTCGTCGCAGCCGGGGCAGTCGTGGGCCTGGTGCACGGTCATCGGAGCACTGTACCGGAGCCGGACGCTTGTCGTCGATGTCCTCTTTGTCTACACTTCTGTCGACAAAGGAGACACCGCCATGCCGACGGCCGCCTTCCTCGGGGAGTGGGAGCAGCTCGTGCTGCTCGTGGTGCTGCGACTGGACGACCAGGCGTACGTGCTGCCGCTGCGCGCGGAACTCGAGTCGCGCCTCGGTCGCCGCGTGTCGCGCGGCGCGCTCTACAAGACGCTCGACCGTCTCGAGCAGAAGGGCTACGCGAGCTGGACGCTGCAGGCCGACGACGGGCCGTTGCGCGGCGGGCACCCGCGGCGGCGGTTCCACGTGACGCTGCGCGGCGTCCGGGCGCTGCGCGCGTCGCGGCGCGCGCTGACCGATCTGTGGGCCGGGCTCGAGGAGGTGCTCGGGTGAGCGGCACGCGCCCCTCGCGTCTCGAGGCGCTGCTGCGCGCGGCCATCGGCGACGGCCTGACGGCGCGGGTCGTCCTCGGCGACCTGCACGAGGAGTACGCCGGCCGCCGCGACGGTGCCCTGCGGCGCACGGCCTTCGTGTTCGCGTGCCTGCGCATCGCCGCGCGCTACGCGCCGGGCCGGATCGCGGACGTCGTGGCGGTGGACCTGCGACACGCGCGGCGCGCCATCCGCCGGTCGCCGGGCTTTGCCGCGGCGACCGGCGCGACGCTGGCGCTCGCGATCGGCGCGTCGGCGACCGTGCTCACCATCGCGTACGGCTCGCTGCTCGCGCCGCTGCCCGTGGCCGACCCGGATCGGCTGATCCGCTGGGGCCAGACGCCGATCGGCGGCACCAGCGTGAACTCGGCCGCGGTCGCCAACCTGCTCGACCTCGAGGCGCGCACGACCCTGGTGGAGGGCATGGCCGCGGAGATGGCGCGCCGGGTCAACGTGTCCGCCGAGGCGTCCACGGACGGCTGGCTGGCCGCGTCGGTGACCTGGAACTACTTCGACGTCCTCGGCGTGGCGCCGACCCTCGGCCGGCGGTTCGTCGAGGCCGACGACCGGCCGGGCGCGCCCGACGTGGCCATCGTCGGCGAGCGGCTCTGGCGGCGCGCGCTGGCGGCGGCGCCCGACGCGGTCGGTCGCGAGATCCGGATCGACGGCCGCCCGTACCGCGTGCTCGGGGTCATGCCCGCCGACCTGGCCCTGCCGGGCGACCCGCAGGTGTGGACGCCCTTTCGCTGGGACGCCGCGGCGCGCGCGGAGCGGCGCCGCCGGATGATCGAGCCCATCGCGCGGCTGAAGCCGGGCGTGGCGATGGCCGCGGCCCTCGGCGAGATGCGGGCGGTGTTCGCGTCGCTGGCAGTGGAGCACCCCGAGGCCAACGGCACGACGACCGTCGCCGTGATGCCGTGGGCGGACTGGCTGCTCGGCCGGCGTGGGCCGACCCGCGCGCTGCTGCCGCTGCTCGCGGCCGCGGCCGCGCTGCTGCTCGGGATCGCGCTCCTCAACGTCACCGGCCTCGCGCTCGCGCGGGCCGAGGGCCGTCGCCAGGAGCAGGCACTCCAGCGCCTGCTCGGCGCGTCGCCAGTGCGGCAGTTCTCGCGCCGGGCGCTCGAGGCGGCGCTCATCGCGACACCGGCCGCCGCCGCCGGCGCGCTGATCGCGGGCTGGAGCGTGCCGCTCGTGCTCGCGCGGTACGGCGACGCGATCCCGCGCGCGGCCGCCATCACCGCCGGGCCGGTCACGACCGCGGTGGCCGTGGCGGCCGGACTGGTCGCGACGCTGCTCCTGGCGGTCGTCGGCGGGGCGTTCGCGCGAACGGGCGGCGGTCTCGCCGGGCTCGACCGCCGATCGTCGGCGCGGCCGCTGCGCCTCCGTCGCCGGCTCGTCATCGCGCAGATGGGCCTCGCGTGCGGCCTGGTCTACGGCGCGTTGCTGCTCGGCGGCACGATGGTGGCCCTGGCCCGCGTCGATCTCGGCGTGCCACTGGACGACACGCTCACGTTCGCGATCACGCTGCCGCGCGATCGCGCGGCGGCGGCGCCGCGCTTCGTCGCCGACCTGCAGTCGGCCATCAGGACGTTGCCAGGTGTGCGCCAGGTCGGCGCCACGTCGCGCACGCCGTTCGCCGGCGGCACCAACGGCGAGGTGTCGTCCGCCGACGATCCCGCCCGGGTCGAAGCCATCGCCGAGTACCGCGCGGTCACGCCCGGCCTGTTCCCGGCGCTGGGGCTCACGCTCGAAGAGGGACGGGTCTTCGATGGGCCGATCTCGACGGGCCCACCCGACGCGATGCTCAGCGCGTCGCTCGCGGCAGAGCTGTTCCCGGACCGGTCGGCCGTGGGCCGGCGCGTGCGGCTCGGCGGCGACGAGACCTGGACCGTGACCGGGGTCGTCGGCGACCTGCGCGACTTCGGGCCGACCCGGCCGTCGCGCCCGACGATCTACCTTCGCCACGGCGCGGCGCCCGGCTTCGCCAGCACCACGTCGCTCGTCTTCGTCGTCCGCGCCGACCGCCAGCCGCTGGGGCTGCTGCCCGCGATCCGCGATCGCCTGCGCGAGCTCGACCGCGACGTCGCGCTCGAGCGCCCGGCCACCCTCGCCACGCTCGCCGCGCGATCGATCGGCACGTCGCGCACGACCGCCGCGACGCTGCTCGTCGCCTTCGCGTCGGTCGCGCTGGGACTCGGCGCGATCGGGCTGTTCGGCGTCCTCGCGTTCAGCGTGGCACGCCGGACGCGCGAGTGGGGCGTGCGGCTCGCGCTCGGGGAGACCCCGCGCGGGCTGCTCGTCCTGGTCCTGCGCGAGGGCTTCGGCCTGCTGGCCGGCGGACTCGTCGTGGGGATCGCGGCGGCCTGGCTGCTGGATCGGCTGGTCGCCGGCCTGCTGCCCGCGAGCGGCGTCGCGCCGCCCGTCGCGATGGCCCTCGCCGCGCTGCTGCTCCTCGCGGCGGTGACCCTGGCCGCCGGCCTGGCACCCGCGCGCCGCGCGGCGCGGCTCTCGCCCGTGGAGGCGCTCAAGGCGGAGTGAGCACCTGTCGCTCCTGTCCTCTCGAGGACCGTCAAGTCCCCTCGAGCACCGTCCGCCCCGCATCTCTCCCGATGGTCCCTGGGCAGTTCCACTTGACAGATCCGCCTTCGGGTCGAAGCATTGAGATCGCCGTCGCAGATGCCGCTCCGCGACCAGGTCCTGTCGTTCCGCCGGTGAGATCCGTCCGCGCGGACCTCGCTGGGGCAGGGTGGAAGACCATGAGGCCAGTGTTCGACCCGTCCCGACACCCGCGGCCTGTCCGGTCCGCGAGGTCCAGGCGTGTCGGGTCGCGCAGTCCCCGGCGGGCTGCGTGCCTGCTGTGCGTGGCGGCCGCGGTGGTTCTCGGGTCGGCCCCGATCGAGGGCCAGTTGCCGCAGAATCCACCGCCGGTGGGGATGCCGCCGCCTCCGCCGAATGGTGTCACCGTCTACTCGTCGGAAACGCCGTTCGAGCGCCAGCAGAAGCTGGAGACCTTCATTCGCAGTGAGGCCGAGCGGTTCGCCACCGAGGTGGGAGACCGCCTCAAGGCGGTGACGCTTGGCATCATGAATCCGGAAGCCGGTCTGGCGGTCCGACGCTGGAGTGTCGCGACGTGGCGCTGGACGAGGGAGAAGCCCAGGCAGGCTGGAGCCTTTCTGTCGCTTGGCGTGCTGGAGGATTGCCTCGGCCGCATGCAAGTGGTGCAGACGCCGACCGTCATTCTCGAGGAGAGTCGGCCCTTCTGGCCGGATCAGGTCGCCGCACGACCCGGCGCGGCGGCGAAGAACTTCGAGAAGGCACTCGAGATCGACCCGTCACTCGCCGAAGCTCGTTTCCGTCAGGCCCGGATTCGTGCGGCCCGCGACAAGCGTGCCCTTGCGGACTTGGAGACGATGGCAAGCGAACCCGCCGAGGCCCCGTTCGGCTACCTCGCGGCGATCAGCCGCGCCGAGGAGGCGCGCTCGCGCAGGGACACGCCTGGCGCGGTGCGTTGGTACGAGCGTGCGCGCGAGCTGCAGCCACGCTCGATGGCCGCCGCCATCGGCCTCGCGTCGCTCGGCACGCCGGCGAGGCTGGCGTTCGACGAACTCGATCCCGACGATGTGTACTACACGTACCCGTGTGTCGTCCTCACGCCTGATGTCGCGCCTCGACTCGAGGCTCGGATTCGGCAGGTCGTGTACAAGTGACACTCCGGGTGGTTCCGGTGCTTCTGGCGTGCGCCTGCGCGACGCTAGTGGCGCAGCAGCAGTTCCGCGCGCGCACGGACCTCGTCCGGCTCGACGTGCGGGTCACCGACGACCACGGGCCGATCCGGGGGCTCGGGGAGCAGGACTTCGTGGTGTCGGACAACGGGAAGAAGGTGGACGTCGAGGTCGAGGAACTCACGGATCTGCCGCTCGATCTGGTGCTCGTCGCCGTGCCGCTCCAGTCCGTGGATCTCGTCGCCGCCGACCAGACGGCACGAGTGGAGGCCGCCATCGGGTCGTTTCTCGACCAGGTCGAGGCACGCGATCGCCTCGCGGTCATGCTCGCTGGCGCGCCGCCACGTCGGCTGCGCGGGCTAGAGTTCGGCCGGCCGGCGCTCACGAGCGAGGCCTTCGCCGCCGGGGCCTACGCAGCGCCCTTCGACGGGATCGTCGCGGGACTCGGTGAGTTCGACGACGCCGACCGCCGGAAGGCGCTGGTGCTCCTCACGACCGGCGCTGATTTCCGGAGTACCGTGAACCTCGAGGCGGTCGCCGGAATGGCGGCCCAAGCCGGGCCGACGTTCGTGGCGTTCGGGACGCTGGTGCCGGTGGACCAGAGCGTAGGCTTTCGGGGCCTGGATCCAGTCACGAACATGCCGCTCGAAGCCGTGGAAGCCAGGGTCTCTGGCCGCGTCTTTCCCGCCCAGTTGCAGCGGCTGGCGAAGAAGTCCGGCGGCATCGCGGTCAACCTGAGCAGCGCGGAGCCGGCCGACCTGATGGCTGGCATGTTCGTCTGGCTGCGCACCCAGTACCTGGTCTCGTACCCGGTGCCCGACGCCCCCGGCCGGCACGAGGTGTCGGTGAAGGTGAAGCACCGTGGCGCACGCGTCGTCACGCGCAGCGCCTACGTCGTGAACTAGAGATCCTTGCGGCGGTAGTAGCTGACGTTCCAGTCGTCGAGGTGTTCCGCGAAGTGTCCCTTCAGGCGTTCCATCGGGATGATGGTCCAGGGGGCCAGGCTGAAGAAGCCGTTCTTCGTGAACACCAGGTCGTCGGCGATGTAGACCGCGACGTGGAAGACGTTCAGGTTGCGGTCCGAGAACGCGACGATGTCGCCGAGCTGCAGGTCGTCGTGGACGATGAAGTAGCCCTGCTTCAGCCGCTGGAGCGCCCTGGCCGGGTCGAGCAGCGAGTCGTCCGGCTCGTCATTGAAGAAGTTCAGCGCCGTCCAGAAGCAGTTCGCGAGCTGCGGCTTCGAGAGGTCCTCGAGGCTGACCTTCGGGTAGCGGTAGAGCAGCCGCCGCGCCATCTCGGGCAGCAGGTGCGTGATGTCGATCGCGTAGCCCGGGCCGCCGTCCACGATCGACTCGAGCAGCGGGCGGATGTCGGTCTTGCGCCCGCCGCGGCCCCAGTACTCGACCAGCTCGTCCAGCTTCGTCGGGTCGTTGATGCGCAGCGTGACCAGCGCGGTCGCCTGGCTCAGCAGCCGCTTGACGAGATGCTGGAGCTCCGGGCCGCCGCCGATCTGGCCGCGGATCAGCTCCAGGTCGGCGAAGAACATGAAGTCGCCCGAGCGATAGACCAGCGGCTCGATGAGCGCGCGCGTCTTCGGGGACAGGTCGGGACCGAGCCACTCGTCCAGCGACTGCCCATAGAAGCGGAACGCGGACTGCTGCGCGAAGTTGAGCGGGCTGCGCCCGAGCAGCAGGTAGAGCCGGCCGCGGACGTCCGGCGTCATGCCGCGGATGAGGTCCGTCGGCGGCGAGACGACGACGCCCTCGATCGCCGGCGCGGCCTGGGCCGTCGCGGTGAGCCGGGCCACGTCGTCGGCCCCGAGGCCGACGCTCTCGAGCACGCGGGCCAGCCCGTCCATCGTGGTCTTCGGGAAGTGCCAGCGCGGCTGGACGGGCTCGTAGGCCTCGATCGGGATGTACTCGGCCGGCGGGGAGATGACGATCGGGGTGACCTTGAGTTCGCCCCAGCGGTCGGAGTTGGCGGTGGTGGCGGCGGGCGTGGCGTCCCGGGCGGCCGAGGGGTCGTCGGCCGACCGGGCCCATCCGCGCAGGTTGACACCGGTGGTCAGGCCGCCCAGGAGCAGCACCGTGACGAACGCCAGCAGGCGCCTGCGACCGGCCGCGGGGAGGCGGGGCGGCCTCGTGGGCGCCGGGGCGTCGGCACGGGCAGATGGCAGCAGCGACATCAGCAGTTCGTGGGAGTGTGGTTCCCGCGACGCCACGGCGCGTGGGGGCGCGCCGACACCATCCGGTTCCCGGACCCCACCGGGTCGTCCTGAGGTGGCATACGACGCCCTGATGGAAAGCGTTTCGGCCCCGGACAGGCCGGGATACGATGCCCGGGGGCCGCGTCGCGCGCGCCGGGCGCCGGTGGGACGCGGGGGGAGTATCCGAATGCAGCGACCGTGGACTCGCGGCCTCGCGGCCGTTCTGGCGGTGATCGGTCTGGCCGCGTGCGGCTCGTCGCCCGCCGGCCCGTCCGGCTCGGGCAACAGCCTCTCGACGCCCTCGAACTTCCGGATCGTCCTCCAGCGCGTCTTCTTCACCTCCAACGAGGTGCAGGTCGCCTGGACCGGGAACGGGAACAGCTATCGGCTCCAGGCCGGCACCGCGCCGGGTCTCTCGGACCTGCTGAACACCGAGCTGACCGGCACGAGCTACACGTGGGCGGCGCCGCGCGACGCCGGCACGTATTACATCCACGTCACGGCGCTGCGGGGATCCGAGACGAGCAACACGTCGGTGGCCCTGCCGGTCTACACGATCGACCTGCGTCACGTCATCGACGCGCTGTTCTTCCGGAGCGGACCGATGGCGGATTCGCCGGCCAACGCGCTGACCAACCCCTACGCCGCGGTCTGGCCGGACGGCACGGCGATCCGCATCCGCGTGTCCGAGGAGTCCGGGCAGACGGCGCGGGCGAACGCGGAGATCTTCGGCAACGACTTCGCCGCGCTCTTCGGTGGCGCGGTCACGACGACGACCGAGCTCACGCCCGAGGACTTCCACGCGACGAGCCTGTCGCAGGTACCGCCGTTTACGGTCGCGATGCGCGTGCTGTTCGGGTTCTGCACGACCGGGGCCATCGCCTGCGCCTACTACGGGCCCTCGCCGGTCGGCCCGGATCGGTCGATCATCACGATGAATACGAACGGCGGCTCCGATGCCATCGCCCACGAAGTCGGCCATGCCTACGGCTTCGGGCACGTGCGCGTGAGCGCGGCCGTGCGGCAGGAGCTGAACTTCCTGATGAACCCGCAGCTCGTCTCGACGCAGATGACCGAGCCGGAGAAGAACGCGATCGCCGCCGCCCGGGCCGGCGGCATCGCGCCGGGCTGGCGCCGGAGCGACGCGCTGGCCGCCGGGCTCGTGCTGCCGTTCTCGCCGTCGGCCGCCGCGAACGCGGGCCCGCTCGACGCCAGCCGCGCGCTGGACCGCTGCACGATCGTCGAGCGCGAGCCCGGGCGCTAATGCCCTCATAGCCCGGACTTGGCTTGTCCAGGCCCGCCTCCCGATCTACGCTCCTCCTACCGTCAACAGGAGGATCGATGATGGCTGCTCTCTCCCGGCGCGCGTGGCGCGTCACCACGCTCAGTCTGATGGTCGCCGCGGCGGTGTCGTTCGCCGGCGGCGCGCTGCGGGCCCAGGATCCGGACGAAAGGCCCGAGGCCCAGGGGTTCGGGCAGGGGCGTGGCGGCGGCGGACCCGAGCAGACGCAGCCGGTCCCGTCGCCGTGGTTCGAATATGTCGGGCCGACGAGCGCCGGGCGGATCGCGGCGGCCGCGGCCGTGGCCGGCCGGCCAGGCGTCTACTACGCCGGGGCCGCGTCGGGCGGCGTGTGGAAGTCCGTCGACGGCGGCGCCACGTGGAAGCCGACGTTCGACGGCCAGTCCTCGCAGGCGATCGGCGCGCTGGCGGTCTCGCAGTCGAACCCGAACGTCGTCTGGGCCGGCACCGGCGAGGCGTGGGCCGTGCGCGACATGGACATGATGGGCGACGGCATCTACAAGTCCACCGACGCCGGTGAGACGTGGACGCGGATGGGCCTCGAGAACACCGGGCGCATCGGCACGATCGTCATCCACCCGACCAACGAGAACATCGTGCTGGCGTGCGCGCTGGGCCGCGCGACCGGGCCGCAGCCCGAGCGGGGCGTGTACCGCAGCGAGGACGGCGGTCGCACCTGGACGAAGACGCTCTTCGTCAACGAGGACACCGGCTGCTCCGGCCTCCAGATGTCGCAGCAGAACCCGGACGTCGTGATCGCCGGTACGTGGGAGATCTTCCTGCAGACGCACGTGCTCGAGAGCGGCGGGATGGGCAGCGGGATCTACCTCTCGAAGGACGGCGGGAAATCGTTCACGAAGATCACGCATCCCGGGCTGCCGACGTCGCCCTACGGCAAGACGGACGTCGCGATCGCGCCGTCGAACGGCAACCGGATGTACGCGCTCATCCAGACCGGCGCCGACGGCGTGAAGGGGATGCCGTCCGAGGCGCAGGGCTCGCTCTGGCGATCGGACGACGGCGGCGCGACGTGGGCGAACGTGAGCTGGGACCGGCGGCTGATCGGGCGGGCGGGCTACTACATCCGCGTGCGGGTGGCGCCCGACGACCCCGATCACCTGATGGTCGCCAACAGCACGCTGTGGGAGTCCACCGACGGCGGGAAGATCTTCGACCGCGGACCCGGCGGCTGCGGCGACTGCCATGACATCTGGTGGGACGTGAACGCGAACCAGGCCGGCCACTTCATCGTGACCGGCGACGGCGGCATGGGCATCCACGGTTCGCCGCTCAACCCCACCGGCAACACGGGCGTGTCGCTGCCCATCGGCCAGATGTACCGCGTGACCGTGGACCAGCGGTATCCGTACTGGGTCTACTCGGATCGGCAGGACGACGGCAGTATGCGCATCTCGAGCGCGCGGCCGATCGTGCCGGAGAACGTGCCCTCCTACGCCCCGGCGCCTGCGACGGCGGCAGCCGGGGCTTCGGAGGGCCAGCCCGGTCGTGGCGGTCGCGGCGCCGGGCGTGGCGGTGGTGGCCGGGGCGGCGGACGTGGCGGGCGCGGCGCGGCGGCCGCGGGGCCCGCGCAGGAATCCATGCCGTCGTGCGAGTCGGGCTACACCTATCCCGAGCCGAACAACGCGCACTTCGTCTGGGGCACCTGCTACGCGGCGCACGTGGCGACCTACGACGACATCAGCGGCGAGCGCCGGTCCGTGTCGCCCTGGATGCACACGCTCGACAGCTCACCCGTCGGCCTGAAGTACCGCTGCCAGTGGTCGCCGCCGCTCGCGATCGACTGGTTCGACAACTCGGTCTACTTCGGCTGCCAGGTGCTGTTCCGCACGCGCGATCGCGGGCAGACGTGGCAGGTGATCAGCCCCGACCTCTCGACGGGCAACCCCGACCTCATCAAGTTCTCCGGCGGCGTCGTCGGCGACAACCTCGGGCAGTTCTACGGCGCGCTGATCTCGGCCATCGCGCCGTCGCGCACGCAGAAGGGCGTGGTCTGGGTCGGCACGAACGACGGCAAGGTCTGGATCTCGCGCGACGAGGGGCAGAACTGGATCGACCTGACGAAGAACGTGAACATGCCGCCGCTCGGCCTGGTCCGGCGCATCGACGCGTCGCACTTCGACCCGGGCACGGCCTACATGGCGGTGGACTACCACCTGGTGGACAACCGCGACCCGTACCTGTTCAAGACGACGGACTTCGGCCAGACGTGGACGCGGATCGACGCGGGCCTGCCCAAGGGGCACCCGCTCGACTACACGCTCGCGATCGCGGAGAACCCGCGGCGCAAGGGCATGGTCTACGCCGGCACCGGCCACGGGTTCTTCTACTCGCGCGACGACGGCCGGACGTGGACGCCGTTCAAGGACAAGATGCCGGCCGCTCCCGTGAACTGGATCGAGGTGCCGAAGAACGCGTCCGAGATCGCGGTGGCGACCTACGGGCGCGGCATCTGGATCATCCGCGACACGTGGGAGATGGAGCAGGGCGACCTGATGGACGCGCAGGCGCCGCTCCAGCTGTTCAAGCCGGTGCCGGCCACGCGACAGGCGAGCGGCGGTACCGCGGAGTTCGTCTTCCGCATGGCCTCGGCGCCGACCACGCCGGTCACCGTGGAAGTGCTCGACGCGGCTGGCGCGGTCATCTCGTCGAAGGAGGTCCGGGCACGGGCCGGGCTGAACAAGACGACCTGGGATCTCCTCTATCCGGAGCCGGACCAGCCGGTGCTGCGGTCGATCCCGCCCGACAACCCGCACATCTGGGACGCGGGCCGCTGGGAAGGCCGCGAGCGCCCGGTGACGCACTGGGGCCTCGGCGCCGCCCGGTGGCGGCCGCGCGCCGCGCCGGGGTCGTACACCGTGCGGATGACCTACGGCGGCCGCCAGTATACGCAGCCGTTCGACGTGATTCGCGACGTGGCGCTGCCTTCGAACGACCAGGACCTCGTCGCCAGCACCAAGCTCCAGACCGACATCGTCAAGTCGATGAACGAGGTCACGGACAAGATCAACCGCATCGAGATCATGCGGATGCAGGTGGAGGACCTGCGGAAGGCGCACGCCTCGCAGGCCGAGATCGACCGCGCGCTCGACGCGCTCTACCAGCAGATGTACACGAGCGAACTGCAGTACCTCTCGAAGACCGAGATGCACAGCGACGACAAGTGGTACGTCGAGCAGTACAAGCTCTACATGAACCTGGTGTGGCTGCTGGCCGAGGTCGGCGGGTCGGGCGGCGACGTCGCGGGCGGCGTGGCCTACGGCCCGACGCAGGCCTCGCTCGACGTCTACGAGGAGCGCCTCGGCGAACTCGGCCTCGCGCGCCAGGACTTCCAGAAGCTGATGGACGCCGTCGCCGCCTTCAACAAGGCGCACGCCGGGCAGTTGCCGCCGATCACGGACACGCTGCCAGGCGGCGGGGGAGGACGGTAGGAGGGGAGGACGTCAAGGTCCTGAGGGTCCCTGGGTCCCTGAGACCTCGAGAGCCTGACGTCCTTCCCTGCACTCCACGACCGGTGGCGGGCCTCCGGTCGAGGCCAGAAGGAAGCTCGGCGGGTCGCTGTCCGGGTAGAGGTGGCCGGGACGGCGGGCGTACGCGATCGCGCTGTGGTACGTGAGGATCGGGTTCAGGTCGATCCCGTCACAGCCCGGATCCGCGAACGGGCCCTCGAAGGCGACCGACGTGTGCCAGAAGCCCATCGTGTGGAACAGCTCGTGTTCCGACACCTGCACGGCCCGCGCGTAGCAGCCTGACGGATAGTCCGGGGCGAACAGCCGCGGGTCGTCCGGGTCGTACACCAGGGCCATCGTCCCGGCGTTCCCGCCAACGCTCGCCTGGCCGATGATCGTGCCACCGAGTGACTGGACGAAGCGGACGATGACCCAGCCCGTGGCCGGCGGTGGTGCCTCCGGTCCACGCGCGAAGGCTGCGACCTGGAACTGCCCGTTCGTGATTTCCGGCACCGCGTGCCGGAACAGGGCCTCGATACGATCCAGGATCGCCGGCGGGACCTCGCTCCCGGAGGGTTCCTGCGTGGTCTTGAAGAAGAAGCTGGGCGCCATCGTCCAGCGGCGCAGGGGTACCAGGCGGTTGGGACTCTCGAGGCCGTCGTGCACCATGCCGCGGTAGACGCCGACGTTGAACGGCGGGCCCGACGGGATCAGATCGACCGCCAGTCCGCGGCGCTCGCGCTCGAGCGACAGGGTCGACTCGCGCGTGACGTAGCCGTCGGCGCTGAAGGTCACCGGCGCGCGGCCCGTCTCGAGCAGGTCGTCGAAGCGGAACCGGCCCGACGGGTCGCTCACCGTCTGCCGCGAACCGACCTGGACAACGGCGTTCCCGACGGGGAGGCCTTCCTGCGTGCGCGTGAGCACGCCTTCGAGCAGGCCGTCACCGTAGGCGCGTGGAGACGTTGGGGGCGTGGGACCGCCGCAGGCGGCGGGAACGGTGAGAAGAACCGCCAGGACGTACGAGCGCCAGGACTCTGAAGCCATGCCGGCCTCCGCACCCGCCGGGGCGCTGGGCCGGCGGACGAGGCAGGGTAGCACGGAGGGACGTGTGGGTCCCAGGGGCAGCTGAAGAACCGATGCCGGCGCAGGCGGCGACCGTGGTTCGCAGTTCGATGTTCAAACTTCGAAGTGACTCGCGCGATGTCCCTAATCTCCGCGCTTGTGCACGCGCCGCTTCAGCAGGCCGCCCTCGTGCGACGGCACGAAGCTGCGCCGCATCAGCCAGAGCTTCAGGGCGGCCGGGTCCGGGTGGCGATCCGGCACCACGTTGTACATGTAGTTGATGCCCTTGTGGCCGGCTTCGTCCTCGAGGCGGTCGAAGATGAAGCTGCCGATGCCGTGCGCCCGCGCGTCCGGATCGACGGCGACGAGGACCTCGGCGTCGCCCCACGAGTAGTCCATCCAGCCGTAGCCGACGACGCGCCCGTCGTCCTCGACGCGCCACCATTCGCCGGGCACGACCTCACCGGCCTTCAGCGTGTCCAGCGTGAAGACGCCGGGCGGCGCGCCGCCGACGATGCGCTGGCGATCCGCGTTCCAGAGTGGCGTGGGCTCGTGAATCCAGGTCAGGGACACCCGCACAGTCTAGAACACCTGCCGCCCGTCGGCCGGGTGCATTCGACCCGGGCGATCGCCGGGCGATCTCAGTCTTCCTGATCGATCGTCGTCCCCGAACCCGCCGCGCCCTCGTCGGTCGTCGTCATCGGGTCGTCCCGGGTGTGCTGGTGCCGGTGGACCTCGATGCCGCGGGCGTGCTCGCCGGGTTCACTCCATGCGCGCGGGATCCTGCCGGTCGAGTGGCTGATACCGAGGATGTCGCCTTCCTGCCCGGATGTGTCGCGCTTCGCGCGAGTGCGGTCGTTGGCCATCACAGAACCTCCCTGGCGCCGCGCGGCGCCACATGAGCCATGTGAGAGTTGGATGTTGCAACAGTCGATCCATCCGACGCCGGCCGCGGACCGCGGGCGCTGGAGTGCGTGTCCAGCGTCTCGGGGCCCCTCGCGCCGGGCGCGCCCTGTCGCCTCTCCCTGCAGCGCCTCGGTGCGCGACCGTCCCCGCGCGCGTTTTCCACGCGCCGATTCCGCGCGGGAGCGCGTGATCGTCCGCCTGATTCCGGGTCGCGACACGGGCAGTCCCGCGCCGCGAAGGCCAGGCTCGTGGAACATGCCTTGCTTCCGTCACTGGCGTGGAGTCGTACGCCACGTTGATCGGCCTGCCCGTGGCCCCGGCGCCACCATGCCTCTCGCTCTACCAGGTGACGCACCGGGGGTTCCCGGAGAGCAGGCAGGACCGCATCAGGTTCCGGCATCTGGTCAGCCGGCTCGAACAGTCGCTGCTCCGCGGCTATCGCCGGGCCGAGACCCGCGCGCGACTCGAGCCCTTTCGCGCGCTCGAATCGGACGACGCGTTCTGGATTCGGCAGCAGGACGGCCTGGCCGTCCTTGGTTCATCGGGGCACTTCCAGACGTTCAGCCTGCGGGGCCGCGTCCCCGAGCTGGCGATCGTCGCGGACACGTTTCACGTCAAGCCGCTCCTGCGGGAGTTCCAGTCCGCCGACCGGTTCCAGATTCTGTCGCTGACGCGCTCCGAGATTCGCCTGTACGAGGGCAATCGCGACGCGATCGAGGAAATCGAGCCGGCGCCGGGCGTGCCGCGCACGCTCACCGATGCGCTCGGCACCGAGCTCACCGAGGCGCACCTGACCGTGGCGTCCTACGGCGGCGCCGGCGGGGCGGCGATGCACCACGGCCACCACTCCAGGAAGGACGAGGTCGAGGTGGACGCCGACCGCTTCTTCCGCGTCGTCGATCGGTCGATTCTCGAACGCCACTCGCGTCCCGGGCGGCTGCCGCTGCTGCTGGTCGCGCTGCCCGAACACCAGGCGCGTTTCCGGTCGCTCAGCCGCAACCGCCACCTGCTGGAGGAGCGGGTGGACGCGGATCCCGGATCCCTGGGCCTCGAGGCCCTCCGGCAGCGAGCCTGGCAGGCCATCGCGCCGCGCTACGAGGCCCGGCTCGACCTGCTGACCGACCAGTTCCATCAGGCCGCCGCGCGACAGCGTGCCTCGGCCCGGCCGGAAGCCGTGGCGCGCGCGGCGGTCGAACGGCGGGTCGAGACCCTGCTGATCGACGCCGGACAGACGCTGCCCGGCCGCGTGGACCCGGCGTCCGGTCGCCTCGAGCCGGCACGGCTCGACGACCCGCATGTCGA
Source organism: Vicinamibacterales bacterium (assembly GCA_041394725.1). Classification (GTDB taxonomy): domain Bacteria; phylum Acidobacteriota; class Vicinamibacteria; order Vicinamibacterales; family SCN-69-37; genus JAWKHR01. The sequence goes on along the minus strand of JAWKHR010000015.1, from coordinate 24,971 downwards.
CGACGTGCTCGACGACCTGGCCGAACTGGTCCTGGCGGCGGACGGCGACGTGCTCGTCGTGCCCTCCGAGCGGATGCCGGCCCCGGGAGGCTGCGCCGCGATCTTCCGATTCTGACGCGACCGCCGACCGAGGGCGCTTCTGACGCGACCGGCGATCGCCGTCAGCGCCGCTCGATGACACCGTGTCCCCCACGGTGGGCAATCCGCACAGGCTGCCCGCGAACACCTTGGCAAGCCGCCCGGCCATCGCGCGATTGAGGCCCGAACGGACGGCGGGCCGGGCTGGAACGCGCCTTGCTCTTGTACTCGACATGGCTGGCCGAACGCCGCGATCGCTCATCGACTGGGACGCGCCAGAACCGAACGCCCACGTCCTCGACTGGCGCGCGCGAGCGCGCGAGTACGACGTGAACCCGATCGAAAACGGAGCGGAGGGACGAGGCACTGCGCGTGCGACCAGCGAGCCGCCGGCCGTCGTGCATTCGCCCGAGCAGATGATCGCCGAGGAAGAGGCGGAGGCTTTCCGGCCTCAGCGCGTGCCGTCGCCCTCTCGAGGTGCCGTCGGGGCCCGCGGCGGCGGGGACGACAGCGCTGACGAGGCCGACGCGCGACACCAGACCGATGATGCCGACGAGACTGGCGAGACCGACGAGGCGGACCCGGAGACCGACGAGACCGAAGAGGCGCTCCACAGCGCCGGGAACGCCGGCGACGATGACGGCGATGGCGACGGCGAGGAAGATGACGACCTGGACACCGCCCTGCCGGCACGAGGCGGCGAGGACGTGGACCTGGTCCGGGTCTACCTCCGGCACATCGGCCGGCGGAAGCTGCTCACCGCGGCGGAGGAGCGCGAGCTCGGCCGTCGCATGGAGGTGGCGCGCGAGCAGATGCTGCGCGTGCTCGGCGAGATTCCCGGCACGCGGGCGTCGCTGCTGAGCCTGGCCGGACGCGTGCGGACGGGCGACGCCCCGGCCGCCGAGTTCATCCTGCTGCCCGACGGCGGCGAGCTGACGCGCGCCCGGATCGCGCCCGTTCTCGACGCCGTCGAGGCCATCGAGGCGCTGGATCGCGCGGCGCGCCTGCTGCGTGTACGCGCCGAGGCGCGCGGCGTGTCGGCGGCCCGCCGCCGGACGTTGCGCGACGACCTCGCGCGGCGGGAGTCGGCCATCGGCGAACGGCTGGCCGCGCTGCCCATCCGGCCGTCGGTCGTCGACGACGTGACCGCCGAGGCCAGGCGGACGGCGGCCGAGGTCGAGGGGATCGCCGCGCGGCCCCGCGGGGCGGACCGCGACCGCGAGCTGCGCGGCCGGCTGGAGACGATCGGCCTGTCGCGACCGGCGCTCGGGCGCGCGATGCGGCGGCTGGAACAGGCCGAGGCGGAGCTGCACGCGGCGAAGCATGCGATGCTCGAAGCCAACCTGCGCCTGGTCGTCTCGGTGGCGAAGAAGTACTCGAACCGCGGCCTGACGTTCCTGGACCTGATCCAGGAGGGCAACATCGGCCTGATGAAGGCCGTGGATCGGTTCCAGTACCGCCGCGGGTTCAAGTTCTCGACCTACGCGACCTGGTGGGTCCGCCAGTCGGTGACGCGCGCGCTGGCCGACTACGGCCGGACGATCCGGCTGCCCGTGCACGTCATCGAGTCGCTGCACGCGCTCAACAAGGAGCGCCGCGCGCTCGAGCGATCGCTCGGCCGCGAACCGACGCACGCGGAGCTGGCGGAGCGGATGCGCGTGCCCGTCACCAAGGTGCGGCTGCTGATCGAGTCCGCGTCCCAGCCGGCCTCGCTCGACGCGCCCGTGTCGGGCGGCGAGGAGAGCGCGCTCGGCGACCTGCTGGCCGACACCGGGGCCGAGTCACCCGAGGAGGCCGTGCTCGCCCGCGACCTGGCCAACCGGATCGAACGCGCGATGGCGCCGCTCACCGATCGCGAACGCGAGGTCATGCGGCTCCGCTATGGGCTGGGCGTGCCACGCGAGCAGACGCTCGAGGAGATCGGCCGGCGCCTCTCGCTGACGCGCGAACGCATCCGGCAGATCGAGGCCGCGGCCGCGCGCAAGATGCGTGAGGCGGCCGAGGACGGGCAGGCGGCGTAGCGGACCGCGATTCCCGTCTTCCGCACCTGCCGGCCGTCAGAACCGCAGCACGACCCACACTGAACCCGGCCCGCCCGTGACCCGCACGGTGACCGGCCGGTCCGCGCGGAACACGTCCACGTCACGGGCGACGAGCGCGTCGATGCCGGCGCCCAGGCCCGCGCCAAGTCCCGCCATCAGACCCCGAGCAGCAGTCCCGCGCCCACGCTCGTGATCTTCCGTGAAGCTCGCTCCCCGCGAACCCCACGCCCATCGGAATCGCCCCGATGAGCATCCCGTTCCGGAGCGGGTCGCAGCACCGGGCGACGCGCCGGACGTCGCCACGCGCGACGGCCTGCGCCGCGCCGCGTCGCGGCCGACACCGACGACGAGAGTGTCGGGCGTGACGGCGAGCAGGCGTCCGCGCACGCGACGGCCGCCGGCGTCTTCCACGGATACGAGGTCCCCGAGATCGAGGCGGAGGAGCAGGGCGTCCGCCGCGCGGCTGCCCGTGGCGGCCGGCGGAGCCGCGCCGCGTCCGGACGCCCGCCACACGACGACCTCCGCCTGGCGCCACGCGTCGAGGGCCGCGCCGGCGCCGGCGAACACGGCCGACGGGAAGATCACGTACGGCACCGGCGCGCTGCCATTGCGGTGGTGCGCGACGAGCCCGCCGGCCAGGCCCAGCCCCGCGCCCAGGAGCAGGCCCCGGGCCGCGCCGTTCGACAGCGGGTCGGCGTCGCGCTTGCGGACCTCCACGATCCCGCCGGCAGCCAGCCGCCGCCGCTCGCCACCCGTGTCGAGCACCAGATCATCGAGCGTGATCTCGACGAGCGCGCCCCGCACCAGGCGCCCGTCGGACTGGACGACCGTCAGGCGATCGCCGAGGTTGACCAGGAAGGTCAGCGTGTCGAACGTCCGGTCCGGCTCGAGCGCCTGGCCGCGAGCCGGGGTCGCCAGGACCAGGCTCAGGGCGACCAGCGCACCGGTCGCGGCGACCTTGACCGGCAGGTGAGAGTGTCGGTACGCCATGGAAGGGACCCGTCACGCACGACTCGTGCAAGGCACATTCCGAGATCGAGTCATCCGCGGACTGACGCCGACCCGGGTCGGCGGGTGGCGTTGGGGGAAGGTCACGGGGTGACCGCGCAAGTTTCCCGAGGACGCCCTCCGGAACCCCGGGCGATCGCGCCTTCCTCGCCCGGGCCGACCCGGACCGCTGGCACCGACGTTGCTCTCCTTCGTCCGTCGGACGAGACCCTCTGCGTCCAGGGCAGGTGTCCCATGCGTCTGTCGCTTCCAGGTGCGGCGTCGGTGCTCGCGGCGGTCGTTCTGGGGGCGGCTGGCTGTGCCCCCTTCTATCAGGATGCCCGACTCCTCCAGCCGGGCCGGTTCGAGGTGAGCCCGAGCGTCAGCGGCGCGGGCGTCACCGCCGACGGAGATTCCGAGTACGTCGTGACCACCGTCGGCGTGCAGGCGCAGGTCGGAGTGGCCGAACGCCTCAACCTCGGCGCCGCGTACGGGCGCATCGAGCTCGATGACGGGGGCGGCGGCGTGAACGGGTTCGCCTTCGGACCGCGCATCGGCGTCGTGCGCGACCGGGTGGCGATCACCGCGCCCTTCAGCTTCCTGTTCGGCGAGGACGTGAACGTCCGCGAATCGTGGGCCTTCCATCCCGGCGTTGTCGTCACCACGCCGGTCGGCCGCCGCGTGGACCTCAACTGGTCAGGCCGGTTGCTCGTGCCGCTCTGCGAGGGATGTCCCGATGACTTTCTCGTCGCGTTCGGCATCGGCGCCGGCGTGCACACCGGATCGACGCTGGTCCTGCGACCCGAGGTCGCGTTCCTCTTCGACCCCGGCGAATCCGGATTCGTCTGGACGTTCGGCTTCGGCGTCTCGGCCCGCAACCGCTGAACCCTGGGACCCTCAGGACCCTACTGTCTTCCCTTCAACGCCCTGTACTGGTCCAGCCCCGCGGCGATCTTGAACTCGATCCCCTTCTGTCCGATTTCGGCGGTCGCCTTCGTCGGGTCGCCGGACACGCCGGAGTCGGCCGGGCCGCCCCACGGCTTGATCTGGTCCTTGCGGATGCCTTCTGGATGGACGAAGAGCATCTGCGACGTGTCGCTGATGCCGGCGTGGCTGCCGACGATGGTGTCGTCGTAGCCGAAGGTCTGCTGCATCCAGGCGCGGTACCGGTCGCGGCCGCCCTCGTAGTAGTCGGTCAGCGCGTAGACGCGCGTGCCGGTGTCCTTCCACTCCGCATTCAGCGCGTCGGCGACGGCGCGCATGCCGGCCTGGTTGGGACCGCTGTCGCCGATGAACAGGATGTCGGTGAAGCCGTGCACCTGCAGGCTGCGCGCGGCCGCGTCGAGCAACTGGTCGTAGGCCGGTGACGGGTTGGAGATCGCGCCCGGGTTCTGGCGATCGACGTTGCCCTCCGGCACGTACTGCACGGTCGGCGCGACGAGCGCGGTGCCGAGCTGGCGCGCCATCCTGTCGGCCGCGTAGGTGACGATGAAATTGTGCTTGCCGAGGACCATGTGGTACCCGTTCTTCTCGGTGCCGCCGGTCGGGATGATGACGGTGGTCTTGCCCGCCTTCATCGCATCGCGCGTTTCCTCCCATGTCAGCTCGTCGATGAACACGGTGTCGGGCGCCCGCGTCGGCATGATCCCCGCCGGCGCGCTCACCATCGTCGGCGGGCGCGGGCCCTCGGGCGCGGCGTTGCCTCCGCGACCCGCGTTGCCGCCGCGGCCACCGCCCCCGCCACGGGCCGCGTTGCCGCCGCGTCCGCCGCCGCCACCGGCCCGGCCGGCGCGTCCGCCGCCGCCGCGCGCGGGCGCCGTGACGCGTCCCATCGCCCGCGCCATGCCGTCGTCGCCGATCGACCCGTCCATCACGCCCCGAATCTCCGCGACCGCGTTCCTGATCTTGATGTCGAGGAAGGTCTTCCCGATCTCGGCCGACGACCGGCTCGGGTCACCGCTCACGCCGCTGTTCTGGTAGCCGCCGCCTGGCGCGAAGCGATCGGGCCGCACGTGCTTCGGGTTGACGAACATCAGCTCGGACGTGTCGAGCAGGTTCGCGTGCCCGCCGATCTCGTTGGCGGGGATCCCCATGTGCTCGGTGATCCAGGCGTTCTGGTCGTTGTGGGACTTGGTGTAGTAGTCGTCGATCCAGTAGGCCTTCGCCGAGCCGTCCGCCCACAGCTCGTTGAGCTGCCGCGCGGCGTCGCGCATCCCGTTGCGGTTGCCGCCCGATTCGCCGAGGAAGAGGATCGTCTTGAAGCCGCCGGCCTTGAGGCTCCGGCCCGCGTTGACGAGGAGCGGCACGAAGCGATCGTCGGGCAGGGTGATCGTACCGGGCTTGGCCATGTGGCCGCCGGGGTTCTCCCAGCTGCCCTCGGGCACGTAGGCGATGACGGGCGCGACGAGTGTCTTGCCGAGCTCACGGGCGATCTTGTCGGCCGTCCACTGCATGACGAACTTGTGCTCGCCGTCCACCATGTGCGGGCCCTTCTGCTCGGTGCCCGCGGTCCCGATGATGACCGTGTCGGTGCCGGCCTTGATGAGGTCGCGCACCTCGGCCCAGGTCAGCTCCTCGAGCCGCACCGTATCGGGCGGCGTGCCTGAGGGACCGGTGGCCGGCGCGTCGGCCGGTCGCTGGGCGGCGAGGGCGGTGGCGGACAGCAGCAGGGCGGACAGCGACGACAGGATCGCGCGCTTCGTCATGGTCTCTGGGCTCCAGGGGACGGGGCATCATAGATCAGGCGTTGGGCACTGGGCGTTGGGCACTGGGCGGAGGACTGCGGGTGTCGGCTCTCGGCGTTCGGCTCTCGGCTGCCGGCTGTCGGCGGCGGGCCGGCGGCGAGCGCGCCGTTGTGGCCGTGGTGGCACCGGCGCGTGCGGACGTGCGGGCCACGGTTCCGGGGAGCGGGCGCGCGAAACCCGCGGCTCCGTCCGCTCGGCGGGCGAGCTGCCGGCCGTCGCGGTGGGCCGCAAGAGGCGGCCCACCACGGCCCGCCCGCGCTCCCTCCGCGCGGGTTCGACCTGGCGCTGGCGCGCCCGTCCCAGTCACCGTGGCCCGCACGTCCACACCCGCCGGTGCTGCCGCGGTGAAACGGCGCGCTCGCCGCCGGCCCGCCCGCCGAGCGCCGAGGGCCGATCGCCGAGCGCCGAAAACCGAAAGCCGCCAGCGACCTGCCTGCCCAGTGCCCAGTGCCCAGTGCCCAGTGCCCCAGTGCCTGCCCGCGAAGCTGCTCAGCGGAGTTCGATGCCCGCTGTGCCGAACACCCGGTCGTCGGTCGTGCGCAGGATCACGCGATAGCGGCCGGGCGTGAGCGGGACCGTGGCCGGGCGCAGGGCTTCCCAGAAGCGGAAGCCGTCGGCGTGGGCGGTGATCGCGACGTCGCGCGAGCTGCGGATGAGCGTGCCGTCGCGGTACCAGTCGAGTGCGACCGTCGCCGGGACGTTCGACGGGGCGAAGACGGTGGCGACGACGACGAGGCCGTCGGGGAGGGTGGCGATGTCGGCGACGCCGGAGACGTCGCCGGTGGTCTCGAGCGTGGTGCGGTCGAGGTCACGCGCGAAGGTGACCTGCTCGAGGCGCAGCGGCACCGGCGGCACCAGCTGCGGCAGGCGGATGGCGACGTCGAGGAGGACGATGGCCGCCAGGCCCGCCAGCAGCCAGGAGCGCAGGCTCGGAATCTCGCCGCGGACGGCAATCGGGACCGCGCTGGCGATGGCGATGAGGGCGGCCGCGGGCGTCGCGATGTCGGGGCCGATCGAGAGCAGCATCGGGAGAAGCAGGTTCAGCGCGCCGAACGAGACCGACGCGAAGAAGACGAGGCCGAACACCGGGCTCTCGCGCAGCCAGCGGTCGAAGACCAGATCGAGGCAGGCCAGCACCGCGAGGATGGCCAGGACCAGCGGGAACAGGACGTTCCAGGACGGGAAGACCGTCGAGTACGAGTAGAAGGGCAGGAGGAAGAACAGTGTCTCCTGGTACATGATCCGCGTCAGGTACGACGCCACTTCCTGCCGGAACCGCGCCGGCCGGTCGCCCTCGTCGTCGCGGAGGCCGCGGCGGCTGAAGAAGAGCGTCGAGAGCCAGGTCAGCCCGAGGAAGCCGACGACCCACGGCACGAACCCGTAGCGCTCGTGCGCGAGCCAGAGCACGACGGTGCCCGTCATGAGCGCCCAGAGCGAGTGCAGGATCCAGAACGTCCGCCGATGCCGCTGCCAGAAGTCCGCGGCCCAGGCCCGCGGGTCCACGTGTCCCGGTGTCGTCGCGCTCACGTCGGGATCATCGTAGCCTCGTCGCGTGGCCGGTGTCGCGCGGCCGGTGTCGCGCGCCGACCGCGTGCGAGCCGTTGCAGCCGTGGCTCCGGGGAGCTGGCGAGCGTGTACGTGCTGAGGTGGGCGGAGGAGTCACCGGGTCTCCTCCTCGAGCACGACGTTCCACGTCGTCGTCCGTCCCGCAGCCACGTCGATCCGCTCGTTGACGACCGTCTCGAAGATGACGAGCGTCGCGGCCGCGCGATAGGTGCCGGGCGGCAGGCCATCCACGCGGAAGTCGCCGCCGGAGCGCGACGTGACGACCCGCGGCGCGAACCCCGGCCGGAGCGTCGCCGACGTGACCGTGATCGACACGCCCGGCAGCGGCCGGCCATCCCGTTCCGTCACCCGGCCGGCGATCGCACCGGTCTGGTCCTGCAGGCTGCCGAGCCCGAGACCGGACAGCAGCACCGAGGCGAGGACCAACATCGCGCGCATGTCTGCGATTCTCGCCGATTTCCCGCGCCACCTCCCCGGAGCCGCGGCCGCGACCCCTCGCTCGGCACCGGCGCCACCGGCGACCACATGGCGGCCGGGGGGACGTGCCCGGTGCCCGGGGAGCGCCGGTGGGAGTAATATCCGCCCTGTCGGGTCCGCCCGGCCCGCACCACGTCGATCAAGGAGAGATGCCCGTGGCCCACACGAACCGCCTCCGGCGCGCCGTCTCGCGTCCCGTCCTGCTCCTGGCCGGTCTCGCCGCCGTGCTGGCCGCGACCTCGACCGTTCCCCAGGCCCGGAGCGCCCCGGCGCAGGCGTCGCAGAAGAAGGTCCTGACGGTGGACGACTACACGCGCTGGCGGAGCATCTCCGGCGCGGAGATTTCGCCCGACGGGCGGTGGGTGAGCTACAGCCTGCAGTTCACCAACGTCCCGCAGGACGAGACGAAGCCGGTGCTGCACCTGCGGAACCTCGACACCAACCAGGAGGTCGAGGTCGCCAACGCGACCGGCGGCACGTTCTCGAAGGACTCGAAGTGGATCGCCTACCAGGTGGACCCGGGCGGCCGCGGTGGCCGCGGTGGACGTGGACGCGCGGGCGGCGGGGGCGGTGCGGCCCAGGTGGGCGGGCAGGGCGGACAGAACGCCCGCGGCGGGCGCGGCCAGACGCCGGCCGAGCCGCGGCGCGTTGAACTTCGCAACCTCGCCACCGGCGAGGTCGCGAAGTGGCAGGACATCCAGACGTTCGCGTTCAACGCGACCTCGACGCACCTGTTCCTGAAGCGCCGCGCGGCGCAGGGTAGCGGCGGCGGCGCGGCCGGACGCGGCGGCGGGGGCGGCGGCGCGCAGGGTGGCAATGGCGGCAACGCCGGCAACGGTCCCGCCGGCCCGCGCGGCGTGGACGTGATCGTCCGTGACCTCGGCACCGGCCGCGACCTGCTGCTCGGCAACGTCGCCGACGTCGATTTCGACAAGTCGGGCGAGCTGCTCGCCTACACCGTGGACGCCGCGGTGAAGGACGGCAACGGCCTGTTCGCGCTCGAGCTCGGGAGCGGCCGCATCATCCCGCTCGACAACGACGCGAAGGTCTACAACCGCCTCACCTGGAGCGACGACGGCAAGGCGCTCGCGGTGCTCAAGGGCAACGACGTGGACGAGATGCGCGAGCGCGCGAACCTGCTCGTCGCGTTCCCCGACGTCCGCGCCGCCATCGCCACCCCCGGCACCGCGCCCGTCGTCCTCGACCCGGCGTCGGCCGACGGCTTCCCCGAGGACTGGGTCGTCAGCGACCGCGCCGCGCTCTCGTGGAGCGACGACGACCAGCGCGTGTTCTTCGGGATGAAGGCGCAGGTCCCCGAGCCCGACACGAGCAACGAGCGGCCGGACCGCGACGAGGTTGCCGACGTGGACGTGTGGAACAGCCGCGACGAGCGGATCCAGTCCGTCCAGATGATCCGCGCCGACGCCGACCGCAACTTCACCTACCGGCAGGCGTTCGACGTCGCGAACCACAAGTACGTGAAGCTCGCCGACGAGTCGATGCGCGACCTCGACGTGGCGCCCGACGGCCGGTGGGCCGTGGGCCGCGACGCGCGGAGCTACGTGAGCGACTACGGCCCGAACCGCGCCGACTTCTACCGCGTCAACACGACGACCGGCGAGCGGACGCTGATGTTCAAGGAGCAGATCGCCGGCGCGCACGCGCCCGGCTTCTCGCCCGACGGGAAGCACTACCTGTACTGGAAGGACAGCAAGTACCAGGTCTACGATCTCGACGCCGCCCGCGCGCGCGCGATCGGCGGGTCGGGCGGGCCCGACTTCACCGACATGGAGTTCGACCACTTCGGTCCGCGCCCGCCTTACGGCATCCAGGGCTACACGAAGGACGGGTCGGCCGTGGTCGCCGAGTCCCGCTACGACCTCTGGGCGGTGCCGCTCGACGGCAGCGCGCCGAAGAACATCACGGGCGGCCTCGGCGCGAAGAACGAGACCGAGTTCCGCTACATCGACATCGAGCCCGATGAAGGTGGCGGCGGTGGCGGCGGCCTCGGCCGCGGCGGCGGCGCCGGCCGGCGCGAGATCGACCTGTCGAAGCCCGTGCTGCTCTCGGCCTACGGCCAGTGGACCAAGAAGAGCGGCTTCTACCGGCTCGAGGGCGGCCAGATGAAGTCGCTCGTGTATGACGATGCGTCGTTCAGCACGCCGACGAAGGCCGAGAAGGCGGACAAGTTCCTCTTCACGCGGCAGACGTTCGTCGAGTTCCCGGATCTGCAGGTCTCGGGCCCGGACTTCACCGACGCGCGCAAGATCTCCGACGCGAACCCGCAGCAGGCCGAGTACCGCTGGGGCCACCGCATCCTGTTCGACTTCAAGAACAAGGCCGGCGTGCGCCTGCAGGGCATCCTCGCGCTGCCCGACGACTACCAGCCGGGCGAGAAGCGCCCGATGCTCGTGACCTTCTACGAGAAGAACTCGCAGAACCTGCACCGCTACTCGGCGCCGTCCTACCTCACCGGTATGGGCGCGTCGCCGATCCAGGCCGTCAGCGAGGGCTACATCACGATGCTGCCCGACATCCACTTCAACGTCGGCTCCTCGCACAGCGACATGCTCGAGTGCGTCGAGGCCGCGGTGAAGAAGGTCATCGAGATGGGCTACGTCGATCCGGCGCGCATCGCGGTGAGCGGCCACAGCTACGGCGGCGAGGGCGCGGCATTCATCGGCACGCGGTCGAAGCTCTTTGCCGCGGTGGGCGTCGGCGCCGGCGTGACGGACCTCTACTCGGACTTCAGCCAGAGCTGGGGCTGGTCGTATCAGATTTCCGGTGGCAGCGGCGCCAACGGGAACGACTACTACCTCTACGGCCAGGGCCGCTGGGGCTTCACGCCGTGGGACAAGCCGGAGACGTATCTCTTCGAGTCGGCGCTCTCGCACGTCACCGAGGCGCCCGCGCCGTTCCTCATCATGCACGGCACGGCCGACCCGACCGTGTCGTTCAGCGAGGGCATGAACTTCTACAACGCGCTCCGCTACGCCGGGAAGAACGCGATCCTGCTCGCGTACCCCGGTGAGGGCCACGGCCTCCGCGGCCTCGCGAACCGGAAGGACCTGACCATCCGCTACTTCCAGTTCTTCGACCACTACCTCAAGGGCGAGCCGGCCCCGGCGTGGATGACCGACGGCGTGCCGTACCTCGAAAAGGACCAGAACCGCGACCCGAGGGGCGGGGGAGGACGGGGCGGGGGAGGAGGAGGGGGCCAGTAGAACCCTCGTCAACCTTTTCGCCTCCCCCGTTGTATACCCGGTAGCACCGGCGCGATTGACCGCCGGTGAACGGAAGGAGGCGAATCCCGTGACCGCGTTCTCGATTGCCGACCTGATCATGGTCTCGTTTCTCGGCCTGTTCCTCGTGGCCGGGCTGGCGGTCTTCATCGTCTGGCGCGCGGTGCGGCGGCAGGCGCGTGAGAACGGCTACCGCTCGACCGGCGAGTACCTGCGCGCCGCGCCCGCGACGGACCGCGAGAAGCGACAGGCCGTGGACCTCGCCCTGAAGGGGCTGGTCATCTGCCTGCTCGGCGGGCTGTTCCCGCCGCTGCTGCTCATCGGCCTGTTCCCGCTGTTCTTCGGCGCCCGCAAGGTCGCCTACGCCACGATGGGCCTCGGGCTCATCCACGACGCCGACCAGCCGGGCGCGTGAACGACCCCGGCGCGGCGCCCGCGCGTCCGCACCCCGCGACGCCCGCCGGCCAGGGGGACGAGGCCGGCGGCGTCCGCTCGGCGGTGCGGGCGGTCCGCGACGGCGACCGCAACGCCTTCCGCGTCATCGTCGATCGCTACGAGCGCCGCCTGTTCGGCCTCACGCTGATGCTCGTCCGCAATCCCGCCGCCGCCGAGGAGCTGGCGCAGGACGCGCTCGTGCGCGCCTACGCCAACCTCCACGCCTACGAGGACGCGCGGCCGTTCTACCCGTGGCTGGCGACGATTGTCGTCCGGCTGTCGCAGAACTGGCTCAGGCAGCAGTCGCGTCTCGTGGCACGCGAGGGCGCCCCGCTCGACGTCGATCCCGCGGCGCCGGCCGGCGACGGCCCGCTCGACGCGCTGGTGGACGATGAGCGGGCGCGCCGGCTGTGGCGGGAGGTCGCCGGGCTTTCGTCGGGCCAGCGCGCGGCCGTCATGCTGTTCTACCGGGACGGCCTGACGGTGAGCGAGGTGGCGGCCGCGCTCGGCGTCACGAGCGGCACCGTCAAGACGCTGTTGTTTCGCGCGCGCCGAGCGCTGCGCGAGTCACTGACCGCCGCCGGCTGGCGCGGCACCGAGGACCCGTGAGATGACCTGCGTTCAACTGCGCGCGTACTGTGACGCCGTGCCGCTCGACGAGTGGTCCGCCGAGCGCCTGACTGCCGCCCGTCACCACGCCGACGCGTGCGCCGGCTGCCGCGACACGCTCGCGTTCGCGGGCGCGATCGGCAACGCGCTGGCGGACCTGCCGGGCCCCGCAGCGGCACCCGAGGGTCTGGCCGCGGGTGCGATGGCGCGCATCGCGAGGCTCGAGGACGCGCGATCGACCGACGAGGCGCGCGCGGCCGCCGATCTGGCGGCGCGCGCCGATCGCCGCCGCGGCGTTTTCGCGGTCGTCGGTCAGGCCGCCGGTGCCGCGATGGTCACCTGGGCGCTCCGGTCCGGCGGCGCGGGCGCTGGCGGCGGGGAGTTTGGCGGCGGCGGCCTGGCGTCCAGCCTCACGGACCTCGCCCGCCACCTGCCCGTCGTCGTGACCGCCGCCTGGGGCGCGGTGGTCTTCGTGGTCAGCCTGCTGATTCCCCTGAGGCAATCGGCGCGATAGCCGCGTTCGAGGGCGTGCCACCGCCGCAGCGCGGCCGCGCGGCCGCGCGGCAGCGCGACACTCGGACCGCGCGACACCGTGACGGCCCGAACCACCCATCGATCGATCTCCCACGTGCTCGCGTCTTCCCACGTGCCCCACGCCCCTGGCTCTCCCCACGTCCTCCAAGGCCCCACGTGCCCCACGCCCCTGGCCCTCCCCACGTCCTCCAAGGAGCGTTCTATACTGGCCGCGACCGATGATGCGGACCTCGTCACTCTCGGGCTGGGGCCGCCTCGCGGTGCCGGGCCAGGAACTCCGATCCGAGGATCTCGAGCGGCTGACGCGTGACGCCGTGCTCACGCGCGGGCTCGCGCGGTCGTACGGGGACTCGTCGCTGCCGCCGCCGAGCCATCCGGTGGTCGCCGGATCGGTGCTGGCCGATCGGCTCCTCGCCTTCGATCCGGCGACCGGCCTCCTCCGCGCCGAGGCGGGCTACGCGCTCCAGGACCTGATCCGCACGTTCCTGCCGCGCGGCTGGTTCACGCCGGTCACGCCCGGCACGCAGTACGTCACGCTCGGTGGCATGGTCGCAGCCGACGTGCACGGCAAGAACCACCATCGCGACGGGACGATCGGGCAGCACGTGCGGTCGCTGCGCCTGCGCGTCGCGAGCGGCGAGGTCGTCGACTGCTCGCGCGAACGCGAGCCGGATCTCTTCCGTGCGACCATCGGCGGGATGGGCCTGACGGGCCACATCCTGGAGGTCGAACTCACGCTGGTCCGGGTGCCGTCGCCGTGGATCGTCGCCGAGCGCCAGCAGATTCCCGACATCGACGCATTCCTCGCCGCGCTCGACCGCACGGCCGATGCGTGGCCGTTCACGATGGGCTGGATCGACTGCCTCACGCGCGGCCGGCACATGGGACGCGGCGTGCTCTACTGCGGCCGCTGGGCGACGCCGGAGGAGGCGCCGCGGCGCCGGCCGAAGCCGGTCCTGCGCGTGCCCGTGCCCGTCGAGTGCCCGTCCTGGGTGATGGGGCACACGGTCGGCCGGGTGTTCAACGCGTGCTACTACCACGTCAACTGGTCGCGCGGCCGGCACGTGCTGCACCCGGAGAAGTTCTTCTATCCCCTCGACGCGCTGCTCGACTGGAACAGGCTGTACGGCCGCCACGGGTTCACGCAGTACCAGTGCGTGCTGCCGGCGTCTGGCGGGCGCGCCGCGGTGCGCGCGCTGCTGGAGCGGCTGACGACGCTCGGCGCGGCGTCGTTCCTCTGCGTCATCAAGGACTGCGGCGACGAGGGGGAAGGGCTGCTGTCGTTCCCGATGAAGGGCACGTCGGTGGCGCTCGACCTGCCGGTGCGGGCCGACACGCAGCGGGTCGTGGACACGTTGAACGAGTTCGTCGTCGGGGCCGGCGGGCGGATCTACCTCGCGAAGGACGCGTTCACGCGCGCGGATCACTTCCGCGCGATGGAGCCACGGCTCGACGCGTGGCTCGCGATACGCCGGCGATGGGACCCCGAGGGCCGGCTGCGCAGCGCGCAATCGGTGCGGCTCTTCGGGGACCGGCCGTGAACGTCGTCATCCTGGGCGGGACGAAGGGCATCGGCCGGGCGATCGCGCGCCGGATGGCGGCGCGCGGCGACCGCGTGTTCCTGCTCGGCCGCGAGCGCGCGGATCTCGAGAAGAGCGCGGCGGATCTCGGCGTACGCGGCGAGGCGGGATCGGCGGTCGGCCTCGCGACGTGCGACCTGGCCGCCCCGGAGACGTTCGCGCCCGCGCTCGATGCCGCGGCATCGGCGCTCGGCACGATCGACACGGTCGTGGTCACGGCCGCCGACTTCGCCACGCAGGACGTGCTCGAGGCCGATCTCGATCGGACGCGCCGGCTGTTGACGACGAACTTCGCCCATACCATCGTCTTCTGCGAGCACGCGCGCGCGCGCCTGCTGCCGCGCGGCGGCACCCTCTGCGTCGTCAGCTCCGTGGCCGGCGACCGGGGGCGCAAGCCGGTCATCCTGTACGGATCGGCGAAGGCGGGGCTCTCGTACTACCTCGAAGGGCTCGACCACAAGTTCCGGTCGGCGGGACTCCGGGTGGTCTGCGTGAAGCCCGGCTTCGTGAAGACCGGCATGACGACCGGCCTCGAGCCGCCGCCGTTCGCGGGCGAGCCGGATGGCGTCGCGGCCGACGTCGTCCGCGCGATCGACCGGGGGACGCCCGTCGTCTATACCCCGTGGCCGTGGCGGTTCGTGATGCTGGTCATCCGGCATCTGCCGCGGGCCGTGATGCGGAGGATCGGGTTCTGAACATGTGCACACACTTCGAGTCGCTGCATCCGTTCGAGAAGAAGCCGCGCGTGTGCGAGGACTGCGTGAAGATCGGTGCCCGGTGGGTGCACCTGCGGCAGTGCCGGGTGTGCGGGCACGTCGCGTGCTGCGACTCCTCGCCCAACCGGCACGCGACCGCGCACTTCCGCGCGACCGGCCACGCCGTGGTCCAGTCCTACGAGCCCGGCGAGGACTGGGGCTGGTGCTACGTGGACGAGGAGTTCGTCGAGCACCTGCGCGGGTGATCGCCGGCGAGCCGGACGGGCACCCACTCGCGCAGGCTGTTGACGAACCAGAGACGCGGCGCGCGCGCGAGGTCGTCCACGGTGACGACCCGCTCGCGGACCAGGCCCCGCGCGATCAACTCGCCGCGGAATACGCCCGCGAGCAGCCCCGACGACACCGGTGGCGTCCACATCCCGCCGTCGTCTCCGACGACCAGGTTGCCGCGCGTGAACTCGGTCGCCTCGCCCGCCGCATTCCACAGCAGGACGTCGAAGACCTCCCCGGCGGCAGAGGCGCCGGGATCCGCGCCGGCGTCCGCGCCGGTGCCCGCGGTCGCCGCGGCCAGCCCCGCGGCCAGATGCCGGTCGTAGACGTCGCGGCGGGTCGTCTTCACGTACAGGAACGGATCGGTCGCCTCGACCGGCAGGGGTGACCAGACGCAGGTGGCCGGGTCAGGAGGAGCCGCCGCGGCCGGGTGGCTCGTGACGTTCACGCGGCCCGTACGGTCGAGCGTGAGCCGCAGCCGCCAGCGGCCGGCGCCACGGGCGTGGGCCTCGTCCTCGAGCGCCGCCAGGGCTCGCGAGGCATCGCACGCGAAGCCGAGGTGAGTGGCGGACGCGGCCAGCCGCGCGACGTGTGCGCCGGCCCGGATCGGGCGGCCGTCCTCGGCGCGGAGCGTCTCGATCAGCGCAAAGACCGGCGCCGGGTGCAGGCACGCCGACTTGGACTCGGCTTCCGCGTACTCGTCGCCGGGCGTCGAGTCCCACGTGATGCCCCCGCCCACACCGAAGACGGCCCGGCCCGTGGCGGCGCGGACCATCGCCGTCCGGATGGCGACGTTGAACACCGCCCGGCCGTCGGGTGACGCGTAACCGATCGTGCCGCAGTAGACGCCGCGTGGCGTCGGTTCGATCGCGCGGATCAGGCGCAGGCTGCTCGTCTTCGGCGCGCCGGTGACGGACCCGGACGGGAAGATCGCGCCGAAGACGTCGGTCAGCGTGACGCCCGGTGAGACCCGTCCCCCTACGGTCGAGATCATCTGCAGAACTGTCGGGAAACGCTGGACTTGGAAGAGATCCGTCGCGCGTACCGACCCCACGTCGCAGACGCGGCTGAGGTCGTTGCGCACCAGGTCCACGATCATGACGTTCTCGGCGCGGTTCTTCTCCGACGCCGCCAGCGCCGCCGCGCGGGCGTCGTCGTCGGCGGGCCAGAGCCCCCGCGGCGCGGTGCCCTTCATGGGGCGCATGACGATCCGCGTGCCCCCGCCGGACGGCTCGAGCCGGAAGAACAGCTCCGGCGAGAGCGAGAGCACGTGCCAGTCGCCCGTGTCGAGCAGCGCCGCGTAGGGCACCGGCTGCGACCCGGCCAGCGCGGCGTAGAGCGCCGGCACGTCCACGCCCGCGAGATCGGCGGCGAGGCGGTAGGTGTAGTTCACCTGGTAGGCGTCGCCCGCCGCGATGGCCTCGCGCACGGCCTCGACGGCGGCGGTGTATTCGCCTGGGCGCAGCGTGCTCGTCCAGCGCGCGACCGGCGACCGTGCCTCGCCTGGCGTCGTCCCGCCCATGGTTGCGGTCCGTTCATCGTCGAGCGGCAGCGCCGGTGCCGGCGCGTCGAAGAGGCCGAACCACACGAGCGGCAGGTCGCCGGGCGGGTGGGCGACCAGGGCCGGGTCGAACGCGGGGGCGGCCTCGAAGGCGACGAACCCGGCGGCGTGTTGTCCCCGCGCCAGCGCCCTCTCGACCTCGCGCAGGGCCGGACGCACCTCGTCGACACGATGCGCCTCGACGGTTGCCACGAGCGACGCGAAGACGACCGGCGCCGGCCGGCCGGCGGCGTCCACGAAGTCGAAGCGCAGGCGCGCGGGCATCACCCCAGTCTTTCACGTCCACGTCGCGGACACGCTGGACGTGGCGGGCCGATTGCGCGAACATCGGCGGATGCGCCTCGACCTATCCGCACCCATCGCCGCCGTGACCGCCGCCGCCCTCAATCTCACGCCGGCCGGCAGCGTGCTGGCCGCGGCCCCGGCGGCCCAGTCGCCGCGCGCCGCGGTCGAGGTCTCGACTGCCTGGCTGGCGGGGCACCTCGCGGATCCCGACCTCGTCCTGCTGCACGTGGGAGCCGAGGACGCCTATGCGGCGCGGCACATCCCCGGCGCGCGCCTCGTCCGCATGTCGGACGTCGCGCAGACTGCCGACGGCCTGCGGCTGCAGATGCTCCCGGCCGACGGCCTGCGTGCCGCCCTCGCCGACTGGGGCATCTCCGACCGTTCCCGCATCGTCGTCTACTACGTGCGGTCCGAGCTGACGCAGGCCACCCGCATCCTGTTCACCCTCGACTATGCGGGGCTGGGTGATCGGGCGTCGATCCTCAGCGGCGGGATGACGGCCTGGACGGCCGAGGGCCGTCCCGTGACGACCGACGTCCCGGCGCCCCGCACGGGCACGCTGTCACCGCTTCAGCTGCGGCCGCTCGTCGTCGACGCCGACTTCGTCAACGGGCACCGCGCGACGTCCGGCTACCGCGTCGTGGACGCCCGGCTCACGCCGTTCTACGACGGCACGCAGACGGGTGGCACCCAGTCGGCGCCGCACCGGGCGGGGCACATCGCCAGCGCGGGGTCGATCCCGTACTCGTCGCTCGTGGACGACGAGGGACGGGTGAAGCCCGACGCGGATCTGCGCGCCGCGTTCGACGCCGCCGGCGTGAAGCCGGGCGACACCGTGGTCGGCTACTGCCACATCGGCCAGCAGGCCACGGCGATGCTCTACGCGGCGCGGGCGCTCGGCCATCCGGTGCTGCTCTACGACGGCTCGTTCGAGGACTGGTCCCGCCGCGCCGGCCTGCCGGTCGAGACCGGGCCGCAGCGCGTGATTCGCTAGCCGGTCTTCCGGCGTCCGTCGATCGACCTCCACGCGACCGCCGCGCTCGCGACCGCGAGCAGCGCGGAGAGCAGGGCGACGACCCGGAATGCGGCGATGAAGGCCTCGTCGATGGCCCGTCGAAGGTCCTCGCGCGTCGAGGCGTCGAGATCCGGATCCACCGACATGCCCGCCAGCTGTGAGCGCTCGGCGGCGACGCGCTGCGCGGCGGCCGGGGTGAGGTGCAGCGCGGGCAGGGCGGCGTCCAGGTGCCGGTCGAACGTCGCCGAGACGGCCACCGAGAGGGCCGCGATCGCGAGCAGGCCCGCCGTGCGCGAGACCGCGTTGTTGATGCCAGACGCGGTGCCCGCATGCCGCGTCTCGACGGCCCCCATCACGACCGTCGTCAGCGGCGCCACGCTGATCGCCATGCCCAGGCCGAGCACGACGATGGGCACGAAGAAGGTGGTCCAGTAGGAGCCGCCGGTTCCCGGCAGCGCCATCCCGGTGAAGCCGGCGGCCGCGACGAGCGGGCCGGCGATGAGCGGCAGGCGCCCGCCCAGCCGATCGACCAGGCCGCCCGACCAGCGCGAGAGCAGGAACATGATCGCGATGAACGGCGTCAGCGCGGCGCCCGTCCGGGTCGCGGTGTAGCCGTGCACCTGGATCAGCGCGAACGGCAGGAAGAAGAACACCGCGCTCAGGCCGGCGTAGAGGAACAGCGTCAGCAGGTTGGCGCCGGCGAATGCGCGCGACCGGAACAACGACAGCGGCAGCATGGGATGCGGCGCGCGCCGCTCGACGCCGATGAAGAGCACGAGGAGCACGAGGCCCGCGCCGAGGGCGAGCAGGATGCGCGGCGCCGCGAAGCCGTCGCGCTGCGATTCGATCAGCCCGTAGACGACCCCGCCGAGGCCGAGGGTGACGAGGAGCGCGCCCGTCCAGTCGAGCCGCGGCGGCGCGTCGGGATCGCGGCTCTCCGGCACGTGCAGCAGCGCGATCGCGACCACCGCCGCGGCGAGCGGCGCGTTGATCAGGAACGCCCAGCGCCACGAGAACTGCTCGATCAGCCAGCCGCCGATGATCGGCCCCAGTCCCGCCGACATCGCCGAGAAGCCGGACCAGATGCCGATGGCGCGGCCGCGCGCGCGCTCGTCGAACGCCGCGCTGATCAGCGCGAGGCTGCCGGGCACGAGCAGGGCCCCGCCCACGCCCTGGACCGCCCGCGCGGCGACGAGCGGCCCGATGCCGGGCGAAAGGCCGCAGGCGATCGACGCCGCGCCGAACAGTCCGGTGCCGAGCGCGAAGACGCGGCGTCGCCCGAAGCGGTCGCCCAGCGCGCCGCCGGCCAGGAGCAGCGCCGACAGCAGCAGCGCGTAGCTTTCGACCACCCACTGCACGGAGGCGATGTCGGCGTCGAAGGCCGTCTGCAGGCGGGGCAGCGCGAGATTGGCCACCGACCCGTCGATGAACGCCAGGCTCGAGCCGAGGACCGTGGCGACCAGCACCCAGCGGCGGGCGCGCGGTGAGACGCCGGGGCCGGGTCGGGCGGCACGGATGACGCCCGGGTCGCACGGCGCCCGGGCGGGAGCGGTCATGCCGTACCCTACCGCAGGACCCTCATCGCGGTGGTGACGACCCGGCGGCCGCGCCGCCGCGCGCCAGCTCGGCCTGGATCCGCTCCATCTCCTGGCGGCAGGCTTCGGGCCGGGTGCAGGTGGGGTAGTAGCCGCTCGTCCAGATCTCCGTCGTCAGCGGGATGGGATCGCCCGTGCGCCAGTCGAAGGCCTCGATCGGGCGATCGCGTCCCTCGTTCCACCGATACCAGCCGGCGAGCGCCGCGTAGATCTCCTGCAGGCGGCAGGGCACGACCTGGCCGGCCGCATCGCGCGGGCAGCCCAGTCGCTGGCCCGCCTCGATCTGCGCGCGGAGTCGGTCGAGCGACGCCGCGGGCGTGGGCGCGACCGAGAACCACTGGTAGTCCTGGAACGGGTTGGCCCGCGCGAGATCCGCGGCGAGCGACGGCACGTGCGTGACGTGCGCGACCGGCACGAGCAGGCACGCGACGAGGGCCGCCGTGCGCAGGCGCGCACCGCCGGCGCCGCCGCGCGCCTCGCGCCACGCGAAGGCGTACATGGCGAAGAACGCCGCGAGCACGGGCGTGCTGCGGCGCAGGCCCGGCTCGCCGTCCACCGTCAGCGCCGGGACACCGAGACCCAGCAGCACCAGCAGGCCGATCGCGATCGCCACGAGCGGGGCGACGCGGCGTCGGGCGGCCAGCAGGACGAACCACGCGACGACCCCCAGGCACCCGATGAGGCCGATCGCGCCCGAGAAGTCCGGACGCGTCACGTCGTAGTAGTAGCTCGCGCCCCGGGTGAACAGGTCGCCCGCCACGAGCCCGAGCGCGCGCGCGATCGTGGCCGGATCGAAGCCGAGTTGTCCGCCGCCCCGGAAGAGTCCCGCCCCGGTGGCCGGATCGTGCCAGAGGATCTCCGGCGTCCGCACCCAGAGAAACACGGCCGCGAGCGGCAGCGCGGCGCCGGCCAGGCCCGCCGCGACCAGCCGGCCCGCACGCGCCGTCGCGTCCGCCTCCGCCTGCGACGAGCGCGCGTGCCACACCGCGACGAGCGCGAGGCTGGGCACGTACAGCACGAAGACGGGATAGGACATCGCCGCGATCATCGCGACCACGCCGCAGCCCGCGGCCGCCGCGACCGACCAGGCGCCGGGCGACGCCGGCCTGGTGGCCAGGAGCAGCCAGAGGCAGATGGCCGCGTAGGGCAGGTCGAGGCCGAAGCTCGTCTGCAGCGTGCCGAAGTAGAGCACCGCCGGCGAGAGCCCCGCCACGACGAGCGGGACGAGCGCCGGACCGGCCCGGAGGCCACGTCGCAGCACCGCGGCGAGCGCGAACAGGCCGGCCACGTGAATCGCCAGTCGCACGACCTTGGCCGTGTACAGCGAGAAGCCGAACAGGCGGTAGGCCGCGAGCAGCGTTCCGTACCACCCGACGTTGCTGTAGACGCCGTCGTACACGAGCCGCTCGTCGAACCAGAACACGTTGCGGACCGACTCGGCCAGCTCCTCGTAGCGGATCGAGTGCGTGCTGATCAGGCCGAGCCACGCGAGCACGCCGGCGAGCGGGATCGGCGCCAGCCAGTACCACCACGGCGTGGTGCCCGGCGTCGTCCTTCGCGCCCGGCCTTCTGGTGCGCCGGTGATCGGCGCCGAGCGGGTCGTCGAGCGCGTTCGAGTACGCTTCTGTCCCAAGAACGTCCTTTCGGCGCCTGGCAGGCCGGCGGTGGCGGTGTGTCGAAGCGCAGATAGGACGCCAGGCTCGCCGTGCTGGTTGGCGTGGTTCGTCCCCGTGGGCCGGTGTTCGTCCCCGGGCGGTTGCCCACCGGCACCCGGTGGCGCAAGATGCGGCATCGTGCGGGCGACGTGGGGTCCGCCACTGGGGGACGGGCGATGGCAGGACGATTCGGCGCGTGGGTCTGGCAGGGGCTCCGGCGCAATCCCGGCGTCTCGACCGCGGTCATCGCCTCGCTCGCCGTCGGCCTCGCGGCCAACGCGGTGATGTTCGCGGTGGTGGACGCCGCCGTGCTGCGTCCATTTCCCTTTCCCGAACCGGATCGGCTGGTGGGCGTCGGCGCGGCCTACCCCCGCCTCAACCGTGCCCTGAGCTTCTTCGAGAGCATCTCGGCACCCGAGTTCCTCGACGTCCGGCGCGAGTCCACCACGCTCGATCACGTCATCGCCTTCGACCTGAACAACGAAGCCGTCGTCATCGACGGCGAGCCGCGACGGGTCTTCACCGCCTTCGCGTGGGGCGATCCGATCGACACGCTCGGCGTCGCGCCGGCCCTCGGTCGCGGGTTCACGGCCGACGAGGTCGAAGCCGCCGCGCCGGTCGCGATCATCAGCCACGCGTTCTGGCGATCGGCCTTCGGCGGCGACGCGGGGGCGATCGGCCGGCAGTTCCGGCTCAACGGACGGATCTTCGACGTGGTCGGCGTGATGCCACCGCGCACGCGCCTCTACGGCACGGATCTCTGGGTGCCGATGGCCGATCGCGCGGAGACGCTCCCGCGCGATCGCCGGCAGTTCAACATCCTCGCGCGGCTGCGCCCGGGCGCGACGCCGGAGCGCGTGGCCGGCGACCTCGACCAGATCGCGCAGCGGACGACGGCGACGTTCGGTCAGGCGTTTCCCGAGTACCAGGGCTACTCGCTCGGTACCGAGCCGTGGACGGAAATCGACGCATGGAGCCTCGGCGGCGTGACGTGGGTGGCGTTCGCCGGCACCGCGCTGCTGCTCTGGCTCGTCACGGCGAACCTCGCGAGCCTGCTGCTTGCGCGCGCCGCTGGCCGGCGGCGCGAAGCGGCCGTCCGGGCCGCGCTCGGGGCCAGCCGAGCCAGGCTGATCGGCGCCTTCCTCGGCGAGTCGATCGTGCAGACGCTGGCCGGCGCGGTCGTGGGCGTCGGACTGGCCTGGCTCGCGCTCCAGGCCGTCCAGGCCTGGGCGCCGGGCGGGTTGTTGCCCGCCGAGATCGAGCCGGTGCTGAACCCGCGCGTCCTGCTGCTCGTCGTCGGCGCGGCGCTCGCCGCGGCCGTGCTCGTCGGTCTCGGGCCGGCCCTGCACCTTGCCCGCGTCCAGGCGGCCGAGATCCTCAACGAGGCCGCCAGCCGCACGGTCGGCGCCCGCGCCACGCGCCGCTGGCACGCCGTCGTCGTCGCCTTCGAGGTGGCCGCGGCCCTCGCGGTCACGGGCGCGGCCGCGCTCCTGGCGCTGCACACGTCACGCCTGCTCGACGTGGACCGCGGCTTCGACTCGTCGCGCCTCACGACGATGCGGGTCACGCTGCCGGTCGCGCGGTACGACGGCGATCGAAGCCTGGCGTTCTTCGACCAGTTGCTCGACGGCATCCGTGCGCTGCCGGCGGTCGAGCACGCCAGCGCCTCCAACCAGCCACCGCCAGGCCTGTTCAGCCGGAGCCAGTTCGAGATTGCGGGCAGGGAGATCGCGCGGGGCGATGCCCTGCCCACCGCCTTCTACACGACCGCGGCGGCCGGCTACCGCGACACGATCGGCCTGCGGCTGGCGCGCGGCCGCTGGTTCGACGAGCGCGCGCCGGTGACGGGCGCCCGCGAGGTCGTCGTCAACGCGACGCTCGCCGCGCGTTATTTCCCGGGCGGCGATCCGGTCGGGCAGCGCGTCCGCGTGATCGGCCCCGCCAATGACGGCCAGTGGGCCGAGATCGTGGGCGTGGTGGACGATGTCCGCAACCAGGGGCTGGCGCAGGATCCGCAGCCCGAGATGATCGCCTCGGTCCGCCAGATTCCGGACCGCCGCCGCACGCAGCTCTACGTCGTCGTCCGGACGCGCACCGACGCGGACCGGGTCGTGGAGGACGTGCGCGGCCTGGTGCGCGGCCTGGATCCGGAGCAGCCCATCTACGCGATTTCGACGGTGGCTGATCAGTTCGAGAGCGGCGTGGCGCCGCGCCGGGCCGCCGCCGACCTGCTCGGCGCGTTCTGCGTGCTCGCGGCCGGCCTGGCGGGCCTGGGCATCTTCGGGGTGCTGACCTACGCGGTGCACGAGCGCGCCGGCGAGATCGCGCTGCGGGTCGCGTTGGGCGGCTCGCGGCCGGCCATCGTCGCCCTCGTGTTGGGCCAGGCGCTGCGGCCGCTCCTCGCGGGCCTGGCCGCCGGCGCACTGGCGCTGGTGCTCGGCGAGCGGTTTCTCGCGCGGTGGATCTTCGGCATCACGCCCGAGCCGATCGTCGTGGCGCTGGCGGCGCTCCTCCTGCTCGCGGTCGGCCTCGCGGCCGGGCTGCGCCCCGCAATCCGGGCCTCGCGGCTCTCGCCGGTCGAGGCCCTCCGGCGCTGAGGGCCTGTCCGACTCCGGACAAAAGTTAGTAATTCAGCTCGACTTACAAACCCAACTTAATAAGTACGCGTCATAAGTGAGCCTCCGCCAGAGCCTGCCTGCCACGGCTGCGTGCCGGAGGTGTGCGTGTCCCGACCCGGGCAGCAGGCGAAGCGGTCGTCTCGAGCGGCGAAGCCGACAGGTCGGTCCCGGGCCGCGGGACCGTCCGGCGCGCGAACCCGCCCGGACGGGCCTCGCGGTGGGGACGCCGTCCCGGCCACGCCGGCAGGGGCGTCCGCGTGGCCGCGTTCCATCATCGTGATCGCCATCCTGCTGGCGTTCGGCGTGGCCTACGGCGCGCGGCAGTCGAGCCGGATCGCGCGCGAGTCGGCGACCTTCGACGAGCCGGGCAATCTGCTGGCGGGCTACTCGGCGCTCGCGCACGGCGACTACCGGCCCGCCATCGAGCATCCACCGCTTGCCCGGATCTGGGCCGCCCTGCCGCTGCTGGCCATCCCGGACGTCGGGTGGGACCCGTCCGGCTGGGCCAGCGCCGCGCCGGGCCTGGTGGCGACGGCCGGGCCGTTCGACACCGGCCACGCGTTCCTGTACCAGCAGAACGACGCGAACACCCTCCTGCATCCGGCGCGTCTCATGACCGTGCTTCTCGGCATCGCGCTCGGCGGGCTCGTCTTCGCCTGGGCGGCCGCCTGGCTCGGGTTCCGCGCCGCCGTGATCGCCCTCGCCCTCTACCTGCTGGAGCCGAACCTGACCGCGCACGCCGGGCTCGTGACCACCGACCTGGCGGTCACCCTCGCGATGTTCGCGGCGCTGTTCTTCTTCTGGCGAATCACCGGGCGGTGGACGACGGGTCGTGTCGCGGGGCTCGCGCTGTCGGTGGCCGCCGCGGTGCTCTGCAAGTTCAGCGCGCTCCTGCTCGGGCCGATCCTGCTCGTGCTCATCGCGCTCGCGGTCTGGCGCCAGCGCGTGCTCACGCCGCGGGC
>JAWKHR010000014.1:0-137409 GCA_041394725.1 Vicinamibacterales bacterium | reverse complement strand
AACCGCTCGGTCAGCCGCAGGTCGGCGAGCAGCGCGTTGTCACGGCGGTCGGCGGGGGACACACGGTCGGCCTCGGCCCAGTTCGGGCACACATCGACCGGGGTCTTCACGTCCGGGTAGTGCCGGGCGAAGCGCGCCTTCATGTCGCGTCCGACGACCACGACGCGCGCGGCGCCCCGGAAGAGCGTGCGGTTGGCGGCGCGCAGCACCCGGACCAGGATCGAACCTTCGGACAGGCCGGCGGCCGCCACGAGCAGGTCGGGGTAGTGATCATGGATGACCGGCACGTAGGTGGCGCCTCTGAGGCGACACGCGACGGCCACGAGCGCGGGCAGGACCGGGGGATTGGTCACGACCAGCACCAGATCGCCCCGCCGGAGGCCCCGCAGCGCCGCCAGGAACGCCGAGATCCCGAGGGTCGTCATGTTCGCGAGTCGTCCAGGGATCCGGTTCTTGTCGAAGGTCGTGCCCCAGCATCGCCGGATGTCGACGCCCTCCCAGGTGTCCCGCCGCGGCGCGCGCATGCCCCGCGCGGCGTACGTCGGTTGCCCGCAGAGCACCGTCACGGGCCTGGTCCCCGCAAGTTCGCGCGCGATGGCCGACACGTAGTACCCGGTGGACGTCAGCTCCGGATACATGAGTTCCGACGCGATTACGACCCGTCGCGGGCGCGGTCCCGAGTCGAGGGTGGAGCCAGTCATCAGACGAGTGGATCGGGGCGACGGCGAGTATAGCGCGCGGCCGCCGGCGCCGGGCCGGTGCCGGATCCGCTTTGGTATCATCGGCCCGTGGTCGACCCTGCCGCCTCGACCGCTCGTCCGATCGAGGCCGCGATACGTCGGCGGATCCGGGTGCTCGTGCTCGTGGCCGCCGGCATGGCCGCCGGCGTCGCGGGCTACCGCGCGAGCCGCCCCCCGACGTACGAAGCCGTCGCCGTCATTCAGTTGCTGCCGCCGGCCGCGATCGCCGGAGCGGTCCCGACGCTGGCCCCGGCGGCGTTTCTGCCGGTGATCACCGACCCCGCGATCGCGACGCGGGTCGTCGACGCCCTCTCGCTGGATCAGCCCCCGTCGTCCGTCAGCGCGGGTCGATTCGGCCGGGAGGCGCTTCGCGCCAACGCGCTCGGCGACTCCACCCTGTTCGAGATCAGGGTCCGCCTCGCGTCCCCGGACCTGGCGGCCCGTGCCGCGGGGCTCACCGCCGACCTCGGTGTCGCCGCGGTTCGCGAGCTGGTGCGCGCCGAGACGACGACGCTCGTCGAGGCACTCGAGTCACAGGTCGATGCCGCCCGCCAGGCCGACGAGGCGGCCAGCGCCGCCGTCGACGAGTGGCGACGGACCACCGGCGTGGATCTCATCCGTGGCAATGTCGATGCGCTGATCGAACGGACCGGCCGCGACGCCGAGCGGCTGATCGAGCAGGTCCTCCGGTCCGGGGCACCTGCCGACGCCGGCGACGGCCTCGACCAGGAGGTCGCCCGCGAGGACGCGGCGGCCGATGCGTTGCGTGCGCGGCTCGCCCGACTGCTGGAGACCGAGAACGTGGGCACGGATCGCCCGACGACGCTGGCGGACTACTACGGGCTGGAGCGCACGCTGACGAAACTCGAGACCGAGGCGGCGGCGGCCCGGTCCGCCTACGTGGACGCGAGCCGCCGTCTCGCCGAGGCCGCGCTCGACCTCGCGACGCGCGCGGGCGACGTGCGCATCGTCACCGCGGCGCAGCCGCCCGGCGAGCCGATCGCGCGACACGTCTGGCGCGATGCGATCCTCGCGTTCGCGCTGACATTCGGCGCCGGGACCTGCGTGGTCGCGCTAGGCGCGTGGCTCGGCGGGGCGCCGCCGTCCTGACGTCACGCGCCGCACGAATTCCAGGCCGACGAGGCACACCGCGCACACCAGGGCGGTGCGAAGCAGCATCGGCACGATGGCCCCGAAGAACCCCTCGTACGACACCGAGAGCAGCAGCGACACGTAGGCCGCCCCGCGCCACAACGACGTCTCTCGACGTTCGATGAGCGCCGCGTAGATCAGCCGCAGGAGCACGCCGAGGGCGGCCATGCCGACGACAATCCCGGCGACGCCGTAGTTGCGCCGCAGGTCGGCCGCGCTCGTGACGGCGAACGCGTTGCGGAATCCGAAATAGAGCTCGCCGAACGTCCGCGGATCCGACGTGGCGGGCTTGCCCGGCCACAGCACCCGCGGCACGAGCGCCGACATCAGCGAGCGCGAGATGTTGTCGTCGAGGCCGTAGGCCGCCTCGAACGGTGCGAGTCGATCGGAGTCGGCCACGACGACCGCGGCGTTGCTCACGATTTCCACCCGCTCGACGAAGCGGGTCCAGATGAACGACAGGTTGCGGCGCACGCCCCGGTCAAGCACCTCCCGCGACGCCGTCGCCACGGTGCCGGCCGTGTCCGCCAGGCCGACCACGTCCTGGTTGCCCTTCACGGCCCGGAACGACGAGCCGTAGGCCATGCCCACCGTCACCGCGACGCCGAAGGCGGCGCCGAGTACGGCGACCTGACGCCAGCGCACGGACCGTCCGCTGCAGGCGTAGCAGCCGGCCAGAAGGAACGCCGCCTGAAGCAGCGTGCCGCGACTGCCGCTCAGCAGCAGGTCCGCGACCACGCGCATGAGGAACGCGGACAGCGCCACCGATCGCAGGCCGAGCGGGGCATGCGAAAGGGCGATCAGCCCGAGCAGCGCCAGCGCGGTCGTCGAGGCCGTCATGGCGCCGATCGCCAGTGCCGCGTCGAACGGCCCGGCGCGCCCGGCGGCCTGATAGCCGACCAGCCCACGATCGAATGCGACGGCGGTGAGGACGGTGGCGAAGGCCAGCAGCAGGAGGGCCGGGACGAGGGCGTCGCGGGCCGTCCATTGCCCCGCCGGAAGGCGGCCCGCCAGGGCGGCACCCGCCTGCCGGCCCCACGGCGCCGCGAAGCCCAGCGCGAGACTGCCGAACCCGAGCAGCGCTCCGGCCATCGTCTCCACGAGGATCTCATCCGACATCGGTCGCTGGTGCATGGCCGGCGACAGCCATCCCGCGACCAGCACCAGGCCTCCCAGTCCGTAGACGGGCAGCACGTGCGACCAGGCCGCGAAGGCGAGGGGGGTGAAGATGTCGAAGCGCCGGCGATCGGGCTGCACGGCCAGCAGGCCGATGGTCACGAGCACGGCCAGCGCCACCCAGGGCACGAGCGACCAGCGCACGAGATCGAGCCACATCAGCGCGCCCTCACCTGGCTCGCGCCAAGCCGGCCTCTCGGTGCGCACAGGACGTAGTCGCCGGGGTCGCCCGGCTCGAAGGCCTCCAGGCGCGTCAGCGCGCCGTCGATCGGCCCGATCGTGAAGAAGTCGTACTCGCCACGAGCACGGATCTGCGCCAGCAGGTCGTTCGGCGTGTAGCCGAAGCCCCGGCTGGTGGACGCCGCCATCTCGACGATCCAGCACGGCGGCGCCGGCCGTGAGAACAGGCCGTGCGCGCCGCGCAGGCACATCAGCTCGGCGCCTTCGACATCCAGCTTCACGAGCGCCACGGTGCGGGCGTGCGGAACGCGCTCGGCGAGGTAGGCATCCAGCGTCGTGACCGTGCAGGGGATCGCGCGTGCGTCGGGCCGCCCCTGATCGCTGATGGACGAATGACTGTCGGGTTCACTCGGAAACACGTGCAGCAGACCGGCGCCGGGAGCCTCGCCGAGGGCGATGTTGTTGAGCACCACGCAGGAAGAGTCCTGGAGCAGCGCGACGTTGCGTTCCAGCCGGCGAAACGCGGAGGGCAGTGGCTCGAACGCGTGCACCGCCCCGGTCGGGCCGACCAGCGTCGCGGCCAGCGTGGTGTACCACCCGATGTGCGCGCCGACGTCGAGGCAGACGTCGCCCGGGCGCAGCAGCCGGCTGACCACGTGTGAGATGCCGGGTTCGTACACGCCCCTGAAATACACCGGCGCATAGCCATGCGAGGCGGGATCGATCCGGAACCGGCGACCGTCGACGGTCTCGACGCAGACGTCCGCCGGCGGTGCTGGGGTCAGTCGCAGCGCGAGCGTGGCCAGGCGATCCTTGCCGCGCGCGACCGGGGCGTGCCGGGTCCACAGGCGCGCCAGCGGCAGCCAGTTCATGCGGGCACTCTAGCAAAGAGCCGGTTCTCGCCGCGCGCCGATTGCCGCGAGACCGCGGGCGCCGGCCGCGATCGCCCGAGACGTCAGCGCGACGCGATCCGGATCGAGGTCGTCACCTCGCCCAGCACCGCGCCCTCGCCGCGAACCGTGGCCCGGAGCACGTAGGCTCCCGGTGGCAGGTTCGCGAGCGGCAGCGCCGCCTCGGCCCGGCGGACGAGGCCGTCGGTGCGCGGCGTGAGATCCACCTCGGCGACGGGTGCCGGCGCGCTGGCGGCCAGGATGGACAGCCGCACCGTGAGGTCCTTCGGCGCGGCCTGGCCGGCCACCGGGTACAGCTCGATCCCCGCGTTGAGCGCCGCCACGCCGGCCGGGATGCCGTCGAGCGCGAGCATCTGCGGGCGACCCGAGGCGTCCTTCCACCACGTGAGCAGGTCGCTCGCGGTGAACGGGCCCATGGCCGTGAGCCGCGCCTCCACGTCGGTCGTCACGCTGCCGACGTTGCCGGCGGCGTCCTCCGCCGCGACGCGGATCCGGTAGGCACCGGGCGACACGGGCATCGTCACCGTGTGTCGATAGTCGGCGTGGCCATCCGGCGCCGGGATCGTCCGCGTGCCCTGCTTGAGCGCGCCGCCCTCGTCGAGGACGCCGATCGTGACCTTCAGCGGACCCGGCACCGACGCGGGCACGTCCACGTCGAGCTCCAGCTCGACCTGGCCGCCGTCGCCGGCCGCGCGCCGCCTGGCGACGCCCATCCGCACGGGCACGCCGTAGTACGGCGTCCCGTTCCTGATCGCGGCCGCGACCTTCGCCGCCGGTGCGGTGGCGGCCGACTCGCCGGGCACGAACGTGTGGCGGTTGACGCGCAGCGTGACGCCGTCGCGCGCCACTTCCGCCCCGACGGCGAACGCCTGCGAGGCCCGCGCGTTCGGCGGCGCCTCGACGCCCAGGCGATAGACGGCCGACCCGGCCACCGCGGCGCGCGCGAACGCGTTGTCGCCGTCGGCGATCACGCGCTCGAACGTGCCGCCGGACATGTCCGCGAGCGTCTGGAGCGCAATCGTGAACATCCGCCGGTCCTCGCGGCGGCGGTCCGACAGGCTGGAGCCGCCGACCGACTGGGCGAGCCCGTTGACGCCCCGGTCCTGCGACGAGAGGTCCACGCCCTCGTCGTCTTCCGTCAGGATGGACACCTGCACGCCGGCCGCCGCGGCGGCCGCGGTCATCGGCTCGAACACGCTGTCGAGGTTGCGCGTCCCGGCCACGCCCTGTGTCAGCACGATCATCTGCTTCAGGCCCGGCGCGTCCTTCATCGCGTCCAGGACGCCGGCGAGCGCGGCGACCTGCTGCCGCGCGAGACCCTGCGCGAGCGCCGTCATCAGCCGCGCGGCCGTGGCGACGTCGGCGGCGCACTTGGAGTTGTAGTTGCCGATGGCGTTGCTGGCGGCGCCGTACTCGCCGGTCTGCAGCGCGCGTCCGCCGTCGAGGCATTCCCGCGTGATCGCGGTGTCCAGCGCCGACGTGTTGTTGTAGACCGCAATCTCGAGCGCCTCGCCGATGCCGATCAGCGGCGACTCGCTCGGCACCGATCGGCGCGGGTCGATGAACGCGCCGACGACCCGGCGGAGCGCGGCCATGACCGCCGCCCGGTCGTACGTCGGGTTGACCGCGACCGATCCGCTCGTCGTCGCCAGGCCGACCAGCTCGTTGGCGGGCCGGCCGGCCACGAACGTGCGCGCGGCCGCCAGCAGCCGGCGGCCGTCCTCGGCGGCGAACGAGAGGTCGTCCACCGCCAGGATGAAGATCTTCGCGTCGTCGGCCGGGATCGCGTTGCTCGCGACGACGTGGCCGGTCGCGCGACCGTCCGTGGCGTGATCGGCCTTCGGGCCACCGGCCGGCTCGGTCACCTGGACGTACGACAGCGTTCTCACCGGCTGGACCTTGCCGTTGAGCGTGATGCGGAAGTCGTCGGCGGACAGCCCGGTCACCGGTCGTCCGTCCTTGTCGAGCACGGTCACGTCCACGCCGACGAGCGTCACGCCGGCGCGGAATGTGGGGGCTTGCTGCTGGCGGGCCGAAGCCGGGCTCCACGCGAGCCCGCTTGCCCCGATGACGACGAGGGTGGCCACGAGGTGACGAAGCGGCACGCGCATGGCACCAGTCTAGGGCGAGCCGCGCGAGCGAATGCGGACAGTCGCGGGAGCCGGGCAAGGCCGGCCCGGGGGACCCGATTCGCATCCGGACGGGCATTCGGGTAGACTGGTGGTCCGGCTTTCCTGAGTACGATTGCTGACATCGCAATCTCCCTGCAGCGTCTCCTTCTCATCAAAGCTCATCGACTCCGCGCCGGGATGGTCCCGGCGGAAGGTCGTTCCGCCCGGGCGATCGGCGGTTTCCTGTATCGCTCCATCGAGGTTTGCCATGTCATCAGTAAACGGAATCATCAAGCGGCTGGTCAGCGACAAGGGTTTCGGGTTCGTCGCCGCACCGGACGACACCGAGTACTTCTTCCATCAGTCCGCGTGCACCGGCACCCCGTTCGACGCGCTGCGCGAGGGACAGGCCGTGACGTTCGAGACGGGCCAGGGGCCCAAGGGCCCGCGGGCCGAGAACGTCCGCGCGGTCTAGGTTCGATCGCCAGGTGATCCGGGGCCGGTCTGCGTCACGCGGCCGGTCCCGGACGCCTCCTCCATCCTCCATGCCGTGACGCGCGCGCGACCGCGCGAGGTTGACAGCCTCCGGCCCACGGACGGACACTCCGCCCAGCGCGCGCTGGGGCGCCTCCTGTCCGCGGCAAGGGAGCCGAGCTCCCACCCACTCCCGTCGATCGACCCCAAGGACCTGACTTCCGGCCCTGACGAAGCGGACTCCGGGCATCAACGGAAGGAAGGTGGTCATGCCGCGACGGATCTCGTCCGCCAGCTCACTCGACACGTTTCGCAAGGAAGCCCGGCGCTGGTTGAAGGCGCTGCGCCAGCACGAGGCGCAGGCCGATGAACGGCTGCGGCGCGCCTGGCCCGACGCGCCGCCCGAGCCCACGCTTCGCGACGTCCAGCACGCGCTCGCGCGCGAGTACGGCCATGAGAGCTGGATCGCCCTGAAGGCGGCGATCGGTGCCGGGTCGCCGGCCGTGCCGCCGCCGCTCCTCACGGCGGAGGGCTACGATCGCCTGGCGGCGGACTTCGTCCAGGCGCACAACGCGACCGACGCCGCGGCGCTGGAGCGACTGAACGCGCACTACCGGCGCGCGTTCACCGTCGATGATCTCGGCGCCGAGATCTGGCGCCGCGTCTACGCGTTCCGCCAGCGCGTGCACCGGACGGGACAGCGCGACGTGCAGCCGGACGAAGTTCGCGTCGTCATCGCGCAGGACGCCGGGTTCGGCAGCTGGAACGCCCTGCTCGACGCCGTCGCCACCGGGCGTCCCCCGGTGCCCCCGTTCGCCATCGACGAGACGGAGAGCCTCGCCGCGCCCCGCCGGCAGGTGAGCGACGGCGAGTGGACGCGGCTGGTCGCCCTGATGCGCGAGCGCCGCCTCAGCCGCTTCTCGTCCAACGGCCTGATGACCGACGCCGTGCTCGAGCAGGTCGCGACGCTCGGGCACGTGACGCGGCTCGACCTCGGCGGATCCCGCCAGGTCACCGACGCCGGCCTGCGCCACCTCGCGAAGATGCCGCAGCTCGAGCACCTGACGCTCGGCGGCGTGACCATGACCGACCGCGGCCTCGAGGTGCTGCGCGAGCTGCCGAACCTGCGGACGCTGGAGCTGTCGTGGCAGCGCGGCATCTCGGATGCCGGTCTCGTGCACCTGCGCGCGTGTGAACGGCTCGAGGCCGTGGACCTCATCGGCACGGCCACCGGGGACGCCGCGATCGAGGCGCTGCAGGGCAAGGCGCACCTTCATCGCCTGAGCACGGGCCGCCTGGTCACCGACGCCGGCCTGACCCTGCTGCCGAACATCCCGCTGTTCGGCGAGGCCCCGACCGGCGCGGCCGACGCGCGCGAGCACCACCTGCTGGTCGATGGCCCGTTCTCGGATGCCGGGCTCGCGCAACTCGCAGGGCTGGCGGGCGTGAATCATCTCGATCTGTTCTGGCACGTCACCCACGTCACGTCGGACGGCTTCGCGCACCTCGCGCGGATGCCGAACCTGCTGATGCTCGGCATGGACGGCAGGCTCAGCGACGACCGTGCGTTCGAGCACGTGTCGGCGATTCCGCGGTTGCGGCACCTCCGCGCGCAGGAAGCGGCGGCCACCGACGCGGGCTTCGAGGCGCTGGCGCGCTCCCGGACGCTCGAGGGGTTCTGGGGCCGCGAGTGCGACGGCTTCGGCAGCCGCGCCTTCCGCGCGTTCGCGACGATGCCGGCGCTGCGGAGCCTGGGCGTCGGCCTCGGGCAGGTGGACGACGCGTCGCTGTCGCGACTGCCGGCGTTCCCCGCGCTGCGCGAGCTGACGCCGATCGGCCTCACCGACGACGGGTTCCGGCACGTCGGCCGGTGCGTGAAGCTGGAGCGGTTGACGTGCATGTACTGCCGGCAGACCACCGACGCGTCCACCGGGCGGATTGCCGGTCTCGACGCGCTGCGCTACTACTACGCCGGTCTCACGGGGATCACCGACCGGAGCCTGGAGATCCTGGGCGGCCTGCCGGCACTCGAGCAGGCCGAGTTCTACGAGTGCCAGGGCATCACGAACGCGGGCCTCGTCCACCTGGCGCGCGCGCCGAAGCTGCGCGAGGTGGCGCTCGACAGCCTGCCCGGCGTCACGCTGGACGGCACGCGCGTGTTCCCGAAGGGCGTGCGGGTGCGGTACTCGACGTGAGCGGGCGGGTGGCATAATGCCGCGCATGCCCGCCATCCGATCGGCCGCGCGGCGGAGATGTCGCTTCAGGTGCGCGGCCGCCGCGTCGGGAGCGGCGAGACCACCGGATTCCGCAGCTCGGCCGTTGCGTGGCCGATCCCAGGACCCGGCGCAAAGGTGCCGGTCGAACTGCGCGACTACTTCTTCCCGTCCGGCACGCCCTTTCCCGAGGCCGGCCGCTGGGTGGTCGTCGCCACGCAGCGGTCCGACTGGGGCTGCTTCATCCTGGACGTGAAGTAGGCCGCATGAGCTCGACTGAAATCGGCTTGCGGATCATCGCCGGGCTGCAGATCGTGGTCGGCCTGGCGAGTATTGTGTTCGGCATTCGGGACAGATCGAACGGTGGAGACCGACTGGCTCCGCTCGGCACGGTGATGGTGGTGGCGGGCGCCTTCCCTTTCCTGGCCGGCATCATGCCCGACAGCGTCCTGTTTCCGCTGGCTGGTCTCGCGATGGTGGCTGCGCTCACCTGGTTCGTGTCCCGGGACCGCCAGGCACGCGCACGGATGCGCGACCGGCAGTCACCGACACCCTGACGCCGGCCATGCTCTGGGACGACATTCCCGCCCTCTACGAGCGCCATGCGCGCGCCTACGACCACGATCGAGGCCGATCGCTGTTCGAGCAGGCGTGGCTCGATCGGCTCCTGGCCCTCGTCCCGGCCGGCGGCGAGGTCCTGGACGTCGGCTGCGGGATGGCGGAGCCGATTGCCCGCTACGTCATCGGCGCGGGATTCCGCGTGACCGGGATCGACAGCGCGCCCTCGCTCATCGCGCTGTGTCGCACGCGGTTTCCGGACTCGACCTGGCTCGTCGGCGACATGCGGCAGCTCGATCTCGGCTGCCGCTTCGACGGCATCGTCGCGTGGGACAGCTTCTTCCACCTGCATCCGGACGACCAGCGCGCGATGTTCCCACGGTTCGCCGCGCACGCTGGAACGGACGCACCGCTCCTGTTCACCAGCGGCACCGCGCACGGCGAGGCCATCGGGTCGTATCAGGGCGAGCCGCTCTACCATGGCAGTCTCGACCGCGCGGAGTACGAGCGGCTGCTCGCAGGCCACGGGTTCCGCGTCGAGGCGCACGTCGAGAACGATCCGGACTGCGGCGGCCACACCGTGTGGCTGACCAGGCGCTGCGGCTGACTCCACCCCGGCGCGCGGGCGCGCGAGGCGCCCGCGATATGATCGCCGCCGGCAGACGGTCGATTGATGGCGGCAGTCGTTCCCGATCCCCGGAAGATCAAGCCGTTCCGCAGCGCGGCGGCCTTCGAGCGGTGGCTCTCGGCGCACCACGCGCGCGAGGACGAGCTCTGGCTGCGGATCTACAAGCGCGCCTCGGGGATCCCGACCGTGACCCACGCGGAGGCGCTGGACGTGGCGCTCTGCTGGGGCTGGATCGACGGCCTTCGCAAGGCCGGCGACGAGGACTCGTTCCTGCAGCGGTTCACGCCGCGCAAGCCACGCAGCATCTGGAGCCAGGTCAACCGCGATCACGTGGCGCGCCTGACGGATGCCGGCCGGATGCAGCCGCCCGGCCAGGCTCAGGTCGATGCCGCGAAAGCGGACGGTCGCTGGGCGGCGGCCTACGCGCCCATCCGCCACGCGTCGGCCGACACCCTCCCCGCCGATCTCCGGGCCGCCATCGACGCCAGCCCGCGCGCGCGGCGCACGTTCCGGACCCTCGGGCGCATGAATCTCTTTGCGCTGGCGTTTCGCACGAACCACATGCGGACCCCTGCCGGCCGCGCCCGGAAGATCGCGGCGCTCGTGGCGATGCTCGAACGCGGCGAGACGATCGTGCCGGAGCGTCCGCCACGCAAGCCCGCCGCGCGGCGCAGGTCGATCCGATCGAAAGCCTGAGGAGCTCACGCGTGGCGCCCCTCGCCCTGAAGACCAAGATCACCACGCCGAGGCTCGACGAGACGCGCGCGTTCTACGAACGCCTCTTCGATCTCGTCGTCGCCGAGGCCTGGGACGACCCCGGCGATCGCGGCGTGATCCTCGCGCTCTCGCCCGACGCGCGCGAGGCGCTGCTCGAGATCCACGAGGGCCCCGAGGCGCCGCCGGGCAGCGTGAGCCTGCAGTTCAAGGTCCACGACCTGGAGGCCTTCAGGCGCCGGCTCCCGGCCGATCTCCCGGTCGCAGGACCGACCCCGCGCCCGTGGGGATCGACCTACCTGTACCTGCGCGACCCGAACGGCATCGCCGTGGTCGTGTTCGAGGGCGGGCTCTAGCACCAGCCGGCACCAGCCGGCCCCGGGCGGAACCAGACGACCCGCGGCGACGTATACTCGCACAATGCGAATATTCGCATGGGGCGAATATTCACGTCCGACCGGAGTCCCCAGGTGAAGAGCCAGCCCGACGACCTCCTTCCGCTGTCGCCGATCGCGTTCGAGGCCCTGATGACCCTGGCCGAGGGCGAGGCGCACGGCTACCAGATCATGCTGGCCGTCGAGGAGCGCACGGGCGAACCGGTGCATCCCGGCACGCTCTACCGGACGCTGGCGCGGCTGATGGAGCAGGACGTGGTCCGGGAATCCAGGCCGCGGGCCGCCGACGCCGACGAGCGGCGCCGGTACTTCCAGTTGACGCCGTTCGGCCGGCGCGTGGCCGAGGCCGAGGCGCGACGGCTTGCACGCCAGGTGCGGGGCGCGAGACTGCGACGACTGCTCACGGACGGAGACGTCTAGGCCATGACCGCCTTCCTCGACTGGTGCGTGGCCCGCGCGCTGGCGCTCTATCCCGAGGGCTTCCGGGCGCGATTCGGCGCGGCCATGGCGCTGGCGTTCCACGAGCGGATTGCCCGGCGTCGCGAGACGCACGGGACGCTCCGCGCGTGGGTCCTGGCGTTCGGCGCGCTGCGCGACATCGCCGTCCACGGCCTGCGCGAACGCCGCCTCGTCCGGCGCCGCGAGGCGCGCGGGCGGTCCACGTCAGGAGACACCATGCATTCGCTCCTTCAGGACGTCCGGTTCGGCAGCCGGGTGCTGGCCAAGGCACCCGGCTTCACGATCGTCGCGACGCTCGTGCTCGCCCTCGGCATCGGCTCGACCTCGGCCGTCTTCGGGCTGGTCAACATGCTCCTGGTCCAGTCGCGGCCGGGCCAGGCCGCCGGCGAGGTGGTCGGCGTCTACAGCCGCGACCGGGAACGCCCGGACAACTACCGCGCGGTGTCGTACCCCGAGTTCGCGGACCTGCGCGACCGGCCGGACCTGTTCGGGGCGCTCAGCGGGCAGGCCTTCGGCGTGGCCGGCCTGCGGGAGGGCGACGACATCCGGCGCGTGTTCACGTCGATCGTCACCACCGGCTTCTTCGACACGTTCGGTTCGCCCCTCGCCCTCGGGCGCGACTTCACGCTCGAGGAGGAACGCCCGGGCGCCGACATCCCCGTGGCCATCCTCAGCCACGACCTGTGGACCCGGCTGGGCGGCGCGCCCGACGTCGTCGGCTCATCCATCACCGTCAACAACCGCGCGTTCACCGTCGTCGGCGTCGCGAGCGCCGGATTCACGGGCTCGTCATTGATGTTCGGCCCCGGCCTCTGGGTCCCGACCGGGATGTACGACGCGATCGCCTTCCAGTTGCCGAACCGGGGCGCGCCGTTCGGGGATCGATCGAGCCGCATCCTGATTCTCGCCGGCCGGATCCCCGCCGGCCGATCGCCCGCTGCCATCACCGCGCGGCTCGACGCGGTCGCGGCGGATCTCGAGCGGGCGCATCCGGTGGAACACGAGCACCAGCAGTACCAGGTGGCTCCGCTCTCGCGCTTCTCGATCGGCACGCGGCCGCAGGCGGACAGCCCCGTGACCGGCGTGATGTTCGTGCTGCTCGCGCTGTCGGGCGTGGTGATGCTCATCAGCGCGCTCAACGTGGCCAACATGCTGCTTGCGCGCGCGGACACCCGCCGGAAGGAGCTGGCGATCCGGCTCGCCGTCGGCGGCAGCCGCTTTCGCATCGTCCGGCAACTGGTGACCGAGGGCCTCCTCCTGGCCCTGCTGGGTGGGGCCGCGGGCCTCCTCCTCGCGACGTGGGTGAACAGTCTGCTGATGGCGACCATCGCCTCGTCGGTGGCGGCCGTGATGCCGGCCGTGCTGAACCTGCATGCCGGCCCCGACGCGTTCGTGCTCGGCATGACGTTCCTGGCGTGCGTGGTCTGCACCCTCGCGTTCAGTCTCGGTCCGGCGTGGCGCATGGCGCGGCGCGACACCCTCTCGGCGCTCGGCCAGCAGACCGACGAGAGCTCCCGCACCGGGCGGCGATGGACGTCGAGCACGCTCGTCGCCGGCCAGGTCGCGCTGTCGCTGATGCTGCTGACCGTGGCCGGGCTCTTCGTGCGGATGTCGGTGGCATCGGCCAGCGCCGATCCCGGCTTCACGCTCGATCGCGGCATCCTGATCAACATCGATCCCAGCCTGGCCGGGTACGACCCGTCGAGGTCTCGCGCGGCCTTCGGCGCGGCGCTCGATCGCGTCAGGCAGATCCCGGGAGTCGAGGCCGCCAGCCTGAGCTCCCTGGTGCCGTTCGGCCCGGTCAACGTCGAACTCGGCGTCCAGCGCGTGGGCACGCCGCTCCGGTCCGGGGATCCCGGCGCCGGGGAGGGGCTGGTGAGCGCGGTGTGGACGTCGATCGGATCGAGCTACTTCGACGCCCTGGGCCTGTCGATGGTGGCCGGTCGGGAGTTCCTGCCGGCCGAGGAGCGCGCCACGAAGGCAGCCGTGGCCATCATCGACGAGGCGACGGCGACGCGCCTCTTCCCGGGTCGCGATGCCGTCGGCCAGTTCGTCCAGTACTCCGGGACCAACGCCGCCGCGCCGGTCGTGCTCGAGGTCGTCGGCATCGCGCCGCCCATCCGCCACGTGCTGTTCGACGCCGAGCCGGAACCGCACGTCTACACGCCGTACGCGATGGACTCGCCGACCAGCGTCTACCTGCACGTGCGGACGTCGGCGCCGTCGCCCGACGCCGAGGTCGCGATGCTGCCGTCACTGCGACGCGAGCTGCAGGCGGCCGACCCGGACCTGCCCATCCTCTCGATGCAGACCATGCCGATGTTCCGCGACC
Source organism: Vicinamibacterales bacterium (assembly GCA_041394725.1). GTDB lineage: Bacteria > Acidobacteriota > Vicinamibacteria > Vicinamibacterales > SCN-69-37 > JAWKHR01. Next base: position 123,366 of record JAWKHR010000014.1, on the reverse strand, counting down.
AGTCGATCGTGCTGTCGCTGCTGCGGCTCGGCGCCCGCACGTTCGCCGGCTTCGGGCTGATGGCGCTGTTCATGGCCACGATCGGCGTGTACGGCGTGAAGGCGTACCTCGTCTCGAGCCGGACGCGCGAGATCAGCATCCGCGTCACCCTCGGCGCGCAGCCCGGCGACGTGCTGCGGATGGTGCTGCGCCAGGGGCTCGGCGTGGCGGTCGCGGGCGTGGCGGCGGGTGTGGTGCTATCGCTGGCGGTGAGTGCCGCGGTGCAGGGTGTCGTGCTGAGCGGCGGCGCGTTCGATCTCCCGATCTTCGGCGCTGCCGCGGGCCTGCTGCTCACCGCGGTACTCGTCGCGAGCTGGGTGCCCGCGCGCCGGGCCACGCGGGTGCCCGCGACGCGGTTCATGCGCAGCTGACGCGCACGATCGCGGTCTCCGCTTGTGCCCGCGCGACGGCCGGGGCTAGGCTGGGACATGGGACATCCGCGCACCGTGGCCGCGATCGTCGCCGCCATCCTCGCATCCGGGGTTGGTGGCGCCGCCCCCATCCTCTCGGCCCGCCAGGCCGCTCGCGGCGTCGTCGTCGAGATCCGGGTGACCGACCGCGCCGGCGCGGCGCTCGAGGACGCCGCCGTCACGCTCGAGGGGACACCGTCGAGCCGCGACGGCAGGACCAACGCGCAGGGCAGCGTGTCGTTCCAGACCGTGCGCGCCGGCACCTACCGCGTGCGCGTGGAGCGAGACGGCTTCACCACGCTCGAGAAGGAAATCACCGTGCGCACCGCGCGCGTGACCGTGGATGCCGCGCTGACGCCCGCGCCGGCCCCGCCCGAACCGCCGCCACCCCCGCCGCCGCCCGCGGCCGAGGTGCCGGCGCTCGTGCCGGGCACCGTGGCGCTCGCGTCCCTGCCGTCGATGGCCGAGGCGATGCTCGCCGGCCGCGAGCCGACGGCGGAATCCGTCATCGGCTGCTCCGGCGCCACGCTGTCCCGCCTGATCATGCTGCGCCAGCCGCTCGCCGCGCACACGCACGACGATGCGGACGAGACCCTCTATGTCGTCGCGGGCGACGCGACGATCGCGATTGGCGAACGGCGCCAGAACGTCTCGGCAGGCTGGTTCGCCGTGGTGCCGCGCACGGTGTCGCACGAGGTCGCGTTGCGCGGGCGGAACCCGCTGATCCTGCTGTCCACGCTGTCAGGACCGCCGTGTCCGGCCGGCGGCGGCGCGGCCGCGCGCTGAACGGGCCGACGGTTCACCGCCCGGCGCCGACTGACGTCCCTGGCGCGCCTCGCGCTTCGTCAGCCCGCGCCGCGCATCGTGCCTGGCCAGCTCGCGGCGCTCATCGTGCTTCGCCAGCTCGCGCCGCGCCCACGCCACCGCCTTGCGGATCATCGGCGAGGGGTCCCGCTCCAGCGCCTCGCAGATCGCGCGCGTGACGGCGGGCTGCGCGCGGCCGCGCTGGTTGACGGACGCGGCCGTGGCCACCGCCAGCCGCCGTTGCCACGGATCGGGGTCGCGCGCGAGTCGAAGCAGCCGATCGACCAGATCCGGGTTCGCGTCGACCATCGTGGCCAGGACTTCCGCGGCGAGCTGATCGCACGTTTCCCAGTTGTCCACGGCACCCAGCCACCGCGCGACGCGCGTCCACGGCAGGGTCTTCACGAGCCGCTGGTGTCGCCCGACGATGAAGGCGCCGACGAGGAGGTGTTCGCGCGAGCGCGTCCTGGCGAGATCGTCCATCGCCGCGCAGAGCCGCTCGAAGGCCTCGGCGTCCTTCGCGCGCGGCACGCGGCCGGCCAGCGCGCGCAGCCGTGGCACCGGCGCGCCGTTCGTCCGCGCGCCCGGCACCACGCGCAGGATGCCGGCGACGCGATCGGGGTCCGCGAGGGCGTCGATTTCGCGGCCAAGCGCGGTCACGAGCGCGCGGCGTTCGACCGGCAGCGCGGCCGCTACCACGTGAACACCAGCAGCGACACGCCCTGCCGCGGCAGCCGGAACGGCACGCGCGCAACGCCTTCCCGAGTCGTCCTCATACGCGTCACCTTACCGCACCTTCCAGCCGCGGCCCTGGTCCGGAATCCGGCAGGATTGCGTATTTAGCTACGCTGTGGTTTAATCCGGAGCGAGCGCGATTCCATGGGATATCTCGGCGAATTCGAACAGCTCATCCTCTACGCCGTGCTGGACCTCGGTGATGGGGCCTACGGCGGCACCATCCGCGAGAACATCGAGCGGCGGACCGGCCGCCTCGTCTCGTCGGGCGCGATCAACACCGCGCTCGGCCGCCTCGCCGAACGGCGTTTCGTCGTCGCGCGCGTCGGCGACCCCGTGCCCGGCCGCGCGGGCCGTCCCCGCAAGTACTACGCAATCAGTCCTGCCGGCGCGCGCGCCCTGAAGGAGAGCTACACCACGATCCAGGCGATGGCGGGCGGCCTGCTCGCCAGGCTCGACGAGTTGACGGAGGACGGACAGTGACGCCGCGCCGGTCGTGGATCGCGCGCGCGCTGGCCGCGCTGCTGATCCGCGGCGCGGAAGCGCCGTTCGTGCTGCGCGACCTGGACGACGCGCGGGAGCAGGATCTCGCGCGCGGTCTCACCCCCGGCCAGGTCCGGCGACGCGACCTCGTGAACATCGTCGCGTCCGCGGCGAGCCTCTGGACCGATCGCTTCCGGCCCTCGACCTGGCGGCCGTCGTGGATCGACGTCCGTCTCGGCGTGCGCATGCTGGGGCGGCATCCCGGCCTCACCGCGGTGGCCGTGTTCGCGCTCGCGCTGGGCATCCCGACGGGCCTGGCGCCGATGCACGTGGTGGACGCGCTGGAAGGCCACCTGCCCGAGGACCCGAACGGCCGCCTGCGGATGCTCTGCTACACGCGCGACTCGGTGCATGCCGAGGCCACGATGGGCGACTTCGCGCTCTGGCGGTCGTCGCTCCGGAGCTTCGACGCGATGGCGGCCTTCCGGTCGGGCGAGTTCAACCTCGATCCGGACGACGCGGTCGCGTCGGTGCGCGGCCTCGAGACGACGGCCTCGATTTTCGACGTCCTCGGCACGCCGCCGCTGCTCGGTCGGACGCTTCGGCCGGCCGACGAGTCACCGGGAGCCGCGGCCGTCGTCGTCATCGGGCACGACCTGTGGCAGACGCGGTTCGGCGGGGACCCGGCGGTGATCGGCCGGTCCGTTCGCGTGGGCGGCGTCCCGCACGCGATCGTGGGCGTCATGCCCGAGGGCTTCCTGTTCCCCGCGCGCCATCAGGTCTGGCTGCCGCTCGCCGACCGCGCGGGCGTCGAGCCGCGTGAAGGTACCGAGGTGCGGATCCTCGGACGGCTGGCCGACGGCGTCGCCGCGGCCGACGCGAAGGCCGAGGTGGCGGCGCTGACCCGGTCGGTGGCCGCGCGCGATCCGGAGGCGTTCGAACGGCTGCGGCCCTCGGTGCTGCCGACGTGGCACCTGATGTTCGGCTTCCCCGCCGAGGGCGGCCTGCGGTCGCTCCCGGAGTTCTACCCGCTCCAGTTCGCGCTGCTGCTGCCGCTGCTGGTGGCCTGCGTCAACGTCGGCCTGCTGATCTTCGCGCGGACGGCGACGCGGGCGTCCGAGTTCGCCGTGCGCACGGCGCTCGGCGCCAGCCGCGCGCGCATCCTGATCCAGGTGTTCACCGAGTCGCTGGTCCTGGCCGTCATCGCGAGCGGCGCCGGCCTGCTGATCCTCGGCTGGCTGCCGGGCCGGCTCATGACGATGGTGGGCCTGACGCTGCCGTACTGGATCGACCCGCGCCTGACCCTTGCCACGGTGATCCGCGCGCTGGCACTCGCCGCGGGCAGTGCGGCGATTGCCGGCGTCGTGCCGGCGCTGCGCCTGACCGGCGCCTCGATTCAGCGGAACATCCAGCGCGCGCGCGCGCGCCGGTCGGGCGTGCGGTTCGGCGGCCTGTCGAGCGCGCTGATCGTGATCGACGTCGCGGTGGCCATCGTCGCGATCGGTTTCGCCGCGGGGGTCTGGGGCAAGATCCAGTCCACGCGGCCGAACGAGGCGATGGACGGCATTCGCGCGGCCGAGTACCTCTCGGCGACGCTGGACGTCTCCGGCGCGCCCGGCGATTCGGCCGCCGACCGTGAGCGTCGCGCCGCCCGGACGCAGGCCGGGCTTGTCGAGCGGCTTCGCGCGGAGCCCGGCGTGCGGGCGGCGACGTTCGGCACGGCGCTGCCGCGCATGGATCACCGGATCCGCTACATCGAGATCGAGGCGCCGGACGGATCGGTCGATGCCACGCCGAGGCAGGTGGCCATGGCCCGCGTCGCGACGGACTTCTTCACCGAGCTCGGCCGGCCGATTCTCGCCGGCCGTGCGTTCGAGTCCCGCGATCTCTCCGCCGAGGTCCGGTCGGTCATCATCAACACCACCCTGGTGGACCATGCGTTCGGCGGGCGCAGCCCGATCGGTCGTCGCGTCCGGTACGTCACGCGCGACGGCGCGCCGGCCGGGCCCTGGCTCGACGTCGTCGGCGTCGTGGGTCGCCTGGGCGCGCACGCCCTGACGCCGGATCGCGACGACGGTCTCTACGAGCCGCTCGCACCGGGCGCGGTGAATCCGGTCCGGCTGGCGATCCACACGACGGGCGATCCGGCCGCGCTGGCGCCGCGGGTGCGCGCGCTGGCGCTCGACGTCGATCCGCGCGCGGTCGTGTCGGCCTTCACCCCGCTCGACCGCGTCTACGAGCAGGACTGGTACGTCCTCGGCCTGATCGAGCTGGGCGGTGTGCTGCTGGTCGGCGTGCTCCTCAGCCTGGCGGCGTCCGCGCTCTACGCGATCCTCTCGTTCACGGTGACCGAGCGGACGCGCGAGATCGGCATCCGCGTGGCCCTCGGTGCCGACCCGTGGCGGGTGGCGCGGCACGTGGCGCGCCGGGCCATCCTGCAGGTCGGCCTCGGCGTGCTCATCGGCCTGCCGCTCGCCGGCAGACTGATGTTCGAGTTTCTCGAGGTGTCGGGGTTCGAACCCTCGACGGGGACGGCCGTGTTCCTGGCACTCGCGCAGGGCGCGGCCGTGCTGGTCGTGGTCTCGCTGGCGGCCTGCACGGTGCCCACGCTGCGCGCGCTGCGCATCATGCCGGTCGAGGCGCTGCGGGGGGACGGGTAATGTTCATCATCGAGCTGACCTACACGGCGAGCCTGGACGAGATCGACGCGGCCATGTCCGCCCACATGCGGTTCGTGCGGGCGCACTACGCGTCCGGGCATTTCGTCGTCTCGGGCCGGAAGGTCCCGCGTGACGGCGGCATCATCCTCGCCGTGGGGGACAGCCGCGAGGAGATCGAGCGGATCGCGAAGGCCGACCCGTTCTGCGCGCGCGGCCTCGCCGAGGCGCGCGTCATCGAGTTCCGCACGAGCCAGAAAGCCGGCGACGTGGCGGCGAGGATCGAGCGGGGATGAGGCTCAGAGTCCGATGACGTCGAACCCGTGCTGGCGACCAGCGAGGCCGAGCGCGGAGTCATGCGTCGCGAGGACGAGGTGCTGCTCGAGTCGATCACGCCAGACGAGTGCCGTCGCCAGGTGAATCGCGTCCAGCGTGCCGAGCGGTGATGGCAGCGGGTCTCCCGCCCTCGCGAGGATCGGCGCCCGCAGCAGGACGAGATCCACCGCCTCCAGCCAGTCCCGGGCGATGGCCAGGCGGCGCGACGCCTCCTCGGCCGCCAGGGCTCCGGCGAGCCGCAGCCGATCGATCGTTCGGCGGGATTCGACCGCGAGCAACTCACTCGAGACGAGCCGGTCCGCCTGCCGAACCTCTTCGAGCGCGCCCGGCTCCCCGAGGATCACGCGGAGCAGTGCCGACGTGTCGAGATACAGGTTCATCGCCGCCCGCGATCGGCCAGCAGCACGGCCAGGCTGTCGGTCGGCGCCACTGACGGGGGCGGAGCCGGCAGGTCGCGGGCGCGCCGGCTCGCGTTCCGGACTTCCAGCGCGCCCGTGGCGCGCTTCCCGACCGGAACGATCTCGGCGACGGGCGTGTCGCGGTCGAGGACCGTCAGGGTCCGGCCGCGCTTCACGGCGCGCAGGTGCTCGCTCAGGCGGGCCTTGAGGTCGGCGATGCCCACGCCCTTCTTCATGGTCACATGATAGTCATGACTGGTCACATCCGCAAGACGCGTCACGACCCGCGGGGCCCGCGCCGTCACCCCGCCAGGGCCCGCACGCGGCGGAACGCGCGGCCGACCGCGCGCAGGTGCTCCACCTGCATCTCCTCGTACTCGCGCGAGGCGACGATGCCGTGGGCGCCGGCCTCGAATGCCCGGAACGTGGCGTCCTCGATCGCGGCCGGATCGTCCGGCGGCGCACCGGGTACGTCGAACCCGATCCCGGTGTAGACCTTCGTCTTCCCGTTCGCGCTCGCTACCGTGTGCCGCGTCTCGCGGAAGACATAGTCCGGCGACATGCCGCGGCGCCCGAGCTCGCCGAGCGTGGGCTCGGTGGACCGGTCGTAGCCGAAGAGGTCGTAGTAGAGGTTGAGCGAGTCCTCGAGCGACACCTCGCCGAGGATCGACTTCTGGAACCGCGGCAGGTACCAGTCGCGCAGGCGCGGCGAGAGCGCGTTCTGGTACGCGATGATCTTGATGAAGTCGGCGTGGGGCGCCATCTCCTCGTAGCTCATCTCCGCGCGATAGACGATGTCCCAGCTCGACGGCCGTGCGTTCACGAGGGCCGGGGTTTCCGCCACGCGTCGGCCAGCTCGCCGGCGAGCGTCACCACCTCGTCCACGCTCTCGGCCGACAGCCATCCCGTCTCGGGCAGCTCGTCGCGGGTGCGATAGGCGTCGGCGACGTTGCGGCTGACGACGAGGCACGAGCCGCGGCCCTCGACGATGGCCCAGGGATGACGGAGGAGCAGCGCGGTGACGGTTTCGTCGACGATGGCGCGCGTCGCGGCCTCGTCGTCCGCGGTCACCCGGAAGGCATCGACGAAGCCGGGCCGCCCGGGAAACGCCATGCCGTCGCCGGGCGCCTCGAGGCGGGTCATCGCGGCGGCGGCGCGGGTGGCGAGACCCGCCAGCCGCGAGTCGCCGAGTCCGGCGTCGCGGAACCGCTCCGGCATCGCCCGCGCGAGGGCGGCGCCGACGTTCGGCAGGAGCGTGAAGTGCGGCAGCGCGAGCCGGTCGTCCAGGATCGCCACGACCGTGTGCCGGACGATCGCGTCTTCTCCGCTGGCGTTCATCACCATGTTGCAGCCGGCGGGCGCACGCTGTCGATGCTCGGCGTCCCAGGCGAGCCAGCGCGCGCCCGTCGATCCCGCCTCGGCGCCGGCGCGGGTACGGAACTGCCAGTCCAGCGGCAGGCGGAGGTCCGGCAGCGGCACGGGCGGTTTCGGGGCGACCCGCGCGTCCGGCGCGCGGCGGGCGATCGCGTCGCGCAGCAGCTCGCAGCGGGCCTGGTCGTACCAGGCGGGTGCTCCGGCACCGCCCGATCCCCCGCGCGCCCGCACGAACACGATCAGGGCGACGAGGCCCACCGCGCCGGCGATTACCCAGGTCGTCACACGTCACCTCCCGCGGGCATCCGGCCCGCTGACGGATGAAACGGGATTCGACGAAGGTTCCGGTCATCGGCGCCGGCGTTCTCGGCGATACTGGCCCCCTCGCTCAATGACCACGCCAGCCATCGAGCACCCCGGCGTCGAGCTGGCGCCGGACACGACGCCGGCACGCACGGCAACGGCGCTCCTCGTCGGTGCGGTCGCCTGGAACCTGCTCGTCGTGCTCCTCGCCGACGTGGCCCGGGCCATGTGGCGGGATGGCACGGGCGGCGCGGTGCCGGTCACCGTGATGGCCGTGGTCTTCGCCATCGTCGGCGTCGGCCTGATCGCCCTCGTCCCGAATCGTCTGCGCGCGCTGGTGCGGCCGCGACTCCGGCTCTGGCTGGATCCGGGAGCCCTGCACCTGGGCGGCACGGCGTCGCTGATTTGGGCGCTGGACGGATCGCCCGGCGGGATCGATCGCCTCGTGCTCACGCTCGAAGGCGAAGAGTACCTGCCGAACTACGAGGTCTCCACGGCCGATCCGGACCGCAGCCGCTTCTTCCAGCGCGAAATCGCTCGCATCCAGAACGGCCCCGGCGTCACGCGCGGCACGGTGCCGGTAGCCGTGCCGATCGGAACCATGCACTCGTTCACCGCGCCCGGCGCCCGGATCGAATGGCGGGTGCGATGCACCGGTGAGGCCGCCCGCGGTCCACGGCTCGACGTCGCCTTTCCGGTCGTGGTGTCACCGGCGCCGGGGATCGCGTCATGAACATGCTCACGATCGACCTGGTCGAGGACGTCGTCCTTCCCGGCGGCGTGATCCGCGGGACGGCGCGGTGGCAGGGCTTCCAGCCGGGCGACCGGCTCGAGGTTCGGCTGCGGTGGGAGACCACCGGCAAGATCGTGCTGCCGGCGTCCACCGTCACGGGTTCGCAGTCGATCGACGCCGGGCCTGGCGCGGGGCAGCGGGAGTTCGAGTTCGCGGTCCCGGCCGAGCCCCTGAGCGTCCGGGGACGGCTGTTCCAGATTCGCTGGCGCGTCGAGCTTCGATCCGCGCGATCGGGCCAGCAGACCGAGCGCGACGTCGTCGTCTCGAACATCGGCCGGCTGCTGGTGCTGACGCCGATCGGGGGCTGACTAGGACGCCGACGGTGTGGTCGCGATCGGGGCGTGGTACAACGCGCTCCTCGTCCACAGCGTGCGCCGGAGCATCCAGACGCCGAGCAGCCAGGTGATGACGCCAATGGCCGTCGTGAGCAGGCGCTCCATCTCGACCGCGCCGGCCGTTCCCGTGGCACGCAGGACGATGAGACTGGCGAAGGACGCTGCCAGGAAGACGCCCATCGGAAACGCGATCACCATCCGCGAAGTCAGGGTCCAGCGCAGGGTCAGCGCAAACGCCATCGCGTCACACCCGATGATCAGAATGAGCCAGTCGAGTCGCGGCGACGCCGGTGCGCCGATCGCCATCACGTGAACCGCCAGCAGTTCCACCCAGATCAGGAGCCAGCCACCGAGTCTGAAGCCCAGCAGCAGGGCGACGCTCTGCCATCCGGAGAGCGGCAGGACCCGCAGGTGATGAAGGAGATCGAGGACCGGATTGCTGCGACCGCCGACGAAACCTCCCAGCGCGGCGTGGAGCAACATCGCTCCGAACACGAACGCCATGAACGGCGGCCGGACGACATCGGAGAACGGGGAGAAAACCTCCTCCATGAAGCTGCCAGGGCTCGACCAGGCCGACTCGAGCAGCCAGACGAACGCCAGCACCGTCGTCAGGCCGGCGACGAGCCTGATTCCGCCGGCAGCGACCAGCCGCATCGCGCCTTCGAACGGGACATCGATCCCCGGCCGACGGTTCGATCGGCCTGACGCGTGGACTGTTGACGCGCCGGCAGGCCTCGCCCTGAACGCCGGCGTGGCGCGACTTCGGGCCAGCAGAAGCAACCCGATGGCTGTGGCGGCAGCCACGGGCAGCGGGAACTCGTTCCATGCGACCGGCAACGCCCGCCAGAACACCAGGCCGGCGAAGGGCACCACGAGGATCAGGAGAATCGTGAGCCCGCCGAGGAGCGACGCGCCGACGGTGCCGAGGCGGGCCGCGCGCCGCCGCACGCGGGTGCTCCAGGCACCAACGGCCGGCAGCCCGCGGAGGATGGCGAGGCCGAGTCCTGCCTGCGCGAGGACGAGCACGATGCAGACGGTCACCGCGCCGAAGCCGAGCTGTCCGGGCCGAACCAGCCAGGCCGCCATCAGGCCGATGGACTGCGCCGTCGCCGCCCACGCCGCCGAGAGGAGCGATGCGGCGGTCCACTGCGTGCGCCAGCGATCCTCGCCCGAGATCGGCAGCAGCAGGACCTCCCTGGGCAGCAGGCCGCCGAGGGCCACGAACGGCCCGAGCCCCGCGGCCACGAGCAGGGTGATCGCCAGGATCAGGCGCGGGTCGCTGCCGCCGAGCCCGGCCACGAACCAGAGGGCCGCGAGGAACAACCCCATCTGCAGGTAGCCGGACCTGGCGCGCCGAAGCCAGTCGAACAGGAGCACCGCGACGACGTTCACGATCGCCCCAGCGCGACGAACAGGTCCTCGAGCGTCATGGCGACGTCGGCGATTGGCCGGATGCCGTGCACGGACAGCTGATCGAGTGACGCCGCGCGACGGTCGATCACGAGCCGGCACCGATCGCCGTCGCGCTGCTGGACGAGGATGCCGGGGAGGTCCGGCACGGCACCGCGTCCGCTCGTCGTCGCGTCGACCAGTCGGTAGCGGTCCACGATGTCGGCGATCGCGCCTTCGAAGACGAGGCGTCCGTCCTTGATCATGCCGACGTGATCGGCGAACCGCTCCAGGTCCGAGATGCCATGGGACGAGATGAGGACGGTGCGGTCCTCGTCGCGGACGGCGCCGAGCAGCTCCGTGAAGATCAACTGCTTCGAGATCGCGTCGAGGCCGACGGTCGGCTCGTCGAGGACCAGGAGCGGCGGCCTCCATGACAGCGCCAGGACGAGCGCCAGCTTGATCCGCGCGCCGAACGACAACGTGCGGATCTTCTCGTCGCGGTCCACCCGGAACATCGCCAGGAGATGCTCGCAGTACGCCTCGTCCCAGGTCGGGTAGAACCCGCGGACGAACCGGATGGCGCCGTTCACGCGGCCCCAAGGCTGGAAGTTGAGCTCGGGGCTCACGTACCCCGTCAGCCGCCGCAGCGCGAGTTCCTCGCGCCGGTGATCGTGTCCGAGCACGGCGATTGTGCCGGCATCGTTCTCGCCCATGCCGAAGATCAGGTCGAGCGTCGTCGTCTTGCCGGCGCCGTTCGGACCGACGAAGCCGTAGATGGCGCCACGGGGCACGGTCAGGTCGAGCGGACCGAGGGTGAAGCGCCTGAATCGCTTGACGAGGCCGCGAATCTCAACGGCGGCTGGCGGCATGGCTGGTCCTTTCGCGCGTGCGCGGCAGTACGGCCCGCAGCAGCTGCACGATCTCGCGGCTCGACAGGCCGGCTTCCGAGGCTTCGCGGACGGCTTCGAGCAGCAGCTCTCGCGCGCGGGCCTGCTTGGACTCTCGACTGCGCTCGGCGGCGGCCTCCGCCACGAAGGTTCCGAGCCCCTGGCGGCGGAAGATCAGGCCCTCGCGCTCGAGTTCCTCGTACGCGCGCTTGACGGTGATGACGGACACGAGCAGCTGCTCGGCGAGGCCCCGGAACGACGGGAGGGGCGAGCCGGGCGCGAGCCGGCCCTCACTGACCTCGCGCTTCAGGCCGTCCACGATCTGCTGGTAGAGCGCGCCCGGTGCTGCCGGCGAAATGGGCGGCAGCGACAGGCGCGGCTCCTCGCGAGCCATGACTACTGTATATATACGATAATCACAGTGTGTCAAGGCTCCGCGGCGGCCGGTCCGCCACGGTGGTGGTGGTCACGCCGTCGTCACGCATGCTGCATGGGAGTATCATCCCCACGACCCCGGCCAGGACAGGAGGCAGCCCGTGCCCGACGATCGTGTCTCGCAGCTCGAGATGCGAGTCTCCGCGGACGGACGGCGACGACTGGCGATACTGCTCGTCGTGGCGATCGGCACGCTCGTCGTCCTCGGTTCCGCGGGGGAGATCGCGCGTCTCGAGTTCGGCCACGACGTGGTGTTCGGCCTGGTCAGGCTCTTCGGCCTCGGCCAGGAGGCCAACGTCCCGACGTGGTTCTCGTCGGTCCTGCTGCTCGCCGCCGGCGTCCTCGCCGGCACGATCGCGCTGCTCCCGGCGCGTCAGGATCGGTCGTTCGCCGGGCAGTGGGCGGCGCTGGCCGGCGTCCTCGTCCTGATGTCCCTCGACGAGACCGCGATGATTCACGAGACGCTGCCGGCGCTGGTGGTGATGCGGTTCCTTCCCTCCGGCGAAGTGCCCTGGTACGTCTACTACGCCTGGATTGGACCGGGTGCCGTCGTGCTCGGCCTGCTCATCTGGTGGTTCGTGCCGTTCTGGCGGACGTTGCCGCGCCCGATCCGCCGCCGGATGACGGTCGCCGTGGCCGTCTACTTCGGCGGCGCGCTCCTCCTCGAGCTGGCCGAAGCGGCGTGGGCCGCGCGGTTCGACACGGAACGCCTCGCGTACTCGGCGCTGTGGACGACGCAGGAGATCCTGGAGATGGCGGGCGCGGCGCTCTTCGTCCTGGCACTCCTCGAGTACTTGCGGCGCGCGGGCGTGCGGCTGTGTCTCAGCTGTCACGCCCCGCAGGCAGGCACGTCCGGCCAGCAGTCCGAGGTCACGCGCTAGCTCCCGAGCGTGCGCCGAGGCGTCCGCGCGCTCAGAAGCGGATGTAGATCCCCGCCGAGACGTCCAGCGGTTTCATCGGCGTGATGTTGGTCCGACGACCGCCGAAGTCGGCGCGCGACGAGCCGACGGTCGCACGCAGCGAGAACCGGCCGACGAGGTGCCGCTCGGCGCCCAGGCCATACCGCAGCAGTCCCTGTTCATCCCGCTGCGCGACGATGGACGTCGCGGTCGCGATCGTGACGTCGAACGTCCGCGTGGTCTCCGAGACGTAGCCCAGGATCAACGTGCGCCGGGCGGCGCCGACCACGTAGCCGAGCGTGCCGCCCAGCCGCCGATGACGGCCATTGCGGTAGTCCACCGTCAGCCCCGGTTCCTCCAGGCGCAGGTCGCCGTCCTCGAACCCGAACGCGAACTCGGCCCCGACGACGAGGCCGATCGGCAGCTGGAGACGGGCGCCAATCGGCACGGCGACCGTGGCGCGTGACGCCTGCGCCAGCGTGTCGACGCCGCCCACGAGGGCGCCGCCGATGATGTTCTGACGGCCGACGTCGAGACCGGCGTAGAGCCCCTGGAAGAGACGGGGCCGGGACTGCGCGGCGGCCGACGCCGGCAGCGCGACCAGGAAGAGAAGGACGAGAACCACGGTGACGCGACGCACGTTGGACATGCCGCGTACGACGCGTCCGCCATCCGCGAAGTTGCGTGAGTCCGGGGTCCCGGGGCGGTCGGGGGCCGGATTTAGCGTTCTCTTTACATCCAGTCGGCCGGCCGGACCCGGCGGCGTCGTCGCCGCCGGCGCGCTGTCCTCGCGCCAGCACGCCGCGGTGCCGGATTGTCCGCGTCACGAATCGGACCGTTTCGGCCCGGTTTCAGCCGCGCGGGTCCCGCGCCGGCCGTTCGATCTGGAACAGGGTATGCAGTCGGTGGTCCTCCAGGTATGCGTACACGAACCGTCCTTGCCTCATCCATCCTCCTCGTCTTCACCTTGATCCTCACGACTCCGGGCCGGGCGGCGGCGCAGTCGGCCGCCGGCGACCTGGTTCGGCTGCCGGTCAGCTTCCTGCCGGCCGCGGCGCCGGCTCCGGACGGCATCGCCGCGATCGCCGCCGCCGCTGACCTGCCGGCGCCAGCCCGACCGGACCTGCACGCGACGTTCGCCTCGATCGACGCGGCGCCGCCGGCCTCGGTCATCCAGGCCCGGCCCGTCGTCGTCGAGTACTCCGACGCGTATCGCACCCGCGCGAAGATCCACCGCTACGCGAGCTTCGCCACGCTGCCGCTGTTTGCCGCCGAGGCGTTCGTCGGCCAGTCCCTCTACAACAACCCGACGCCGGGCAAGCGCGACGCGCACCTGGCGATCGCGGGCGCGATGGGCGGGCTCTTCGCGGTCAACACCGTGACCGGCGTCTGGAACCTGGTCGAGGCGCGCAAGGACCCGAACGGGCGCACGCGCCGCATGGCGCACGGCCTCCTCATGCTGGCCGCCGATGCCGGGTTCCTCGCCACGGCCGCGCTCGGGCCTGGGCACGAACGCGAATTCGGTGAGGGCGGCGAGGGCGGGTCGCGGTCCGCGCACCGCGCCATGGCGTTCACGTCGATCAGCCTGGCCACGGTCGGCTACCTCGTCATGCTGATCGGGGGCAAGTGAGATGCCGACCGCGCTCGTGCACCTGATGGACGCGTGGTCGTCGATCTACGGCAACTCCGCCTCACTGCGCACGCTCGTCGGGTTCGCGCACGTCGGCGCGCTCGTGACCGGCGGCGGCGCGGCGATCGTCGCCGACCGCGCGACGCTCGTGGCCGGCCGCGCGGACGCCGCCGGCCGGGCGCGTCACCTCGCCGAGTTCCAGCGCACGCATCGCCTGGTCGTCCTGAGCCTCGGCGTCCTCCTGATCAGCGGCGTGCTGCTGCTCGCCGCGGACTTCGAGACCTACGTCGGCTCGCGTGTCTTCTGGACGAAGATGGCGTTGATCGGCGCGCTCTTCGTGAACGGCGCGCTCCTCGTCCGCGCCGGCCACGCCGCCGACCACGGCAGCCCCGTCGCCTGGTCGCGGCTTCGACGCGGCGCCATCGCGAGCCTGGCGCTGTGGACGCTGACCACCCTCCTTGGTGCCGCCCTCCCGAACATCTGAGAAAGGCCTGATCGATCCGCCATGAACAAGATCCGCCCGACCCACGAAGCCGTGTCTTCACACATCGCCCGCTCTCCCCTCGTCCCCCCGTCGCCCCACGTGCCTCATGGCCCCAGCTCTCCCCATGTCCCCCCGTCGCCCCACGTGCCTCATGGCCCCAGCTCTCCCCACGTCCCCCCGTCGCCCCACGTGCCCCATGGCCCCGGCTTTCCCCACGTCCCCCAGGCCCCCCACGGTCCCCTGACCCAGGGGCGCCGCGAGTTCATCGCCCGAGCCGCCAGCTGCGTGGCCTGGACCATCGGCGCGCTGGCCCTGCTGCCCGGAGACCTGCGCGCCCTGCCGATGACCGTCGTCACGGGCACCGCGAGCGACGTGGGGGAGGAGCGGAGCTATCCACTGCCCGCGACCGATGCGGTGCAGGTGGACCGGGCCGCGGCGGTCATCCTCGTGCGATCGGCGGGCCACGCGTACGCGTTCGCGCTGTCGTGCCCCCACCAGAACGCCGCGGTGAAGTGGTACGAGGGCGACCACCGGTTCCAGTGCACGAAGCACGACTCGAAGTACCAGCCGGACGGCGTCTACACGTCGGGCCGCGCCACACGGAACATGGACCGTTTCGGCATCCGCCTCGAGCAGGGCGCGCTCGTCGTCGATCTCGATCGCGTGTATCGATCGGACCAGGATCCGGCGGGGTGGGCGGCGGCGACGGTGGCGATCGGCTGACGCCTGACGGGCCGCCCGGGAATTCGGTATGGTAGGCGCCGGGGGTGGTCCCGACGTGCGTGCCCTTCGACTCGCGCTGCTCATCGTTCTGCTCGCGCCCGGGCGCGCCGGTCTGGCCGCCCGCCAGGCGCCGGCGCCGCAGGAACCCGCGCCCATCACCGCCGGGGTCGCGCCCGCGCCCGGTCCGTACGCGCCCGGCATCGACGTTCGCCACTACGACGTGGAGATCGCCCTCGCCCGGGAGGCGGACACGTTCGCCGGTCGCGCGTCGATCGACGTCGCGATCACGGCGGACGGCGCGTCGCTGCCGCTGGACTTCACGGGCCTCGCGGTCACGCGCCTGCTGGTGGACGGGCGCGAGACGCCCTACGACTACGCGGCGGGCGTGCTGCGCGTCGCGCTGCCGAACGCGCGCGCCGGGCGGCACGCCCGCGTCACCGTCGAGTACCAGGGCACGCCGGACGACGGGCTCATCCTCCGCGCGAACGTGCACGGGCAGCGGTCGGCGTTCGTGGACAACTGGCCGAACCGCACGCGCTTCTGGCTGCCGAGCGTCGATCATCCCGCCGACAAGGCCACGGTGCGATTCACCGTGCACGCGCCCGCCGACTGGCGGGTGATCGCCAACGGCCGCCTCGTCACCGAGGCCGGCCCCACGCCGCCGGATGCCATCGGGCCCGCGGGCGACCGCCGCACGTGGGTCTGGGAAGTGGACGAGCCGATCTCGTCCTACAACATGGTCGTCGGCGCGGCGGCGTTCGACGTGCGGTCGGTGGGGCTGGCGGCCTGCGGCCGCGCGCCGGCGTCGCGCCGGCCGGACGGCTGCGTGGACGTGACCACCTGGATCTTTCCGGAGGACGCCGACAAGGCCGTGCCGTCGTTCCGGCGCGCGGCGCAGATGGTGGATCACTTCGTCGAGACGATCGGCGACTATCCGTTCGAGAAGCTCGCCAACGTGCAGTCGGCCACCAGGTTCGGCGGCATGGAGAACGCGTCGGCGATCTTCTACAGCGAGCGCGGCATCGCCTCCGGTCGCAGCATGGAAGGCACGGTCGCCCACGAGATCGCGCACCAGTGGTTCGGCGACGCGGTGACCGAGGCGGACTGGCACCACCTGTGGCTCTCGGAGGGCTTCGCCACCTACTTCGGCCACCAGTTCTTCGAGGCCACCGACGGCGAGGACGCGTTCCGCGCGCTCATGGAGGCCGACCGGCAGACCGTGCTGAAGTCCGAGGACTCGAATCGCCCGCTGGTGGATCCGTCGGTGACGGACCTGTTCGCGCTCCTCAACCGCAACAGCTACCAGAAAGGCGGCTGGGTGCTCCACATGCTGCGCGGGCTCCTCGGCGACGAGGCGTTCTTCCGCGGCATCCGCGCGTACTATCGCGCGAACCTGCACCAGGCCGTGCTGAGCGACGCGCTGCGCGCCGCGATGGAGTCCGCGTCGGGGCGCGACCTGGGCTGGTTCTTCGCGCAGTGGCTGCACCAGCCGGGCTACCCGGTGTTCGAGGCGGCCGAGCGCTGGGAGCCGGACGCCACGGGCGGCGGCGGGCAGATGATCGTGACGCTGCGCCAGGTGCAGAAGGCCGCGTGGCCGCGGTTCCGCGTGCCGCTCGCGCTCTGCTGGGGCAGCGGCACGGATCGGACGTGCCGCCCGGCCACGTCGGCCACGGCCGAGGACACGTTCCGCTTCGCCTTCGACGCGCGGCCGGCCGGCGCCGTCGCGATCGACCCGGACGGCTGGGTGCTCAAGGACGTCGCGGCGGGCGGAGGCGGCAGGTGATGCGGATCACCGGTGCCGTGACCTGCGCTCTGGCCGCGCTGGTCGTGGCGGGAGCGTCGCGCCAGGCGAGGCCGGCCGCCGCGCCATGGCAGGCCTCGCCGGCCACCGACGATCCCGTCGCCGTGCTCGACGCGCGCATCCGGGCCGGCGAGGTGACCGTCGCGTCGCACGGCGAGCACGGCTACCTGGAAGGCCTGCTCGACGCGCTCGCCATCCCGGTCTCGTCGCAGGGCCTCGTCTTCTCGCGCACGAGCCTGCAGACCGATCGCATCGGGCCGTGGGCGCCGCGCGCCCTCTACTTCAACGACGACGTCTACATCGGCGCCGTGCAGGACAGCCCGTTCCTCGAGATCGCCTCGATCGATCCGGACGAGGGCGCGCGCTTCTACACGGTCGCGCAGGACGGCGGCGCGCGGCCGGTCTTCGAGCGCCAGGGCACGACCTGCCTGATGTGTCACGAGTCGAAGTCGATCACGGCGGGCGTGCCCGGCGTGATGGTGCTGTCGGTCGTGTCGGACCGCCTGGGCTACGTGATCGCGCCGCTCCAGGAAGGGCCGGTCACCGACCGCACGCCCTTCGACCGCCGGCTCGGCGGCTACTACGTGACCGGCACCCACGGCGCGCCCGGGCACGCGGGCAACACGAAGTCCACCAGGCTCAGTCACGAGGTGGGCCCGCACGACGCGTACGTCGAGTCGTTCGACCGGACGGCCGACGGCAACGTCACGACCCTCGAAGGCCGCTTCGACGTCACCCGCTACCTGACGCCGCACAGCGATCTCGTCGCGCTGCTGGTGCTCGCGCACCAGACGCGCGTGCACAACCTGATCACGCTGGTGCACGAAGCCGCGGTCGAGGTCGGCGGCACGCCGCAGCGGCTGAGCGGCGCGGTGGACCGGCTGGTCCGCGAGATGCTCTTCGCCCGCGAGGCGCCGCTGCCCGGTCCGGTCCGCGGCACCAGCGCCTTCGCGCGCGAGTTCGCCGCGCGCGGCCCGCGCGACGACCGCGGCCGGTCGCTCCGCGACCTCGACCTCGACACCCGGCTGTTCCGGTACCCGCTGAGCTTCCTGATCTACTCGGCCGCCTTCGACGCCCTGCCCGCCGAGGCGCGGGACCGCGTCTACGACGGGATCGACGCCGTGCTGACCGGCCGGGACACGAGCGAGGACTTCGCCGGGCTCACGGCCGCCGATCGCACGGCGATCCGCGAGATCCTCGTGGCGACGAAGCCCGGGTTCGCGGCGCGCGATCAGCGCGTCCCGGACGCGGCCCGCCTCGCGATCCGCAGAAACAGGCCCTGATTCGCCGGCACGACGACGGCCGACGGGTCGATCTCGGCGGCGGCCTGCAGGCCCTCCACCGCGGGCGCCCAGACACGCAGCGGACCCGACAGGCCGAGCGCCGCCAGGTCCAGGTCGAGGGCGACCCGCTCGTCGCGGTCCGACCACGACCCGAGCGCCACCAGCACGCCGTCCGGCCGCACATAGGTCGTCGCGAGAATCCGCGCGTGGCCCGTCCGCACCGGCGCCGCATCGAGCCAGTACCCCAGCATGCGGCTGTCGGCGATGCCGAAGTCGTTCATCATCTTCCACACCGGCCGCGGGTCCGTGTCGCCGTAGACGCGTGACGTCATGCCGTAGACCAGGCCGCGATACGGGTGCCCGCCGCCCTGCAGCATCTCGCCCATCAGGCCGAACGGCAGGCCCGAGACCTCGGTCATCCAGTAGTCGGGCGGCTGGCCGTAGTCGAAGTACTCGCCGAACCACAGCCGCGACATGTACGGAAAGTGCTCCATGTAGAGCATGGCGCTGTTGATGAAGCCGTCACGCGGGTTGAACTGGTTCGCCGAGTGCAGGTCGATGACGACCTCGTCCCGGTGTGCGTGGAGCACCGAGATCATGCGCTTGACGGTCTCGCGGCTGAACGCGATGTCGTCGAGGTACAGGCCGTCGATGTGCTGGTGCTCGGCCAGCCAGGCCAGCCCCTCGATGTAGTAGTTGGTCCAGCGCGAGGTCCCCTTGTCGAGCATCGCCGCGTCGTCCACGCGCCAGGCGTGCCAGGCGGAGTGGTAGTGGTCCTCGAGGTGCTCCTGCATCCAGGAATGGCCGCCGCCCTCGCCGTCGTTGAGGATCTCGTCGCCGAGGCTCCGGAGCGCGAACAGCTCGTGGGCGTGGTAGGTCAGCTCCCGGATCGTGTCGTACAGCTTCACCTTCACGCCCTTCGCGTGGGCTTCCTCGATGTAGGCCGTCTGCGCGTCGAGGTTGAAGAACGGGTAGTTGATGTACGGGTTGATCTCGTTCGCGTGATGGATGTTGACCACGGTGCCGCCCGCGGCCTTCACCTCGTCCACGGGCACGTACTTGTGGACGAACCGCGTGTTGAAGTGCGTCCGCGTGTCGATCGTCTTGAACGGCGTGACGAGGAAGCGGACGTTGAAGTGCAGCGTCGTGCCCGCCGCCACGTGGCGCCGGCCGGAGTAGTTGGTCGCGGTGACGGCGTCCGGCGCGGTGCGGATCCGGATGCCGCCGCGGCCGTCGTTGAACCACGATGGCGGCAGGTTGAGCGGCTTGTCCTGGTAGAAGTTCGTGTTGAGCGGCCGCTCGTAGTTGTCGTCGCGCAGCACGTACTGCAGCCCGCGGTCGATGCCGCCGAGCCAGACGCCCTCCTGGTGGTGCTTCACGTCCCAGGTCCAGTCGATCGACGCGGGACGCAGGCCGCCCGCCCGGCCGAGCCCGAGCATGTAGCGCGCCGCGTCCGGGACGAACGACACGGGCAGCACCACGTCGTCGAGATCGAGGTCGGCGAGCGCCTCGAGCGCGATCCGGTACTCGAGCATGCCGTCGTACTCGAGCGCGCCGTCCACCGACATCCGGGCGCGCGGCGATCGGCTCTCGGCCGTCCAGGACACGCGGCCGCGGGCCTCCTGACGCACCGCGAAGCCGGCCGGCGTGAACGCCTCGGGCGCGCCGCCGACGATGACGTCGAGCGCGACCGGCCGCGCGAGCACCGGCTTCGGCACGTCGGCCAGCGACGTCAGCGTGGGCGTGAAGTAGCTGAGGATGCGCTCCGGCAGGCCCGAGGCGCCGAGCACGATCGTCCGGCCGAGGATCGAGAGTTCGTGGCCGTTCACGCCAATCGGCGTGTAGGGCGCGATGACGAAGTCGGGGTCCGACCCGGCCGTGGAGTTCAGCCACGCCAGGCGGCTCATCAGCTCCGGCTCGTCGAACCCGTGATTGCGCGCCTCCGCGTCGTCCACGTCGAGCGACACGTGCACGGTCTGGCGGGTGCCGCCCGACGAGACCGTGACGTCGCCGGTGACGGTGCCCGGCCGCTGGCCGGCGGGCACCTGCAGGCCGATCCAGATTGGCTGGATCTCGCGCGCCGGCACGTCGATCCGCTTCGTGAAGGCACGGCCGGTCTCGTCGATGCCGCCGCAGTTGAAGCAGGTCAGCGAATCGCGCCACGCCGCCGGGAACCCGTCGAAGGAGACCTGTACGTCGGCGAGCGGCCGATCGCCGGCCACGACTCCGACCTGGAACGTGAAGTATTCGTCGCGCAGGACCTCGCTGGCGAACTGGTCCGTGGCGCCGCGATCCGCCCATACCTTCGGGATGAAGTGGCGCATCCGGATCGAGTAGTCCCGGTGCTCCGGCATCACCCGCCAGCCGCCAGGCGCGCCCTGCATGAACCGCGCGGTCTCGTCGGATGTGGCGATGACCTCCATCGGGAAGAAGGCGTGGAAGGCGTCCACCGACTCGATGCGCGTGGTGCGCGCGCGGGGCAGGGCGTCGATCGCCTGGCCGCGCGCGGCCGCGGCCCAGCGCGCGTCGGGCTCGATGACCGTGCGCGGGTAGGTGACCTTCGGGTAGTTGCCGCCGGTGGATTCCCACGGCATGTAATAGACGTGGTAGGTTCGCGACCCAGGGTTCGGCTGGAAGACGACGTCACCCGACGCGGGCTCCACGCGCAGCGCGACCGCGTTGGGCACCGGTTCTCCCGACGCCGCATCCACGACGACGATCGCCTTGGCCGCCGGATCGGGATCGTGCCGGCGCCAGGGGATCGTGACGACGACGTTGCCGGAGGCATCGCGGCCGGCCGCCGTGCCCGCGGCCCCGGCGCCGGCCGCCGGGCCCTCGATCTCGACGACCGCCCGGTGGTTGCCCCACGACAGGCCCTTCGATCCCGCGGCGAGGTGCGGCGCCCAGTTGCCGGGCTCGAAGACCACGCCATCGATGACGTTCGGGATGACGGGGGCCCGGTGCAGATCGGCGATGACGGGCTCGCGGGAACACGCCGTCGCGACGGCGAGCGCCGCGAGCGCCGCGACGACAGCGGACGTGTGGGTGGGCATGGCGATCGCAGCGGAACCTATCACCCGGGTCCGCACGAGACAAGGCGCGCGGTTCAGCGCGCGCCAGCCGCGAGTGCGCGCATCAGCAGCCGCCCGTCGAGATCACCGGCCAGGCGCGGGTGCGCGGCCGCCACGCCACGCAGACCCGTGCGGACGGCCTCGGGCGACGCGGCGCGGAGCGCGGCCACGAGCGCGGCGACACCGGCGTCCACGCCTGGGGCGGCCGCGGGCGTCGCCAACATCGCGTCGATCTCGCCGCCACGACCGAGGGCGGCGAGCGCCGGCACGGCCAGCGCGTCCAGCGGCGAGATGCCACCTCCGACCGGACGCGTGGCGGTCACCACGGCCTCGAACGCCGCGCGGGCCTCGCCCGGCTTCCCGTCGCGCGAGGCGGCGACGCCCAGGAGGTAGCGCACGAGCCGTTCCTCGGGGTCGTAGGGCCTGCCCTGGCCGAGCGATTCAGGCCATGCCAGCGCCGCGTCGAGATGCGCGGTCGCGTCTGCCGTCCTCCCCGCGTCCAGCGCGTCGAGCGCGGCCATCGTGTGCGCCTGCACGTACAGCTGGTGGCTCTCGCGCGCGTTCTCCGACGGCAGCACCTGCACGGCGTCCAGGATCGCGACGGCGTCGGCCGCGCGGCCGAGGTTCACGAGCGATCGCGCGTGCAGCAGGTCGAGGTTGAAGTCGCCGGGCACGCGCTGCCGCGCGCGATTCGACGCCGCCAGCGCGTCCGCCCATCGCCCGTGCCGCTGGTAGTACTGGATCAGCGGGATCCGCAGCACGCGGTCGTCGCCGGCGAGCTCTTCGGCGCGCCGCAGGTCGGTCTCCGGGTTGCCGCGCGACGCCTGCTCGGCGAGGAACGACCGCGCGACGTAGAGCGGCGCGAAGTCCGGCGAGTCGCCGAGCGAGAGCAGGTCGTCGAGCGCTTCGTCGGCACGATCGCGGGCCCAGAGGTTCAGCGCCAGCAGGTACCGCCACGTCCAGCGATCGTCGTGGCCGGCCGCCCAGGTGAGCACCGGCAGCGTCTCGGCGCGGAAGGGAAACACGAAGGCGACGTCACTGGCCGCGCCGGCGAGCGCCGACGGATTGTCGGTCAGCCACGCACGCCACGCGGCGAACAGCGGATTGTGCAGGCGCTGCCCGGCCAGCGAGAGGAGCGCCACCGCGTCGTCCTTCCGGCCGCGGTTCGCGTAGCCGATGGCGAGCTCGAGCATGGTCTGGTCCGGGTACTCGCCGCGCAGCCCGTCGAAGAGCCGGTCGGCGGCGGCGGCGTCCGGCGTCGCGAGCCACGCCTCGGCCCGGACGAAGTGGTGCAGGGGGTCGAGGTCGAGCAGAGCCGTGGCCGCCTCGTCCGCCAGCGCGCGCCGGCCGGAGGCGCGGCCGACGATGGCGAGGACCTCCCGCGCCGGCAGGCTCGCCTGGTTGAAGTCGAGGGCGGCGCGGGCGTAGCGCTCCGCGGCGTCCAGATCCCCGCGGGACACCGCAAGCTCGGCCAGGCAGACGTTGGCCGCCGATCGGTACGTCATCGATCGTGCAGCCCAGCCGAAGGCATCGCGCGCGTCGGCGTCGCGACCGAGCGCGCGGTAGAGGGTGCCGGCAAGGAAGTTCGCGTCGGCGTCGTAGGCGTCGAGCTGCAACACGCGGCGGACGTGATCGAGACCGGCGCCGTAGCGGCCGCGCCGCAGCTCCAGATCCGCCATCGCGAGCCGGGCGCCGCGGTGCCACGGTCGCGACGCCAGCACGGCCTCCAGTCGCGGCCGAGCCGCTTCGTAGCGCCGGGCCTTGATCAGCTCGCGCGCCTCGAAGACCTCGCGGTCCTCGGCCGGGATGGAGGCGCGAGCGGTGGGATCCGTGTCGAACGGCCGCGCGATTGCCAGGTCGCTCCGGTCGGACGACTGCCGCAGGCCGAGCGCCGGCAGCTCGACGCGCCAGGCCGATCCTGGATCGTGATCGACGGCCACGCCGAACGGCTCGAGCGGCTGCATCGACACGTTCCGATCGAGGACGAGCGTGTCGCCGGACCAGACCCGGAGGCGGTCCGTCGCCGGCCTGAAGGCGTTCACGCCAATCTCCAGCTGGCGGCCGACCTCGCGCACCGCCATCGCACCACGCGACGAGGCAGCCGTGAGGCCGCCGATGCCCTCGACCGGGAACCACGTCTCGGCCCACCGATCGGTTGCCAGCGGATCGAACGCCGCCTGCGTGATGGGGTTCACGTCGGCGCCCGGCGAGTACTGCACGAACAGCCGGCCGGCCTGCCACTCGACGTACTGGCCGTCGGTGTCGGTCAGCAGATCCTCCCAGATGCCGCCGGCGCGCGACAACGCCCACACCCAGAGCTTCTGCCCGGGCATGTCCTCGTACGGCGCCCAGTGCCCGAAGCCCCAGCCCGCGTCCTGGTGGTAGCCGCCGAAGAAGTCGTGGCGCTCGCCGACCACGTGGTACGACTTGTTCGGGCCGAACGCGTTGTTCGCGTACGCCGGCAGGTACCGGCCCGCCGCGTCCACCGGCCAGGCCTCCGGCGCGCCCGAGTGCTGCAGGTAGGCGCGGCCGGGCAGGCTCATCTCGAGATCGTCGGTCGCGCTTGCCGCCGCGGTCATCCAGTTGTAGTAGGGCTGCTCGAGCGGCGTCGTGTTCTGCCACAGCACGCGCGTCTCGAACGCCGCCGAGTCGGCGGGCAGGCGGATCTCCACGCGCCAGTCCGTGCGCGACGGCAAATCCATCGCGCCGACGATGCAGCTGACGCTGCCGTCGGCGTTCGTGCGCAGCACGTAGTCCACCGGCGTGGCGGTGGATGGCGCATGTCCGATGACGCCGAAGTTGAACTCGATGCCGCCCGACGTCCACGGCCCGCGCAGCGCGATGTTGCGGAACTTGAGGACCTCGTTGCGGTAGATGAACTCGTGGCCGTTCCGCTTGACGCGTGCGCCCCAGACCTTGCCCCCGACCTCGGGCAGCACGAAGACCTCGATCAGCTCGTTCTCGAGATGCACGACCTTCCAGGGTCGCGGCGTGGCCTCGTGCGCGTAGCCCTCGAACGCGTGGTACGGATAGAGGCGCGTGTCGCGCGTGAGGATCGGGATCGGGCTGGGTTCCGAGAACGGATAGGTCGCGATCGTGCGGACGTCCTCGGTGATTCGCGCGGCGCGGGCGGGCGACGCCGCCTGGCCGGTGGTCGCGCGGGCGGTGGACGGCGCCTGGAACGCGGCCGCCGCGAGACAGGCGGCGACCAGGGGCAGCAGCGCGCGCCATCGGGCCGGCATGCGCGTATCTTAGCCCCGGCCGGAACCGCCGTCCGGCGGCGCGCGCGTCGCTGGGGTATCGTCAGACATGGCGTCCCCGGAAGGTCACACGCCCGGCCCGGCCCCGCCGGACGAACCGGGGTCTGCGCCGCCGCAGCCGGCGGCGACGCCGGCGAGTGAGCGCCGGATGCTTGCCGGGTTTGCCTGCGGCGAGGTGCGCGGCGGCAACGGCATCGTGCACGGCCGGGTCGAACTGCCCGGCATGCGCGGCGTGCTGTACTCGCGGCCGTGCGAGGGCGCCGGCGGCGGCGACATCCACTACCTGTCGATCTGCGGCTCCGGCCTGATGGCCCGGGTCTGTCTCGCCGACGTCGCCGGTCACGGATCGACGGTGGAGGCGATGGGGCGCGAGATTCACGCGCACCTCCGGCGAAGCGTGGACGTCGTGGACGAGCGGAAGGTGCTCCGCCAGTTCAACCGCCGGCTGGAACGCCAGTCGCTTCGCGCGATGACGACGGCGGTGCTGGCGACCTACTATCCGCCCCGACGGCGGCTCACCGTGAGCTACGCGGGACATCCGCATGGCTGGCTGTACCGATCGCGCGACCGCCGGTGGACGCCGCTGCACCTGCCCGTGCCGCCGCCTGCCTCGCGGCCCGCGTTCATCGACCTGCCGCTCGGCGTCGGCTTCGATGCGACCTATCACCGCCACCGGTTCCACGTCTCGCCGGGCGATCGGATGCTGCTCGTGACCGACGGCGTGCTCGAGACCACCTCGCCCGCGGACGAGCCCTTCGACCGGCACGGCATCGAGGCGCTGCTCATGGAAGAACCCCGGGACCCGGCCACCGGGACGACCGACGCGCTGGCCGACCGGCTGCTCGCGGCGCTCCACGCGCACGCCGACGCCGACCACCTCGCGCACGACGACGTGACGTTCCTGCTGGCGGAGTTCGTCGAGGGGCCGCCGGGGCCCGCGCTCTGGCACGTCTTCCGGAACCGCGTGCTGGCCCGGATGACGGGGTAGGACGCCTCAGCCGTCGGCCGCGTCGAACAGCCCGGTCGCGAGCAGCGCCCGCACGTCGCGTGCATCGACGTCGAGCGACGGCGCGGCCTCGGGATCGGCCAGGTAGGTGAGGCCCGACCCCGCGCCGCGCAGGACGATCGCGCGATCACCCACGTATCGGAGACGCGCGCGCGCGGCGAGCGCCGGTGTCTCGGGGGCCGTCGGCGTCGGCGTCGTCGGCACCGGCGGCCACCCGATCCGCTGTCCGGCCGTTCGCGCGGCCCGGCGACGGCCGTTGCAGCAGCTCATGGCATCACCTCCCGATTCGGACGGACGTCGCCGCCCGCGTCGCCAGGCACGCCGGCGGGCCGATCGGTGGCGCGCTCGAGCAGGCAGGCCGCGCCGGAGAGCGCGAGCCAGTAGAGCACCCACTCGCGCGCGTCGTGACGGAAGAGGAGCGCGGCCGGCGCGGCGACCCAGAGCGACAGACAGTAGAAGCAGTCCATCAGCCGCCCCAGCATCCCCGTGCCGAGCCGCGTCCTGATCCACACGATGACGTCGCCGGGACCGTCCTCGTCGGCGAGCAGGTGCGTCACGCGCCACACCGCCAGGCTGCCGAGCAGGAATCCCAGCGCGTCAGGCATTCACCACGGCCACCCGGATCTCGGGCTGCCGGTAGACGACGACCGGGTCGTAGAGCCAGTCGGCCAGGTGGCCGCCGTCGCCGCCCGACGGGTTCATCGCGCGCGAGTTCACGCGGCAGCCGAACGAGTAGGCGCCCTCGAGGTCCGCCGCCGTGATGCGGTAGCGCGCGGTGAGCACCTCGCTGTTGTCGGAGACCGCGTCGTGCCAGTGCGACGCGTGCGGCGGCGGCGAGGCCAGCGGCGCGAGGCCGCTCAGGTCGCAGTTGCGCGCGTAGATCGACGCGTCGCGCAGGTGCGTCGCGGCGACGAAGACCGTCATCTGGACGTCGATGTCGGCCGGCGTCGCGCCCCGGCGGATCGTCGGGCAGGTGACCAGCAGGTTGCGGCCCGCGCCCGAGAACGCCGAGTCCGGCTCGCCCGCGAACTTCCACGCGAGCGTCGTGAACGTCGCCGTCGGCGCCGTGTTGTCCACCTGGATCGCGACCGGCGCCGAGGCCTGGATCGGGTTCTTCGCCGCGTTGCCGACCTCGACCTTCAGCACGTGCTTCCCGACGGCCGGCGTGGGCCATTCGAGGATCAGCCGCGCCGGGTGGAAGTCGTCCGGGTTGGGCAGCACCGGGTACCAGCCCTGCGCGTCGGCCGCGACCGGGTGCGGAGGACCCGCCGGAATCGGGTAGATGTTCCAGTGCAGCCCCGTGATCGCCGAGAACGTCGCGCCATCGTCCGTGCTCAGCAGGACGCGGTAGAACTGCGCGCCCTGGACGTTCACGCAGCCGTAGAGCTGCAGCGTGTGGAGGAACGGAGTGCGTGCCTCGGGGCGCGGGCCGGACGGCGGGATCGGGCGGTTCGGGCGCTTCGCGTACCCGAGTGCCGCGTCGAAGTAGGCGGCGTCGTGCAGCGGCATCAGGCCCGCGAAGAGGATCGCGGGCGTCGTCCCGCACGGCACGTCCGGCGCGTCGCAGACGTGCGACTCGCGCGCGATGGACGAGGCGACGAGCGTCACGTCCGGGATCGCGCCGGCGTTCCAGCGGACGTCGAAGTAGCTCTCGCCGTAGATCGTCTCCTCGGTGCCGTCGCCATCGACGTCCTGCGTCACGCGGAACGTGATGTCCGGCACGTCCACCACGCGGTGCCACTCGGGCAGGTAGACGTCGATGCACCGGAAGAACGGGCCGATGTAGCGGTCGAGCCGGAAGTCGTCGAGCTCGCGATCGACGAGGCCCGCGCGGAGCGCGATCGTCGAACGGATCACGTCGGCCGGGTTCGCGCGCGACTGGCCGACGTCGGCGGTGCCGGCCTGCACCTTCCGGAACTCCTCGGGCAGCGGCGGCGGCAGCTCGGACGGGAACGCGCGCGCGTCCACGAGCACGTCGAGCGCCTCGGCCGGCGCGCCGAGGTGCGCGGCCGCGGCGACCCGTTCGACGCGCGTCGCGAGCGCCCGGCCGGCCGGACCGGCCAGCGCCTCGACGAGCGTGGCCGGCAGCCGCGAGACGAGATCGAACGGCGCCGGATCGGGACCGGGCTCCGGCGGCGGCGGGAACGGCGGCTTCGGAATCCGGCGCGGCGGATCGATCGGCGGCAGCAGGTCGCGGATCGACGGGCGGACGAAGATGTCCGGGAAGCAGTGGCGATGCCGCCGCCACTGCAGGATCCAGTCGATCTCGAACCGCGGGACGAACACGCAGAACCGCCCGCACCGGTCGGTGGTGACGGTCGCGATCTCCTCGCGGCGGCAGCCGAGGGGGAAGAACCAGCCCCAGGGCCACGCGGGCGGGAAGTACCCGAGCAGCGAGCAGTCGGTGTCCTCGACGTGGACCGTCGCGAACGGGACGGGGTATGCCTCGCCGGTCACCGGGTCCTTCTTCACGACGCGGCCGCAGATGCGCCGGAAGAACAGCAGCGTCGGGTCGATCTGCCACTTGAACTTGTCGGAGATCTCGGCGACCGACAGGCCGGCGAGCGGCTTCGCGTCGATCGTCGCGAGCGCGCCGAGCCGGAGCGCCTGCCGCTCGGTGAGTTTCCGCTGGTCGGGAGCGGGGGTATCCGTGGTGGGACGTGCCTTCGCCATCGACGCCTCCTGAACGTGATCGAGCACCAGGAGCCGGGGAGGCTTCGAGGCTACCGCCGCGATGGGCGGGCCTCAAGGCGCGCGTGTTGACGCTGGTTGCGATGTGTTCGACGTGGATGCGGGGAACCGCGCCGGAGTATCCGGCCGCCGCGGAACTTCCGCGTCCGGCCGCCGTATGGTTAATTTAACTACATGACGCCGCGACCCGACCGGCCGGCCGACCCGCGCCGGCACCTCCCGCTCAAGCCCGTCGATCTCGAGCTGCTGCTGTCGCTCGCCGACGGCGACCTGCACGGCTACGGCCTCGTGCAGGCGATCGCCGCGCGGACCGACGGCCTCGTGGTCCTCGATCCCGGCAACCTCTACCGCGTGATCAAGCGGCTGCTGGCCGACGGCCTCGTGGACGAGGCCGGCCAGCGCGAAGCACCGGACGCGGCGGGCGAGCGGCGGCGGTACTACCGGATCACCCCGCTCGGCGGCCGGGTGCTGGCGGCCGAGCTGGATCGGTTGCGGCGCCTGGTCGGCGCGCCCGCGACGCGCGCCGTCTCGCGGCGGTGGACGTCATGACGCCGCGCGTGCCGCGGGCGTTCGCCTGGCTGTTGCGGCTCTTCCCGCGGGAGTTCCGCGAGGCGTTCGGCGCCGACATGGCCGCCGTGTTCGTCGATCACCGCCGCGCCGTGCGGGCCCGCGCGGGGCTTCCGGGCGTCGTGTGGCTCTGGATCCGGACCGTGCCGAAGATCGCGGCGGCCGCGTGGCGCGAGCGGCGGGCGCGCGCGTCGAGCTCGTCGGGCCCGTCGCGCGCGACCGGCGCGAGGCTGCCGCGTCTGCTGCCCACGGGATCGGACCTCGCCGTGGCCCTTCGCGGCTGCGCGCGCCGCCCGTGGTTCAGCCTCGTGACCGTGACGGCCATCGCGCTCGGCATCGGGGCCGTCGCCACCGTCTTCAGCGCGGTCAACGCGATCGTCCTCCGGCCGCTGCCCGGCACGACCGACGGCGGCCGGCTGGTCGGCATCGACCGCCGGTCGCCGGACTTCTCGGAGGGCGCGTCGACGTCGGTCGCGCTGCTCGAACACCTGCGCGCGCGGGCGCGGTCGCTGGACGGGATGGCCGGATGGAGCCGCGTGACGATCACGGTCGCGACCGGCGGCGCCGGCGTGAGCGTGGACGCCAACATCGTCAGCCGCGACTACTTCGACGTGCTCGGCGTGCGGCCGGCGCTCGGCCGCTTCTTCGCGCCCGCCGAGGCGGATTCGTCGGCGCAGGTGATCGTCGTGTCGCACGCGTTCTGGGCGACGCGGCTCGGGTCGGATCCGGACGCGGTCGGTCGAACGATGACGGTGAACCAGCGTCCGTACCGGCTCATCGGCGTCGCCCCGGACGAGTTTCGCGGCGTCTTCACGCCGCTCGCCGTCAATGCCTGGGTGCCGCTCGACGCGCAGCCGCACCTCAAGCCCGAGCGCGACCTGACGAACGCGACGTGGCTCTGGACGTTCGGCCGGCTGCGCGCGGGCACGTCGCCCGACGTCGCCCGCGCCGAACTCTCCGCGCTCACCGCGGCCTGGGCCGCCACCGCCGATGAACCGGCCGGCGTGCGCGCGTACACCGCCATCCGCCTCACGCCGCTCACCGGCCTGCCCGACGACGCGCGGCGGGCGCTGCTCGGTTTCGGCGCGGTGCTCTTCGGCGCGGCGCTCCTGGTGCTGGGCATCGCCGCGCTGAACGTCTCGTCGCTCCTCGCCTCGCAGGCGATTGCCCGCCGGCGCGAGATGGCGCTTCGCGCCGCGCTCGGCGGCGGGCGCTGGCGACTCGTCCGCCTGCTGCTGGCCGAGACGCTGCTCCTCTTCACCGCCGGCGCGGCCGGCGGACTCGTGGCCGCGTGGGGCGCCACGTCGGCGCTCGAGCGAATCTCGGTGCCGGGCGACGTCGCCATTTCGCTCGAGCTGTCGCCGGACGTCCGGGTGATCGCGTTCGCGTTCGCCGTGGCGCTCGCGTGCGGCCTCGTCTTCGGCCTGGGTCCGGCGCTGCGCGGCGCCACGGCCGACCCCGGTGCGCTGCTCCGCGCGAGTTCCGATCGCGCCGGCGCCAGGCGCTCGCGCCTCCGCCGCGCCCTCATCGTCGGGCAGGTCGCCTGCTCGCTGATGCTGCTCACCGCGGCCGGCCTGTTCGCCCGCGCGCTGGCACGCGGCGCGTCCATCGATCCCGGATTCGAGACCGCGCGCGTCTCGGTCGCCGGGTTCAACAGCGAGTCGTGGGGCTACGACCCGGCGCGCGGGCAGGCGTTCTACGCGGAGCTGCGGCGCCGCCTCGAACTGGCGCCGGGCGTCGAGCGCGTCGCCTTCGGCACGCCGGTGCCGCTCGCGGCCACGCCGTCCGCCACGACGGCCACCATCGATCGCGAGGGCGGCGAGGGGCCGATGAAGTTCCGCGCGCTGGTCGTCCTCGCCGACGATGCGTATCCGGAGACGCTGGGACTGCCGCTGCTGGCCGGCCGGCCGTTCACGCGAACGGCCGAGGGCGGCGGGCTGGAGCCGGTGCTCGTGAACCAGGCGTTCGCGCGCCGCGCCTGGCCGGGCGCCCCGGCCGTGGACCGCGAGGTCATGCTCGGCGCCAGCCGCGCGCGCGTCGTCGGCGTCGTGCGCGACGCGGCGTACACGGCGCTCGGCGACGACCCGGCGCCGCTCGTCTACGAGTCCATCGCGCGGCACTGGCGGGCGGATCAGATCCTGTTCACGCGCGGCGAGCCGGCGGCGACCGCCGCGGCGATTCGCGACGTGGTCCGGTCGATCGATCCCGCGCTGCCCGTGCCCGCCGTCCACACGCTGGCGGCCGAGACGGGCGTGGCGCTGCTGCCGCAGCGCGTCGCGGCGATGGCCACGGGCCTGATGGGACTGATCGGCCTGGCGCTCTCGGCGGTCGGGCTGTACGGCGTGATCGCGTTCGACGCCAGTCGGCGCACGCGCGAGATTGGCGTGCGGATGGCGCTCGGGGCGCGGCGCGGCACGGTGCTGCGGCTCGTCGCGCGCGACGGCCTGATGCTGGCCCTCGCCGGCATCGTGATCGGCCTCGCCGGCGCCGCCGGCGTCACGCGCGTCATGGCGACCTGGCTGCTCGGCGTCAGCCCGCTCGACGTCCCCGTGTTCGCCGCCGCGGCGGCCCTCCTCGGGCTCGTCGCGCTTCTCGCCAGCTACCTGCCGGCCCGGCGCGCCGCCGGAACCGATCCCCTCCGGGCGATTCGGACCGAGTAGACGGGCCCGATCCTGTCACGCCGGCGTCGCCCGGACGTGACTATCCGCCGGCGCCCCGCGGCGCTACACTGGGGGCCCTCCCCGGCTGTCACGCTCCCCGGTCCGCGATCACCAGAGGATCGATGCCGGCCAGGTCCCAGGCTCGACGCCAGACGCCCCGCCGAACTCCTCCGGCCGTCGAATCGCCGGTGACGGCATACGTGCGCCGATGCCGGACACTGGCGCGGCGTCTGCCCGACCTCGACGCCGACCGGCGGTTCGACGAGCTGATCGGCACGCTGCACCAGGCCCCGTCGGACTGCCGCACCCGCGCCGGCCGCGCCGTGATCGCGGCGCTCGTCGCCGAGCTGGCCGACCGCGCGCTGCGCGAGGCCGGACACGACGACCCGACCGAGGCGGCGAGCCGCGCGCGCGCCGCGGTCGCCTCGGGACGATTCGGTGTCGGCGACGCGACGGGCCATCCGCACGTGGACCGCGCGCTGGTGGAACTCGGCCGCCGCGCGACCGATCCGGCCATCTGCCTCGCCGCGGTCGCCGATTCCGTGGGCGTCTCGCGCTGGCACCTCTCGCGCCTGCTCCGATCGTGGACGGGCCGCAGCTTCTTCGGCCTGCTGGCCACGCTCCGCGTGCGCGAGGCCAAGCGCCTGCTGGCCGAGACCACGCTCAGCGTCAAGGAAGTCGCGGCCCACTGCGGGTACGAGCACGTCTCGCACCTCGACCGGCAGTTCCGGCACGAAGCCGGCGTCACGCCCGGCGTCTATCGATCGCTGTGGCAGGTGCGCCCGGCGCGGGCGCGACCCGGACGGTAGGCGCAGGGGTGCGACGGCCCTCCCCGGGGCCAGTGCGGAACCGCCGTGCCGGCCTCGTCGTCTAACTCGTCCAATGAGTGGAACAGTTCAGCTGCCGCTCCCCGCCTGGGATTTCCAGATCCTGGTGGCGGTGCTCGACGAGGCACGCCACGGCTACGCCATCGTGCAGTGGATTCGCGATCAGACCGGCACGCCGGACGCGCTCGGCACGAGCACGCTGTACGCCGCCCTGAAGCGCCTGTCGCGGCAGGGCTTGATCGCGGAGGCGCCGCGGCCGGCCGGCGAGACGTCGGCGGACGAGCGGCGTCGCTACTACCGTGCCACCGCCGAGGGCCGCGCGGTCGCACGCGCGGAAGCACGACGGATCCACCAGTTGCACGGGCTGGCCGAGCACGCGCGACTGCTGTCGGGGCCGGCCAGGCTGGCGAAGGGGCGATCGTGACGGCCCCGCGCCCGAGCCGGGCGGCGCGACTCCATGCCTGGTTGCTGCGCCGAGTCCTTCCGTCGCTCGAGGCGGCGGATGCGACCGACGCGGCGCTGACGTTCGACCGGCTGCGTCGCGAGGCGTGGCGCACATCGATCAGCGCATGGCTGCGGTTCTGGTTCACCGAGTGGCGCTCGCTCGTCGGGACCTGGCGGGCCGAGCGCTCACGCCCGGGCGCCGACGCCGGGAGCCGGCGCGCGGGCGGCATCGGCCGCGGCCGTGCCGCGTGGCGGGACGCGTTCGCGCACGTGACCTCGGACCTGCGCGCGGGCCTCCGCCAGTTCATCCACGCGCCGCTCGTGAGCGCGGTGTCCGTGCTGTCACTGGCCGTCGGCCTCGCGGTCGTCGTGCTCGTGTTCACGGTGGTGCAGGCGGTGTTGTGGCGCCCGCTGCCGCTTCCCGGCGCCGACCGCCTCGTGCGGCTCGACTACGGTGACCGCACCGTCGTCTGGTCGTACGCCGACTTCCGGGACGTCGTCGCGCGGATGCCGGCGCTCGCCTCGGCCGCGGCCGTGTCCACGGGTCCCGTCGCGGTGACGATGCCCGGCGGCACGCCACGCCGGATGCTCGCCGAGTGGTCGTCGGATGGCCTCTTCGCGTTCGCGAACCTGCCCATGACGCGAGGCCGCGGCTTCGCGCCCGACGATCCGGACGACGTCGTCGTGATCAGCGAGCGGCTGTGGACGCGCGAGTTCGGCGGCCGCGAGGCGGCGATCGGCAGCCGGGTGGACGTGCAGGGTCGGCCGCGCACAATCGTCGGCGTGGCGCCCGCGGCGCTGACGTCGCTCGAGTCGCCGGTGCGTCCCGACGTGTGGCTGCCGATCGGGAACGAGGCGCGTGCTGAGCGCGGGATGCGCAGCTTCCACGTGGTCGGACGCCTGGCGCCGGGCGCGACCCTCGCGCAGACCCGTGCGCAGGCCGGGGCCGCCGCGGCGGGCCTGTTCGAAGCGGATCCGGACCTGCACCGCGCACGCGACGGCCGGGCGATTCCGGTGCGCGTGCACGAGGAGCGCGAGGGCCGGCTGCCGGCGGCCGATCGTGCCTCGGTCGTGGCCGGCGTCGCGGCGGCGTTCGGTCTGGCGGCGCTCAT
Source organism: Vicinamibacterales bacterium (assembly GCA_041394725.1). Taxonomy (GTDB): domain Bacteria; phylum Acidobacteriota; class Vicinamibacteria; order Vicinamibacterales; family SCN-69-37; genus JAWKHR01. The sequence goes on along the minus strand of JAWKHR010000014.1, from coordinate 89,524 downwards.
CCTGATCCTGGCGGCGTCGAACGTCGCGAGCCTTCTGCTGGGACGCGCCTCGGAGCGCGAGGGCGAGGTCGCCGTGCGCCTGGCGCTCGGCGCCGGCCGCGCGCGGATCGCCCGGCAGTTGCTGACCGAGAGCGTGGTGATCGCCGCGGCCGCGGGCCTGGCCGCGGTGCTGGTCACGCGCGTCGCGCTCCTCGTGCTGGTGGGCGTGCTGTCAGGCACGACGCCGGGCGCGCCGGCCCTCGACGTGGACGCCACGGCGGCCGTCTTTGCCGCCGCCATCGCGTTCGGGTCGGTCGCGTTCTTCGGCCTGGCGCCGGCGCTCCAGGGCGCCCGCACCGACGTCATGTCGCCACTCCGGCGCCAGGGCGGCACCGTGGCGCCGCCGCGGCTCCGCCTGCGCCGCGCGATCGTCTCCGCGCAGGTCACCGGCGCGGCGCTGCTGATCGTCGCCGCGCTCGTGTTTCTCCAGAGCGAGCGCCACGCCCGCGCGATCGACGTGGGGTTCGACCCGGACGGCGTCGCGGTCGTGTCGGTCGATCTCGAGCAGGGACACTACGCGGACGGGGACATCCGCGCGTTCCTCGACACGGCCACCCGGATGCTCGAGGCCGATCGCGATACCGCGGCCGTGGCCTGGGCGGGCAGCGTGCCCCTCTCCGGCAGTTCGTCCGCCGCCGGTGGACTGCGGGTCGAGGGCTACCAGCCCTCGCCGGGCGAGATGGTCTCGGCCGGCACGAACGTGGTGTCAGCCGGGTACTTCCGGCTGCTGCGGATTCCGATCCTGCGCGGCCGTGAGTTCACGACGGAGGACCGCGCGGGCGCGCCGCCCGTCGTCGTGATCAACGACGCGTTCCGCCGTCGCTACTGGCCCGATGCCGATCCGATCGGACGGACGATCGGCGACGCGACGGTGGTCGGCGTCGCCGGCGACATCCGTGCCGAGTCGCTCGCCGACGCGGACCGGCCGTTCATGTGGACGCCGATGGGGCAGTCCCTGCCGCACCGGCTCGTCGCGCACGTCCGGACGGACGCGGATGAGGCGGCGACCGGCGGGCGCCTGGCGCGCGCGATCGGCGCGATCGACTCGTCGCTCATCGTCGACGGCCAGGCGATGCGCGACGTCACCGGTGCCGCGTTCGTGGCGCAGCGGATCGTGACGATGGTGTTCGGCGTGGCCGGCTTCGCCGCGATCGGCATGGCGATGATGGGCGTCTACGGCGTGCTGGCGTACCTGGTGAGCCTGCGCACCCGCGAGTTCGGCATCCGGGTCGCGCTCGGCGCGGCGCCCGCCACACTCCTGCGGCAGACGATGGCGGAGGGACTGCGGCTGACCGTGCCCGGCGCGGTCGCCGGCCTCGCGGCGGGTACGGCGATGGCGTTCGCCGTGCGATCGATGCTGGTCGGGGTGGCGCCGATCGATCCGGTGGCACTCGCTGCCGGCCTCGCCCTCATCGGCGCGGCTGCCGCCCTCGCCGCGCTCGTGCCGGCGCGACGCGCGGCGCGGACGGATCCGATCGTGTCCCTCCGGCAGCAATAGAGACCGTGGGGCGAATGGAGGACGTTGGGGAAAGGCGGGTGTGTGGGGGCCGTGGGGAAAGGCGGGGCCATGGGGACGTGGGGCGCCGGGAGACCGTGGGGAGACCTTCTTCTTTGCGTTGATTGGACTGGACCTATTCCCCTTCCGAGTCTGAACCGCCCAAGCCCTCCCCACGTCCGCCACGTCGCCCCACGTCCCCATGGCCCTCGCTTTCCCCAGGGTCTCCATGGCCCTCGCTTTCCCCACGGCCTCCAAAGTTCCCACGGCCCCGTGCCTTGATTTCCTCCATGGCCTCCAAAGAACGGGGCCAGTCGTCGCGCAGCAGGCGTGACAGGGCACGATCCGCGAGCAGCCGGCCGCCGGTCTGGCACGTGGGGCAGTAGTTCGCCTCGTTGGTCGCGTACCTGATGCGCTGGATCGGCGTCCCGCACACCGGGCAGGCCTTGCCGTAGCGGCCGTGCGCGGCCATGCCCTCGCGAAAGGCGGTGACCTTCGCGGGAAATGCGTCGCCGGCCTCCGCGATCAGGCGGTCGCGCCAGGAGGCCAGCACCGCTCGCGCGGCCTCGAACAACCGATCGATGGCGTCGTCGTCCAGCCGGCTGGTGAGCTGCAGGGGCGACAGGCGCGCGGCGTGGAGGATTTCGTCCGAGTAGGCATTGCCGATGCCGCCGATCAGGCGAGGGTCGGTGAGCGCGCGCTTGAGCGTGTGGTTCTCGAGGCGCAGTCTGGCGGCGAACGCGTCGCGATCGATCGCGAACACGTCGGCGCCGCCCGGGTCGATCGCCGCGAGCGTGGCCTCGCCCTCCGCGACGTGCAGCGACGCGCGGCGCGAGGACCCGGCTTCGGTCAGCAGCAGCGTGCCGGTCGGCCAGTCGAACGCGGCGAGGCCGAGCCGGCGCGGGACCGGCGCGCCGCGCGGCTTCCACTGGAAGCGGCCCGCGATCATCAGGTGGAAGACGAAGTACAGGTCGCCCTCGAACTCCCAGACCACGCGCTTGCCGAGGCGACGGAGCCCGATGACGATGCGGCCGATGGCGGCGTCGGGCGGCGGCGCGACCGACCGGACGAGGAACGGGCTCGCCAGCCGGATCCGCTCGAGCGGCCGGCCCACGAGACGCGGCCGGAGCGCGTGCAGGTAGAGCTCGATGTCCGGCAGCTCCGGCATGCCTCCATTCTTCCCGCGCGGCGCCCGGCGCACAACGTGCCGCGGGCGCGGGCGTGTGCGATGATCGCCCGACGGGCCGGCCGGGCGAGGCGGCCGCGTCCCGTGGTGGAGGCAGCGTGACTGGCGGCGAGTTCTCGGCGGAGGAACAGCGATGGCTCGCGACGTGGGAGCCGAAGCGGCAGGCGGTGGCCGACGGCACCATGCGGCCCGAGGACGTGTACGACTGGGCGTGGAAGAAGAAGGTCCTCAACGCCATCAACGTCACGATCCAGCGGATCAAGCGGTCGGAGCGCCCCGGCCACGACCCGCGGCGCTACGACAACACCTGGGTCACCGTCGCCGCCGAGCGCGGTCAGTCGAAGGACGACATGAGCTCCCTCGCCACCGGCGCGCTCGCGTACGTCGTCGGCAGGCTCGAGGAGCGCGGCCACGAGTTCGACGTGGACTGGATGGCGCGATCGAGCGGCGTGGTCGTGATCTCGATCAACATCAAGGCCCTGCGCGAGTTCATGCGCCGGCGGGCGGAGGGGAAGACGTCAGAGACCTGAGGGTCCCAGGATTCTCCCGGCTCCATCGGACCCCGGGGACCCTCAGGACCCTACTCATGTCTCAACGCCCGCGTCGGATCGATCCGCGTCGCGCGGCGCACCGGGCTCCACGCCGCGATCAGGCTGACCGCGGCCAGCAGGGCGATCGTGCCCGCCAGCGTCGCCGGATCGGCCGGGCTGAGTCCCGCGACCAGGAACGTCGCGAGCGGCTGCGTGACGAGCAGCGCGAGACCCAGGCCCAGGACGACGCCCGCGGCCACCAGCACCGAGGCTTCGCTAAGCACCAGGCGGATGACCGATCCGCGTGATGCCCCGAGCGACATCCGCAGGCCGATCTCCTTCGTCCGCCGGCCGACGCTGAACGAGAGGATGCCGTAGAGGCCGACCATCGCCAGCGTCGTGCCGAGCACGCCGAGCGTGCCGAGCAGCGCCGCGCCGATCCGGCTCGGCAGGAACGCGAACGCCAGGGCCTGGCGCATCGGCTCCACCGTCACCGCCGCCGACGCGTCCTCGGCGAGCATCGCGTCGCGAATGGCGGCCAGCGTCGCGCCGGTCGCGCCCGGCGCCCGGACGATCACGTGCATCAGCCGCTCGACGTCGCGCGACTGCAGCGCCGGCTCGTACATCGCCGGCCGCTGTGGCTCGCCGATGAGCTGGTACTTGCTGTTGGCCGCCACCCCCACGATCCGGCGCGGCGCCGGATCCGCGTCACGCGGGTCCACGAGGGTCGAGCCGATCGCGTCGCGATCGCCGAAGTACCGCCGGGCGAATTCCTCGTTGACGACGACGACGCGCGGCGCGCCCGTGCGATCGGCCTCCGTGAACCCCCGGCCCCGCACCGGAATCCCCATCGTCCGGAAGTAGTCCGGACCGACCGCGTTGCGCGCGAACTCCAGGTGCGTGGGCTCCGCGTCCTCGCCCAGCCGCAGGTCCGTGCCGTTCCACGAGCCCGACATCAGCGTGAGCGGCACGCCCTCGGCGAACGTCGCGTCGGTCACGCCCGGTACCGCGCGCACGCGGCCGACGACGCGCGAGATGGTCCTCGTCCCGGGCGATCCCTGGCGGCCCTCGACGAAGGTCATCCGCGCGACGACCAGGCGGTCCACGTCGAAACCGGGATCGATCGTCGTGCTCCGCAGCAGGTTGCGCAGGAAGAGCAGCGCCACGGCGAGGAGGAGCACGGACACGGTGACCTGGCCGGCGACCAGCAGCCGGCGCATCGTCAGTCGCCGGTGCGCGGCCGGCGCGTCGGGCTGGTGGATCGCCGGGAGCAGGCGGGGGCGGGTCGCCTGCAGCGCCGGCACCAGTCCGCAGAACACGGTCGTCACCAGCACGAGACCGCCCGCCGCCGCGAGCAGCCGCAGGTCGAACGCGGGCGCCAAGTGGATCGGCACCGGCAGCGGCAGGGTCAGGCTGGCGAGCACGCGTCCGGCGAGCCAGGTGAGCGCGAGACCGGCGACGGTGCCCACGACGGCCAGCAGGAGGCTCTCCGTGAGCAGCTGCTGCAGCAGCCGCCGGCGACTGGACCCGAGCGCCAGGCGCAGGGCGATCTCGCGCCGGCGCGCGACGCTGCGCGCGAGCAGCAGGCCGGCGACGTTCGCGCACGCGATCAGGAGGACGAGCGTGGCGACGACGAGCAGCACGAGGAAGAACGCGCCGACGGCCGCGAAGTCGCGCACCTGGTCCACCCCGCCCATCCGCGCGACCGCGACGAATGCGCCGATCTCGCGGTCGCCCGCCGACTCGCCGAACCGCGCGGCCGCCGCGGCGAGCGCGTCGCGCGCCTGGTCCGGCGTCTGCCCGGCGCGCAGGCGGCCGACGAGCTGCACGACCGGCACCAGCGGCCGGTCGATCGCCGGCAGGAGCGACCGGCTGGCCGGCAGGTAGAGGTCGGGGGCGATGCCGTAGCCGGGCAGCGAGCGCACGCCGGCCGGCAGCACGCCGATGATCGTGTAGGGATCGCCGTTGAGCGTGACGGTGCGGCCCACGACGTCCGCGGCGCCGGCCAGGGACCGCCGGCGGAAGGCGTCGGTCACGACGGCGACGCGCGGATCGCGCGCCACGTCGGCCGGCGTGAAGCCCCGGCCGGCCGCCACGGGCACGCCGACCACCTCGAAGTAGTTCGGAGTCACGACGAGCGGGGTCACCGGCACCGTGGTCTCCCCGTCGCGCCAGTTCACCTGCTCGTCGATCCGGTAGCCGGCGAGGCCCGCCACCGCGCCGCTCGCCTCGAGCGACGTCCACGCCGCGTACGACACGTGGCTGCCGTTGCCGGTGCGGACGTGGACGAGCTCGTCGGGGCGGGCCGCCGACGGCACCGACAGCAGCAGGTCGTTGGCCACCGCGTAGACGGACAGGTTCGCGGCGACGCCCAGCGCGATCGACGCGGTGGCGGCGACGAGCAGCATCGGCTGCCGCACGAGCCCGCGCCAGCCGTAGCGCAGGTCGCGCGCCAGGTGCTCGAGGACGGCAATGCCGCGCGCGTCGCGGCTGCCCTCCTCGGCCGCGGCGCGGCTGCCGAACGCCTGGTGCGCCGCGCGGCGCGCGTCGGCCGGCGACATCCCGCGCGCGACGTGTTCGTCGGCGAGGTCCTGGAGGTGCGCGTCGATCTCGCGCGCGAGGTCGGCGTCGAGCCGATCCCCCGCGCGCAGGGCGCGCCAGCCGGTGCGCAGGCGGGCGAGGATGCGTCGGACCATTCAGGCCTCCCGGACCACGAGCGCGATGGCGGACGACAGCCGCTCCCACGACGCGACCTCGCGCGCGAGCTGTTTCCGGCCCGCCGGCGTGAGCGCGTAGACCTTGCGGTCGCGGCCGGCCTCGACCGTTTCCCAGCGCGACTTCAGCCAGCCCTGCGCCTCGAGCCGGTGCAGCGCGGGGTAGAGCGAGCCCTGGGTCACCTGGAGGACGTCGGCGCTCACCTGCTGGATCCGCTTCGCGATCGCCCAGCCGTGCTGCGGCTCGAGGGCGAGCGTCTTCAGGATCAGCAGGTCGAGCGTGCCCTGGAGCAGGTCGGATGGTTTGCTCATGGTCTCCACATACCTAAACGTTCGACAATATGCCTAGGTTATCGACAATCAGGCGCAAGGCGCAAGCGCGACGGGTGTCCGGGGATGGACGGATGGGCCGGACGCCGGCACGGCGGGCGTGGCCGCGTGAGGCCGTCGCTTCAGGAACGGCGCCGGAGGAACACGTGCAGGGCGCGTTCGCCCTGCACGGATTCGTCGCAGTGGTAGCCGAGCGCCGGCAGGTCGAGGCCCGCGAACAACGGCTCGCCGGCGCCGAGCAGCACGGGCCGGACGGCGAGGTGGACGTCGTCGACGAGGCCGGCCTGCAGGTACTGCCGCACCGTCGCCACGCCGCCGCCGAGGCGGACGTCGCGTCCGCCCGCGGCGGCCCGCGCGCGATCGAGTGCCGCCTCGATCCCGTCGGTGACGAAGTGGAACTCGGTGTCGCCCCGCATGCGGAACGACGCGCGCGGGTGGTGCGTCAGCACGAACACCGGCACGTGGTACGGCGGCTCGTCGCCCCACCAGCCCTTCCAGCCGTCGTCGGGCCACGGGCCGCGGACCGGGCCGAACATGTTGCGGCCCAGGATCCAGGCGCCGACGTGCTCGAACCCCCGCGACGCCATCCGGTGATCGACGCCGGTCTCACCGGCGCCCTCGCCGTGCATCCGCTTCCAGAGATCCGTGTGGAAGAACCACTCCATGAGCCGCGGCCCGCCGATGCCGAGCGGATGGTCCACGCTCTGGTCGTGACCGGCGCCGAAGCCGTCGATGGAGATGCCGAAGCTCTGCACGCGGAGTCTGGACATGGGTGAGCCTCCCGACCGGCGGAGTCTATCCCCGCTCGAACTCCGCCTCCAGCTCCGCCGCGTCCGCGTCCGTGAGCGCCGGCGTGAAGTGCCGGACGCGCGGGAGGATCGCCGTCGTCTCCAGGTACGCGGGCGCGCAGGCGGCGTGGATGAAGCCGGACGGCGTGAAGCGGCCGTCTTCGTAGTAGAGCAGCGAGATGCGCCACGCGTCCTTCGGGATCGGCGTCTTGCACGCACGGCAGGTGGCGCGGCCGGTGGCGGCGCGCTCGGCGGTGTTGACGCGCGGCAGCCGGTGATGGGCGACGCCCTCGGCGGCCTCGTGCGCGAGTCGCTCGCGATCCTCGATCGGGCCCGGGGGCGGGTCGGCGGCGTCGGGCGCGTCGATCAGCGAGAGCGCCTCGAGAAACGCCTCCGGCCGGCGGTACGCGCCGCACGCGAGGTGGAACCAGTGGGTCATCAACGCGCCTTCGTCGTCGGCGAAGGGGTTCGGGAGCTGCTCGCCCAGGCGGAGGTCACCGCGCGCGATGGCGGTGCCGCAGCCGCGGCACTTCGCGCGTCCCGTCGGGGCCCGTTCGATGACGTGCGGCATGGCGTCCCTCCGGCCCCATTCTGCCAGAGCCAGGCGTTCAGCGTTTCTCAGGGTTCCTGAGGATCGGTTCCGGTCGCGCGGCGCTACGCTGGCGGCATGAACACCGGAGATCACGTCATGTCCGCTTCCGTCTCGCACAAGGTCTTCCTGCTGGCCCCGCGCGTCGTCGGGCTGGCCGTCTCCGCGTTCCTCGCGATGTTCGCGCTGGACGCGTTCGACGGCCGCCCGGTCCTCGAGGCGCTGCCCGGCTTCTTCCTCCACCTGCTGCCCGCGTTCGTCGTCGCGGCCGTGGTCGCGATGGCGTGGCGCCGGGAATGGATTGGCGCCGCCACGTGCCTGGTGCTCGCGGCGGCCTACGCGGCCAGCGTGCCGCAGCGCCCGGACTGGATCCTCGTCATCTCGGGCCCGCTGGTGCTGGCCGCGGCGCTCTACGCCGTGGCGTGGCGCGTCCGCCGGATCAGATGAAGATCACCTGCGCGCCGGCGGCCTTGTCGAAGAAGTCCATCGCCGAGATGACCGCCTCGACCTGCGGGACGAGGTCCTCCGGCGCGCGCTTGAACATGTCCATCGCCATCCGGCAGGCGTAGAGGTGCGCGCCGCTGTCGGCGAGCATCTCGAGCATCTCGGGCACGTCCGGGATGTCCAGCTTCTCCATCTCCCGGCGCATCATCGTCGTCGCCAGATTCTCCATGCCGGGCAGGCCGCCGAGCATCGTCGGGATGTGCATCGACGGGTTCCCGACCGTCGCGACGTGCAGGTGGTCCATCGTCTTCTTCGTCACGATGTCGAGGCCCCAGAAGGTGAAGAACAGCGTGGCCTCGATGCCGCTCATCCGGGCCGCGTTGGCGAGGATGAGTCCCGGATAGGCCATGTCCAGCGTGCCCTTCGAGCAGATGATGGCCAGGTGCTCGATGGCCGGCTTCGTCGCGGCCGGCGTCGCGGGGGCGGGGGGTGCTGAGGCGGTGGTCATGGCGATGGCTCCCTGGATGATCGCGTCCTGATCGACGATTCGACGCGGCGGTCAGACGCAGCCCTGCGGCTTCGGCAGGCCGGAGATCCTGGCGGCCAGCTTGCCCGGGCCCTTTCGGAAACAGCCGGGTACAGGTCCCGGGTGCCGACGCCCGAGAGCTTCGGAGATGCGGCGCAGCCTGGGCGGCTGGCCCTCGCGCGCGGCGTCCTCGCGGCAGAACGAGATCACCTTCCAGTGTTCCGGCGTCAGGGCGATGCCTGCCTCCTCGGCGATGCCCTCGGCCACGTCCGGACTCCACTGGTCCGCGTTGGTCAGGAACCCTCGGGGTTCAGGTCCACTTCGTGTCCCCGGTATTCGTGCAGCATGGCGGTCCTCCTTCCGGATGCGTCACGCGGCGGCCGGCGCGCCGGCCGGCCGTGCCTTGCCCCCGCATCGACAGCCGTGTCGAGACCGGCAGCGGCCGTCCCGGCAGCAGCGCGTTCCAGTAGAGCCAGCGGAATGCCAGCTTGCTCCAGTGGTTGACGCGGGATTTCCTCAACAGGTCCATTGGACCCAGGCATGGACCGGGAACTTGCCCGGCAGCGGCTCGACGTCGTAGTTGAAGTCGATCAGCAGGCCTTGCCGAAGCCTCGTCTCGATGAAGCAGTTCGCGTGGCCGTCGAATCCGTCGTCCGTGCTGCGCCCGCGGCGGCCCGCACGAGGCCACCGGCCGTTCCTCGGCCTGGAAGTGAGCGACCGACCCGGCCTTCGAGCTGCGCAGGTCGGTCGCGTCTCCCAGCACGAAGACGTGATCGTCGGCCTTGCCCGCAGGCTGAACGGATGCGTCGGCACGAACGCCATCTCGCTGCCGAGTCCCGACGCGTCCACGACCTCGGCGCCCGGAGTGGCTCGGAATCGTCACGAGCAGGTCGTAGGGCACCTCGCGATCGTCGCATGAGCGCAGGACCCGGCCGTCCGCGTCCACCTCGCCCGTGTTGAACTCCGTCTCGATCGTGATGCCCTTCCGTCTTCGATCAGGGCATGAGAGCACGCGGTTGCAGGTGGGCTTGGTGAACGCGCCGTCGAGCGGCGTCATTCTACACCAGCTCGACGTGGTCGCACGCGGCGTTCCTTCAGGAACGCATCGGCCAGGAACAGGAACTCGAGCGGCGCGACCGGGCACTTTGATCGGCATCTCGACCACGTTGACGACCAGCCGGCCCCGGGTGAACGTGGCCAGCGCCGACCGCAGCGCCTGCGCGCCCTCGAGCGTGTAGAAGTCGTGAATGGAGCGATGCCATTCCGCGCCCAGGAGCCCCCGGCGTCTCCGCCGGACGGGGATGCGTGGCTGCCGGTGGCGATCACCAGCAGGTCGCATGGCAGCCGTTCGCCTCGACTCGAGCAGAACACGCGGGCCTCGCGGTCGCTGTGTCTGGACCGCCTTCCGCCGCCACGCCACGCCGCGCGCCAGCGTCCGCGCCCGGAGCTGCAGCATGCGATCTTCGTCATGCGCGCCGAAGGGCAGGAAGAGCAAGCTGGGTTGATAGAGGTGGGTCTCCGGATCGACCACCGTCACATCCCACTCGCGGCCCAGCCTGCACCATCCGGTTGGCCACCATCGTTCCCGCCGTGCTCCGAGGATCACCAGGTGTTTCATGGCAGCCGCTCCGCGCCCTGGTCTTTGCAGGTGCGATGCCACGATTGAAGTATTTTGTTTTCAGTTAGTTAGGTGGATAGAGTCAGGCGTGCGGACACTATTTGTCTCACACGTTTCGCGTTGCGACGAAACGTATCGTCTGGGTGCCTGCTACCGGTCCGACGCCACGTCCAGGCCTGCCTCGCGCATCCGGCGCCAGAGCGTGCTGCGACTGATGCCGAGCGCGCGTGCCGTCCTCGGCACGGCGCCAGCGGTGGGCATCGAGGATGCTGCCGAAGCTCGGCGGCGTCGGGACGGTGCCGGCGGCGGTCGCGGGGGTCGTGGAGGAGGTGGAGGCGTGCGTCGCCGGGCCGGGTGAGGCTGCGGAGGGCGCCGCGGGATGAAGCCCGGCGAGTTCCGGCAGGTCCTCGGGCAGGATCGTTCGCCCGCGGCAGACGGCCACGAACTCGAGGACGTTCTCGAGCTCGCGCGCGTTGCCGGGCCAGTCGTACCGAGCAGGACGCGCATCGCGTCCGGCGAGAACTGGCCGCCCGCCCGTGGCTCTGGCCGACGCGGGCGAGGAGCAGGCGGGCCAGCGGCTCGACGTCCTCGCGGCGCTGCCGGAGCGGCGGCAGGTCGATCGGGACGACGCGCAGGCGGTGTGCACAGATCCTCGCGGAAGCGTCCCTCGCGGACGGCCTGCCGCAGGTCCACGTTGGTCGCCGCGATGACCCGCGCGCGGCTGACCCGCGTGGTGCTGCCGACGCGCTGGAAGCCGCCGTCCTCGAGCACGCGCAGCAGCTTCACCTGGAGCGGCAGCGGCAGGTCGGCGATCTCGTCCAGGAAGAGGGCCGCGTCGGACGCCAGCCGTCCGACGCGGTCGCGGACCGCGCCGGTGAACGCGCGCACGTGGCCGAACATCTCTGCTCTCGAGCAGGTCGGGTGGGAGCGCGCCGCAGTTGATCGCCACGAACGCCGCGCGACGGCGCGACGAGTGCTCGTGCAGCGCCCGGGCCACGACTTCCTTGCCGGTGCCGCTCTCGCCGGTGAGGAGCACCGTGGCCTCGCTGTCGCGAAGGTTCCTTGATCAGGCGCGAACACCCGCTGCATCGCGCGGATCGGGCCACGAATCCGCCGACCGTCGTCGGGGTTCCCGCCAGCGCCACGCCCTCGTCCTGGCGGGTCGCAGCACGACGATGCTGCGCACGCGCGGGTCGCAGGTCGGATCAATCGCAGGCGAGAAGGGTGCGACCGTGATGGACACCAGGTGCGGCTCTCCGCCGCCCCGGCGCAGGTGTCCCCGCCAGCCCTCGCGGCGTTCGCCCGTCGCGATCGCGGCCCGCAGTCCGCCGGCGGGCCCGAAGAGATCGCGGCCGAGCAGGTCCTCGATCGGCGTGCCCTCCACGCCGGCCGCCGCGCCAGGCCCGAGCAGGTCGTCGAGCCCGCGCGAGGCGTGGAGGATCCGCCAGCCGGCATCGACGCACAGGAACACCCGTCCGAGCGCCGAGAACGCGGCGCTCACGCCCTGCCAGGCGGCGCGGGCCTCACGCTCGTCGGGCGGTGGCGCGGTCATCGCCGCAGGTCGAACGCGACCATCTCCCGCAGGTTCCGCACGAGCAGGATGCCGTCGGCGAACGACGGCACGTTCCAGGTCTTGCCGGAGAGCGCGCCGAACCGTACCACCTCGTCGTGTCGCTCCGGGGTCGCGCGTACCAGCGCCACGTCGCCGTCCTCGGTCGCGACGATCAGGTGGCCGCTCGCGTAGACGACCTGGCCGTAGCCGTAGCGGCCGCCCTTCCAGCGCAGCTCGCCCGTCGCAGCATCGATGCACGCGAGGATCGACTCGTCGAGGCCGTAGATGTGGCCCTCGTGCAGCACCGAGCTGGAGAACTGGTTCTTCATCCGGATGCTCCGCCACACCTCGCGCGCCTCGAGCCCGCCGGCCGACGCCGCGATCTCGACGAGCACCGCGCCGCTGCCGTAGCCCGACGAGTAGAACACGCGGTTGGCGCCGACCACGATCGGCTGCGCCGCGTTGACGTCGAACTCGGTCCGCCACGGAAAGGACCAGAGCACGGCGCCGCCGGCCGGGTCGAGGCCGACCAGGCGCGTCGCCATCACCGCGAGGATCTGCACGCGCCCGGCGATCGAGACGAGCATCGGCGACGCGTAGGCGGCGCGGTCGTCCAGCGACGACCAGCGCCGCTCGCCGGTGCGCCGGTCGTAGGCCACGACGCCCATGCCATCGGTCCCACCCGGGACCACGACCACGGCGTCTCCGACGATGAGCGGCGAGGCGGCCATGCCCCACGGGAGGTTGGCCGCGCCGGCGTCCTCGAGGATGTTGGTGCGCCAGACCACCGTGCCTGTCGCGTCGTCGAGGACACGGAACTCGCCCGTCGCCCCGAGCGCGTAGACGCGCCCGTCGGCCCAGGTGGGCGTGGCACGCGGGCCGTCGCCGCCGAGCTGCTCGCTGAAGCGTGTCGCCCAGCGGTTGGTCCACAGCTCGCGGCCCGTCGCCGGGTCGTACGCCGCCACGACCTCCTCGCGGCCGCGCTGCTCGATCGTGTAGACGCGGCCGTCGCCGGTGACGAGCGACGCGTAGCCCTCGCCGACCGGCACCTTCCACAAGGGCGTCAGGCCGTTGGACGGCCAGTCCACGCGGACCGGCCGCGCCGCGTAGCGGCCGGATCGATCGGGACCCCGGAAGTCGGTCCACGGCCCGCCGGGCACGGGCGGCGCGATGATCGCCGGCGCGGAACGCGGAGGCGGCGCGGCGCCGGCGGCGGCCGGCGAACCCGCAGCCGCCGATGCCGGCGAACCGGCCGGTGTCGAGGCCGGCGGCCCGGCCGGGGCCGAGGCCCGCGACCCAGCCGTCGCCGAGCCCGGTGTCCCGGCCGACGACTCGCCCGGGGCGCGAACGCCCGCGTCGCCGGCGGACGCCGCGCCCGCGGGCGGGGTGGCATCCATCGACGCAGCCGGCGGTCTGGCCGCGCTCGCCTCGGCCTGCTGGCGCGCGCGATGCGCGGCGATGGCCTCGGCCTGATCCTCGGCGGACCGTTCGAACTCCAGGTGCGGCCGTCCGCCGCCCCACGTCACCACGCGCAGGCCCATCGCATACAGGACGGCCAGCGTCGCGAGTCCGGCCGCGCCAAGCATCACGGCCGCCAGCGCCAGCCGGCGGATCGATCTCGAGCGAGATGGCGTCATGGTGCCTACGCTACTTGATGACCTTGCCGTCCGTGAACGCCTTGAAATCCGGGATCAGCACGGTCGCGCCGTCGAGGTCCGTCGTCGGCCGCGCGGGCGCGACGCTCGCGTTCGGGGGATAGGTGCGCCCGTTGAACGGGAGCTCGGCGTCGTGCGCCCGGGCGCCCCCGCCGGCGACCGTGACGATCAGGCTGCGCCACCCGTTCGACGACCGCGGCGAGACCCGGATCGGCGGCCGTGTCACGCTCACCGTCGTCACGAGTCGGTAGCCGTCGCCGTCCGGCGTGAACACGAGCGTCGGGCACCCCCCGGTCCCGCACGCCATCGACCCGATGACGTGCACGATCAGCTCGGGCGTTCCGTCGCCGTTCAGATCGGTGGCCGCGTCGAAGTACCGCGTCTCGCCGAACGCCGAGACGTACGTGTCACGCACGACCCTGGCCACCGACTCCGGCAGGGTGGCCGGCGCCTGCGGTGCCGGCGTCTGCGACATGGCGGCCAGCGTGCCGGTCGCACCCGCGGCGGCGCAGGCCAGGGCGGCGACCATCAGTCGAATACGCATGTGACGATCCTCCCGGGCTGATACCCGCATCGTCTCACGCCGAATGGTCGCGCGCGCCCCCGTTTCACGATACTCTCCCGGCTTCGGGGGCTTCGGTTGCGAAACTTCGAACGTTGAAGTTCGAACTTCGAACCCTGGGACCCAGGACCCTCAGGACCCGTGACCATGCATGACCGCATCGCCGTCGTGGACTTCGGCGGCCAGTACGCCCACCTCATCGCCACCAAGGTCCGCCGCCAGCACGTGCTGGCCGAGATCCTCCAGCCGGACGATCCGGTCGAGGCCTTCGCCGGCTTCAGGGGCGTGATCCTCTCCGGCAGTCCCGCGCTCGCGTCGGGTGACGAGGGCGGGTTCAACCGCGGCATCCTCGACCTCGACGTGCCGATCCTCGGCTTCTGCTTCGGGCATCAGGAGATCGCGAAGCGCTACGGCGGACGCGTCGAGCACTGCCGCAGCGAGTACGGGCCCGCGCGCCTCGAGGTGACCGGCGAGACGCCGGTGTTCGCCGGCCTGCCGCGCGACCAGACGGTCTGGATGAGCCACCAGGACACCGTCGTCGCCGTCGGCGACGGGTTCCGCGAGGTCGGGATTTCCTTCGATCACGACGGCGCGCCGCACCGCTACGCCGCCATCGCCGACGAGTCGCGGCGGCGCTACGGCTTCCAGTACCACCCGGAGGTGGACGACACCGAGTACGGCGAGCAGATGATCCGCAACTTCGTCCTCGACGTCTGCGGCTGCCGCGGCGACTGGACGATGGCGCGGCACGTGGACGAGCAGGTGGCGGCAATCCGCGACCAGGTCGGGTCGCGCAAGGTCTTCCTGCTGGTGTCGGGCGGCGTGGACTCCACCGTCTGCGCGCGCCTGCTCGGCGAGGCGCTGCCGCACGATCAGCTCTTCCTGCTGCACGTGGACAACGGCCTGATGCGGCAGGACGAGTCGCGCCAGGTGCTGGCGGAGCTGGAACGCTTCGGCCTCGGCCGCAACCTGCACTTCGTGGACGCCTCGGCGCGCTTCCTCGCCGCGCTCGACGGCGTCATCGAACCGGAGCGGAAGCGCCGCGCGATCGGCGACACGTTCATCGCGATCTTCGAGGAGGAAGTGCGCCGCCTGGATCAGGGCGAGATGCTCCTGGCCCAGGGGACCATCTACCCGGACACGATCGAGACGGGTGGCACGCGACGGGCCGACACGATCAAGACGCACCACAATCGCGTGCCCGTCATCGAGGACATGATCCGCGCCGGCCGCGTCGTCGAGCCGATCCGTGACCTGTACAAGGTGGAGGTCCGCGAGATGGCCGAGGCGCTCGGGATCGCGCCGGCGCTCGTGTGGCGACACCCGTTTCCCGGACCCGGCCTCGGCGTGCGGCTGCTGTGCTCGGACGGGCGGGTGCCCGAGACGCACGACCCGGATCGCGCGCAGCCCCGCATCGACGAGGAGCTGAGGGGGACGGGTCTCGCGGGACGCCTGCTGCCGGTGCGATCGGTCGGCGTGAAGGCGGACCTCCGGACGTACGAGCAGCCGGTGGCGCTCATGGGCGACGCGCCGCACGACACGCTGGTGTCGGTGGCGGCGCAGATCTACGGGCGCATCCCGGGCGTGAACCGCTGCGTCCTGGACCTTTCGGGTCGGGGTTTCGCGCACGCCGAACCGCGCGCGGCCGGGATGACGCGCGCGCGGCTCGACCTGCTGCGCGAGGCGGACGCGATCGTCATGCGCGCGCTCGAGCGGCACGGGCTGATGCGGACGATCTGGCAATGTCCCACCGTGATGCTGCCGCTCGCGATCGACGGGCGCGGTGAGGAACTCGTGATCCTGCGTCCGGTGTTGTCAGAACGCGGCATGACCGCGCGTCCGGCGGCGCTGCCGCCCGCGCTCGTGGACGAAATCCGTGATCCGATCCTCGCGCTGCCGCGGGTCTCCGGCCTGGTCCTCGATCTCACGACGAAGCCGCCGGGCACGATCGAGTGGGAGTAGTCGTCGAGGGCGGGCAAAGTCCCGCGGCGCGCGCGGGATTCCACGGACGCCGCCACGCGCGGTCCGGGTCCGCACGCGTGACGGAGCGTCGGCCATCGGGTACGACCTGTGCAGCACGGACAGCGGAGGTCCGGGTCGTTCCGCGCGACGAATCCCGTCGTGGCGGCGCGATGCGATCCGGGCGCGGAAAGGCGTGCGTTCATGCCTCCCCTGGCTTCGTTTCATTCCCCTGCTGCTTCACCCCTCCCATCCGGCCGTTCGTCACGTGACCCGTTCCGTCGTCCCAGGCGCTCGCGCGCGTGGCGGTGGATCGCGGGCCTCGGCGCGGCCGTGTTCCTGGCCGCCGGTGCCACGATCCTCGCGCAGAGCGGGACGGGCCACACCGGCGACGTGCTCGGCGACCTGATCCACATCAAGCGCGACGCGGTCACGGGCCAGCCCATCCTCCAGAAGCGCTGGGTGGAACTGCCCGGCGACACGTTCGGCTGGGACTACTGCCCGATTCCCGTGGACGCCGCCGGCCTCGAGGTTCCGTTCCTGGAGCTCAGCTGCGATCCCGATCCGGCCTACGCCGACGCCCTGGTCGAAGTGGACTACTTTGGTCGGCTGAGCGGCGGCCGCACGCAGGAACGCAACCAGCGCATGCACTTCGACGAGACGATCAACGGCATCAAGGACGCCGAACGCGTCGAGCTGGAGGAGACGGGCCGGCTGCGGCTCGGCACCGACTGCGTGCCGTCCGGCACCTGCGCGAACTGGCGCACGATCGACTCGCCGATGGAGAACCTCTCGCTCTACCGGCAGCTGATGAAGTACGGGCACCTGCAGACCGATCCGCTCGACGAGGACACCTCGCCGGGCGGCGATCCGGCCGCCGGGACCGTCTATCATCCGGCGCTCGACGCGGCCGACTGGGCGAAGTTCCAGGGCGCGACCACGGCGCTGCTGCCGCGGGTGTCCAGCAGCGAGTGCTTTGCCGGCTCGGTGTTCACCACCGCGTGCGCGGCGCCGCAGGCGCTCTCGGCCACGGACTTCTTCCTGGCCACGGCGGTGCTCGCCGGCGCGGCCGACAAGACCGGGCGCGTCACCGTCGATCTCGTGCAGTACCTGAACCGGATCCTCAAGATCACGGAGGACACGCCGGAGACGCTGGCGACGCTCAACACGCTGCCGGCGCTCATCCGCGACGAGGACGGCGAGATCGCGCCCGCGCCTGACGGCCTGCCATGGCCGGCCAGCGAGCGGTTCGTGGACTACGGCGCGGCGAGCTACCTGCGATCCGACTGGTTCCAGAAGACCGTGCACGTGCTGCAGGACACGGGCGGCGTGTTCACCCCGACCGAGGTGAACCTGATGGCGTGGCTCGACTTCATCAACGGGCCCATGACCACGCGCGCGCTCGGCCTGGCGGCGTTCCTCGCGTCGGCCGCCGATGCGCTCCGCACGGTGCAGTTCGTCCACGAATACGCGCTGCCCGAAGACCTGTGGGCGAGCCCAATCGGCACGACCACCACGGTCGAGCCGGTGACGGTCGGCTACAGCGGCGTGGACCAGCACGTGACGCTGACCGCGCACGTGGACAGCCCGCTGCCGGAGGCGGTCGGGTCGGGGATGGTGTCGTTCTCCGTGCGCACCGACGCGGCCACTCCGGTGGGCGTGCCGGTCAACGCGCCGGTGAGTGACGGCTCGGCCACGGCGACGTGGACGCTGCCGGGCGGCACGGCGCCCGGCGTGCTGACGGTCGTCGCCATGTTCACGCCGGCCGACACGTACGCGGCCAGCCAGGGCACCGGCACGCTGACGATCGTGCCGGCCCCGACGATCACCGCGGTCATGCCCGCGTCGGTGCCCGCCTCGTCGGTGCCGCAGGCGGTGACCCTCCAGGCCACCGTGTCGGCGGGCGCCGGCGACGTGGTCAACGAGGGCTCGGTGCTGTTCACGGTGCGTGACGCCGGCGGCGCGACGATCGGGACGCCGGTGAGCGGGCCCGTGGCGAGCGGCGCGGCGGCGGCCGTCTTCACGGTGCCGGGCGGGCTCGGCGACGTGCGGCTGACCATCCGCGGCGACTTCCAGGGCACGCCGCGCTACGCGGCGAGCACCGGGACGAACCAGCTCGCGGTCGGGTGCGCGCCGCTCACGATCCTGCCGGCGGTGCTGCCGGAGGCGCTCATCGGACAGGCGTTCAGCCAGGTGTTCACGTCCGACGGGCTGCCGCCGGTGACCTACTCGGCGCCGGATCCGCTGCCGGCGGGCCTGACGCTGACGGGCGACACGCTCGCGGGCGTGCCGACGCTCGGCGGCACGTTCACCTTCCGGATCCAGGGCGTGGACACGACGAGCTGCAGCGGCAGCCGCACCTACACGCTCGCGATCACGCGCCCGGCGCTCGTCACCGGGTCGGGGATGGGGATGCTCGGACTGGTCCGCCGCCTGGACGCCGACGGTGCGCCGTCGAGCGTGTCGGGTAGTCCGACCCAGTGGGTGCCGTTCCCCGACGTCACGATGGGCGTCCGTGTCGCGGAAGGCGACCTGACCGGCGACGGCGTGCCGGACATCGTCGCCGGCGCGGGTGCCGGCGGCGGACCGCACGTGGTGGTCTACGACGGCCGCACCGGGGCGGTGCTCCGCGACTTCTGGGCGTTCGACTACTACTCGGGCGGCGGCGTGTTCGTCGCGACGGGTGACGTCAACCACGACGGCCGGGCCGACGTGCTGGTCACGCAGGGGCACGGACCGGCGCGGGTCCGCGTGTTCAGCGGCGTCGATCACGCGCTGCTGCTCGATCTCTCGCCCGGCGATGCGCTCGGGCTGAGCGGCGCGCGCGTGGCCGCCGGTGACGTGGACGGCGACGGCTTCGCCGACGTCGTGCTCGGGTCGGGACCCGACGCGGTGCCGACGATCCAGGTGTTCAGCGGCGCGACCGGCGCGCTGATCCGGAACCTCGCGGGCTTCGACGCCGCGATGCCTGGCGGCGTCTTCGTCGCCGCCGGTGACGTGGACGGCGACGGCCGCGCGGACATCGTCGCGGGCGCGGGCGAGGGGACGACCTCGCGCGTCCGGGTGTTCAGCGGCGCCACGCTCGCCGAGCTGCGGTCGTTCACCGCGTTCGACCCGGGCTTCTACGGCGGCGTCCGGGTCGCGGCCGCGGACCTGAACGGCGACGGCCGGGCCGAGATCATCACGGCCGTCGGATACGGCGCGCCCCCCGAGGTGCGCGTGTTCGACGGGCTGACCGGCGCCAGGACCAGCAGTTTCCTGGCCTACGACGCGAGCTTCCTGGGTGGCGTCTACATCGGCGCCGCCCGGTAGCCCCGTTTCGCCGCCGCGCCGGCCCCGCGCGGCCGGCGGCACGGACGGCGGCGCCGGCCTGACGATCGGCCGGCGCCGCCCGCTCTTCGATCGTCGTGAAGGAGGTTTTGTCATGACCCGCATCCTCATCATCGCCGCCGCGGTGCTCACGCTCGGGATGGGCGCGCCGCCGCAGCGGCAGGCCGGACAGTCGCAGCAGCGCCAGCAACAGCAGCAGGCGCAACAGCAGCAACAGCAGCAGCAGCTCCAGCAGATGACGCAGCTGCTGCAGCGCATGGACCAGATCGCGGTCCGCGCGCAGACCATGTCGCGCGCGATGGCGCAGCAGATGTCCCAGACCCGCGCGCAGCACCGCGATCAGCTCCAGCTGCTGCAGCAGCTGTGCGACGCCGTGGACACCCAGGCGCGCGAGACGCGCCGGACGATGGACCGGCTGCACCTGATGCTGCAGGACCAGACGATGGCGCAGGACCGCGAGATGCAGCAGGACATGGACCGCCTGCGGCTGCACACCAACCAGGCCGCCGACGGCCTGCAGGAGATGCTCAACGTGATCGACCGGATCCACAAGCGCCTCGGCGGATCCGAGACGCCCGCCGGCCGCGCGCGGTGAGGACGCCATGCCTGCCCGCGAGGCGATCCGGCGTCGCGTGACGACCTGGGCGGCCGCGCTCGTGCTCGGGGTCGCGAGCCCGGCGCTCGCCCAGGTCGGCTACACCGGGTCGCTGCACTTCGTGCGCGTCGGGACCGGCGAGGACCGCACCGACGCGGTGTACCTGTTCAACGGGGTCGAGGTGGAGCGCGGCCGCATCCGCGTGTCGGCCACGGTGCCGGTGATCCTGCTCCGCGCCCCGGCCGTGGACGCGGTGACCGGCGCGACGCTGCCGGCCGCGTGGTCCAACGGGATCGGCGACCCCGTCTTCCGGGTGGACGTCGCCACGATGCCCACGCGCGACCAGCCGTTCGGCGCGACCCTCAGCGCGTCGTTCAAGCCGCCCCTCGCCGATGCCGCGCAGGGGTTCGGGTCCGGGGAAGCGGACGTCGCGTTCGGCGTCACGCTGTCGGGCGTGCGCGGCCGGAACTCCGTGCTCGTGGACGTCTCCTGGTGGGTGCTGGGCGACCCGCCCGACCTCCCGCTGCGCGACGTGCCGTCGTTCTACGCCGGCTACGGCCGGATCCTCGATCGGCAGTACCGGTGGTCGCTGCTGGCGTCGGTCTCGGGATCGCCGGCGATCGTCAGTGGCCTGCCGTCGTCCTCCCAGGTGGGCGTCTCGCTGCTCCGGCTGTTCGATCGCGGCAGCGGCGTCGGCGTCAACCTCTCGCTGGGCCTGACCGACGGGGCCGCCGACGTCGTCGTCGGCACGATGTGGCGGGTCGGGTTCTGAACGCGACCGGCCGCCGGGGCCGGTCGCGCGGCCGCTACGCCCAACCGAAGGCGAAGAGCAGGACGCCGGGAATCACGCCGAGGTTGGCCAGGACGATCAGCCACCACGGCGCCCGTGTCTCGCGCGCGAGCAGGACGTTCGCGCCGATCGCGAGCGGCAGCAGCACGCGCGTGAAGGCGCCCGGGGCACCGGTCCAGATCACCGGGTGCGAGACCAGCGCGAGCGCGACGAATGGCGCGGCCGCCCAGGCCCACGGCCCCGCCGACCGCCCCAGGCCGCGCAGCACGATGCCGGCCTGCGCCACGAGGCTCGCGAGCGCCAGCGTGGACGCCACCGTCGCGTATCCGGGCGCGGCCCAGCCGGACGCGGTCATGCGCAGCTTCCACCAGACGCCGGTGAGCGGCAGCGTGATGTGATCGCCGCCCGCGAACGCGAGCGACCGGTAGATCGATCGCAGGTAGTCGATCCAGAGCAGGAGCGGGAGTACCGTGACGAGCAGGCACGTCGCCACGAGCAGCCACGATGCCGGGCGCCGGCGCAGTCGCGTCACGAACATCGCCGCGGCGAGCGTCATCGTCTCGCGCGCGAGGCCGGCGGCGCCGAGCACGACGGCCGCGGCCAGCGGGCGGCCGCCCTCGAGGACGGCGATGGCGGCGGTCACGAGCAGCGCGCCCGGCAGATCGGTCAGCGCGTAGCGGACCGACGAGAGCGCGCCGTGCGAGAGCAGCGCGCCGGCCCAGAGCGCCGCGCCGCGCGGCGTCCGCGGGTCGATCCACCGCGTCAGCAGCCACGCGAGCGCCAGCCAGCAGACGACGTTGGACACCGCGTAGGCCTGCAGCACCCGGGCCGGCTGGCCGAGGCCCGCCGCCCACGCGGCCCACGACAGCAGGATGCGCCGCGCGCGGTACGGCGCCAGATCCATCGCGCCGTCGATGGCCGGATCGCGCAGGAGCGGATCGACGGCGAACTGCGCGTAGAACTGGCCGTCGTAGCCGCCCGACGTCTCGTCGTCCACGTGCGGCGCGGACTGCACCGCGGGGATCTCGGTGTGGTGCGAGTCGGCGGGGAACCCGATGAACGCGGTGAGGCCCGAACCCGGGTGGTAGTATGTCGCGGTCGTCGCGAGGAATGCCGCGACGATGGCGATCGACACCCCCATCCAGACACGTGCCTGCCCGGTCACGGCCCTATCGTAGCGGTTCCGGCGCGCGCGTCCCGTGGCTGCTGATCCTCGCGCTCGCGGCCGCCGCCATCGGGTGTGAGTCGGGCCCGGCGTCGTCGGCCGGCGGAGTCAGCGGCGAACTCGTGCCCGTGGAGGACCTCACGCGCGACCTCGTCCGGGCCGAGCGACGGGCGGCCGGCGATCCCGACGTGGCGATTCGCATGGGGCTGGCCGGACCGGCCGGCGATCGACGCCTTGCGCTGATCGCCGACGCGCCCGCGCGCATCACGTGGCGCCGGCGCCTCCCCGAACGCGCGGCGATCGTCACCGCGGTGTGGCTGGAGTCCGGCGCCGGCGCGATCGCGCGCGTCGGGATTGCCGACGACCGCACGTACGAGGTGCTCGCGCGGGTCGAGCTGCACGAGCACGGCGTGCGGGCCTGGCAGCCGCTGGTCGTCGATCTCGGCGGCTACGCCGGCTGGCAATGGAGCCTGTTCTACCGTCCCGGCGACACCGAGTGGCGCCTCGTCTTCAGCGTGGACGCGTCGCCAGGGGGCACGATCGCGTGGGGCGGAGTGGAGATCAGGAAGAGGCCCTGAAGGACCCTGGGACCCTCAGGACCCTCAACCCGTCGGCTGATTAGTAGATCTTCACTCTCACCGCCGGGTCCCGGTACAGCTTGTCCCCCGGCTTCACGCCGAAGGCCTCGTAGAACGCGGGGATGTTGCCGAGCGGGCCGTTGGCGCGGAATTCGGCCCAGGCGTGCGGGTCGGCCTTGACCTGCTGCTGCAGGTAGGCGTCGCGCGCCTTCGCGCGCCAGGCCTGCGCCCAGCCCATGAAGAACCGCTGGTCGCCGGTCAGGCCGTCGATCACCGGTGACGGCTGGCCGCCGAGCGAGATCTTCCAGGCCTGGTAGGCGATCGACAGGCCGCCGAGGTCGCCGATGTTCTCGCCGAGCGTCAGCTCGCCGTTCACGTGGAGGCCCGCGACCGGGCTGTAGGCGTTGAACTGGTCCACCAGCACCTTCGCGCGCTTGCCGAACTCCGCCTCGTCGGCCGGCTGCCACCAGTCGCGGAGTTTCCCGTCGCCGTCGAACCGGCGGCCCTGGTCGTCGAAGCCGTGCCCGATCTCGTGGCCGATCACCGCGCCAATCGCGCCGTAGTTCGCCGCGTCGTCCACCGTCACGTCGAAGAACGGCGGCTGGAGGATCGCGGCGGGGAAGACGATCTCGTTCTTCACCGGGTTGTAGTACGCGTTGATCGTCTGCGGCGTCATCAGCCACTCGTCGTTGTCCACGGGCCGCTTCAGCTTGCCGATCTGGTACTCGGTCTCGAGCCGGGTGGCGCGCTCGACGTTGCCGACGAGGTCGCCGGCCTCGATGTCGAGCCCGGCGTAGTCCCGCCACTTGTCCGGGTAGCCAATCTTCGCGCGGAACTTGGAGAGCTTCTCGAGCGCGGCCTTGCGCGTCTCGGGCGTCATCCAGTCCAGCTCGGTGATCGATCGTCGATAGGCCTCGATGAGGTTGGCGATCATCCCCTCCATCCGCGCCTTGGCGGACTCGGGGAAGTGCTGCTCGACGTAGAGCTCGCCGAGCGCCTCGCCCATGTTGCCGTTGACGAGCTGCACCCCGCGCTTCCAGCGCGGCCGCAGCTCCTGCTGGCCCGAGAGCGTCCGGCCGAACAGCTCGAACGCCGCCTGCTCGAACGGCGTGCTCAGGTGCGAGGCATGCAGCGTGATCACCTGCGCGGCGAGCCACGACTTCCAGGTCGCGAGCGGCGTGGTCGGCACCATCGCCGCGAAGTCGCGGAAGAACGACGGCTGGGAGATGACGACGGTCTTCACGTCGCCCAGGCCCTGCTCGGCGAACCAGGCCGGCCAGTCGAAGCCCGGCATGTCGGTCGCGAGCGACGCCGTCTCCATCTTGTTGTAGGTCTTCACCGCGTCGCGGCTCTCGACGCGCGTCCACTGGATCTTCGCGAGCGCGGTCTCCAGGTCGAGCACCGCCTTCGCCTCGGCCGCCGGGTCCGGCCGGCCGACCAGCGAGAACACGGTCCGCAGGTACTCCTCGTACTTGCCGCGGACGGCGGCGAACTGCGGGTCGTCGGAGAGGTAGTAGTCGCGATCGGGCAGCGCCGTGCCGCCCTGGCCCAGATAGAGCACGACCTGCGTCGGGTCGCCGGCGTCGGCCTCGATGAAGCCGCCGACCGGGCCCGGCAGGCCGATCATCGAGAGCCGGCCGATCAGGTGCGCGAGCGCCGTCGTGTCGGACACCGCGTCGATCGCGGCCAGGTGCCCCTCGAGCGGCTTCGCGCCGAGCGCCTCGATCGTCTTCGTGTCGGTGAAGCTCGTGTAGAGGTCGCCGACCTGCTGCGCGATCGTGCCCTTCTTCCGATCGGGATCGCCCGCGAGCTCCTCGATGAGCGCGTAGAGGTCGGCCTCGGCCTTGTCCATCAGCTGGACGAAGGTGCCGTACGTCGGCCGATCCGCCGGGATGTCGGTGGTCTTCAGCCAGCCGCCGTTGACGTACTGGAAGAGATCATCCTGCGGCCGGACGGACGTGTCGAACTGCGTGCGATCGATGCCGGACTTGAGCGTCGGCTGCTGCGCAGCCAGCACCCCGCCGGTGAGGACCAGGGCGGCGACGAGCGCGGTCGATCGGATGTGCATGCATCCAATCTACCGCAGCCGGAAGCGCGTCAGCGGATGACCGCGCCGGTCGCCTTGATCTGCCAGGTCGTCCCGAATCCGGACATCTTGCCCTCGCCCATCTGCTCGGCGGCGGCCTCGCGACCTTCCATGTCGTCGGCGGCGATCTTCTCGAGCGTGCCCTGCGCCGACGCCTTGCGACCCCGCGCCGCGATCGGGAAGACGATGCCCTGGCCGTGGTCCACCTTGAAGCGCACGGTCTGCTCGGGGTTCGCGTCGGAGGCGAGCGCCATCCAGCAGCCCATCTCCTCGCAGACCTGCGTGATCGTGCCGTCGATGCGCAGGGCCCGGCCCGCGAACTTCTCCGGCGTCGCGTACAGGTCGGCGATCGTGGTCGATTCGGCGAGGGTCACGCCGGCGCCGAGGGTCTGCTCCTGCGGGGCCTGGGCGTGCACGGGGGCGAGCGCGAGCACCGCGGCGAGCGCGGCGGTGGACAGGGCGAGTCGTCGAATCACGGGAACCTCCGGCACACGATCGGTGCGCCGGATCATTCTACCCGGTCAGGCCGGCCCGTCCGGCCCGGCTTCCGGCAGCAGCCGTGCCCGCACCTCGCGGACCCCGTGGCCGTGCGTGGCGGTGACCTCGAAGCGGATCCGGTCGTACTCGACGACGTCGCCGACGACGGGCGGCCGGTCGAGCCGCGCCAGGACCAGGCCGCTCACGCTGTCCACGTCCTCGTGCGAGAGGTCGAGGTCGAAGTGCTGCCCGACCTCGTCGAGGCGCACGGTGCCCGCGAGCCGGACCGATCCGTCGGGCTCGGGCGCGAGCTTCGGCGCCACGGGCTGACCTTCGTCGAGCTCGCCGACCACTTCCTCGAACAGGTCCTCCAGGCTGACGATGCCGGCGGTGCCGCCGTACTCGTCGATCACGACGGCCAGGTGCGCACTCGCGCGCTGCATCTCGGCCAGCACGCGATCCAGCGTCGCGGTCTCGGGCACGAGGGGCAGCCGGCGCGCGTCGGCCGCGGTGATGCGTTCGCCCGTCAGCAGCCGGCGCAGCAGGTCCTTCACGTGGATCATGCCGACGATGTGGTCGAGGTCGCCGTCGTAGACGGGATACCGCGTGTGCCGGCGCTTCGCGAGCACCGCGCGGATGGCCTCGGGCGTCGCGCCGACGGGCAGGCCGGCCACCTCGACGCGCGGCACCATCGCCTCGCGCGCGGTGAGGTCGCCGAACTCGAAGAGCTCGCGCAGGATCCGGCCGGAGTCGGCGCGCAGCACGCCGCCTTCCTGGCTTTCCTCCACGATGAGCGCGAGCTCCTCGGGCGTGTACGACTGATCCGCGCCGTGCTCCGGCCGCCGGACGCCGATCAGCCGCAGCACGACGCGGGCGATCCCGCTCGACAGGCTCACGAGCGGGTACAGCGTGACGAGCACCAGCCGCATCGGCCAGTTCGTCAGGCGCCACACCAGATCCGGACGCTGGAGCGCCACGCCCTTCGGCACCATCTCGCCGAAGACGATGTGGATCAGCGTGAGGAGGGCGAGCGACAGGCCGGTGGCGAGCGCCGCGGCACTCACGTACGGGATCTCGCCGAGCGACGGCTCGATCAGGTCCGCGAACGCGTGTTCGCCGAACATGCCGAGGCCGAGGCTGGCGACGGTGATGCCGAGCTGCGCCGTGGCGACGTAGCGGTCCTGCAGGCGCGGCGACTCGAGGATCGCGAGCACCCGTTTCGCGAACCGCTCGCCCCGCTGCGCGCGGTGCTCGAGCGTGGCGCGGGGCGTGGCGATCAGCGCGAACTCGGCCGCGACGAACACGCCGTTCATGACCACGAAGGCGGCCGAGAGGAGGAGGATGTCGGCGAACGGCGTCATCGGGCCGGCGACGCCTCCGCGGCCTGGCCCAGCAGCTCGCCGAGCACGTCCTGCACGGTGACCAGGCCCACCGCCTGGCCGGCCTCGTCGGCGACGATCGCGTGGTGCGCGCGGTGCGACCGGAACTGGCCCACGATGCGATCCGCGGGCAGCGACGCCGCGATCCGCAGCACCGGCCGCATCAGCCGCTCGAGCGGCACCGGCCCCTCGACGACGTAGCGATCGACCAGGTCCTTCACGCGCAGCGTGCCCACGATCCGGTCGCGCGTGCCCCGGTAGACCGGCAGGCGGCTGTACGGGCTCGACGAGACGGTCTGCACCACGTCGTCCCAGGCCGCGTCGGCCGGGAGCATCGTGAGGCGATCGAGCGGCACCATCAGGTCGCGCGCCAGCTTGCGGCGCAGGCCGAGCGCGCGGTGGAGCCGCTGCTGCTCGGCGGGCTCGAGCAGGCCGCCGTCGCGGCTCTCGGCGATCATCAGCTCGATCTCCTCCGGCGAGTGCAGGTGCCGGTGCGGCTGCGGCGAGATCCCCGCGAGCCGGAGGACGAGCGTGGCGGTGCCGTTGAGCAGCGCGAGGAATGGCCGGAAGAGGCCGAGCGACCACTGCAGCGGCAGCACCGTGGCCAGCGCCGTCTGGGTCGGATACTGCAGGGCCAGCGCCTTGGGGACGAGCTCGCCGAGCACGAGCTGGGTCGCGGTCAGCGTGCCCAGCACGACCACGACCGACACGGAGAACGCCGTCGCCTCGTCCAGCCCGAACCACCGGGCCACCACCGGCGCCAGCGCCAGGCTCACGGTCGCCTGCGCGAAGGCGCCCAGCGCGAGGCTCGAGATCGTGATGCCGATCTGCGACGCCCCGACGTAGCGGTCGAGCGCGGCGGGGCTCTCGAGCTGTGGCAGCAGGCGGCGCGCCAGCCGGTGCCCGTCCTCGCTCAGCCGGCGGATGTTGCTCCGCCGGACGCCGACCGCGCCGAATTCGGCCGCGACGTACAGGGCGTTCGCGAGGAGGAGCAGCAGGATCCCGGTCCAGACACCCGGCGACATGGCCATAGTCTAGAGGGAACGCCCGGATTTCGCGGTCCGGGTCGCCTCGAGGCGGCTCAGGACGGGCGCGCCGCCGAGGCGGCTCAGGACGGGCGCGCCGCCTCGAGCGCGGCGCCGGCCGGCTGCACCCGCGGGTCCTGCCGGGCGCACACGCGGTCGCCGAGCCAGATCACCATGATCCCGACGCACTCGCCGACGTAGAGCGCCTCGACGACGCCCGCCTTCGCGAAGCTGCCGCCGATGCCCGGCAGGAGCGCGCCGAGCGCGATGAGCGCGTTGCCCGCGGCCCGGTAGGAGTGGCCGCGATACCGGTAGTGGCGCCAGGCGCTCAACACGGCACCGCCGATCAGGAAGAACACCGCGTACAGGTTGATGAACGGCGTCAGCAGCCGCACCCACGTCCACCCGAGGATGGCGCCCGACGGCCGGTACGGCTCGAGGGCCGCCGCGTTGACTGGCGACGCAATCACCAGCAGCGAGGCGATCACCACGAACGTCACGCTGATCGCCGTCAGCCGGTTCGCGAACCTCCGGGGCCACGAGAGGTACAGCGAGCCCTGCGCCAGAGGATATCCGCCGAGCAGCGCGCCCGCGATGTACCACGCCTTCGTCAGCCAGATGGAATTGCCGCCCAGCGTGATCGCGCTCTCGAGCGCCGTGCCCAGCCCGTAGGTGGTGATGCCCACCGCCCACCACCAGAGGTGTGGCGAGTGCTTGACCGCCCAGCGCCGGTAGAGCGACGTGGCGAAGAGAATCGAGAGGATCGTCGTGAGCAACGGCAGGTAGTGAACGGCCGTCGGCATCCCGCGACTATAGCAACCCGGCCGGCGGTCCGGCCAGCGGGCCGGAAAACGGCCCGAAACCACTAATATTGTGGCGTGTCCGCCGCCATCGACGCCCTGAAGGCCCTGCTCGGGCCGCGCGCCAGCGACGCGGCCATCGTGCGCGAGCACCACAGCCACGGCGAGTCCTACCACGCACCCGCGCCACCCGACGTCGTGTGCTTTCCCGCGAGCACGGATGAGGTGGCGGCCATCCTGCGCATCAGCCGGGAGCACGGCGTGCCGGTGGTGCCGTTCGGCGCCGGGTCGTCGCTCGAGGGGCACGTGCAGGCGATCCGCGGCGGCATCTCGATCGACCTGCGCGAGATGCACCGCATCGTGCGGCTGAGCAGCGAGGACCTCGACGTGACCGTCGAGGCCGGCGTCACGCGCCTGCAGCTGAACAGGGCGCTGCGGAACACCGGCCTGATGTTCCCGATCGACCCGGGCGCCGACGCGACGATCGGCGGCATGGCCGCGACCCGCGCGTCGGGGACGACGGCCGTGCGCTACGGCACCATGCGCGAGAACGTGCTCGGCCTGACCGTCGTCCTGGCCGACGGCCGCGTGATCCGGACCGGCACGCGCGCGCGCAAGTCGTCGGCCGGCTACGACCTCACCCGCCTGTTCGTCGGGTCCGAGGGCACGCTGGGCGTGATTACCGAGGTGACGCTGCGCCTGCACCCGGTGCCCGAGGCCGTGTCCGCCGCGGTCTGCGCGTTCGACACGATGGCCGGCGCCGTCGAGACCGTGATCGCGACGATCCAGCTCGGCGTGCGCGTGGCGCGGATCGAGCTGCTCGACGAAGCCCAGATGGACGCGATCAACCGCCACTCGAAGATGACCCACCCGGTGGCCCCGACGCTCTTCTTCGAGTTCCACGGCGACGACGACCGGCACGTGGGCGAGCAGGCGAGGAGCGTCGAGGCACTGGCCGCCGAGCGCGGTGGCCGCGGCTTCACCTGGACGACGCGGCTCGAGGATCGCGAGCGCCTGTGGCAGGCCCGCCACGACGCGCTGTTCGCGGCGCTGGCGCTGCGGCCCGGGTCGCGGTGCTGGACGACGGACGTCTGCGTGCCGATTTCGCGGCTGGCCGAGTGCATCGAGCAGGCGCGCGCGGACCACGCGGACGCGCCGTTTCCCGTGTGCCTCGTCGGCCACGCGGGCGATGGGAACTTCCACCTGCTCTACGTGCTGGATCCGGCGAGCGAGACGGAGCTGGCCGCCGCGCGCCGCCTGAACGACCGCCTGGTCGCCCGCGCGATCGCGATGGGCGGCACCTGCACGGGCGAGCACGGCGTCGGCCTCGGCAAGAAGCCGTTCCTCGAGGCCGAACACGGCGAGGGGCTCGAGGTGATGCGCGCGATCAAGCGCGCGCTCGACCCGGACGACCGCATGAACCCGGGCAAGGTCGTCGACGTCTGAGGAGGGGGTCAGGTCTTGGATCGCAGCCTCGTGCCGCCGGGACTGACAGGATCGTCATTTCAAGAATGTGACTCCCGGCGGCACGAGGCTGCGATCCAAGACCTGACCCCCTCCGGTAGAATCCGCCCGATGCGACTCTCGAGCATGATTCACGCGGTGGACCTGCACTGCTGCGGCGAGCCCGGCCGCGTGATCGTGGGCGGCGTGCCGGACGTGCCGGGCCGCACGATGTTCGAGAAGATGCGCTGGCTCGAGCGGCACGGCGACGGCCTGCGGAAGCGGATGCTGCGCGAGCCGCGCGGCTACCCGGCGGCCAACTGCAACCTCATCCTGCCGGCCACGCATCCGGACGCCGCGGCCGGCTACGTGATCATGGAGCAGGTCGAGTACCCGGTCATGTCCGGGACGAACACGATCTGCGTCACCACCGCGCTCATCGAGACCGGCATGGTGCCGTCCACCGAGCCGGTGACCGAGCTCACGCTGGAAAGTCCCGCCGGCCTCATCAGGGTGCGCGCGGACGTGTCCGGCGGCAAGGTCACGCGCGTGACGTTCGAGAACGTGCCCGCGTTCGCCGTCCACCTCGACCGCGAGATCGACGTGCCGGAACTCGGCCGGGTGACGGTCGACGTCGCCTGGGGCGGGATGTTCTACGTCATCGCCGACGCCGACGCGCTCGGCATCCCGCTGACGCCGGACCACGGGGGCGAGATCGTGCGCGCCGGCGAGATGATCAAGGTCGCCGCGCGCGAGCAGCTCGAGGCCGTGCACCCCGAGCAGCCGGACTTTCCCGGCATCACCATCAGCCAGCTCTCCGGCCGCGCCCACGCCGCCGGGAACTCGCGCCGGAACGCGGTCGTCGTCTCGACGGGCGAGCTCGACTGGAACCGGCCGTCCACCTGGACCGGCGCGATCGACCGGTCGCCCTGCGGGACGGGCACGTCCGCGAAGATGGCGACGCTGCACGCGAAAGGGCAGCTCGGTCTCGCCGAGGACTTCCGGCACGAGGGCGTGCTCGGCACGGTCTTCACCGGGCGCCTGCTCCACGAGACGACGGTGGGGCCGTACCGCGCGGTCGTGCCGACGATCGCCGGCACCGCCTGGATCACCGGCTTCGCGCAGTACGTGGTGGATCCCACCGATCCGTTTCCGGAAGGCTTCACCGTGGGCGACATCTGGTGAACGTGCACCTGGTGGACGGCACGTACGAGCTGTTCCGCTACTACTACGCCGCGCCGTCGGCGACGAGCCGCGACGGCCTCGAGGTGGGCGCGGTCCGCGGCGTGCTGGGGTCGATCCTGTCGATGCTCGGCGAGGGCGCCACGCACGTCGCGGTGGCGACCGATCACGTCATCGAGTCGTTCCGGAACGACCTGTGGCACGGCTACAAGACGGGCGAGGGCATCGAGCCGGCGCTCTTCGCGCAGTTCCATCCGCTCGAGGACGCGCTGACCGCGATGGGCGTCACCGTGCTGCCGATGGTCGAGTTCGAGGCGGACGACGGGCTGGCGGCGGGCGCGGCCGTGGCCGCGGCGGACCGGCGGGTCGAGCGCGTGTTCATCTGCACGCCGGACAAGGATCTCGCGCAGGCGGTCGCCGGCACCCGCGTCGTGCAGTTCGACCGCCGCGCCGGCACCGTGCGCGACGAGGCCGGCGTGGTCGAGAAGTTCGGCGTGCCGCCTGCGTCGATCCCGGACTACCTGGCGCTGATGGGCGACAGCGCGGACGGCTACCCCGGCCTGCCCGGCTGGGGCGCGAAGTCCGCGTCGGCCGTGCTCGCGACGTACGGGCACATCGAGGGGATTCCCGCGAAGGCTGCCGACTGGGACGTGCCGGTGCGCGGCGCGGCGAAGCTCGCCGCGACGCTCGACGAGTACCGCGACGTGGCGCTGCTCTTCCGCCAGCTCGCCACGCTGCGCGCCGACGCGCCGGCCTTCGCGTCGGTGGACGAGATCCGGTGGGCCGGTCCCCGACCGGAGTTCGAGGCGCTTGCCGAGCGGTTCGGGTCGCCGAGCCTGTTCCGGCGCGCCAGGGGGATCGCGCTGGCGCGCTGAGCGTGTGAAGGGCGTGAAGCGTGTGAAGGGCTTGAAGAACGTCCGCTGCGGGCGTCTGGGGACCTGTCCGGCTAGACATGAAGGGGATGAAGGCACTGAAGGTCATGAAGGAGCGGGCAGGCTTCACCCCGGTGCCGCCAGGGCCTCACGAGCCCGCTTCATGTCCTTCATTGTCTTCATCCTCTTCATGTCCATCCGACAAGGCTCTGGACGCCGACGGCGTGTCTCTGAACTTCTTCAGGTCCTTCACCGCCTTCACCGGCTCTGCCGCCTTCACCGCCCTGATCCCCTTCATCGCTCCCCGAGCATGCGCCGCACCCGGTCCGCCAGCACCTCCGCCGCGATCGCCTGGCCGCGGCGGTTCCAGTGCATGTCGCCCGCCGGCTGGTAGAGCGGGCCGCCGCCGGCCGCGGCCCGGAACGGCTCGAGGAGATCCACGCACGCGAGGCGGCGAGCCGCGCAGATCGCGGCCAGGCGGCGATCCGGCGCGTCGCGATCGAACGCCGACGGGTCGAGCCCCCACGCGAAGAGCGTCGCGTCCCACTCGCGCGACGTGAGCTGGAAGCGCTGCGGCAGGATCACGAACAGCGCCGCCGCGTCGACCTGCGTGGCGGCGGCACTCACCTCGTCGAGCGATCGCTCCAGATCCGCGTAGCCCTCCTCGACGATCGGCAGCGGCGCGCGCGTGTAGAACAGGCCAATCGAGTGGCCGGGGTCGAGGACGTGCACCGCGCGCGGCGCCTCGTCGTACCACGGCCGGATCACGTCGGTGGCGAGGATCGTCTCGGCACGGCGGAACAGCCGCCATGCGCCGAGGCTCGCGCGCAGCCGGACGGGCAGCAGCCCCACGGGCCCGCGTGAGGCGTCCTCCGGCAGGAGCAGCGCGTCCAGCGCGTCCTGCGGCAGCCCGCGCGCCTCGAACCAGCTCTGCGCGACGTCGTTGCCCAGCGTGATGCCGGTGATGACGACGTCCGGCGCGAGGCGCGCGCCGCAGCCCTGCACGACGCGCGCCGCCGCGCCCGGATCGCCCGCGCCCGCGGTCCAGACCTCGGTCCTCGCCGCCGTGCCGCCGCCCGGATCGTTCAGGCGCGCCTCGAGGCGCGTGCCGACCAGGTCCGCCTGGTCCGTCCGGTAGCCGGCGACGAAGCTATCGCCGACGAAGAGCACGC
Source organism: Vicinamibacterales bacterium (assembly GCA_041394725.1). Classification (GTDB taxonomy): domain Bacteria; phylum Acidobacteriota; class Vicinamibacteria; order Vicinamibacterales; family SCN-69-37; genus JAWKHR01. The sequence goes on along the minus strand of JAWKHR010000014.1, from coordinate 56,643 downwards.
GCCGCGTGCCGGCCGGCTTCGTGTCGCCGACCGCGCCCGCGCGACGCAGCCCGAGCGCGTTGGTGACGAACCGCGCCGGGCCGCCGTCCTCGCCGGTGACGGTCAGGTCGAGGTCCGGCTTCAGGAAGCCGCACGCGCCGTAGTCGCCCAGCACGTCGCCGTAGTCCGGCCGGCCGTCCGGCGCGGGCTCCCGGCCCAACGAGAGCAGCGACTCGGCCAGCACGATCGCCACGCACGCCGAACCGGTCATCAGCACCCATTCGCGCCGCACCGGCAGGCGGCTGGCGGCGGCCACGAGCCAGGCCATCAGCGCCAGCGCCGATCCGTCACGCCCGAACGTGGTGATCGGGTGCAGCGCGATGAGCAGGCCCACGACGACGAGGTGGAGCGAGACGAGGAGCACGGGCCACGCCGGGCCGACGATCGTCCGGCGCCCGGGCGCGGCGGCCCGTCGGCCGCGTGAGGCGGATCCCATGAACCCGAGGCTCGTCAGCAGGAACGCCGCGACGAACGCGCCGTGCTCCCAGGTCCAGGGCGCGGGCAGCGCGAACGGCCGTGACGGCTGAATCGTGACGACCTGCAGCAATGCCAGCGTCCAGAGCGCGGCCCCGACCCATCGGGCCGCGGGCCGGGACGCGCGGGACGCGACGTCCGTCGTCACTTCACGGGCGGTGCGCAGCTGGGCGTCGGCGGCACGTGCGGCGTCTTCGGCCCGTCCCGGTCATCGTCGCGCACCTTGAGGTATTCGATGATCGCCATCCGCTCGTCGGGCGTCAGCAGCGGACCGATGAGGCCCGGCCGCACCTGGTGACTGCCGTTGGCTTCGTCGAACCCCTCGTTGAATTCGTGGCCGGTATTGTGGTTGCCCGGGAGCGACGTGTCGAACGTCCAGAATCCCCGCACCTCTGCGAGTCCGAGGTGCACGGGGTCGTACTCGCGGCTGCCGACCTGGAACGTCGCCGGCCGTTCGCTCACGGGCGAGAGCAGGGCGTAGATCGTCGGCACGGAGCCGTTGTGCAGGAACGGCGGCGTGGCCCAGATGCCGGCCAGCGGGCGCGGCTTGTAGGCCGCGATCACCTGCGGCAGGTCCAGGATGGCGAAGCCGTCCAAGTCTTCCTGTTCGGCCGGCGTGTAACCGCCGTCGGCGTAGGCCTTGTCGCGGATCATCGTGCCGAGGTAGCTCAGGGCGGCGCCGACCGAGAGGCGCGTCGGGTCGATCTGCGAGAGCTGCTGTTCCATCCAGGCGTCGAGCCCGTCGATCTGGGCCTGGAGCGCGGCGATCTGCGACGCGGCCGCCGGGGCGTTCGAGGCGCGGAGCGCGTCGATGCGGCTGCGGAGGTAGGTGGCCTGGCGGCCGTTCCAGCTCTGGAGCGCGCGGCGCGCGACCGCGCGCAGCTCCATCGCGGTCATCCCCGTCCGGGTGACGTCCACACGGGCGTTGTAGAAGTTCACCGCCGCGTTCGGGTCCGTGCCGATGTCGTCGACGCAGAGCGTCCGCATCAGCCACTCGGGGTCGTCGGCGGTCTTGAGGGGCGCGTTGCGCGTCTTGATCGCCGGCGGCGCGACGTGCGGGCCGTGACACGTCACGCAGTGTTCGTCGAAGAGCGCGCGGCCGGCCTCGGCCTTCGCCTGGTCGATCGGGCCGAGGATCGACGGCTGCCACGCGGGCGGCCGCAGCTTCCGCAGCGTCTGCTCGATCGTGTGGAGGCCGTCGAGGCGCGCGGTGGACCGGAACCGCTCGGATGCCGGCAGCGCACGGCCGTAGCGATCGACCAGCGCGTAGCGCGCGCCGACGCCCATCGCCTCGCCGATGTTGCGCGCCATGGGCTGGCTGACCGACGCGTTGTACTGCACCCAGTCGAACTTCCAGATGTTCCACACCGGGGGATAGCTCACCGGCGCGTTGCCGACGGCGTAGTTGGACGGATCCAGGTTCTGGCCGAACACCGTGTTCGCGATGCGCGCGAGCGCGTCGGTGCGGCCGTAGCCTTCCTCGGTCGGGTAGAGCGCGTGCCACTTCGCGGTCCACGCGATGCCGGCGAAGGTCGCAATCACGCCGCGCAGCTCGCGGTGCAGCGCCCACCGGCCCTCCGGATAGCGATCGCCGAGCACCTTGCGCGCGAAGCGGTTGAACTTGAACGGGTTGACCGCCGTGCTCGTCATCGACGCGACCATCGTCGGCACGAACTGCCCGAAGTTGGCGGCGGTGAACGCGTGGTTGGCCTGGCCGCCGTCGATGCGCAGCGCGCGGGTCACGGCGCCGCGCGTGACCTGGATCTGGCCGGTGTGGCACGCCGCGCAGGTGATGTCGAGCAGCTCCTCGTTCAGGTCCTGGTCGAAGTGTTTCGTGAAGCCGACGGGCAGGCGGTCCGGGTTGGCGTCGGTCGCGCCGTCCACCAGGAAGCCGTAGCGGCGCAGGGTGGACGGGTCGGCGAATCGCGACCGGCCCCACGGCATCTCGAGGTTCACGAACCAGTCGTACCGGACGTTCTCGAGGCCGGCGCCCTGCGCGGTGTAGTAGTACGCCTGGCGATCGGGCGCCTCGACGCCGGCGCCCCAGCCCTGATCGGCGTACATGACGTCGTCCGGCTCCTCGGGCGGCAGCATGCCGCCGCCGAAGTCGAGGTACAGCGTGGTCGCGAGACCCAGCGCGGAGACGATCAGGAAGAGCCCCAGGGCGGCGAAGAACGCTCCACGAAGGACGCCGCCGACGGTCAGCCGCGCGAACCACGGACGCAGCTTCGGCGCGGGCGCGGGGAGCGGCGCGCCGGACCGGACGATCCTGAGCGCCTCGGGATCGACCGCGCCGGCGCCGACCGTCGCCGTCCCCTCCGCCTGGCCCAGCCGGGCGCGCCGGCTCGCGGACTCGGCGAACCAGCGCGCGCGGTTGATGCTGCCGAGCGGGTGGCTCTCCGGCGTGCAGTGCTCGGTGACGTCGATGTAGAACGCGCGGCACGCCTCGTGCGGGAGGACCGAGCCGGCCTCGAGCGTCAGCCGCCCCACCACGTGGAACGGCGCCTCGTCCTCCTTCCACTCGGCGCTGGCGTTCTCGACCCAGAAGACCTCGTCGCGGCGCCGCCGCCCGTGGCGCATGCGCTCGGCGTCCAGGAACTGGATCCCGAAGTCGAACGCGCTCATGCGCTCGCCCGCCTGGAGGTGGCGGACGAGCTCGTCCCGGAGCATGTCGTCGCTCGCCGGCGGCACCTGCCCGGGGTTCTCGGGCAGCGGGATCGCGGAGTACTTGATGGCGTCCACCGCGCCGTGCCGGAACGGCACGGTGCTCCAGTAGCGCTGCACCTGGTACGGCCGCAGCGCCTGCCGCTGCTGGCGCGCGCCGCGGACGCCGGTCTCGAGGAGGCCCCAGAGCTCGACGGGCGAGAGCGAGATCAGCGCCCGGATCGTGCCCCACACGCCCTTCGCCGCCGCGACCCGCATGAGCACGGCGAACGCGTGCGCGTCGTTGATCGGGAAGGTCGTCGCGTTGTTGAGCGAGAAGTCGTGCCGCGTCGCCTCGGGTCCGACGACGCCGGCGGGCAGATCCACGGCGAAGGACAGCGCCCGGACGTCCGGCTTGAAGTCCTTCTGGACGGTGGACGCCCCGTTGGCGAACCGGATGGTGGCCGGGTACACGCCCGGCTTCGCGTAGAGGCCCTGCGCGAGGCGGTCGCGCAGCGACGGGTCGGACACCGTCTTCGCCACGTCGAAGACCTCGAACGTGCCGCGGACGCAGACGCCCTTCGTGTGCGTGCCGCGCCCGAGCGGCCGGTGCTGGGCCTCGGCGAACCGGGCCTGGACCGTGGTGATGCCGGCGACGATCTCGGCGATGTCGGCGTCTTCGGTGGGGAGCGTGCGTTCCAGCGTCTTCATCGCGCCTCATCCAGGTCGGCAAGCAGGGTCCGGGCGGCCACCAGGTCGGCGGTGCCCCTGCCCTCGGTGAGCCCGTCGTACACGGGCCGGAGGACCGCGCGGCCTTCGGCGGCGCGGCCGGTGTCGGCCAGCAGGCGGGCGAGCGCGGTGGCGGCCCTGAGCTCGAAGGCCGTGGCGCCGCGCCGTGCCGCGTGGTCGACCGCGGCGCGCAGGGCCGCCTCGGCGTCGGTGTCGCGTCCCGCCAGCCGCAGGAGTCCGCCGCGCACGCGGTGCAGCTCGTGCACGAACCCGTGTTCCAGCGTCTGGTCGGCGTGCGCGAAGCCTTCGTCCACGACGGCGAGACCGCCCGGGACGTCGCCGGCGCGCCAGAGCGCCTCGGCCAGGAGCGAGAGGAACATCGTGCGCACCAGGCCGGACCGGAGCTTCGCCAGCGCGTCGAGGCTCGCGCGCAGCTGGCGGACGCCCTCCTCGACGCGGCCCTCGAGCGCGAACGCCGCGCCCTGGAACGCGCGCGCCCATTCGGCTTCCTGCGGGAACTCGTACTCGCGACAGAGCGCGATGATCTCGTCGCCGAGGGCGATCGCCTCGGCGGCCTCGCCGCGGTAGAGGTGGATGCCCTCGGACACGATGAGCGCGAACACCAGCGTCACCGGCTGGCGCTGCGACCGGCCGAGCGCAATCGTCTCGTGGCTGCGCGCCAGCGCCTGGTCGGCCAGGCCGAGCGCCCACAGCGGCCGGCTGGACATCGCGCGGGCGACCATGCCCGGATCGATGCCGAACATCGCGTTGTAGGCCGCGTGCCGCGCCGGGTCGTGCAGCGCGCGGGCCTCTTCGAGCAGCCGGGTCGACTCGCGCACGTCGCCCATGAACTCGCAGGTGACGCCGGCCAGGTGGTCCGCCGACATCAGGAAGGCCGGTTCGCCGGCCGCGCGCGCCTGCGCGTTCAGCGTGACGAGCTGCTCCTGCACGAGCGACAGGTTGCCGCGGATCATGTGGAAGAACGCCAGGTTCCAGAGCACCGGGAACAGCTCGGGCGGGTCGTCGAGTTCCTGGCAGATCTGGCGCGCGCGCGCGAACGTGGGTTCGAGTTCCGGCGCCGCCCAGCCCCTGACCGAGCGCAGCGCCAGGCCGCGGACCATCTGCAGCCCCAGCTCGAGCTGCGCGCGTTCGGGGCCCTCGGGCAGGCCGCGCAATCCATCCAGGCCCCGGTCGGCCAGCGAGAGCGCCTCGCGGAACCCGAAGAGCGCCACCGCGCGCTGGGCCGCCACGTAGAAGTACTGCGCGCTGGCCGCGAACTCGCGCGCGGTCTCGAACAGCAGCGCGAGCCGGCCGGCGACGGCCGACGCGTCCGCGCCCTGGTGGGCCGCCAGCGCGCGCGCCGTCCGTCCCGCCAGCGCCGCGCGCCGCGTGGGCTGCAGCGACGCGTACAGCACGTTCTGGTAGAGCACGTGCACGAAGCGGTAGCGCAGCGTCAGCGTGCGATCCGGGAACTCGTGTTCCTCGCCACGCCGCACGAACACGTGGACGCGTTCGAGGGTCTCGAGCCGTTCCTCGACCTCGATCGGGTCCAGCTGGAGCGCCTCGCCGAGCACGGTCGAGTCGAACTCCTGGCCCTGGACGCTCGCCGCCAGCAGCAGCCGCCGGTCCGCGTCGTCCACCCGCTCGATCTTGCGCGCGATCATCCCGCGTACCGACTCCGGCAGCTCGCGCGGCGCCGCCGACACCGCCTCGGCCACGGTCCACACGCCGTCGACCTTCACGATGACGTGCGTGTCGCGGAGGTAGCGGATGAGGTCCACCATGAACAGCGGGCTGCCCTCGGTCCGCGCGTGGATGTCGGCCACGAACGCCTCCGGGATCCGGTGGCCGGGGCACTGCAGCGCCAGGTAGCGCGCCACGTCGTCGCGCGTCAGGAAGGAGAGCGCGATTTCCTCGTAGGCGCCGCGCGACTGCAGGTCGGATCGGATGCCGAGGAAGGGGTGCTTCGCCAGCGCCATGTCCGACGGCCGGAAGCCGGTCAGGATCAGCAGGCGCATGCCGCCGAACCGGCCGGCCAGGTAGTTCAGGATGTCCACGGTGGACACGTCGGCCCAGTGCAGGTCGTCGATCACCCACACGAGCGGCGCGCGGCGCGAGAGGTCGTGGAACAGCGCGCCGAGCTCGCGCTTCATCCGTTCCTGGGAGGCCGCCGGGATCGCCTCGCGGCCCTCGCCGTCGCCGGTCGACGCGGTCGAGACCTGCGCATGCCAGGTCGGCGCGACCGTCCGCATGAGCGTGTCGAACGAGGACCCGCCCGCGCGCGCGAGCAGACCGTCGAGCGCCTCGAGCACCGGCAGGTACGCCTCGTTCCCGGCGAGATTCTCCGAGCACCGGCCGCGCATGATCGTCGGGTGGTCGCCGGAGCCGGCAATCTCGCCGAGGAAGTCCTCGAGCAGGCTGGTCTTGCCGATGCCCGGCTCGCCGCTGACGCCCATCATCAGGCTGCGGCCGTCGCGCACCCGCGCGTACGCGGCGCGCAGCTGGTCGAGCTGCGCCTCGCGACCGACGGTCGTCTGGGGCGGCGTCGCGCCGCCGGTCGCCGGTCGCCCGGCCGTCGCGCCGCCGCCGGCGAGCGCCGCCTCGACCTCGGCCGCGGTGGGCCGACGTTCCGGGGCCTTCTCCAGCATGGCCTGCAGCAGGTCGTCGAACGCGCGCGGGAGATCCGGCACGAGGCGGGCGGCGGGCACCGGCGCATCGGACGCGATGCTCGCGAGGATCCCGAGGTTCGTCGGCCCGACGAACGGCCGCCGGCCGGTCACCGCCTCGTAGAGCACCACGCCCAGGCCGAACACGTCCACGGCCGGGCCGCCCGCCAGGCCACGCGCCTGTTCGGGCGCCATGTACGACGGCGTGCCCAGCAGGCTGCTGGCGACCGTCTCGACCGCGGTGTGCGTGGTCTCCTCGTCCGGCGTCGGTTCGGCCATGTACGCGATGCCGAAGTCGAGCACCTTGACGTAACCGTCGGCCCGCACCATGACGTTCTCGGGCTTGATGTCGCGATGCACGATGCCGGCCGCGTGCGCGGCCGCCAGCGCGCGGGCCACCTCCGCGCCGATGTCGGCGATCCGCGCCACGGGCAGCCGGTCCGCCATCAGCTCGCGCAGCGTGCGCCCGTCGATGAACTCCTGGACGATGTACTCGTCGCCCTCGGGCGTCTCGCCGAGCTCGTGGACGATGACGATGTTCGGATGGTTGAGGGCGGAGGCCGCGCGCGCCTCGCGGAGCAGCCGGCGCGGCGATCCGCCGCCGGCGGCCGCGCGGTGCCAGACCTTCACCGCGACCGCGCGATTCAGGCGCGTGTCCCACGCGCGGTAGACCTCGCCCATGCCGCCTTCGCCGATGCGGTCCTCGAGGCGGTAGTGGCCCAGCGTCCTGGACGTCATGCGAGTGCCTCTGCCCCCTCCAGCCGTGGGCGATCCTAGCAGTCCGCGACGTGGGGGTATACCATCGCCCGCACGCCGATGCCGAGCCCGCAGGCCTGGTGCGAGGTCCTCGAAGAAGAGTTCACCGCGCTGCACGGCGAACCGCCGCTGCCGCCCGGGGCGCCGGTCGATCCGGACGAGCGCCTCCGGCTGATCCGGCAGGCCATCCACCGGCGTCCGACCAGCGGGCTGTGCTTCTCCGGCGGCGGCATCCGCAGCGGGACGTTCGCGCTGGGCGTGCTCCAGGGCCTCGCGCACCTCGGCGTGCTCGGGCGCTTCGACTATCTCTCCACGGTCTCGGGCGGCGGCTACATCGGAGGCTGGTTCACCGCGTGGCTGCACCGCGTCGGGCCGGACCGCCGGCAGGACACGCTCCGCGCGCTCGACCCGGCGCGGACGTCGGCCGTCCTCGGGCGCATCGACGCGCCGCCGGTGGACTACGTCCGCCGGACGTGCCGGTACCTCGCGCCGCGCGGCGGCGCGGTGTCGGCCGACCTGTGGACGGTGATCGCGACGCTGGCGCGCAACCTGGTCCTCAACTGGTGCGTGCTCCTGCCGCTCATCGCGGCCGCGCTGCTCGTGCCGCGGATGTTCTACGCCCTCAGCCACGCGTTCGAGCAGGGCTTCGCGCCGTACGAGGGCCTCCAGTGCCTCACCGCGTCGCCGCCGCCGATGGTGTTCCTCGGCCTCGCGGTGGCGGGCTTCTTCGGCGCGGTCGGCTACGTCGCGATGGTGTTCTCCGGCCGGGGCGGCCGCTGGTCGCAGGGCCGGTTCCTGCTGTGGTTCCTCACGCCGCTGCTGGCGGGCGCGATCGGGGCCACGCTGTTCTGGTCGTCGTTCCCGTGCGACCTCAGCCTGCCGTGGTCGCTCGGCCTCGGCGCCGCGCTGCCCGCCGCCGGCTGGCTGCTGCTCGGTCTCGTCACGCGGCCCTTCCACGGGCAGCCACCCGCGCCGGGTGCGATCCGGCCCGCCATCGGCCTGCGCACCGTGCTCGCCGCCGCGGCGTCGGGACCGATCCTCGGCGCGGGCGCGTACTGGTTCGCCACGCACGAGTTCGGCTTCGGTGCCGGCGAACCGCTGCGCGACCTCTATGCCGTCTTCTCCGTGCCGATCGTGCTGGTGCTCGCGCTCGCGACCATCACGATCTTCGTGGGCTTCGCGAGCCGCGACCTCGACGACGCGGCGCTGGAATGGTGGAGCCGGTGCGCGGCCTGGATCGGGATCGCGACGGCCACCTGGCTCGTCGCCGGCGCGATCGTCTTCTACATGGCCGACGCGCTCGAGGCGGGCCTCGAGGTGGTGGACCGCGCGCTCGGCATGGAGCGCCGGACGTCCACCGCCGTCGTGACGTCGCTGCTGCCGCTCCTGAGCTCGCTGGCGGGGCTGGCGGCGCGATCGACCGGCGCGACCGATCGGCCGTCGGCCGCGCGGCTCGCCATCCAGCGGGTCGCGCTGCCGCTGGTCATCCTCGCGCTGCTCTCGTCGATCGCCTGGGTGAACCTCCGCGCCGCCGAGGCGCTCGAGTACCACCGCGACGCCGCCGGGCAGCCGTGCACGACGGCCACCGAGGTCGGCAGCGGCGAGTGCCATCCCGCCGGCGGCGGTCTCGGCGAGGTGATGCTGCTCGGCTCGGTCTACGTCGCGTTCGGCCTGCTGATGAGCCTGTTCGTGCCCGTCAACCGCTTCTCGCTCCACGGCATGTACCGGCAGCGGCTGATCCGGACCTTCCTCGGCGCGTCGCGTCCGGATCGCCAGCCGAACCCGTTCACCGGGTTCGACGGCGGCGACGACCTGCGCGTGCACGATCTGGCCGACGTGCGGCCGCTGCACATCATCAACGCGACGCTGAACGCGGTGTCGTCGGGGTCGGTCGGGCGACACGAGCGGCAGGCGCAGTCGTTCACCTTCTCGCCGCTGCACGTCGGCAACCGCGAGGTCGGTTACCGGCCGGCGGCCGAGTACGGATCGGATGGCGGCGGCCCGGGCACCGGGCTGTCGCTCGGCATGGCGCTCGCGGTCTCGGGCGCCGCGGCGAGCTCGGCGATGGGCATGTACTCGTCGAAGGCGCGGTCGTTCCTGCTGACGCTGGCCAACGCCCGGCTCGGCCTGTGGTTCGGCAACCCGCGCGACGCGAAGACGTGGCGGACGAGCGAGCCGCCCCTCGGCGTGGGCCCGATCCTGCGCGAGCTGCTGGGCCTGACGACGGACCGCAATCCGTGGGTCTATCTCTCGGACGGCGGCCACTACGAGAACCTCGGCCTGTGGGAGATGGTCGCGCGCCGCTGCCGCGTCATCGTCGTCTCCGACGCGGGGTGCGATCCGGACTACGCCTTCGACGACCTGTCCAACGCGATCCGGCGGATCCGGCTGGACCTCGGCGTGCCGATCCAGTTCCCGCCGCTGCGCATGACGAAGGCCGGGCAGGGGCACGGCAACCCGCACGCGGCGATCGGCGTGATCCGGTACGGCGTCGTGGACGGGCCGGACGCGCCGGACGGCACGCTCATCTATCTGAAGGCCACGCTGTCGGGCGACGAGACCGTGGACGTGAGGAACTTCGCCCGGTCGGACGAGGCCTTCCCGCACGACCCGACGAGCGATCAGTTCTTCGACGAAGCCCGCTTCGAGAGCTATCGCGCGCTCGGGTTCCACACCGTCATCACCTCCGCGCCCGGCTGTCGGGCCGACGACGGCGTCGAGGGGCTGTGCGCCGCCGTGAGGGCGGCGCTCGAGCGACAGGCCGCGACGAGCGGGCCGCCGCCACCATCGTCGGGGGCCGCGTCGCCGGCGCCAGCGTCGGCGCCCTGATCCTCCCTGCCGCGGACGCGAACCCGAACGCCGCCGCCGCGCTGGAGTCGGCGTCGGCGTCCGTGGCCTACCCGTGCCGCAGCGCCGACCGCGCCGCGAGGTGGCCGCACATGCCGTGCACGCCGACGCCGGGCGGCGTCGAGCTGGAGCACAGGTACACACCGTCCATCGGCGTCCGGTAGGGGTCGAGCGCGAGCACGGGGCGCGCGACGATCTGCGCGAAGTCCGCCGCGCCGCCCGCGATGTCGCCGCCCGCGAGGTTCGCGTTGCGGCGCTCGAGGTCGGCCGGGCTCATCGCGTGGCGGCCGAGGATGCGGTCGCGGAAGCCCGGCGCGAACCGCTCGATCTGCCGCTCGATCGTCCCCGTCATGTCCGTCGTCGATCCGTGCGGCACGTGGCAGTAGGCCCACAGGGTCTGCTCGCCCTCGGGCGCGCGCGTCGGATCGCAGACGCCCGGCTGGACGACCAGCACGTAGGGCGCGTCGGGGACGGTGCCGGTCCACGCGGCGCGTTCGCCGCGGGCGATTTCGTCCAGCGTCCCGCCGAGGTGCACGGTGCCCGCGCGCCGGCAGCCGTCGGCTGCCCACGGTACCGGGCCGCGGATCCGCCAGTCCATCTTGAACACGCCGGGGCCGCGGCGAAAGCGCTCCAGGCGCCGGCGATACGATGCCGGCATGCGGTCGCCGGCCAGCCGGATGAGCTGTCGCGGCGTGACGTCGCAGAGCACGAGCCGCGCGGGCGGCAGGTCGCCCAGCGACGCGACCGGCGCGCCGGTGACCACCTCGCCGCCGAGGCTTCGCAGGTACGACACCATCGCGTCCGCCACTGCCTGCGATCCGCCGCGGGCGACGGGCCAGCCGACGGCGTGCGCGGCCAGCACCAGCGCGAGGCCGTAGCCGGCCGTGGCCGCAAACTCGAGCGGCACGAGGCCATGGGCCGCGGCGCCCGCGAACAGCGCGCGCGCGGCCGGGGTCCGGAACCGGGCCCGCGCGAGGCCCGCGGCAGACCGGATCGCGAGCGGGCCGAAGCCGGCCATCAGGAACGGGTGCCGGCGGCCCGGCGGCGAGAGGAGCGCCTCCATCAGCGGGTCGGCGCGATCGACCCACGGTCCGATCAGCCGCCGGTACGCGTCGCCGTCCGCTCCCAGGCCGGCCGCGGTCTCGTCCACTGACCGCGCCACGACCGCCGCGGTGCCGTCGTCGAGTGGATGCGCGAACGGGACGTCCGGGTGCACGAGGGTGAGGCCGTGATCGGCCAGCGGCAGCTCGCGCAGGAACGGCGACGCCAGGACCAGCGCGAACACGGCCGCGCACAGGTCGTGCACCGTGCCGGGACCGGTGAGCGCCGCCGATCGCAATCCGCCGCCCGCCGTCGGCTGCGCCTCGTACACCCGCACCGACCGGCCCGCGCGCGCGAGCGTGATCGCGGCCGCCAGGCCGTTCGGGCCGGATCCGATGACGATGGCGTCGGTCACCGGTTGAAGGGAAATTCCTGGATCCAGTTGAAGCCGCGGCTGACCAGCGGCAACTGGGTGTGGTCGAGGCGCGAGGTCTCCATGTAGATCTGGTGGCCGCCGACCGTCCCGTTCAGGACGAGGTGCGTCTCGTCGGGCCGCTGGAACGCGAGCGATCCGGCGTCGGCGGTGCCGCGCTTGAGCGCGATCGACCCCGCGTCCGCGTCGTACGTCGCCTGGTAGAACATCGCGTTGTCGTCCATCCGCCAGAACACGATCGTGGTCGCGTTCTGGATGACGACGTGCCGCCAGCGATCCATGTCGGTCACGAGCGGCGGCCGGAGCTGCTGGTCGATCAGCATGCGGTCCACGGTCCAGATGCCGTAGAGCGCGGGTTTCGGCGCGCCGCCGCCGAAGCCGTGCCACGACTGGCGCGCGCCGTACCACGCGAACCCGACGAGGTACAGCCCGAACGCGACCTGCGCGACCGCGGCCCAGCGGCGCCGCGCGCCGTGCGCGAGCACGGCCGCGAGCAGCCGTCCCGCATCCGGCGCCAGCAGGAAGAGCGACATCAGGATCAGGTGGAACGAGAACAGCTTCACCGGCACGTCGTAGGTCATGTTCAGCACGAAGACCTGCGTCGCGGCCGCGACCGAGAGCGCCGCGCCGAGCGTCGCCGTGCGCGGGATGAAGAGCAGCACCGCGCACGCCAGCTCGACGCTGCCCACGAACCGCTCGTAGGAGAACGACGCGCCGATGGACGACCAGAGCACGCCCATCGGCGAGAAGTGCCCGTAGGGTTCGAGCAGGCGCGTGAGCATCGGCGCCCCCATCTGCAGCGGGATGACCTTGACGATGCCGTAGGTCAGCATCGTCGATCCCAGGGCGAAGCGGAGGAAGACGCGGAACCAGCGGTGCAGACGCGGGTACGCGAGCCGGTGGCGGTCGAGGAGGGACCAGGCGATCGTGCCGAGGGTGGCCAGGACCAGCATCGCCGGCACGTGCACCCAGTCGAACAACGTGTCGCCGCTGCCGGAGACGACCGGCGCCGCCGCGACACCGAACAGCATGCGGCCGATCCACGAGATGTAGCCGGTGAACCAGCCGCCGACGTCGGGCAGCCGGCCGATCGGCAGCGGGATCAGGCCGCCGAGCATCTGTGTCGTGCAGACGTAGAGGGTGAAGTAGATCACGCAGAGCCGGAACGCGACGCGGGTCGCCGGGAACCAGCGGGCGGACTCGTCCTGGGTCATGCGGCGCAGTATGGGGGACGGGTCTCTCGACCCGCAAGGCCTTCGAAGGCGGGGACTTCAGGCGCGGCGGGCGGCCCGTACGACGTAGGTGCCGGCGATCTTGTCGTGCCAGGTCTGCTGTTCGGGATCGCGCAGCATCCAGAAGCAGCCGAGGCCGAACGCCGCGATGGAGAAGACGCCCGCGAGGCCGCGGACGATGGCATCCACGAACTGGAAGTCGGAGCCGTCGGCGCGCACCACGCGCGCGCCGACGATGATCCCGCCGAGCGTGGTGCCCTGCCAGGCCCAGAACGCGACGTGGTAGCCGAGCAGCAGGATGAAGAACATCCCGTCGGGTCGCAGGTCGATGAGGCGCGCGATGATGGCGACCAGGATGCAGTCGAGCGCGAAGGCCGCGGCACGGTCCAGGAACGATGCCCGCGGCAGGCCGGCGACGGGCGACGTGTGCCCTCCGCCCGGCGGGCTCTCGGCGGCCCCCGCCGGGAACCCGGCCCCGGCGACCGCCCCCGCCTGGAACCCGGCGGCGCCCGCTCGGAACGCCGCGCCCGTGCCGGCCTCATCGTCGGCCCGCCGGCCGACACCGCCGGGATCCTCCGTGCGGCTCCCGCCGTCCGCGTTGCCGGCCGCACTCGTTCCGCCGGTGTCTCCCGCGCCGCCCGGTTCCGCGCGGCCGTCGGTGCGCGTATCCCCGGCCGGCTCGTGCGCAGTGAACGCCGCGGCCGTCCCGATGCCGCCGGGTCCGCCGCCCTGATCCGGCCGTGCGCCCTTGCGTGGCTTCGGCGGCTTCGGCGGATACTCGCGTCGCAGCGCCGCGAGGGTCGCGATCGTCGCGCACCCGAGGCCGAAGACGCCGATGAGCGACCACAGCACGATGCCGAGCACCGGCACCATGTAGCCGAGCACGATCGCCGCGAAGCCGATTACCAGGGACCGCAGGCCCTGCACGGGGCTCCCCGGATCGCTCTCCTGCCACACGCCGCGCCCGATGCCGCGCGCGACCGCGACCTTGCCGACCGTCCACACCACGGCCAGCCCGAACAGGAAGACCGGTGCCACGACGACGCCGACGACAGTCATGATGAGCAGGATGAGCAGCGGTCCCGCGACGACGAGGGTCAGCAGACCGGTGAGGAAGGCCCGCAGCGGCCGCTGCACGAGCACGTCCGACGATGCCCGCACGGCCCGGCCGAAGATCAGCGTCAACGCGACCGACAGCGCGAACAGGATGCCCACCACGGTCCAGACCCAGGGCAGATCGGGCACGATCGGGCGGCCCCACAGCAGCCCGCGCGTGATCCACGGCACGAAGCCGCGGAGCCCGCGACCGAGCTCCGGCGTGCCGATCGCCACGTGATCGCCGTTGACCACGAAGTCCGGCGGCGCGTCGAGGCCGCCGCCGATCACCGCCAGGTCTCGGCCGAGCCGCGCGCCCGGCTCGATGGTCGCCGCGCCGGCCACGACGATGAGCGACCCGTCGACGACCGCGGTGGGCGCGAGGTGCACGTCGCCGACCCACACATAGACGTCGTGCGTGACGTGCCCTTCGATCCGCAGCGTGCCGAGCACGACGATCAGGTCGCGCGCCTCCGCGTCGGCGCGCAGCGTGAAGTCCTGGCCGATGTGCACGACCGGCCGCGCGTAGCGGATGATCGTCGGCGTCTGGACGCTCGTCTGCACGGCCGTGGGCGTCCGGCGGGCCGCCGGGGCCTGGATTTCGCCGGCGGCGCGCGCCGCGTTGGTGCGCGGATCCGGCGTGGTCCCGGGAGGGTTCCCGGCCTGGTCCGCGGCGGTCCGGGCCTGCGCGCGCGCGACGGCCGGGTGGACGCCGGCCATCGTCACGACGACGGTGAGCAGGGCAAGCGTGAGGGCGATCGGCGCGCGGCGGGGCCGGCGGCGACGGGTGCTCATGACGGGCGACCTCCAAGGGCGAGACGGGTGAGGGCCGACCACGCGGCGGCGCAGACGACCGATCCGGCGACGGCGATGGCGAACAGGTGCTGTGCCGCCGGCTGAAGCAGCAGGCGCCAGGTGATGCGGGCGAACGCCGCGATCGCGCCCGCCTCCTCGGTGACCGGCGTCGCCGGCGATCCACCGGACGTCATCGCGAAGACGACCAGCGCGGCCGCGATGATCGACAGGGCCTGCGCCGGCCGCGGCCACGTGACCCACGCGCGGGCGTACCAGGGCCGGCGGACGGCGGCCATCACGCGCGGCAGCAGCGTGGCGGGCGCCATCGGCAATGGCAACGCGCGCAGGGCGCGACCCAGACGCGTTTCGAGATCGTCAGTCATGCCCGTCGTCCGGTCCCAGCACGCGGCGGAGCGCGAGGCGCCCGCGGTGGATGTCGGTCTTCACCTTGCCCAGCGACACGCCGAGCGAGGCGGCGATCGCGTCGTAGCTCATCGCCTCGAAATGGAAGAGGACGAGCGGCACCCGCTGGTGGTCCGGCAGCGCCTGGAGCGCCGCCTCGAGTCGATCCATCCGCGCGTCCGCGCCGGCGTGTCCGTCGCCCGGCTCGTGCCCGTCCGGCGCGGGCAGCGAGGCGGCGAAGTCGGCGGACGACTCGTGTCCGGATGCCGCGTCGATCTCGCTGAAGAACTGCCAGCGGGCGCGGTAGCGGGTGAGGTGGTTGAGGCTCAGGTTCGTGGTCACGGTCTTCAGCCACCCGGCGGCGGCCGGGTGTCCGACGACGGCGTCGGCCCGCTCGAAGGCCTTGAGGAAGACGGTCTGCGCGATGTCCTCGGCCTCGGTGCGGTTGCCGACCAGCCGGACGGCCGTGGCGAACACCAGGTGCTGGTATTCGCGCACGAACGCCTCAAACCGGGCGTCCTCGGTCATCCCAGGGACGTGGCCCACCGGTCGTCATTATGAGAACGAACACGGGTGGGGGCGGGAAGTTTCAGCCTTTGGGGTGAGTGGGGGGAATGGGGAACGTGGGGAGAGCAAGGGGCGTGGGGACGTGGGGCGACGGGAGAGCGTGGGGAGAGCAGGGAGAGCGGGGGGATCGGGGGCGGGTCGCGACGGTGATCGGTGATCAGGTGCCGGTCTGGCGCAGGGTATCGGCGGGATCGATCCTCATGGCGGAACGGGCGGGTTGCGCGGCGGCGATGAGGCCGGTCGCGATCATCACGGCCGCGACGCCGACGCCGGTGGCCGCGTCGAGTTCCGGAACGTCGGTGATCCGGCTGCTCGTCCATCGCGCGACCGCGACGGCCGCGGCGATGCCGGTGACGGCGCCGGCGGTGGTGACGAGCGCCACCGGACCAAGCACGAGTCGCGCGACGTCGCGACGATCGGCGCCGAGGGCCAGGCGAATGCCGATCTCGCGCGTGCGGGCGATGGTGAGGAAGGCGGTGACCGCGTAGAGTCCGGCGACGGCGATCACGAACGACAGGCCGGCGATGGCGGCCGTCACGCCCGCGGCGATTCTCGCGTCACCGAAGACGTCCCGATCGCGCTCGCCGATGGTTGTCGTCCGCGCGATGGCGCCCGGCGCCACCGACCGCGCCACCTCGGCCGCCTCGCCGAGGCCCTCGGACGACCGGAGTCGCAGCACGAATCCGAGGGCGTCTGAATTCTCCGGGAGCCGGCGGTAGATGCCGAATGTCTCTCCTCCGGTCTCGCCCACGTCCGAGGCCGCGCGTCCAGGCCCCGATCCGGCGCCCGTCCGGCCCGAGCCGGCGCCCGCGGCCGCTCGCACCGTGGCCGCGACGCCCACGACGTGGAGCCAGTCGCGTGCCGGCGCATCCGCGCGACCCAGGTTGATCCGCGCCCCGAGCGCCGTGCCGTCCGGCCAGAAGCGTCGCGCCATCGCGTCGTCGATCACGACGTCCGCGGCGTCGGGGCCGGCCGACCGGCCGCTCTGCAGCGGAATGCCCGCCACGTCGAAGAACTCCGGATCGACCGAGTAGGTGAACGCGTCGATCGCGGCCACCGGTTCGGGGACGCCGTCGATTCGCAGCCACACCTGCGAGCTGGTGCGCGGGGCCGGCGGCAGCAGCGGGCCGCGCGCGGTGGCCGCAATGCCCGGTCGCGCCGGCAGCCGGTCGCGCAGCACGCGTGCGACGTCGGCGGGCCGCAGTGCCGACGGCCGCGGGATCGTCACCTGAAGAAAGGCGAGGCCGCGGTCGTCGAATCCGCGACCATCGGTGAACCGGGCGGCATACGCGCGCCCGAACAGGACGCCGACGGCGATCAGCAGCGCCGACGCCGCCACCTGGCCGCCGACCAGGAGGGCGCGCGCCCTGGCGTGCGCCGGGGTGCGCGTCACGGCGTGCGAGTCGTGCCGCAGCGCCTCGGCGAGGTTCGTCCGTCCGGTACGCCAGGCGATCGGCACCGTGGACACGAGCCATGCCGCGAGTGTCAGCCCGGCGCCGAACGCCACCGCGCGCGCGTCGACGTCGATGGGGTTCGTCAGCACGCTGTCCACGGCCCGCGGCAGCGCCGCGGCGAGCGCGGCCGTGCCCCATCGCGCCAGGAGCAGGCCGGCGGCCGCGCCCGCGAACGTGAGCGCGGCGCCCTCGGCGAGCGCGACCCGCACCAGGCTCCCGCGCGACGCGCCGAGCGCCGCCTGCACGACCTGGCTGCGCGACCGCTGGAGCGCGGCCGTGATGCCGAGGCTCGCGACGTTGAGACAGGTGACCAGCGCGAGGCCGAGCGCCGTGGCGAGGAGCAGCATGAACAGCCGTCCGGACCCGTCCCCGCTGAACCCGCCGGTGTTCGTGTACGTCGAGGAGTCCTTGCGGGCGAGCGAGAGGCGTACGGCGCGCGGCGCACCGAACACCGGAGGCCGCCCTGGCCGGGGCGGATCCACGGCCGCGTCGATGGCCGCCTGTGCGGCTTCGATCGGCACGCCCGGCTGGAGCTCCGCGACGACCATCAGCGATCCGTCCGCGGGCATCGCACCCGGTGAAGAAGGCGACAGGGGCCGCCAGACCTCCTCGAGGCCGGTCGGGAACCGGAACCCGTCCGGCATGACCCCGACGATCCGACGCGCGTCGTCGCGCGCCGGCAAGTCGCGCCCGATCGCCGAGCCCGGCGTGCCGTACAGGCGGCGCGCGAGCGATGCGCCGACGAGGGCGACCGGCGCGGCGCCGGGATCCGCGTCGGCCGGGACCAGTGGCCGACCCCACGCCGGCCTGACACCCAGCGCGCCGAACAGCGCCGGCGCCACGTCGTCCACGCGGATGCTGTCGGTGACGTCGCCGGCCGACAGCCACGCGACGACGTTCAGGTTGCCGTGCCCGTAGACCGCGCGGAAGACGTCGGTGCGCGCTTCGATCCCGTCGCGCTCGCGCCGGCTCAGCGTCTCGACGCGTCCGACCGGTGAGGTGCGCTGGAAGACGACGAACTGGTCGGCGTTCGGATAGGGGCCCGGCCGGAAGACGAAGGCATCGGCGGCCGCGAACGCCACGGCACTGGCCGCGACCGCGACGGCGACGAGCGCGACGTGGACGAGGGCACCGGTCCGCCGCGCGCGAAGGCCGCGCCAGATCCACCAGAGAGCCCGTGCCGCGGCGAGGCGGCGTCGTTCGGGCGCCAGCCGGCGGAGCAGGGCCGGGCCGACCGACCGCCAGGCCTGCGCTCGGCACCAGGCTCTCGCCGCGGCCGCGCCGTCGCGTCTGGTGCGTTCCTCGAGCTCTTCGTCGAGGTCCGACAGGGCCGCGTCGCGGTCCGCGGGGTGCAGCACGATCCGGAGGAGCCGGAGCGCCAGGCGTGGCGGGCGCGGACTGGGCTGTTCACCCACGGGATCTCGGTTTCCCCGCCACGAGTTCCAGGCCGTCCATCATGCGCGTCAGCATCGTCGCCGAGTGCCGCAGGGCCTCGGTGCCGCGGGCAGTGAGGCGACTGTAGCGCCGCGTACGGCCGCGCTGGCCCGGTTCCGCCCGGCCGGTGCGGAGCTTCAGGTAGCCTTTGTCCTCGAGGCGCGCGAGTGTCGTGTAGAGGGCCCCGATCGATACGGGCCGCCCGGTGCGCGCCTCGATCTCCTGTCGCACCCGAGCGCCGTACGCCTCGTCACCCAGCCGGCGCACCGCCAGCATCACGTACAGCTCGAACTCCGGCAGGAACGCCCCCGGCATCCATCAAGCCTATCCGAGATTACTCTACAAATGGATGTTATTCCCGCGCCGTGCCCTCCCTGCATCCTCCCGTCGCCCCACGTCCCATGGCCCTGCCTTCCCCACGTCCTCCCGTCGCCCCCACGTCCCCATGGCCCTGCCTTCCCCACGTCCCCCACCCCGTCTCCTCCCCACGTCCCCCACGCCCCGAGCTTCCCCCACGGCCCCCAAAACCGGATACTGCTTTCATCGCCGACGGCGCCGCTCCCGCGCCGTAGCGGCACGACTGGAGCGGACATCCGATGGCGGGACGCGAGGACTGGGCACGGGCGGCGGAGGCCGACAGCGCGGACGACCTGCGGGAGAAGATCCTCACGGGTTTCAGGACCGGCAAGCCGTTCACGCCGTACGTGCCGACCCTGTCGTGGCCACCGGTGACGCGGGTTCTGGATTTCGGGTGCGGGCTCGGGCGCAGCTTCCCCTGGCTTCGCACCGTGGCGCCGGCGATTGTCGGTTTCGATCTGCCCCCGATGATCACGCGGTGTCGGGCGCTCCTGACGGAGCCGGTCGAGGCGCTGCGCGACGACTGGGCGGCCGTGCGCGACGAGCGGTTCGACCTGATCCACGCCTCGCTCGTGCTGCAGCACATCGAGACCGAGGTGGTCCGATCGGCGCTCGCGGATTTCGCGAGGATGGCGCCGGCCATCTACGTGCTGACGCGCACGGACACCGACTTCGGCGTGAACCTGTTCGACCTGATCGCCGAACGAGCGGAGCTGGTGCCGGGGGAGTGCCACGAGGTCGACCACGATCCGGCGGACGCACCAGCCTGGGTGCTCGCGCGGCACCTTCGCCGAGGCCCGCGCGTCGCCGGCGCGGGCCGGCACTTCGAGGTGATGCTGGGGTCAGGTCGGGCCTCGGGCGTGACGTGATTACAATGTTGGCGAGGCAGGCAACATTGTAATCACGTCACGCCCGAGGCTGCGATCCAAGACCTGACCCCACTCGCCGGCCCGCCTGATCAAACAGGTGCAGGCGGGCCCGATCCATCACGACCCCACCGCGTCGCCCGGCGCCACCGGCTGGTCCGCGGCGACAACCGCGACCAGGCGGACGTCGTCCGCGGCGACGTGCACGGTCTGCACGTGGCCGACCGGCTCGATCACCTCGACGCGCCCGGCGATCACCCCGTCGGCCGGCGTCGTGAGCCCGACGTCCTGCGGACGGATACCCGCCGTCGCCGCCGGGATGCCGAGCAGGCGTCCCTCAATCAGGTTCATCGGCGGCGAGCCGATGAACCCCGCCACGAACGTGTCCGCCGGCTCGCGATAGAGCGTCATCGGCGGCGCGACCTGCGCGAGGCGCCCGTCGCGCATCACCGCGATGCGCTGTCCGAGCGTCATCGCCTCCTCCTGGTCGTGCGTGACGTAGACCATCGTCGTGCCCAGGCGTGCGTGCAGCCGCAGCAGCTCGGCCCGCGCGTCGCCCCGCAGGCGGGGATCCAGGTTGGAGAGCGGCTCGTCGAAGAGGAACGCGCGCGGGTCGCGGACGATCGCGCGTCCGAGGGCCACGCGCTGGCGCTGGCCGCCCGAGAGCGCGGCCGGCCGCCGATCCAGGAGGCCGTCGAGTCCGAGCGCCGCCGCCGTCTCCGCCACGCGCCGCACGATCTCGTCCCGCGGCACGCGCCGGGTCTCGAGGCCGAACGAGAGGTTCTGGCGGACCGACTTGTGCGGGTAGAGCGCGTAGCTCTGGAAGACCATCGCCAGGTCGCGCTGCTCCGGAGGCACCGCGGTCACATCGCGGTCGTCGATCCGGATCCGGCCGGACGTCGGCCCCTCGAGCCCGGCGATCATCCGCAGGACGGTGCTCTTCCCGCTGCCAGACGGGCCGACGAGCACCAGGCGCTCGCCGTCGGCGATCGTCAGGTCCAGGGCCTCGACCGCGGTGGTGCCGCGTGCCTCGCCGCCCCCGCGCCGCCCGCCGTTCTCGAAGATCTTCGTCAGCCGTTCCAGCGCAATCGCCGCCATCCCTATCCCTTCACCGCGCCCGACGTGAGGCCGCGGACGATGCGCCGCTGGAAGGCGAGTACGACGACCGTGACCGGTACCGAGGCCACCACCGCCGCCGCCAGCACCTGCCCCCACGGCACCTGGTACTGCCCGCGGAACAGCGCGATGGCCACGGGCACGGTCTGGCGATCCGGACCGAGCGTGAACGAGAGCGCGAAGAGGAACTCGTTCCACGCATAAAGAAAGGTGAGGATCGCCGTCGTCGCGATCGCCGGCGCGGCCAGCGGCAGCATCACCTGGACCGCGGCGCGGATGCGACCGGCGCCGTCGAGGCGAGCCGCGTCCTCCAGGTCGGACGGGAGATCACGGAAGAACCCGGCGAGCAGCCACACGGTCAGCGGCATCGCGAAGGTGAGGTAGGGCAGCACCAGGCCGGGGTAGGTATCGATCAGGCCGACGCCGCGCAGCATCAGGAACAGCGGCGAGACGACCGCGATCTGGGGGAACATCGACACCGCGAGGATCGCCGCGCCGACCAGGCCCCGGCCCCGGAACCGCAGGCGCGCAAGCGCGTACGCGCACGGCGTGCCGACCAGCACCGCGAAGAGCGTGGTCGCGCCGGCGACCACGAGCGAATTGCGCACGGGCAGCCAGAACTGCCGTTCGGTGAACAGCGCGCGGTAGTGGGCCAGGTCGGGCGTCCAGACCACGCCGGCGCCTCCCGCCGCGCCCGTCCCCGCGGCGCCTGCCGCGCTCGCCGGGCCCACCGCCGCACCGCCGAACAACCGGGCCTCCGGCGTGAGCGAGGCCACCACCATCCACGCCAGGGGAAACGCCCAGAGCGCGATGAGGATCGCGATGGCACCGTACCGCGCCACGTGGCCCGGCCTCATCGGCCCGTCCTCGCACCGATCGCGCGGACGTAGACCAGCGCCAGCCCGAAGCTCACGGCGAAGACGATCACCGAGAGCGCGGATCCGTAGCCGAAGCGCAGGTCCTGCAGCAGCGCGGTGAACGCGGTCAGCGACAGCACTTCCGTCGCGGTGCCGGGACCGCCGCCGGTGAGCACGTACACGAGATCGAAGACCCGGAAGGCGTCGAGCGTCCGGAAGATCAGCGCGACGACGATGGCGGGCCGCAGCAGCGGCAGCGTGATGTGGGCGAATCGCCGCCAGGCCGAGGCGCCGTCGAGGCGCGCCGCCTCGTAGAGGCTCGCGTCGATCGCCTGCAGGCCGGCAAGCAGCAGCAGCGCGACGAACGGCGTCGTCTTCCACACGTCGCCGAGCACGACGGGCACCCAGGCGGCCCACGGGTGCGCCAGCCAGTCGATGGCGAGTGCCGGCGCAACCGACGCGGCGATCGCGTTGACGATGCCCGACTCACTGTCGAACATGAACCGCCAGACGAGGGCCGCGACGACCGTGGGCAGGGCCCACGGCAGGAGCACGACCACGCGGGCCAGGCCGCGCCCGCGCGCGAGGGCATCCAGGCCGAGCGCCAGGGCCAGGCCGAGCACCAGCTCGAGCGCCACCGAGACCGCCGTGAAGCCCAGGGTGTGGCCGAGGGCGGTGCGCACGCGGGTGTCGGCCGCGGCGGTGACGTAGTTCGCCAGGCCGACGAACGGCCGGCCGGTCCAGGGGAGTCGCAGGTCGTGCCGGTGCAGCGACTCCCACACGGTGGCGCCGAGCGGCACCACCGCGACGAACGCGAGCACGACCAGGGCGGGAAGCATCAGCCGCCAGGCGAGCCGGGCCTCGCGGGCGGCGAGCGCGCCGGCCGGGTTCGTACCGTTCGGCGGACCGGCAGGCGTGCTCATCGCGCGGCCTCGTCCAGGCCGGCGTCGGCGATCGCCCGGCGCATGCCGTCCGCGGCGGCCGACAGGGCTTCGGCCGGCGAGGCCTGTCCGGTCAGCGCGCGGTGCAGCTGGATCTGCAGGAGGCCGGAGAGCTGGGTGTAGAGCGGGGTCGCCGGCCGCGGCACCGCGTGCTCGATGATGCGGCGCGCGTCGGCCGGCGCGATGGGCAGCGCGGCGGCCAGCCGGGCCTCGTCGTACACGCGGCGTCGGGCGGGAAACTGGCCCGCGATCTCGGCGCGTTCGAGCATCTGGGCGGGCGCGGTGAGGAACCGGACCAGCTCGCGCGCGAGGTCCGGCTGTCGCGAGCGCGCATTCACCGCGAGCTGCGCGCCGCCGAGCGCGGCGCCGGAGGTGCCGGCGCCGTGCGGCATCGGCGCGACACCGAACCGCCCGGCCACGGCGGAACCGGACGGATCGCGCATCAGCGCCGCGGCGTACGGCCAGTTGCGCATCATCGCGGCGCGGCCGTTCTGGAAGGCGAAGCGCGTCTGCTCCTCCTGCCAGGCGAGCGCCGCGCCCGGCACGATCCCGTCACGCACCTCGTCGCACATGATCGCCAGCGCCCGCACAGCGGCCGGCGCGTCCACGACGACCGTGCCGTCGTCATCCAGAATGCGGCCCCCGGTGCCGGCGAGATACTCGACGAACACCGTGACCAGTCCCTCGTACCTCGCGCCCTGCCAGACGAGGCCGTAGGGCACGCCCCGGTCGATCGCCCCGCGCGCCGCCGCGTCCAGCTCGGTGAACGTCCCGGGCGCGGCGGGCATCAGGTCGGTCCGCCAGTAGAGCATGCCGACGTCGACGAACCACGGCACCGCGTACAGCCGGCCGCGCCATCGGTTGGCGGCGAGCGTCGCCGGAAAGAAGTCCGCGGCCGCCTCGGGCGGCAGGTCGATCGGGAGGATCCAGCCGGCCGCCGCGAACTCCGGCGTCCAGATCACGTCGAGCTGCAGCACATCCGGGTCCGGCGCCCACGCGCTGAGCCACTGGACGTAGAGCTGGTGTCGCGTGTCGGCGGAGTCCGGCGTGACGCGAACCTCGACGCGCACGCCGGGGTGCGCCGCCTGGAACCGCGCGATCTGGCGCCGGACGATTTCCCCCTCGCCGCCGACGACCGATCCCGAGAAGGTCAGCACGTCGGGCCGGGGCGCGCACGCCGGGAGGCCCAGGGCGAGCAGGCCGGCCAGCGCGAGCAGCGTCACGGGGCGCCATCCGGCGCGCGGTGCCGCCATGGGGGGATGTTACCTGACCCCAGCCACGCAACATACTGCGCTGGACGGACTTGCGCGTTTGCGAGAGGCTAGCGGCAACGGGCCCCGGTTCGAATCCCTGCGTCCGAGGGAGGTGGACCATGTTGTCGATCCGCACGGTGCTCTGCCCCGTCGATTTCTCTCCCGCCTCGTCCCGCCAGGTCGAGCTCGCCGCCAATCTCTGCCGGGCCTTCCAGGCCCGCCTGGTCCTGCACCACAACCTCACCGAGCTGTCGTCCCGCGCAGCCGTCGGCTGGATGTGGGCCGCGGACCACCCGGTGTCCGACGAGGCCAGCGCGGCCCGCATGCACGAGCTCGTCGCGCGAGCCTCGGCCGCCGGCATCCCCGTGGACGCGCAGATCACCCACGGCGTGCCGGTCCAGGCCGTGCTCACGATGAGCCAGGTCGTCGATGCCGACCTCCTGGTGCTCACCACGCACGGCGCGGCCGACGATGACCATCCGTCGGTGACCGACCGGGTACTCGAAGACTCGGACCGGTCGCTGCTCGCGCTGCACGACATCCGCGACGAGGCGGCGACGCTGCGCTTCGCCAGCGCCGGCGCGCCGGACCAGCACGTGCTCGTGCCGACCGACTTCACCCGGGAGGCGCGGCCGGCCATGGCGTTCGCCTTCGACCTCGCGCGCCGGCTGCCCGTCGAGCTGCACCTGCTGCACGTCCGGGCCGGCGGCGGCCGTGGCGGGGACGCGTCGCGTGACCTCGACGCGATGGCCGCTCTCGTGCCGCCCGACCTGGGCAGCCGGGTCCGGCTGCACGTCGAGGCCGGCGACCCGGCGGACGCCATCGCCACCGCCGCCAGCCGCATCGACGCCGCGTGCATCGTCATGGGCGCGCACACGCGCGTGCCGTGGCGCCGCTGGTTCAGCCGCGACACCTCGAAGGGCGTGCTCCATCGCGCGCGGTGCCCCGTGTGGTACGTGCCCGCGGTCGCCGAGGCCCACGCGCGCGCGGCCGACACGAACGGTCAGGCCGAGACCGCGACCACGTGAAGACCCGTCGCGCCGGACGGATGCGGCGGCGCCTCCCGCGTGATCTGCGGGGTGCCGTCGCCGTCCACGCAGCGCACCGTGACGCGGTGATCGCCCGGCCCGATCGGCGCCTCGTGCCGCCAGATCACCCAGGTCAGCGACGACAGCGGCTCGCGAATCTCCGCCGGTCGCCACGGCTCGTCGTCCACGCGGACCTCCACGCGTGAGATGCCGCGCGCGCCGGCGTGCGCGATGCCGCCCATCGGCACGAGCGGCGGACCCTCCGCGACCGGGTGTGCCAGATCCGTGGCGACCACGTCGATGATCGACCGCGCCCGCATGCGCGCCGCCGCGTCCCAGCCGCGCCGCACCCAGTAGCCCGGCTCCCAGTGGTCGATCGCTTCCAGCGACTCGATCCACTTCGGCTGCTTCATGCCGAACCGGTCGGGCAGGTACAGGCGCAGCGGAAACCCGTGGGCAGCCTCGAGCGGGCGGCCGTCCCAGGCGTACGCGAGCACGATGCGCGGGTCGTCACGCACCTCCTCGATCGCGACCACCTCGTCGAAGCCGTCGGCCGCGCGGATCCGCAGGTGCGTGCCCGAGGCACCGAGGCCCGCGTCGTCGAGGACGTCGCGGAGCCGCACGCCGGTCCATCGCGTCGTCCCAATCAGGTCACCCGGGATCGGGTTCGAGATGCAGGCGAGCGTGATGAACTGGTGCACCGGATCGAACCGGCCCCGCAGGGCGTCGAGCGAGAGCGACGCCGGACGATCGACGAGCCCGGTGATCCGCAGGCGCCACGCGCCGGCGTCCACGCGGGGCGGCATGCTGTTGATGTCGATGCGGTAGTGATCCGGTACGCGCGTGAACTCGGGCCGGGTGCCCGGGACCGGCGAGACGGGCGCGCCGGCGTTCGGCAGGGCATGGGCGTCGGACCACCAGCCGGCGGCGCCTTCGCCCGGCGCACGCCCCGCGCGCGCGCGATCGCGCAGGATCCACGTGCCCGCCGCGCCCAGACCGGTGATCGCGGCCGTCGTGCCGCCGAGCGCCAGCAGCACTCGCCGGCGATCCGGCAGGACGACGACACGGCCTTCGCCGTCCGCGGCCGAGTCACCGCGATCGGATGGCGGGGATGGCGGGGATGGCGGGGACGGCGGCGCGGGGGCGCCGTCCCGCGTCGGCCCCAGCGCAGTCGCGGTCGTCGCGACCGCCAGGCCCCAGCCCGCCAGCACGAGCGCGAACCACAGGGTCGCGATCCAGGCGCCCGCCGGGTCCGTGCGTCCCAGCGACACGGCCAGCCAGGCCAGGCCGCCGCCGGCGGCCAGCGCGGCGCCCACCGCCACGACGCGGAAACGGGCACGCCGGTGACGGGCGAGCACGAACAGCAGGATACCCGGCCACCACCAAGCGCGACGAGCGAGAGCGCGACGCCCATCGACTTCTCCACGAACTTCGCCGTCAGGCCGTAGGACCCAGGTGCGTCGCGGATGACGGCCACCAGCCGCGTGCCGAACGACAGAACGCGGCCCGGCAGCAGGCGGTTCACGCCGTCAGAAAGCGACGAAGGGCGGGAAGGGCACGGAGGTTGCCGCCGCGCCGAGCGCGAACACCGCCGTCGCCGCGGCGCCGCAAGAGCACCCCGACGAGCGCGCCGTGCCACCACGACGGTCCGCGACGCGCCGGTGGGTCGGTCGGAAGCATGGGTCGTTCCCCGGTTCAGTCGAGCCGAGTCGGCGGGCCCGGTCGGTGAGAGTGCGACTGACGCGGCGCCGGGTGCCAGGCGGCGTCGCCCGCCCGCGGTCGCTCACGGCGCGCGCGCGCCGTGCCCATCGCGACCGGCCACGGCTCCGCCACGGCCGCGGCGAAGGCCGTGCCGCCGAGCAGCGCGAGGTTCTTCGTGAAGTTCACGAACTCCGCGGCCCGCGCGGCCGGATCAGTCACGTTCCAGAAATCGTGCATCATCGGCGTGACCCCGATCCAGAACAGCGCGATTGCCGCCGCGCCCGGGCGCGTCCAGCGTCCCAGGACGAGCGCCACGCCGCCGAACAGGATCAGCACGCCGGCCGCCGGAACCGCGACGTCCGGCCACGGCACGCCCTTCGCCGCGGCATACGCCGCGAGATACGAGAGGTTCACGAAGTGGTTGGCCACGAATCCCGACTTCTCGCCACGAATTCCGATCGTCTGTGATGCAAGGACGACGCCACACCCGCCTCGCGCGGGCGGCACCGACGCGTCGAGCGAGTGACCGGGACGGGCGCGCCGGATGTACAGGGTGCGTCGGCCTCGCAGGTGCGGGAGCGGCCGGTTCCGGGCCCCGCCAGTCGCGCCTCGGCCGCCAGCCGTGCCTGGTATGGCCGTTGCACTCTCGACCTGATCGAGATGCGTGCGCGGCCGCGCGCGTCCACGACGCGCATGCCGCCGGGTGTGCGAACCGGACGCGCCCGCCGCCGCTCGTGCGTGCGAATCAACAAGAAGGAGCGACACGATGCGGATGGCACTCGGCACGGGACTGGTGATCTGGCTGGCGGCGGTGGCCACGGCCGCCGCGTGGCGACCGCCGGCGCCGCAGCTGCCGGATCCCGATGCGCAGAGCGTCTGGGCGTTCCTCGAGCAGCAGGACTACGAGTCGTGGGAGCTGTTCCCCGGCACGACCCCGTACCATCCGGGCCCCGAACCGCACGGCGCGCTGCTCACCACGCGCGTCAACGACCTCGCGCTGGACGCCGTCCGTGCCGGCGACGACCACATGCCGGTGGGCGCGATGATCGTGAAGGAGAACTACGCGGCCGACCGCTCACTCGAGGCCGTGACCGTGATGTTCAAGACGCGCCCCGGCTACGACCCGGACCACCACGACTGGTTCTGGATGAAGCGCGCGCCCGATGGCGCGATCGGCGCGCAGGGGCGCGTGGACACGTGCATCAACTGTCATGACTCGGGCACGGACTACGTCCGCGAATGGGATTTCGCGCCGGCCCAGGCGCCGCCGGCAACCGGGGTCTCGATCACCCCAGTCATCCGGTGATCAGGGCCTCGATGGAGGCGCCCATCGCCTCCGCGTCGGCCTCGCCGATGTCCATCACGCGCCGGACGTAGTCCGGCTCGAACATCAACAGGCTGAGCAGGTCGGGGCTGCGCGTCTCGCGGGCACCCGCGCTGCGGAGCAGGTGCCGGAAGAGCCCGGGCAGCTGGGGCTCGAACTCCGCCGCGAGCCGGCCGATGTCCCGGGACGGCCGGACGACGACGAGATCGAGCAGGCGGAGGCCGTGGTGCTCCCGCGGCGGGAGGTCGCGCAGCAGCATGTTGATGCGGCGCAGCGTGAGCGCGTCGCGATCGTGGTCGTCGAGGAAGATCGCGTTCAGCAGCTGGCCGGCGATCTGCATCGGCGGCGGGTAGCCGTCCACCTGCGGGTGCTCGGCTTCCTCGCGGCTGCGCGGGTACCGGGTCGAGAATGCCAGCAGGCGGTTGGCGCCGAGATGAATCGCGGGCGACAGCGGCGTGATCAGCCGGATGCCCCCGTCGCCGTACCACGCGCGGTCCAGGCGGACGGCGGGGAACAGCATCGGCAGCGCCGCCGACGCCATCACGTGTTCGAGCGTGATCGCGCACTGGCGGCTGTGGCGGAACGGCCGCTCCCAGTCCTCGATCTGGCGGCCCTGCACCCAGGCGACCGTACGACCCGTCGTGTAGCTGCTCGTGATGATCGCCAGCCCCACGAGCCGCCCGCGCTCGAGGTTGCGCTCGATGCCGGTCACCACGCCCCGCGCGTCGGTGCCGAAGGCGGCGCGGAGCGTGTCGTGAAGCGGCGCCGTGTCCACCAGCCCGCGCATCGGCGGCCGCAGGATTCTGCCGCCGGAGACCAGCCGCAGTCCCCAGTACCAGAGGTTGCCCAGGAGCGACCGCGTGTCCACGCGGAACACCTTGTCCACGGTGAGCGTGGACCAGAGCCGCGCCAGGTCGTCGACCGCGGTCGCGAACGGGCCGGGGTGCGCGGCCAGGTAGACCGCGTTGATCGCGCCGGCCGAGACGCCGGTGAGCATCGGCACCCGCAGGTCGGGGTGCCGCCGCGCCAGCCATCGCAGCAGGCCCACCTGGTAGGCGGCGCGGGCGCCGCCGCCGTCGAGCACCATGGCGAGATCGTCCCGGCGGGCGACCGGGCCGATCGCCGGATCGTCATGGCGGCCCGCCGGTCCGGCGGGCGGGGCGTCACGCCGGACGACCGGGGCGCCAACGGGGTCTGGCCGGGAATCGCTCACCGCGTACGTGTTATATCCTGACGCTTCCCGCGCGGCGATCCCGGATTCGGCTTCTGGAAGGAGCGAGGGTGATTCCCAACCCGCCGTTCGCCCGAGACCTCTCGACGGAAGAGGAGCGCGCGCGCTTCGGCGTGCTGCAGGGACGCCTGCAGGCGGTCTGGGACGGCATGGTGGGCCGCAGCGACGAGCCGAGCACGTCGGTCGTCGTGCCCTCGTTCACCCTCGATCAGGACGAGCTTCGCAAGCTCGACGGCGCCACGTTCTACGAGGAGCGCCTGCTCTTCCTGCTGACGCGGCTGCGCCATCCCCGCGCCCACGTGATCTACGTGACGTCGCAGCCCGTGCACCCGAGCATCCTGGACTACTACCTGCACCTGCTCGCCGGCGTGCCGGCGAGCCACGCGCGCGCGCGGCTGACGATGCTCTGCGCCTACGACGCGTCGCCGCGGCCGCTGACGCAGAAGATCCTGGAGCGCCCGCGCCTCGTCGAGCGCATCCGCGCCGCGATCCCGAACCCCGCCGGCGCGTACCTCACCGTCTTCAATGCCACGCCGCTCGAGCGCCGGCTCGCGGTCCTGCTCGACGTGCCGCTGAACGGCCTCGATCCGGATTTGCGCCCGCTCGGGACGAAGTCCGGCAGCCGCCGCGTGTTCCGCGAGGCCGGCGTGGACCTGCCCGCCGGGCGCGAGGATCTGCGCGACGAGACCGACGTCGTCCGCGCCCTCGCCGACCTGCGCCGGGAGCGGCCGGGCATCGCGCGCGCCGTCGTCAAGCTGGACGACAGCTTCTCCGGCGAGGGCAACGCGGTCTTCACGTACCCGGCGGCCGACGAGGAGGGCGCGATCCGCGACGCGCTCGAGACCCTGGCGTTCGCCGTGCCCGCGGAACGACGCGAGCGCTACTTCGCGAAGTTCGCGCAGATGGGCGGCATCGTCGAGGAGTTCATCGACGCCCCCGAGAAGACCTCACCCAGCGTCCAGCTTCGCACCGGTCCCCGCGCCGAGGTCATCCAGATCTCGACCCACGACCAGATTCTCGGCGGGCCGTCGGGGCAGGTGTACCTCGGTTGCCGGTTTCCCGCGCGCGACGACTATCGGCTGGAACTGCAGGCGCTCGGCGCGAGGGTGGGCGAGGTGCTCGCCGGCCACGGCGCGGTGAGCCGGTTCGGCGTGGACTGCCTCGCGTGGCGGCAGGGGCCCGGCGACCCGTGGCGGCTGACCGCGCTCGAGATCAACCTGCGGGTGGTCGGCACGACGCACCCGTTCCTCGCGCTCCGGTTCCTCACCGGCGGCGAACTCGACCCGGCGACCGGGCTGTTCCGGTCGCAGGGCGATCGCGCGAAGTTCTACCGAGCCACCGACAACCTGCGCGCGGCGCGGTACCAGGGCCTGCTGCCGGAGGATCTGATCGACATCGTCACCGACAACGGCCTGCACTACAGCCACCGGACCGAGTCCGGCGTGCTGTTCCACCTGATCGGCGCGCTGTCGGAGTTCGGCAAGCTGGGCGTGACCGTCATCGACAACAGCCCCGGCGAGGTGGATGCGCTGTACGCGCGGACCCTGCAGGTGCTCGATGCCGAGACGGCCTACGGCCAGCCGGCCACGGCCGCGACCGGCTGACGTTGCTCGGCAACGCGCGCGCGACCGGCCGATGCCGCGTGCCGCGCGCGGGCGCAGTCGGTTGACGTTGCGCGGCCGCGCGCGGGCGCGATCAGCTGATGCCGCAGCCGGCCGTGAAGACGTGGCCCGGGAGGTTCGGCACCGGCTCGCCGATCATCGCGTCGCCGTGCGCGCGGTGCGCCGGCTCGGCGTTGATGCTCACGGTGATCAGGTGGTACGAGCCGTTGCCCGTCCGGTGGCACAGCGAGACCTTCGGTCCCTCTTCCTCGTCGGACACGCCCACGTAGTGGCTCGGGTCGGTCGCCGTGACCGTGCCCGAGGCGGTCCCGGCCGTCCAGGTGGCCGTGGCCGTGCCCAGGTTCGCGTACGATCCGAGGACGGCCGTGCCCGTCGCCGTGCAGGTCACCGAGGCGCCCGCCGCCAGCGTCGTCACGCCGCCGCAGTCCACGGTCTCGTGATCGTCGGTGACCGTGATGCCGGTGAGCGGCACGACGCCGATGTTCTTCAGCGTGTACTCCCAGAGCACCGCGCCGCCGACCGGGATGCGCGGACCCGGGCCCTCATCCGCGTCCTCGCCGTTCGTCCGCTTCTCCAGCTCGAGCGGCGACACGCCGGTGTAGTGACTCGGGTCGGAGTCGTTCACGCTGCCCGAGCCCGTCGTGGCCGTGAACTGCGCCGTGACCGACCCGACGTTCCGGTAGGGACCGATGGCCGTGACGAGGCCCGTGCCCTTGCACGTCATCGACGCGCCCACCGCCAGCGTCGTCTGCGGGCAGGTCACCGTGACGCCCTGGTCGTCGCTCACCGCGATGCCGCTGAGCGCGAGCGTGCCGGTGTTGCTGACCACGTACTCCCACGTGAGCGGCGTGCCCACCGGAATCCGCGCACCGGGCGCGTCGTCGGCGTCCGCGCCGTTGGTGGACTTCTCGATGTGGACTTCGGGCCCGACCGGCCGGCAGCTCGCGTCGAAGGTGCGGAACGGCTGGCCCGGCACGGGATCGCCAATCTGGCCGTCGCCGTGCTCACGATGGGTGGCCTCGGCGCTCCGGCTGACGTCGATCAGGTGGTAGGTGCCATTGCCTTCGGCGTGGCAGAGCGAGATCTTCTCCTCGCGCGTCTCGTCCACGATCAGCGCCGAGTCCGTGTTCACCTGCACCTGGATCCTGATGAACTGGTCGTTCGTGACGTTCGACAGCGTCGCCATCGCATTGACCACGTCGCTGCGGAACTGGAGCTGGACGTTGCCCGGGGGCACGTTCTCGAGCTCGAACGATCCGTCGGGCGTGACCGGCGCGCTGCGCGCGCTGCCCATCACCGACACGGTGAGGCCCGAGGGGACGCCGGCCGTGGCGCCGGTCGCCTCGGTCGGCTGTCCGCCGCC
This sequence comes from Vicinamibacterales bacterium, assembly GCA_041394725.1. GTDB lineage: Bacteria > Acidobacteriota > Vicinamibacteria > Vicinamibacterales > SCN-69-37 > JAWKHR01. The sequence continues at coordinate 24,377 of JAWKHR010000014.1, read as the reverse complement.
GTTGACGACGCCCGCGACGACCGCGCCGGTGCTCGACGTCGATCCGGTCCCGGCCGGCGTCGGCGACGTCGGGTTGCCGGCGGAGCCACACCCGGCCGCGGCGACGGCCAGGGCCAGGCAGACTGACGGAATTGAAAGGCGGCTGCTCACAGGCATGAGCCCGGAATTCGCAAGGTCCGTTCCAGCCCGTGCCGGCCGTTGGCGGAGCGATCTCACCGACCGGGAGGCCGCCCCATTCGCGGGGGCATGTCAGAGCGGGGATCTCCGCGAAAAATGTGCGCCCGCCGATTCGGCAGCCGTTCCGCCCGCCGGTCCCGGCACCGGTCCTGCCAGCGGTCCTGCCACCGTGTCGCGGGCCCCTCCGATGGGGGCGGTGGTGCCGCCGGGGCACCGGCGGGCTTCGGCCTGCGACGAGACCCGTCCGTCCGCGACGGCCTCGAGGAAGCCGGCGATCCGGCAGGGCACGGCCGATCGTGAGAGCGACTCTCGCAGCAGCACGCTGTCCGGGTCGATCGGCAGCGTCGCCAGCGTGGCGTAGAAGCGCTGCCAGCCGCCGTTCTCGTCCACCTCACGCGCGACCGACCAGCCGAACAGGTACTGCTCGACGTTCGAGACGTAGAAGGTCCGCAGGCGCAGGTCGTGCGCGCGCAGGTACTCGCCGATGGCGCCGAGCGACTTCGGCCCGGCGAAATCCCCGCGCACCGGGACGACCAGGTTCGCCAGCTGCATCGCCCGGATCGCCTGGTAGTTCGCCTCGGTGCCGAGGAAGCTGCGCGCGACGCCGGCGCCGTCGAGCGCGAGCGTGAGCTTCTGGAAGTCCACGTTGCCGGTCGTGAGTCGCTGCTGGTACCCGGCATAGTTGATGTGCGGGCCGAGGGCGAAGAACGCGTGGTAGACGTAGTCGATCGACGCGAGATCCGCCGGGTCGAGCGCGAAGCCGTGCGTCCGGAGCAGGTGGGCTTCGACGGCCGCGCGATTCTCGCGGAACACCGCGTCGTCCGCTCCGGCCCGCTCGAGCGCTTCCCAGAGTTCGCGCGTGGACGCGTCCGGCGGCACGTCGGGCCGCGGGCGCGAGAACAGGCGCGCGAGGAACGCGGCGCGGTCCGCCGACAGCTCGAAGATCGCCTTGAACAGCAGGTGCTGGGCGACGGCCTGCCGGCGGATGTCCAGGATGAACGCGATGCGCGGCCTGGAGGCGACGATGTAGCTGAAGTTCTGCTCGGGGCCCACGCCGAGGTACGCGCCGCCGGCCGGTCGGGCCGCGAGCCGCGCGGCCGCCTCCGCGAACCCGGACTCGTTGGACGTGAAGTTGTCCGAGTGGAAGGCGCCGCCCGCCTCGGAGAGTTCGGTCACGAGGTGCCAGAACTCGACGTCGGTGAGGCGATCCGGGGCGTCCGCCGCGCCCGGCTCCGGCGCGATCACCAGCAGGCACGCGACGACGGCGACCGCGGGGGGCAGCCATCCGGAGCGGCGGGGGCGCGCGGCCGGTCGGAGCATGAGGTGGACCCGCGCCGCTTCCTATCCGCGCCCGGCCATCTCCCGGAGAACCGTCGCGAGCCGGTCGCAGTCCTCCGGCGTGTTGTAGAGCGCGGGCGTCACGCGCACGCAGTCGCCCTTCGCGAGGCCCGACCGCGCGACGACGAAGATGCCGTGACGGTCGAGCAGCTCGGTGGCGATCGCGCGGTTGTCCGGCGCGCCGGTGCGGCCGTTGAGCCGGAACGAGGAGATGCCGGCGACGAGATCCCGGTCGTCGGGCGTCAGCACGTCGATGCCGCGGGCGCCGCGCACGGCGCCGACCCAGCGGTCGCGCAGGTAGCGGATCCGCGCGGCCTTGTGCGCCGATCCGACGGCCTCGTGGAAGTCGATCGCCGCCGGCACGGTCAGCGTGGTCGCGAAGTTCGTGGTGCCGGTGTGCAGGCGGCTGTCGATGCGATCCTCGGCGCCCTCGTCGCCCAGCATCCGCTCGATGTCGCCCAGGCGGCCGGCGCGGATGTACATGACGCCGACGCCGACCGGCGCGCCGATCCACTTGTGCAGGTTGCAGCCGACGAAGTCCGCGCCGAGGTCGTCCAGCTTCAGGTCCACCTGGCCGAACGAGTGCGCGGCGTCGACGACGACGTCGGCGCCGCGGGCACGGGCCATCGCGGCGATGTCCTTCACCGGGACGATCAGGCCGGTCTTGTTGTTCAGGTGCGTCAGCAGGAGCAGCTTCACGCGCGGGTGGGCGTCGAGCGCGGCCTCGTAGGCGGCGAGGACGTTGTCGCGGGTGGCCGGTTCCGGGATGTCGAGCGTGATGACCTTCGCGCCCCGTCGCGCCGCCAGCGCGTTCATCGCGTACTGCATGGCGCCGTAGTCGAGGTCCGCGTACATCACCTCGTCGCCCGCGCCGACCTTCAGGTACTGGATGATCAGGCGCTGCAGCGCCTCGGTGGCGCCGCGGGTGATCGCGATCTCGCCGGGCGTCGCACCGAGGAACGCGGCCGTGCGCGCGCGGGCGGCCTCGGCCTCGCGCGGGTAGTCGATCCGCGCGTAGTGCGAGCTCTCCAGGTTCACGCGATCGACCTGGCGGTGGAATTCGGCCAGGACCGGCGCGGCCATCATCCCGAAATAGCCGGCCTCGAGGTTCGTGTAGCCCGTGGCGACGCGGTACTGCGAGGCCACGCGGCGCCAGTAGGCCTCGTCGCGCGCCACGGCCTCGGGTGTGCCGGCCGGACGCCTGAGGTCGGCGCGGGCCTGTTCGAGATCCGGCGTGTCGGGTGTCCGCGCCTCGAGGGACCGCGTCCCGGCGAGTGCCACGCCCGCGAGGCCCGCGCGGCCCAGAAACGATCGCCGAGTCAGCATGGGTCCTCCTGGACTCCGATGGCGGATGGGGTTGCGGCGATTATGGCATCCGGGGCGGGGCAGGGTCACGCCGCTCCAGCAGCACCACCCCGGAGAACCGCTTGAACTCCTCGCGGATCCGCCGCGGATAGAGCCGGGCGACCGCGGCCCAGAACCCGGCGAGCGGCAGCGTCCGGTCGAGCCGCCGCGACGCGTCGAAGATCCCGTGGTACTCGGCCTCGCGCCAGCCGAGCGGCGCGAAGAACGCCGTGCCCTCCGGCGGCGCGAACCGGAACGGCGCGTTGCCGGCCGCGACCGTGCTGCCCCAGGTGCGCGACATCATCTTTACCGCGCGGGGTGAGGCGAGGTCGATCAGCCACCACCCGACGCCGGCGAGCCCCGCCAGGTCGCGCGAAAGCCCGCGTACGTCATCGGCCGTGAGGTAGATCAACAGCCCCTCGGTGACGACCAGCACGCGGCCGTCCGGGTCCGCGGCGCGCGCGAGCACGCCGGCGCGCGCGTCGGGATCGGTGAGGTCGGCCCGCACCGCCTCGTACCGGCACCGCGCCCGTTCGCCCGACAGCGCCTCCAGCTTGTAGTCGAGGATGCCGGGCAGATCCGCGTCGATCCAGCGCAGCGACGCCGGCACGTCGAGCCGGTACGGGCGCGTGTCGAGCCCCGCCGCGAGGTTGAGCACCGTGGTGATCGCGTGGTCGCGGATCGCGCGCAGGATGATCTCGTCCATCAGCGCGGTCCGCACCACCATCGGCCAGCCGAAGCGGCGTGCGCGGGGGATGCGCGCCAGCATCTCGTCGCCGCGAGGCCCGGCCAGGCGCCGCGCGAACGGGTCCACGAACAATGCGTCCGGCCGGTCCGATTCCAGGGCGCGGTACATCGCGACCCAGATCGCGGTGTCGGAAACGCTCGTGATCGGACTGGCGGTCTGGGCGGTCATGGGCGAGGGTCGCGGCGCGGCGCCGATGGTCGCTCATTGTGCGCCCGGCGCGGGGTTGTGGCAAACGGCGTCGCGCACACAGCTCTACACCAGGACAGGGGTCCCCGTAAGTCACACATCCGGCGACCACTACTAACTCTGGTAGGCGACGCGCGCCGTCCCTAGACTCGCTCTTCGGCCGTCGCGCCGTTCATACACGCCTCTTCCACACCAGGAGTGCCATGTCTCCACGTCGATTCTTCCGGTCGTCCAGGCTCCGGCTCGTCTGCCTGGCCGCGCTCGTGGCCGCGGGCCTGCCGGCCCGCGCCCTCGCCCAGTCCCCCAGCACCGCCTCGGTCACCGTCGTCGTCCTCGATCAGCAGGACCGGCTGGTGCCCGGCGCGCTCATCACCGTCACCAACACCGACACCGGCGCCCGGCGCGAGGCGACGTCGGGCCAGGACGGCTCGGCCACCATCGCGGCGCTGTCGCTCACCGGGTCCTACACGGTGGGCGTCGCGCTGTCGGGGTTCACGAGCGAGGACGTGAAGAACCTGCGCCTGAGCGCCGGTGAAACCGCGACGGTCCGCGTGAAGCTCGTCGCGAGCGGCGGCCAGAGCCAGGTCACCGTGTACGGCACGTCCGACGGCAGCCGACAGGACCCGCAGATCGGCCTGCAGCTCGGCGGCGCACGGATCGACGAGACGCCGATCCTCGGACGCAAGGCGTCGTCCCTGCCGCTCCTGAACTCGGCGTTCCGCCAGGGCAAGGGCACGGGCGACCTGTTCGTCAACCAGACCTACTTCATCACCGGCGCCGGCTCGCGACGCACGACGACGACGATGCTGGACGGCGCGAACAACGACGAAGGCTGGGGCCGGCAGACGATGATCGCCACGGTGCCGCTCGGGGCGATCCAGGAGATGAGCGTGCTCCAGAACGCCTTCTCGTCCGAGTTCGGCTGGACCGCCGGATCGGCGCTCAACATCGTCACCCGATCGGGCACGAACGTGCTGCACGGGGACGGGCTGTATCTCGCGCGGCCCGGCGGGATGCAGGCGGAGACCTTCTCGACGAGCGGATTCTGCGCGCCGTCGGTCGCGAGCTGCGTCACGCCGACGACGCTCGAGGCGATCAACCCGGTGGACATTCCCGACGAGCTGAACCAGATGTCCGGATCGCTCGGTGCGCCCATCGTCCGCGACCGCACGTTCCTGTTCATGGCGGCCGACTACACACGGCAGGATCGGACCACCCAGCTTTCGACGTCGCTGCCCGCGTTCGTGCTGCCGGCCGACGGCAGCCTCGACTACACGGGGCACTATCGCCAGGAGCTCTTCAACGCGCGCGTGGACCACAAGGTCTCGCCGGGCCAGACGCTGATGGTGCGCTACAACCTGGACCGGTTCTACGACGACAACCCGCAGGACGCGGTGGGCGGCACGAACGCGCCGAGCGTCGCGCGGAAGTACTCGCGCCGGTCGTGGACGCTGCAGGCCAATCACACCACGGTGGTCAGCGCGAATCTGCTGAACGAGGCGCGGCTGGCGTACCTGCACGGCGACCCGGTGACGCTGTGGGAGGCGCAGACGCTCTCGACGACCTACACGCGGTCGGGGTCGGTGCCGTTCACGATCGGGCAGTCGCGCCAGTCGGACATCCACGGCACGCAGGTGCAGTTCTCCGACACGCTGACGTGGTCGCGCGGCCGGCACAACGTGCGGTTCGGCGGCAGCTTCGCGCGGCACACGTCGGGCGGCACGGGCAACGAGCCGGGCGCGGCGACGCTCGGCACGTTCACGTTCCTCAGCACCACCACGGCGCCCTTCGACCAGCTGACGCTGGCCGACGTGCAGCGGTACTCGCAGCCGATCAGCTTCGGCATCGAGAGCTACGAGCTGTCGCAGTGGCTGCTGGCGGCGTTCGTCCAGGACGGCTGGCGCGTGCGCGAGGACCTGACGCTCGACCTGGGCCTGCGCTACGACCGCCAGACGCTGACCGACGCGGTCGCGAACGTCGCGCCGCGCGTCGGGTTCGGCTGGCACCCGAACGGGTCGTCCACGCTCACGGTGCGCGGCGGCTACGGGATGTACTACACGCAGATCCGGTCGAACGCCGTCGCGGGCTACCTGACCGGCGGCCTCGACGGCATCGGCACCTACAACGCGACGCCCGGGCAGCTCGGCTTCCCGACGTGCCTCGTCGGCGACTGCCTGCCGCTCGCGTTCGACCCCCGCACGCTGCCAGCCTCGCAGCTGCCGGCGCGCAACATCACCATCCGCGCCGGTGACCGGGAGTTCTACCGCCAGCAGTTCGCACGCTACGGCCTCGACTTCGACCGGCTCCAGGACTACCCGGACGAGCTGGTCAACCCGCGCAGTCAGGTCGTGTCGTTCGGCGCGGAGAAGGAGGTCCGGCCCGGGCTGTTCGTCGGCGCGGACTACGTGCATCAGCACTGGTCGAACCTCGACCGTACCGTGGACCTCAATGCGCCCTCGCCGTTCGACCGCACGGAGGTCGGGCAGACGCGCAGCGTCGCCGCCGCCAACGCGACGCGGCCGATCCCGTCCGCCAACGGCGGCGTCACCGCGGTGAACGTCCTGATGAACCTGGGCGAGGCCGACTACGACGGCCTGCAGACGCTCGTGCGCTACCGGCCCAGCGACCGCGTGTTCGCGTCGCTGAGCTACACGCTGTCGAAGGCGACCAACACGACCGAGCCGGACGGCAACGGCGTGAACCCGAACCAGGGCAACATCACGCGGCTGGGCGAGGAGGAGCGGGGCCCGAGCGTGGTGGACCAGCGCCACCGCGCGGTCATCACGCTGAGCTACCGGTTCCCGTACCAGATCACCGCGGGGACCGTGACGATGCTCGCCTCGGCGCGGCCGTTCTCGGCGACGACCGGCGTGGACAACAACGGCGACGGGTCGAACAACGACCGGCCGGTCGTCGACGGCCAGGTCATCGGCAAGTCCACGTTCCGCGGCACCGCCACGTCGGACGTGTCGATCTTCGTCGAGGGCCGGCTGACGCACACGGGCCGCACCGTGCTGCTGCGCCTCGAGGGCTTCAACCTGTTCAACCACGGCAACTACCTGGGCCGTGGCCAGACGGTTTACGGCAACACCGCGACGCCCAACTCGACCTTCGGCCAGCTGGCGTCGGTGGGCTCGGCCACGAACGCGATCCCGGCCTTCGCGAACATCGACCCGCCCCGGATGTTCCAGGTCCAGATCCGCGTCCTGTTCTAAAAGGTTAAGAAAACGTCAAAGACACCGGGAGTCTTTTTCCCATTTTCGGGAAAAGACTCCCGGTGTCGTTTTTCCGGCGGGCAACATGGCGCCGGCGAATGTCGTCCAAGCAGGCATGACCCGCACCACGACCCGTTCGGAACGTCGAGTTTTTGGCCCGTTTCTGCTTGCCGCGCTCCTGGTTTCAGCCTGCGGCGTCCTGCGGGCCCAGGACCAGCGGGTCGAGGGGCAGTTCGAGCGGACGGCCACGGTCAGCGGCGCCGCCGACGTCCACGTGACGTCCGGATCCGGACGCATCGAGGTCCGGACCGGCGACGCCGGCCGTATCCAGGTCACGGCCCGCATCGTCGCCGACGACCGCTGGTCGATGCGGCGCGGCGACCTGAACGCCGCCGAGCGCGTGCGGCGCATCGAGGCCAACCCGCCCTTCACCCAGGACGGCAACCGCATCCGCATCGGCAACCTCGACGCCCTCGACGACGAGGTGACGCGGAACGTGTCGATCAGCTACGTCGTGACCGTGCCGCGCGACACGACGCTCGTCGCCGGCGCCGGATCGGGATCCGTCGAGATCGACGGCGTGGCGCGCCGCGTCGAGGTCACGACCGGTTCAGGCAGCATCAGGATCCGCAATGCCGGCGCCGACGTGAACGCCCGCGCCGGCTCGGGGTCGATCTCCGCGGACACTGTGGGCGGCGCCCTCGACGCGCGCACCGGCAGCGGCTCGATCGACGGCACCGGCGTCGCCGGCGCGATTCGCGTGACCACCGGCAGCGGCAGCATCGACGTCTCGCAGAGCGGCCGCGGCGACGCCCAGGCCTCCACCGGGTCGGGCTCGATCCGGCTGGCCGGCATCCGCGGCGCCCTCCGGGTCACGTCCACGAGCGGCACGATCCGGATCGACGGCGAACAGGCCGGCGACTGGCGGCTCGAGAGCACGTCTGGCGGCGTGTACGTGGACCTGTCAGGTTCGCCGGCGTTCAATCTCGACGCGCGGACCCGCTCCGGCAGCATCGACCTCGCCTATCCCGTCACCATGTCCGGTCGCCTCGACAAGCGCGAGGTTCGCGGCGCCGTCAACGGCGGCGGTCCCCTCCTCGAGGTCCGCACCTCGTCGGGCAGCATCCACATCCGCTGACCGGCGCGTCCGCGCGGCGCCCGCCCGCAGCGCGCCCGCGCGGCGCCCGCCCGCAGCGCATCCGCGCGGCGTACGTCCGCGCGGCGCGCGATCAGGCCGCCGCCCTCCGCCGCAGTACGACCGCGCTCACCAGCGTCATCAGCAGCCCGACCGGAAACGGCTCGATGAACGTGATGGCCATGTTGAAGAACGGGTTGTCGTACATCGCCTTGAAGTCGGCCATCTGACGGGCCTGCGCGTCGATCGCGGCCTCCGTGGCGCCGGACGCCCGCAGCTGGTCCAGGACGTGGGCCGAGTACTGCTCGACGAAGTCGGGCATGAAGTTGAAATAGACGATCTCCCACGCCACCACGTAGAACACGCACGAGATCAGCGTGATCAGCAGCCCCACCCCGAACGCCCGGCCGAAGCTGAGCGGCGCCCCGTCGAGCTGGTCGCGGTACGCCCGCACGCCGAAGAACACGAACAGGAACGACAGGACCATGCCGGTGTAGCCGACGATGGCCCCGCGATCGAAGCCGATCCGGTCCATGAAGGGCAGGGTCGCGAACATCAGCCCGGCCGAGACCAGGCCGGACAGGCCGCCGAACGTCAGGACGATGCGCGTCTTAAGGCTCATGGGTGTCAACGCTCCTCGGCCGCCGACGATACGCGGCACGCCGCCCGCCCGTCGTCATCCGTTCGGGTGATTCTGGCGGGTTCGGGGCGAAATCACACGTTCGGATGAGGAGCACGACCGCCGGCGCCGGCGCGGGCCGCCCGCCGGGACGACCCCCGGCTACGCGATCAGCCCGAGCGTCTTGGCGACCTGCACCGCCTTGGTGCGCCGGTTCGCGCCGAGCTTGTCGAAGAGCCGGCTGCAGTGCGTCTTCACCGTGTTCTCGCTGACGAACAGGCGGCCGGCCATCTCGCGGGTGCTGAGGCCCTCCGCGATGAGCTTGAGGATCTCCAGTTCCCTCGGCGTGATGCCGCGGGCGTCCAGTTCGCGGCGGTTCGGGGTGAACGGGCCGGCGACGGGCACCGGGACCTCGACCGTCACCTCCCGGACGACGACCCGCGACCGCGTCAGGCGAAGGCCGAGCGCGATGCCGACTGCCGCGAACAGGGCCGCGATAATGGCGCCGTAGATCTCGACCGCGTGGTCGACGACGAGAAATCGGTATTCGACGACCCGCAGGGCCACGATCAGCAGGCCCGCCGGGACGCCATAAAGAAGGAGGACGCGCGCCACCGCCCGTGCCCGCATCGTCGGGATTATACGGATGCCGGGCAGGCGGCCCGGCCGGAGCCGCTGATGCGATTCGCGCGGGTCATCGGAGGAGCCATTTTGTTCGTCACGGCAACGTTACACATGTAACGAGAGATTTACGCTAGTGTTGCCGATAACGGGAACAAGTGGCGAACTTCCTGATCCGGTCGGACCGGGTTCGAGACGGTCGTCCACGCCGGCCCGGGCACCGGCGCGCCGGGACGGGATCCGCCCGGTGGATCGGCCTCGTCGCCGGCGCCGGGCTCACCGCCGCGCTTGCCGCCGGCCCCGGCTCGACCGGCCTCGACGGTGCGCCGGAGAACGAGGTCAGCTTCCACGGCGCGGCCAACGGCACCATCATCGTGCCGGTCATCGCGCGCGGCAGGGCCTACCGGTTCCTGCTCGACACCGGATCCAGCCACACGATCGTGACGGAATCGCTGGCCGCCACGCTCGGCGCCGCGGTCGTGTCCAGGTCTGAGATCATCACGCCCGGCGGTGCCGCGGTCTGGCCGATCGTCGAGCTGCCGGACCTGACGATCGGGTCGGTGCGCGTGTCGTCGATCCTCGCGACCCGGCTGCCCGATCGGCAGCAGGCAGTCCTCGGGCCCGGCGTGAGCGGCCTGCTCGGCCAGGACCTGCTCTCGCGCTTTGCCTACACGCTGGACTACGAGGCGTCGAAGCTCGTCTGGCACGACGCGGGCGATCGTCTGCCCGGCGCACGTCTCGCCCTCGAGCCGATGCAGGGGCGCTTCGTCGTGCTGCTGCCGCAGGAGCCGCGCTGCCGGTGTTCGCTGCGGCTGGTGCCGGATTCCGGCGCCACGGGGCTGGTGCTCTACGACGGCACCACGGCGGACTGGCTCCACGTCCGGGAGGATGTCGGCACGGTGCGGGTCGCGAGCCTGGTCGGCCGGCGCGCCGCGCGCGCGGTCGTCATCCCGGACCTGCGGGTCGGCCAGTTCCGGCTCTGGGACCTGCCCGCCGCGTGGGCGCGTCGAACGGGCGGCGACGAGGAGGGCGACGGGCTGCTGCCGTTGTCGATGTTCCGCCGCGTCCACATCAACAGCCGCCAGCACTTCATGACGGTCGAACCGCGCTGAATCCGGAGGGGCATCAGCGTATACTTGCAGATCGCGCGGTTCGCCCCTGGCGAACCCTTCCCGCCTGCGGTGAGGTGGCCGAGAGGCTGAAGGCGGCGGTTTGCTAAACCGTTATACGGGCCAAAACCTGTATCCAGGGTTCGAATCCCTGCCTCACCGCCAACCTTCGCCAGCCGCCCCCTGAGCTCCGAACCCCGTCGCCCCCGAACACGAAACGGCTCGCGGCCGCGCCATCCGGCTTCGTCCGGCCGCACGGGATCGAACCGGTTCCGGATCAGCCGGCCAGCGCCGCGCCCCGTCGTCCGCCGGCACGCCGCCGGAGCCGGTTCGACCGCACCAGCCGCATCCGGGCCAGCCGGAACTTGACGCCGACCGCCAGGCACCCCAGGCCATAGCGCACCGACCCGGAGAAGTTGATCGACGACGCCTCGGCGGCGTATCGCGTCGGGCACGACACCTCGCCGATCGGCAGGCCGCGCCACGCGATCTCGGCCAGGATCTCGTTGTCGAACAGGAAGTCGTCGGAAAACTCCTCGAGCGGCAGCGCCTCCAGCACGTTCCGGGAGAACGCGCGGTAGCCGCTGTGGAATTCCGACACCTTGGTGCCGATGAGCGCGTTCTCGGCCAGCGTGAGCGCGCGATTGCCGACGTACCGCCACAGCGGCATGCCGCCCTCGAGCGCGCGGCCACCCAGAATCCTCGACGCGATCACGCAGGGGAACAGCCCGCTCGCCACCATGCCCGCCATCGCCGGGATCAGCCGCGGCGTGTACTGGTAGTCCGGGTGCACCATCACGACGATGTCGGCGCCGTGCTCCAGGGCGAGGCGATAGCACGTCTTCTGGTTCGCGCCGTACCCGCGGTTCTCGGCGTGCTCGTGGACGACCACGTCCGGCAGCGACCGGGCCTGCACCGGCGTGCCATCGCCGCTCCCATCGTCGACGACGATGATGGTATCGACGATGGATTGAGACGCGACTTCGCGATAAGTTCGGTCTAAGGTCCGTGCCGCGTTGTACGCGGGCATGACGACGACGACCTTGTGCTGCTCGATCATGGGCGTTCCGGAAACGGACGCATCGGCGGCCGGTCGTGGCAGGCAGAGCCCGGGTTTTCGGGCTCGAAGGCGCTATGTCCAAGCATACCCGGAAGCGTCGCGACCGCGACCGACCTTCTCGCCAGGAACCCCACCCGCATAAGACACCATGGCCTGAATTACGGTTTGTCCTGTCCGTTTCCGGTCTACTTACCTTACTGGTGTCGAGTATCTATGCCGCCGTCGCGACCTACCCCTTCGTGAACTGGGACGACGGGGAGTATGTCGCGGCAAATGCACGCGTCCTGCGGGGACTCGACTGGAGCGGCGTGGCGTGGGCGTTCACCAGCCGCGTGGCCGGCAACTGGCATCCGCTGACGATGATCTCGCACATGGCCGACGTCACGTGGTTCGGCCCCGACGCCGGCGCCCACCACCTCGTGAACGTCGCGCTGCACGTGGTCGCCTCGGTGGCGCTGTTCGTCGCGCTGCGGGGGCTCACCGGCGCCAGCGGCCGCAGCGCGTTCGTGGCCGCCGTGTTCGCCGCCCATCCGCTGCACGTCGAGTCGGTCGCCTGGGTGTCGGAACGGAAGGACGTCCTCAGCACCGCCCTCCTCATGCTGGCGCTGTGCGGGTGGGCCGGGTTCGTGCGGCGTCCGACCTGGGCGCGCTACGCCGTCACGTTCGGCTTGTACGTCCTTGCGCTGCTCGCCAAGCCGATGGTCGTCACGCTGCCGCTGGTCCTCGTGCTGCTCGACGTGTGGCCGCTCGGCCGGGTGCCGGTGACGCGGTTCGACGGCGCCGCCTGGCGCCGGGTACTCATGGAGAAGGTGCCGTTCCTGCTGGCGGCATTCGCCGTGGGACTCGCGACCCTCTCCGCCCAGGGCGGCGCGGTGGCGGGCCTCGGCGCGCTGCCGCTCGGCACGCGGCTGGCCAACGCCGTCGGGGGCTACGCGCTCTACCTGGCGAAGGCCGCATGGCCCGTCCGGCTGGCGGCGTTCTATCCGATGCAGGCCTACCCACCGGCCTGGCTGGCGGGCGTCGCCGTCGCGCTCCTGGCCGTCACGGTGGCGGCGGTGCTCACCGTGCGGCGGTGGCCGGTGCTGTTCGCGGGCTGGGGCTGGTTCCTCGTCACGCTGCTGCCGGTGAGCGGCGTGATCCAGACCGGCGAGCAGGCGATCGCCGACCGCTACATGTACGTCCCGCTCGTGGGGCTGGCGATCGCGGTCGCCTGGGGTGCGGTCGCGGCCGCCGAACACTGGCGCATCGACCGGCGCGTCGTGGCCGCGTCGGGCGCAGCGGTCGTTCTCGTACTCGCGGGAGTGGCGCGCGCGCAGGTGCGCACATGGGCAGACAGCGAGACCCTCTGGCGCCACGCGATCGCGGTCACCGAACGCAACTACCGCGCGCACGACAAGCTCGGCGAGGCGCTGCGTGACCAGGGCCGCCTCGACGAGGCGTACGCCGAGTACGAACGCGCGCTCGCGCTGGCGCCGCCGCAGTCGCCGCGCTACCAGGCGATCGAGCAGAACAGTCTCGGCCTCGTGCGGGCGCGGCAGGGCCGCGCGGACGACGCGCGCGCCCACTTCGAGGAGGCCGTCGCGCTCGACCCTGGCTTCCCGGAAGCGCAGGGCAATCTCGGCGCCGCCCTCGCGACGGTCGGCCGCCTCGACGAAGCGGCGGATCACTTCGACCGCGCGCTCGCGCTGACGCCGGACGCACCGGAAGTCCTGGCGGGACTCGCCGGCGTGAGGCTCACGCAGGGCCGCGCGGACGAGGCCCTTCCGCTTTTCTCCCGTGCGGTGTCCGCCCGACCCGACATGGCCGAGGCGCACGCCGGGCTCGGCGCGGCGGCCGCGGCGCTCGGCCGCAAGGCCGACGCCTACACCGCCTTCGCCGAGGCGATCCGGCTCGAACCCGACCGCGCGTCGGTCCGGATCCGCCTGGCGAACCTGCTCGCAGCGGACGGCCGGCCGGACGAGGCGATCGCCGAACTCGATCGCGCGATCCGGATCGATCCCCGGCAGCCGACCTGGCACTACGGCCTGGCCGTCCTGCTGAGCGGCCGGGGACGCACGGCGGACGCGCGCCGCGAACTCGAGGCCGCGCTGCGGCTGCGGCCGGACTACCCGGACGCCCTCGACGCGCTGCGCCGGCTGGGCGGATAGCCCGAAGGTACCCGCGCCGGGTGCGGACTTTCCGGCATCCATGGCCCGAATCCGCGCCATGTCCGGCCGGTGTGCCGGGCCAGGCGCGCGGCGGGCAGGCATCGCCCTTGCTTCATCGGCAGTGGTGTACCCATGACGCGCCCGCCCCGCGAGGCGCCCGGTGACGACCGTCTGCGGCAGCTGCTGCAGGTCGAACAGCGCCTCCAGGGGGTGATTCGCGCGGCGCGCGACGAAGCGTCGCGGCGTGTCGCCGACGCCCGGGCGGAGCGGGACCGGAGGCTGGCGGGCGCGGCCGAGGCGGCGGCCGTGGCCGACACGCGGCTGGCCGCGTCCGAGGACGCCAATCAGGCGGCGGCGCTCGAGGCGCTCGCCGTCGCGCATCGATCCGCGCTGGCCCGGCTGACGGACGTGTCCGAGGCACGCGTGGATGCCCTCGCGCGGCGCGTCGTGGCTCGCGCGCTCGCGATCGACGACACGCGCGCGGGCGCGGGCGCTGACGCGGGCGGAGGACGGTCGTGATCGTCCGGATGCTCCGCGTTCGCATCGCCGGCCCGCGGGCGCGGCTCGACGAGACGCTCGGCGTCCTCCAGGACCTCGCCGTGCTGCACGTCGATCGCCCGCCGGTCGCCGAGGCGCCCGCGCCGGACCCCGGCGCCGCGCGCGAGCGGCGCCACCTGGATCGCGCGCTCGCCGACGTCGAGACCGCGCTCGATCGCCTGGAGGCGCCGGCTTCCGCTCGGGGTGCCGCGCCGGCCTGGACGTCCGTGCCGCCGCTCCCGGTGCTCGCCGACGCGATGCGCCGCGCGCGCCGGGTCCGGCGTCGTGCCGACGCGCTCGCGACCCGGCGCAGCGCGCTCGACGACGAGCGCCACGTGCTGCTGCGGTATCGGGAGTTCTTCCAGGCCTTCGAGGCCCTGCTCGGCCACGAGCTGACCTGGCCGGACGGCCAGGCCTTCTACGTCGTCCTGCGCCGTGGCAGCGGCGGCGCGGTGGACGATGTGCGCGGCAGCCTGGAGGCGGCGCTCGGCGGCGAGGTGGAGCTGCTGGCCCGTGCGCTTTCGACCGGCGAGACCGCGGTGCTCATCCTCGCCTCGGCGGCCGCCGCGCCGCGCGTGTCGTCGCTGCTCGCGGCGGCGCGGGTGGACGAACTGCCGGCGCCGGCGGGCCTGGGCGAGACGAACCTGCTGCGCGCGCTGCCCGCCATCCGCGCGCGGCTCGACGCGATCGCGCGCGAGGAACGCGCGGTGGACGCGGACCGCGCCGCGCTCGCGCGTTCCGAAGACGACTGGCTCGCCGGTGTCCGGGCGTGGCTGCGCGATCGGCTGGCCCAGCTCGACGCGCGGGCCTGCGCGTGGGCCGCCGAGCACCTGTTCATCATCGAGGGCTGGCTGCCCGCCGCGCGGCTGGGCGATCTGCAGGCGCGGCTCGCCGCGTCGCTCGGTCCCGCCGTCGTCGTCTCGCCGCTCGGCGCCGAGGACTGGCGCGACGAGCACGCGCCGGTCACCCTGCGAAACCCGCCGCTGTTCCGGCCGTTCGAGGTGCTCACCCGGATGTTGCCGCTGCCGCGCTACGGGACGATCGACCCGACGCCGTTCGTCGCGCTGTTCTTCCCGGCGCTCTTCGGCCTCATGCTGGGCGACGTCGGCTACGGCCTGATGCTGGCCGCGCTCGCGCTGGTGCTGCGGGTCCGATCGACGCCGGACTCGGCGCTGCGGTCGGTGTCCCTGGTCGCGCTGGCGTGCGCGTCGAGCGCGGTGGTCTTCGGCGTCATCTTCGGCGAGTTCTTCGGATCGCTCGGCGCGCGGGTCGGCCTCCACGCGTTCGTCGATCGCGAGCAGGCGACGATCCCGTTCCTCGGCTTCGCCATCGCGCTCGGCGGCGTCCACATCCTGCTGGGCCTCGTGCTCGCGGGTCTCGGCGCCTGGCGTCGCGGGCACCGGCGCGAGGCGGTCGGTCGCGGGGTGACGTTCGCGATGCTGGTGCTGACGGTCCTGCTGCTGCTTGCCGTCTTCGAGGTGCTGCCCCGCCGCCTGTTCACGCCGCTCGTCGTCGCCGTGCTGGTCGCCTTCGTCGTGCTGGTCGCCCTCGAGGGACTCACGGCCGTCATCGAGCTGCTCTCGACGTTCGGGCACATCCTGTCGTACGCGCGCATCATGGCCATCGGCACCGCGTCGCTGATGCTGGCCGTGGTCGCCAACCAGATGGTCGGCGCGCTCGGCAGCGTGCTCGTGGGCGCAGTGTTCGCGCTGCTGTTCCACCTCGTCAACTTCGCGATCGGCGTCTTCAGCCCGACCATCCACGCGCTCCGCCTGCACTACGTGGAGTTCTTCGGCCAGTTCTTCAGTCCGGGCGGGATGGCGTACCGCCCCTTCGGGCACTGGCGTCCGACGCCGTAGCACACCTGGGAGGTGGCTTCATGGAGACCGCACTGCTTGGACTCGCCGCCGCGCTCGCGATCGGCGTGCCGGCGCTCGCGACCGCGTGGGCGCAGGGACGCATCGGCCCCGCGGCCGCCGCCAGCCTCGCCGAGAAGCCGGAGCTCTCGACGACCGCCGTCATCCTCATCGCGATTCCGGAGACCATGGTCATCCTCGGGTTCGTCGTCGCGGTGATGATCCTGGTCGGCGCCGGGGGCTGAGGCCGGGCGATGGCGCTCCCGGACCTGATCGACCGCCTGGAGCAGGACGCGGCCCGCGAGGCGCGTGCGATTGCGGCGCGCGCCGACGACGAGGTCCGCGGCGTCGAGGCGGCCACCACGCGTGAGGTGGACGAGGTGGTCGCGGCGCACCTGGCTCGGGCCCGCGTCGCGCGGGCCGCGGCTCACCAGCAGGCGCTCGCGCGCGCCCGCCGGGGGGCGCGGGCGGCCGAACTCGAGGCACGGCACGCGCTGATCGCGCGCGTGCTCGACCGCGCGCGGGCGCTCGTGCCGGAGGCCGGTGCGTCCGACGACGGCCGGCGCGCCCTGCCGGCGTTCTTCCGCGAGGCCCGGTCGTTCACCGCCGGCCTGCGCGTCCGCGTGCGGTGCGCGCCGGCCGCGGCGGCCGTGCTCGCGCCGATCGTGGCCGCCGACGACGGGGCCGAACTGGTGGCCGATCCGGAGGTCGGGCCGGGGCTCGTCGTGGAGGCGCTGGACGGATCGGTGACGGTCGACGGCACCGTGGCCGGCCGGCTGGAGCGCCTGGCGCCCGACCTGGCCGTGTCGATCGCGGCGGAGGTCGATCGTGGCGACTGAACTCGCGCTCGTGGTCCGCGCCGCCGGCGTGCGCGCGCACCTGCTGACGCGGCCGGCGCTCGACGCGCTCGCCGCCGCGCCGGACCCCGGCGCGCTCGCGCGCGCGCTGCGGGCGCACGGGCCGGACGTCGATCCGATTCCCGACCCGCCCGACGCGATTGCGATCGACCGCGCGGCGGGCGCCACCACGGCCCGGCACCTGCGCACGCTCGCGCGCTGGGATGGCTCGCGACCCGGCGCACTCGACGTGTTTGCCGCCGACGAGGACCGCCGCGCGTTGCGCGCGCTCCTCCGCGGTGCGACCCAGGGGGCGCCGGCGGGCGAGCGCCTCGCCGGCCTCGTGCCGACGCGCACCCTGCCGGCCCGCGCGCTGGACGCGCTGGCGCGCCTGCCGTCGCCCGCGGCCGTCGCGGCCGAGCTCGTCCTGCTCGGCCATCCCGACGCCGCGCGCCTTCGGCCGCTGGTCCGGGAGGCCCGGCCGGACCTGCTCGTCCTCGACGTCGCCCTGCTCGCCGGGTTCGTCGCCCGGGCCGCGGCGGCCGTGCGGCGCGATCCGGTGCTCGCCACGTTCGTGGCGAGCCTGGTGGACGCGGTCAACGCCGCCAACGCGCTCCTGATCGCGGCCGGAGGCGGTCGCGCCTCGGTGGATCCGGCGCCGCTGTTCGCCGCCGGAGGCCGATGGCTCCGGCGCGAGGCCTTCGTGGCCGTGGCCGGAGCTTCGTCGATCGACGCGGCCGCTTCGGCGGTGCGCGTGGCCCTCGCCGGCACGCCGCTCGGCGGCCTGGTGCCGGTCGGCGCCGCGGATCCCGGCGACCTCCACGGGCGGTTCCTCTCGCTGACCGCGCACCGCCTGACGCGTGAGGCGCGCCGCGATCCGCTCGGCACGGCGGCGTTGCTCGGCACGCTGGTCCGCCTCGCGATCCAACGGCGCGACCTGCGGACGCTCGCCTGGGGCGCCGCGCTCGGCGTGCCGCCCGCGTTGCGGCGGCGCGCGCTGGTGACGTCATGAAGGTGCGCGTCGTCTGCCGCCCGGACCTCGCCGCGGGATTCGCGCTCGCCGGCCTGGCCGTGTCGCGGGCGGATCGTGACCAGGCGGCCGCCGAGCACGTCGCGCGCGCCGCCTCCGACCCGGACGTCGGCGTCGTGCTCGTGGACGAGGACCTGTACCGGCGCCTGCCGCGCGACCTGGTCGCGCGCCTCGATCGCCAGGCGCTGCCGATTCTCGCCCCGGTGCCGGCGCCGGCGTGGGACGAACGCCGCACCGCCGAGGCCTACGTCATGGACATCCTCCGGCAGGCGATCGGCTATCGCGTGAGGCCGCGATGACCACCGGCACCCTGTCGCGTGTCGTCGGCGCGCTCGCCGAGGCGACCGGCCTCGACGGCATCGGACTGAACGAGCTGGTGCGCGTCGGGCACCGGCGGCTCCAGGCGGAAGTGCTGCGGGTGACCGGGGAGGTCACGACCCTGCAGGTTTTCGAGGACACGACCGGCCTGCGCATCGGCGAACCGGTCGTGGCCGACGGGCGACCGCTGGCGATCGAGCTGGGGCCCGGGCTGCTCGGCAGCGTGGTGGACGGCGTCGGCCGTCCGCTCGGCCGGATCGCGGAGCTGACGGGGCCGTTCATCGAACCCGGCGCGGACGCGCCGACGCTCGACCGCGGGGCGCGGTACCGGTTCCGGCCGTCCTGCGCGCCGGGCGACGACGTCGGTCCTGGCGACGTGGTCGGCACGGTCGAGGACCGCGGCGGGTTCGAGCACCGGATTCTGGTCCCGCCCGGCGGTGGTGGCGTCGTGCGCGCCGTCGCGTCCGGCGAGATCGACGTGGATGCGCCGGCAGTGACGCTGACCTCGGGCGATCCGATCCGTCTGGCGCAGCGATGGCCCGTCCGGCGTCCGCGTCCGATCGCCGCGCGCGACGGCCGGCTGCAGCCCTTCCTCACGGGGCAGCGGGTGTTCGACCTGCTGTTCCCGGTCGCCGAGGGCGGGACGGTCGCGGTGCCCGGCGGCTTCGGGACGGGCAAGACGGTGATCGAGCAGGCGCTCGCGAAGTACGGCGACGCCGACGTCATCGTCTACATCGGGTGCGGCGAGCGCGGCAACGAGATGGCGGACGTGCTGCACGACTTCCGGACGCTCGCCGATCCGCGCACGGGCCGCGTCGTGCTGGACCGCACGGTGCTGGTGGTGAACACGAGCAACATGCCGGTGGCGGCGCGCGAGTCGTCGGTGGACGTCGGCCTGACGATCGCGGAGTACTTCCGTGATCAGGGCTGGCGCGTCGCGGTGATGGCCGACAGCCTGTCGCGCTGGGCGGAGGCGCTGCGCGAGGTGGGGTCGCGGCTGCAGGAGATGCCGGGCGAGGAGGGCTACCCGACGTCGCTCGCGAGCCGCGCGGCGCGCCTGCACGAGCGCGCGGGTCGGGTGCGGTGCCTGGGCCGGCCGGAGCGGACCGGCAGCGTCACGCTGATCAGCGCGGTGTCGCCGCCCGGTGGCGACTTCTCCGAACCCGTCACGCAGGCCTGCCTGCGCGTGACCGGCGCGCTCTGGGCGCTCGACCCGGCGCTCGCGCACCAGCGGCAGTTTCCGGCCGTGGACTGGGAGACGAGTTTCAGCCTCGAGGCCGACCGGCTCGCCGCGCGCTACGACGAGACCGTGGACCCGCGCTGGTCGGACGTCCGGCGCCGCGCGCTGGACCTCCTCCAGCGCGACGCCGACCTGCGCGAGGTCGCGAGCGTCGTCGGGCCGGACGCGCTGGAGGATCGCGATCGGCTGCTGCTGGCCTCGGCGGCGGCGCTGCGCGAGTTCGTGCTGGGGCAGAGCGCGTTCGATCCGCACGACGCCTACTCGCCGCCCGAGCGGACGTTCGCGCTGGCCGACGCCGCCATCCGGGCGTTCGACGAGGGATCGGCGGCGATCGATCTCGGGCGGGCGTTCGCGGACCTGCCGGTCGATCGCGTGCGGCTGGCGCTGGCGGCGCTGCGGCGCGCCGCGCCCGGCGACGAGGCCGGCGCGCGCGATCGGCTGCGCGACGCCATCGACGCGCTGGCCGGGACGTCGCGAGACACGGCGACCGGCGGCCGCGCGGCCGGCGGCGGTCCGACGGGAGTCCGGTCGTGAGCGTCGCGCGGACCTATCGGGGCGCGCGGGCCGCGGCGGGGCCCCTGCTGTACCTGGGCGGCGCGCAGCGGGTCGCGCTCGGCGAGTGGGTCATCGTCCGCGCGCCGGGGCAGCCGGACATCCGCGGGCAGGTCATCGACGCGGGCCGGGATGTGACCGTCGTGCAGGTGCTCGAGGACACGCTGGGCCTCGCGCCGGCCCGCGCGGAGATCACGCTCGCGGGCGCGTTCGCGAGCGTTCCGGTCGGGCGCGACCTGCTCGGCCGTGCGCTCGGCGGCCTGGGCGACCCGAAGGACGGCCTGCCGCCGCCCGTCGGCGAGGCACGCCGCCCGCTGTGGGCCGCGCCGATCAACCCGACGAAGCGCGTGCCGCCGCGCGACTTCATCGAGACGGGGCTCTCGGCCGTCGACGGCCTCAACACGCTCGTCCGTGGCCAGAAGCTGCCCGTGTTCTCCGCGCCCGGCCTGCCCGCGCTGGACCTGGCCGCGACGATCGTCGAGCACGCCCGGGCGCCGCGCGGCGAACCGTTCGCGGTCGTCTTCGCCGCCATCGGCATCACCGACCGCGAGACGCGCGCGTTCCTCGAGCGCTTCAGGGACAGCGGCGCGCTCGAACGCAGCGTGCTCTACCTGAACCAGGCCCGCGACCCGACCATCGAGCGGCTGCTCACCCCGCGCGCCGCGCTCACCACCGCCGAGTACCTGGCCTACACGCACGGGCTGCACGTCCTCGTCGTGATGGCCGACGTGACGCACTACTGCGAGGCGCTGCGCGAAGTGGCGGCCGCGCGCGAGGAGGTGCCGGGCCGACGCGGGTACCCGGGCTACATGTACACGGACCTCGCGTCGCTGTTCGAGCGCGCCGGCCTGCTCGAGGGATCCGAGGGCAGCGTGACCCAGCTGCCGGTGCTGACGATGCCCGACGGGGACATCACGCATCCGATCCCGGACCTGACGGGCTACATCACCGAGGGGCAGATCGTGCTCAGCCGCGAGCTCGAACGGCGCGGCGTGTATCCGCCCATCGACGTGCTGCCCTCGCTCTCGCGCCTGATGAACGCCGGCATTGGCGAAACGCACACCGTCGCGGGACACCGCGCGTGGGCCGACCAGCTGTACGCGATCTACGCGCGAGGCCGGGAGGCGCGGCTGATGGCGGCGATCGTCGGCGAGGCCGGCCTGCAGCCGGCCGATCGGCGCGCGCTGGCGTTCGCGGACGCCTTCGAGCGCACGTTCCTGAACCAGGGGCGCGCGCGCCGGACGATCGCCGAGACCGTCGAGGCCGGCTGGCGGCTGCTCGATCCGCTGCCGGCCGAGGATCTCGTCAGGCTCGGTCCGCCGGCGCTCGAAGCCCGGGCCGCGCAACGGCGGGCCGCGCGCGAGGCGGCGGCGCCGCAGGCGGCGGGAGGCGGCGCGCCATGACACGCGGCGGGCGCACGGCGATGACGCGATCCAGCCTGCTGCGCGCGCGGCGCCGCCTGGATCAGGTGCGGCGCGGCACGGCGCTGCTGCGTCGCAAGCGGCAGTCGCTCGTGGACGAGCTGTTCGCGCGCGCCCGCGAGGCCGTGGCGTCGCGGGACGCGATCGACGCCGAAGCCCGGCGCGCGTGGGGCGCGCTGTGGCACGCGCTCGCCGCGCAGGGCCACGACGCCGTCGCGCCGCTCGGCTGGCCCACACGCGAGATCGACCTCGACCTCCAGGCCGTGGAGCTCTGGGGCGTGCGCGTTGCCGCGCTCGAATCGCGCCCCGCCGTCGTGCGCGGACTGCAGGCGCGCGGCGTGCTGCCCGGCGCCGGCGAGGCCGCCAGCCAGGACGCCGCGGCGCACTTCGAAGTCCTGATCGACCGCCTGCTCCAGGCCGCGCCACAGGAGCACCTCATGCGACGTCTCGGGCAGGCGCTGGCCCGCACCACGCGCCTCGTCAACACCCTCGAGCAACGCGTCGCCACGGGATTCACCGCGGACATCACCGCCATCGCCCGCACGCTGGAAGAGCGTGAACGTGAGGAGCACCTCAGGGTGAAGCGGTTGCTTGGGGGCCGTGGAGGACATGGAGGACGTGGGGAAGGCGGGGCCATGGGGACGTGGGGCGACGGGAGGGCGTGGGGAGGGCGGGGGAGGCGGGCAGGACGGGGGGGACGTGGGGAGGGCGGGGGAGGCGGGCAGGACGGGGGGACGTGGGGAGGGCGGGGGAGGCGGGCAGGACTGGGGGGGACGTGGGGAGGGCGGGGAAGGTGGGCAAGACGGGGAAGACCAACAGGGCGGGTGAGGATGGAAACTGCGGGGGCTTCTGACCTGCGGCGTCACGGCTGGTCGGGTCGGAGCGCGCGGGCGGGGTCGATCGCGGCGGCGCGGCCGGCGGGGATCAGGGCCGCCGCCACCGCGATGGCCAGCAGTCCGGCGGCGACGACCACCAGCGTGACCGGATCGATCGGCGTCACCTCCACGAGCAGGCCGCGGATCAGCCGGCCGGCGGCCATCGCCAGCACCAGCCCGGCGCCGACCCCGACGGCCGCGTCGCGCAGACTCTCCCCGACGATGGCCCGGGCGATCGACGCCGGCTCGGCGCCGAGCGCCAGCCGCACGCCGAACTCCCGGCGCCGGCCCGCGACCGCCACGACGAGCAGGCCGTAGAGACCCAGCGCGGCAAGACCCAAAGCCAGGCCCGCGAAGCCGGAGACGACGTCGGCCGTCACCCGGCGCGTGACCAGCTGTTCGTCCAGGACGTCGGCGAGCCGTCGCGGCGATGAGAACGTGACCCGTGAATCGACGTCACGCATCACGGCGCGCACGGGTGCGGCGAGGCTCAGCGGATCGGTCGTCGTGCGCACCAGCAGCGACACGCCGACCTGCGGGAACTGGCGCGTCGTCATGTACACCGCCGGCTCGCTCGGCGCCTCGAGTCCGCGGAAGCGTTCGTCGGCGACGACGCCGATGATCTCGAACTCGTCGGGCGCGACATTGCCCCAAGTGAGTCGCGGCGGCGAACTGCGAAGGCGCCGGCCGATCACCGGCTGCACGGGCGCCGACCGGGCGAACGCCTCGTTGACGACGACCACGCCCGGCGCGTCCAGGTCGTCGCGCGTCGTCGGCAGGCGGCCGTCGATCAGGTGCACGTCGAGCGCGTCGAAGTAGCCCGGGCTGACCATGCGCAGCTCGGCGACCGCGCGGACGTCGCCGTCGCCGCGCGCGTCGCCCTCGAGCGCGTAACTGTTGGTCCAGTTCGCCTCGAGCGGGTGGTCGTATGCGAGCGCCGCCGCCCGCGCGCCCGGGAGTGCCCGGACGCGCGGCAGCGCCACGTCCTCGAACGCCACGACCGCGCGCGGGTCGTCGTAGCGAGGCCCGACCAGCCCCAGGTCCGCCACCAGCACGTCGTCGATCGCGAAGCCCGCGTCGCGCCCGCGCACCGACCAGAGCGACTGGGCCAGCAACGCCGCCGCGACGACCAGCGGCACCGTCACGGCGATCTGGGCGACGACGAGCGCGCGGTACACGGCGCGCCGCGGCGCGGCGGCCGTGCCGCGGGGTGCCGGGTCCGCGGCCGAGGCGCGCCCCACGGGCCAGGCGGAGACGAACAGTCCGCACGCGAGCGCCACCCCTCCGCCGAAGAGCGCCACGCGCGCGTCCAGCTCGGGCGGCGTCATCAGGGGCACCGTTGGCGGCAACAGCGAGGGAATGCGCACGAGCGCGGCGCGGGCGAGGAGCAGGCCGGCCACGCCGCTTCCGGCCGCCAGCACCATCGACTCGGTGAGCAGCTGCCGCGCGAGGCGGCCGCGATCGGCGCCGATCGCCGCGCGCACCCCGAGCTCGTCGCGGCGGGCCTCGAGGACGATGACCTGCACCGCCGCCAGGTTCGCGCACGCGATGAGCAGCACCGCCAGGGCCGCGCCGATCAGCATGACGAGCGGCGTCCGCGCGTCATTGACGAACTGATCGCGCAGCGGCACCAGTGTCGCGCCGTGGGGATCCGCGGCGTCGGGCGTGGCGAGCGCCGCGAGTTCCGCCTGCGCCGCCGCGATCGTCTCGCCCGGCGCGAGGCGCGCGAGGACGCCGTAGACGTGGGCGCGCGCCTGCGCATCGAACTGCGGCGTGTGCGGCATCGGCACCCAGTACTCGCGCTGGGCGGGATCGATGGTCACGCGCGCCGGGTTCACCGGCCAGCCCGGGTAGACCGCGCGGGGCATCACGCCGATCACCGTGAAGGGCCGGTCGCCCAGGCGCAGCGTGCTTCCGACGGCGTTCGGATCGCCGCCGAACCAGCGCTGCCAGAAGGCGTGCGACAGGACGACGACGGGCGGTGCGCCGGGCTGTTCGTCGCCGGGCGCGAAC